>CAKQWF010000003.1 GCA_934277985.1 uncultured Oxalobacter sp.
ACCTCCGAAATAAAAAAAGCGAAGGCTGCATTCTATATGAAAGGAAAACAAAAGACAAGAAAAAACAGTGACTTGTCAAAAACAAGTGTGTCCTATAATTTGAATATATGTCACAATTTAGGCGAAACAAGGCGCAAGATACTGTTTATCAAGCCTTTTTCGGGAAAAGGGAAGGTGTGTCAGCGGCTGCGGCGTTTCAGGCAACGCCAGATGATACTGAGCCAGTCGCCGCCGCGCAGCAACGGACGGCGGCTGAATACGTCGAAACCGGCCGTTTCGATACGTTCCAGCACACGCAGGCCGCCTTGTACGACAAGCCTGAGTTCCCAGCCGATACGTCCGGGCAGTTTTCCGGCCAGCGGCGCGCCGGAAAGCATCAGCTTGCGGGTACGACCGATTTCGAATGCCATGAGCGAACACCAGTTTTCCGTCACCTTGCTGTTGGCGATATCTTCAGGCGTGACGCTGAAACGGAGCATGTCCTCCATCGGGATATAGATACGGTTCTTGAGCCAGTCCAGCGCCACATCCTGCCAGAAGTTGATCAGCTGGAGCGCGGTGCAGATGGCATTGGACATCCGGCAGTTTTCATCGGTCGCCGCCTTGTACAGATGCAGCATCAGCAAGCCGACAGGATTGGCGGAACGGCGGCAGTAATCGAGCAGATCGGTATAGGTATTGTAACGGGTGACGGAAATATCCTGCCGGAAAGCCGAAAGCAGGTTCCTGAACGGTTCTATCGGCAGATTGAAATCGCGGATCACGCCGGAAAGGGAAACGAACAGGCTGTTTTCCGGCGTCTCGCTGTGTTCGATCCGGTCGAGTTCCCTGTTGTAAAACGCCAGTGCGGCCAGCCTTTCATGCGGTGTCAGATCACCCTCGTCGGCGATATCGTCGGCAGAACGCGCGAAACGATAAATCGTCTCCACCGGCTGCCGCAAGTGCGGCGGCAGGAGAATGGATGCGACGGGGAAATTTTCGTAATGTTCGACTGCCATGGCATGCCGGATGCTGATATAAAGCACTTATGGTAAAACAAAAAGTGCGGATATTGAAATCAGACGGTGGCGCGAGACGGAATTTGTTTATTGAAATCAGTCGCTTCCGTTTAACGAACGGAAATGGCGCCGTCTTGAAAGCGAAAGAATATCAGTAGGTTGACGTGCGCATTTCATTCAACATGTCAGGCGTGTCGCTCAGGCTTGCAAAAAAACGACACCCCATGCGGGACAAGACGATCACCGGGCGATGAAACGCAAAAGGCCGGCGATGCCGGCCTGTCGTGCACTGTACTGACAGACGCTTACTGAAGCGTATCGGGAGCAGGCGAGGGAACGAGCGGCGCGGAACAGAACGCCTTGAGCGCACGCAAATCGCCGGCTGCGGCTTCGGTATTGTCCGGGCTGACCATGGCTGCGGCTTCCATAATATCCGCATCGCTGCTTTCAAAGGTAATCATGAAAGATTCACCGTCCTTGGTGATGATGAAAGCGCCCAGAATCTTGCCGTTGGACATCCGGAAAACCGGAGGCAAGTTGTATTTCTTTTCAAAATCCCCAAAAGCTTTGTCGATTTCTTTTTCGTTCATGGATGAATTTCCGTCAAGAATGAAAAAAATGGTTGTGTCGATGCCAGGCGAACCGGTCTTTTCGCGACCGGCGCCACAGTTCATGCTGTCGTGCCGATTACAGGATCATGAACCCTTCGGGACGGTAATAACCGGCCTCCTTGAGTTTGGCGACCTGTTCGTCGGACAGCGGGAATTTTTCCTGTTGCTCGAAAATCCGGAAGTCGCAACCGACTTCCTCGACGATCTGGAGCGTGAAGACGATATCGGAACCATCGATCTGGAAGCTGAAGGCTTCTTCCGGCAGTTCAAAACCCAGGGATTCCATGAATGCTCTCGGTACCGTATTGTCGTACATGTTGTCGGATTCGCTCATTTCTAACCTTTCAGTGCCAGTGACCGGATACGGACAGCCGTCGCCGGTGAAAAATCTGTATTGTAACCAATTCAGACGAGGATGCTCCACTTTTTGCCGTCGTATCCGGCCGTTGTGACGGAGTGAAAGCGACCGGAGCGCCAGAAAAGCCCCGACACAGACGGACAGAATGCCTCAGGCGGTCGCAATGACAGAAAAGCACCCGGAAAAAAGATGCACCGTCGCAGTGCAAAAAAAGAACTCCCACTGAAGAAAAGTGCCGTTTTTCGCACGGAAACGGATCGTTTTCTGACGGGAACTGTCGCTAAAAAATCGTCCTTTGCACGAAATCGTGCGAAACGGCATGAAAAAACGCAATAACCGGTATCTGTTCGCCACGAACGTGTTGACTTACGGTACTATTATACCGAGAGAGATGCGATGGAATTTCCAGTGCGCCGGAGAGCGGGCGAAATATCCCGACAGCGCGATGAAACGCAGCCGGAATGCACATCAATGCCAGGAGTCACAATGGGAACAAACGAATCTTTGAAAGCGCCGGGAGACCTACCGCTACAGGAAACAGACAAAACGAAAACAGCTTGCATGCAGAATGAATGCCCCGAAGTCGCGGAAAGCAACGAATACTTCGAGCAATACAAGATGCAGGAACCGGGAATCCGTTCCGTCAAGGCATGGTCCGACTTTTACGATACCGAAGACCTGCTGGACGTCTATCTGGAAAAACAGGGCTACCCCTTCCAGGCACATCCGGAGATCACGGACACTGCGGAAAGCAACGAATACTTCGAACAGTACAAAATGCAGGAACAGGGCATCCGCTCGGTTCAGGCATGGTCCGACTTTTACGATACCGAAGACCTGCTGGACTTCTATCTGGAAAAACAGGGGTATCCGACCAACTAGCCAAAAGACGCAACCTGAAATCCTGGCAGGTGCGCAATGCAGTACGACACACAGGAAACCGGAATATCATTGACCGGGGGCTTGATGAAAAAACCTCTCGCAAGAGAGGTTTTTTCATGCCTGCCGCACCGCCGGCATGACAACAGCTTCATATGCCATGAAGGGGCAAGGCAAACAGGAAAGGCGTATGCCGGACGGCATGACCTGAAACGGCAAAGAAAAGACAGGCAAAGAAGGGGAAGCAATCGTGAAGCGGAAAAACATGGTGCGAGGGAGGGGACTCGAACCCCTACACCGCAATGGCGTCAGGACCTAAACCTGGTGCGTCTACCAATTTCGCCACCCTCGCATTTGTTCGGAGCACGCAATTTTACTGCATTTTGTCCGGTTTGGGATGGCCTGCGCCATCGCATCGAACCGAACGCGACCGCCTGCTGCCCATTCAACCGATCCACCGCAGCCATCCGCCGCACGCAGGAAAAACGCCTCATGTTGCAAAAAAGGCAACAATCCGAAGCGGCAATGGGAACGAAGCGAATGAGAGACACAAAAAAGGCGACGGCACGCATGAAGCAGGCTATAATGGCGGCATCATCGCGGGGGTAGCTCAATGGTAGAGCAGAAGCTTCCCAAGCTTACGACGCGGGTTCGATTCCCGTCCTCCGCTCCAACCTTCCTTCCAGATCGGCCTTGTCAGGCCGGAAAATTCACTTAAAAACAATAGCTTGAACTGCCTTATCGTGTTTTATTGAAATATTTTTCAAAAAAGCACAGTAAAAAGCGCATCATTTCCGCATATTGTCGGTTCTACCATGATGCAAGTACAGTACAAGTATCATGACAAAATGAAAATCACAATCGAACAGATACAGGAAAGCTGTAGCTACCTGAATTGGGTTGAATACGATGAAAAGTTTTTCTTTGTCAGGAAAAGTAAATGGACATATTTAGGGACTATCTTGATGAGAAATTAGTCGCTTTATTTGAATTTGATTAATAAAAGTTTATGCAATTCGATCTTTTTGGTTATGGTCGAGTAATAAGCCTGGAAAAAATCAAAATCATTACGCTTTTCCTTGATGCATTTGTCGCGGATTATTTTTATGATTCGTGTTTTGTCTTCAATACTTGTTTTCATGCCGAATATTATCCCGGACAAATCCGAAAATCTGTATTTCAGTTTTCTTGAATCTTTCTGGCTGAAATCATGCATTCCAGAATGAAAAAGAAGTCGATATTCTTGTTCATGTTGCCATTCTGGTAATTTTGTTTTATAGCATATGGAATACTTTTCCCAATATACTTTTCGCCAGTTTTCCATATTATCGAATACTTCTTTCCTTTTTGTGCTGAATTTTCCATCATTGTCTCTATACCAAAAGCGATCAAGTTTTAGAGTTGGCAAATGTCCAATGGATGAAAAGAAATCTATTTCAGGAAATTTTCCTGAATATTGTATTTTGTCAAAATGATACGGTTGATATTCATAAATAGTTTCATTTTGTTTTTTTGTTCCGCCTATTCCAACAACATTATAAAGATATAATGATCGCTTGTTTTGTCTTTCTGGCGTTTTAAATTTTAAGCAGACTCCTTTGTGACTATCTCCATATGTTCCCCACATGGATGCATCTGTAGGGTTCGAGACAAAACAAGATATATAACATTCTGGATATAAAATCTGTTCGAGCGCATTAAGATAACTATTTGTAAAATTAACCAAAATAAAATACCAGTATTTGTTTTTTATGACTGGATTGTTGAATTTGTAAATTAGGTTCAATTCTGAAGAAATGTGATGTCCTGACAAAAAAATTTGGTTTGTAAACGGAATGGGGTGTATGGGTATATTTATTGTATTCTCTATGGATTTAAGAAACTCGATTGCCAGATTTTTTAATTGTTTATTATCTTTTGCTAATTTAATTTCATATTTTTCGAGTTCGTTTAATATGCTGCTTATAGTGAACAAGTGTACTGTTTGAAGGTAAAATGAAATTTCTTCGCGGTTTGTTTTTCTTTCAGAGAAGTGAAGAAATTTGATGAGATTGCTGATCGTGCTGTTTTGAAAGAAATTTTCACATATATCTTTGTATATATCCTTGAGCTTTGTCCCATCCAAATCTTCGTCTGTTGTAAAAACAAAATTTTTTAGTATGCTGGCATTGAAATTCTTTTCATCAGAATAAATGGAAATTATTGCTTGCAACAAATTAAGAATGTAATGTCGAAAGAAATTTTTCCATACAATAGCATCGCCTTCCCAATATATATTTTTGAATCCTTCCAGTGGATCGTTAAGTTCGTTTATTTCTGAAAAGTAAATTTCCTGATTCTCGAGCTCATGAAAACCATCGAGAACAGCATGAATAGAACGGAAACGGAACAGATGATCTATGTTCATGAAATAATTGGATGAGGAAATGATATGATTTTCGATTATATCAAGTTTTTCTTCTGATTATTCACTGTTCTGGACAGAGGCTGGTTATAAGATGGTATCAGTACAGAAGATGAAAACGGATTTGTTTGGAGGGTTGGCACAGCACAAGAAAATTTTTCTTTCAAATGCAAACCTTAACGAGGTTATCCTCATTTATATTTCAGGCAGATCGTTTTGTCGCAAACGAAAAAACGTTATGCAATCCCGATACTGTTCGAGTGGATAATTAGTTCCGACCGCTACCGCTAGCTCCTGCTGCGTGCAAACCGGCGAAATTGTCGTTTTCAGATAATGTAGCGGCATTTTTCCGTTGATACAACATACCGAAAGTACGCGAGTGGGACGGATGAAAGGGGAAAATGATGGAAAAACAGACGGCGGGGTGGCATATGGCACGGCTTATGCTTGTCATTGGGTGCCATGTCCGGCAAAGCGGGTGTGGTATGTTTCTTTCCCCTTGACAGGCTGGGCCGGAATTTTTCCGGCCCTTTTTTTCGACCTGTGGGTGCGGGATCGGCTGCTCAGTATTCGGACTTCCAGTCGGTTCCCTGTTTCCAGCGGGATTCCCAGTGCTGCAAATAGCGTTTCGCGATGTCCGGACGGTTCCAGACCACGATCACGTTTTCGCTGTTGTTTTTCGCGGCGGACTTGCTGTAATTGAAACTGCCTGTTTCGACGTGCTTGCCGTCCACGATGATGTATTTGTCGTGATGGATACGGTAGGCCGATACGGTACGCAGGGGGATATCGGCATTGACGGCCAGGTTCATGGCCGCCTTGCTGGCCTGGGAGCGGTTGCCTTTTTCATCGACGATGATGCGGACGTCCACGCCCCGTTTTTTGGCGGCGAGCAGGCTTTTCATGACGGCAGGGGATGTGAACGAATAGGCGGCCAGTCGCAGGTTCTCCCGCGAGGCATCGATCACTTTCAGAATCAGGGCTTCCGCACCGTCGTCCGGCGAAAAGGCGGCTTCGATGACGGTCTGGGCGCGAAGCTGTGCCGAAAAGCACAGAATCAGGGCAAACAGGAAAAATTGCTGGATCCGTTTCATGGATGGACGATCTCCCTTGAAAAATGAATGGGACCGATATTATATTTCAGGAGCGTACCGGTTCATGAAAACAAGGGATTTCCCGTGCGGTTCCACTTGTGCAGGTGTTTCCGTTCATGCAGAAAACGGCGCTTGCGTCCCGTTCCGCTGCACGGCAAAACATCATATACATGACGGAACAGGGATGAACGGCTTGGGCAGCACGCACGAATTTCCGTACCCCGATATTCAGGGGGGTTATTTCTTGCGGTCGATACAATACTTTTTCATGAAAGAATCGCCCAGGGCAAGCAGAAAGCGCATACGGTAATGGCGGACATTCAAGCGCCGGAATGGATGCATTTCCTTGAGAAGCTGTTTTTTGCAATGGTCGATTTCATGCGGTATGTTTGCGACATAGGCGTTTTTCAGCCTTTTCCAGAGTCCATCGATAAGTTGTCCGTGAATGGACCAGTACAAACGGCTGTCGTTTTGCGCCTGATTCATGAAAAGCCGGATGGTATCCAGACCGAGATCCGTACTTTGGCCGTTATCCGGAGTGATGGTTTTTTCCGAGGGTACCGGCGTTTCGGTGTGGCTTGCTGGTGTTACCGGAGCGCGCGATGTCATCAGGCTGCCGGCACGAACCCGGTAAAAATACAATGGGCGGTCCACCATGATGGCCGAAGACATTCTGGAAGATACCATTGCGAAATACCGGACATCTTCTCCCGTTCTCATGCGGGTATCGAAGCGCAAATCACGGAGCATGGGGGCTGAAAATATTTTGTTGAAAATGGATTTTTTCTTGCTTTTGTATTTTCGCCAGTCGTGCAGACCCAGGTATTGTTCCAGAATATTGTCCTTGTTCAGCCTTGTGTATGGTACGCGAAATTTTCGTTCGACAGGTGTTTCGCCATCCTTGAAGGTGATTGTATTGCAGAGGGCGTAATCCACTTTTTCGCTGAGAATCGCCGAAACCATTTCAGACAGAAAACCGGGGGCGACGAAATCATCGCTGTCGAT
Organism: uncultured Oxalobacter sp.; assembly: GCA_934277985.1. GTDB lineage: Bacteria > Pseudomonadota > Gammaproteobacteria > Burkholderiales > Burkholderiaceae_D > Oxalobacter > Oxalobacter paeniformigenes. Next base: position 7,350 of record CAKQWF010000003.1, read on the forward strand.
GAAGGCGATGAAGTCGAAAGAACCGTCTTTTTCTATGGCGTCGAGTGCCGCGTTGCGTGCACTCGATACACCACTGTTGGTTTGGTGAATCACCCTGAAACGGTTGTCGCGTCGTGCATATTCATCGCAAATGACTCCTGAGCGATCGGTTGAGCCGTCGTCGACAAGAAAAGCGACGAAGTGCGGATAGGTTTGTTTCAGAACGCTGTCGAGACATTCGGCAAGGTAACGTTCTACGTTATAGACGGGGATGACAATGGCGATACTGGAGTCTGACATCTTGCGAAAATCATTTTGGAAAAACAGGTGATGATGACAGTGAGACGATCGAAAGTGATATCCGTGCAGACTGTCCGAAGGCGGAATATTTTATCATTCCGGTAATGCGCCAGCGATAGTTTTCGCCGGCAAAATTATTTTCTTCTGGCAACAGGATCGACGTCCATGAAAGAAGACGTGGCACTGTGCTGGCACACAAAAGAAAGGAGCGAACGAAGAACGCAAGGCCGGCGAAAAATATCCGCTCAAACCACAGTCGTCCGTTCCAGACGCTGCTTTTCCAGTATCCGGATCAGTTCGTCGCGCAGGGCATAAAGCCGGTCGATCACAAGGCGTACCTTGTCGGCACGTTCATGCAGGCCGCGCGAGCGCAACTTTTCCTCGCGCTGCATCAGCCCGTTGATCGACTGGACCAGCGCATGGATGCTGATTTCCAGTCCTTCCAGAATGGTGGATTGTTCAGTCATTATAGCGAAAGTTTCCGTCAGGATCGTTTTCCTGTGATTGTTCCGTGGCCATGGCCCAGATGGCGTCGTCGAGTATCTTTTCCATCAGATCGAAAACCTCGTCCCGGTTGCCAGCCAGCAGGGCGGTAGCCACCTCGCCGAGATCATGTCCGTTCGAATGTCGCAACAAGGCATCGCCGATACCCTCGGCGATTTCCGGGCTGTTTCCCGCAGAATTGCGGATGATTTCGTAATGAATGTTGACGAGTCTGTCCTGCATACCGCACCGTTTCGCAAATTATGTCCGGATGACCTGTACCGTTCCGGATGAAGCGGAAAATCTGGAATCGGAAGTTACAGGATTGAAAGCGAATGTTACAGTAAAAAAATTTTTTCTACAACGAAAAGTTGCAATACGGCAGGATTTCACGAAAATGCGGAAGGGCGCGCGGAGTACACGCGCACACCGCAGGATGTCGTGAGCGGAAAACCGGTGTCAGTGTTCCTTTTTTTCGATGGATTCCCAGAGAATTTCGATATAACGGTTGATCAGGGAAAGCTGTTCATCGGAAAACTGGCTGAATTGTTCGCGGGTGATGGAAAAAGGCCAGTCGTCGCAGGCATGTATCCGGTCGCCGACCAGATATTCGGCATGTTCTTCCTCGACAGACGGGTAATGGACGCTTGCCGTTGCCGAAATGCCGAACTGGAGATAGGCCGGCGATACGCCGAGTACATCGGCCAGTTTGTTCAGTGTCGTGCCGCGGGGAAGATTTTTCGCTTTTTCCCATTTTTGCACGGCCTGCGGCGTCACGCCGATTTTACGTGCCAGTTCGGACTGGCTGATATTCATGCTGTGACGGCAGTTCTCGATTCTTTTGGCGATTTTTTCCATGCAAAAGACAAACAGGAGTTCGTGCAATAAAGATTGAAAACGGCCATATTGTATTACCAAACCGCACTCATCCGTCAAAATAAAATCATCCGTCGCCAGTCATGCAGGAAAGATTTCCCGTAAAGCGTCCCGGTCCCGTATCGTTTCACGAAGCGTCATGGCGGAAATTGCCGTATCATGCGCGTGCCGGTGTCGCCGGATCAGTGCGCCGGGGCAGTCCCTGTCTTGCCGGACGGTTGGTGTTCTTCGGCCGGCCGGATGACGGTGCCGTCCAGTATTGCGGGATTGAACGTATGATCGATCCGGTCCATCCAGTCCGCATGCAGCCTGAACATGAATTCGATCCGGATATTGCCGGAAGCGGGTACCGTTCGGACCGGGATGATGATGACCGCTTTCGACATGGGAGGGACATTCCGGTAAAAAGGAGGCGTGTTGTATGCGCCCTGGCGAAAAGCCAGCACGCCCAGATCGGACGCCGTCTTGTTGTTGACTTCATAGTTGAGCAACAGGCTGTTCTGGTTGAGTTGCGGCCATATGCGCTTGAGGCTGTCGGGTATGGACACGTCGCTGTAATCGGATTTTTTACGGATACCCAGCAGCCGGACGGGGAACTCGTTGTCGCTGTAACTCTTGCGAAGATCGGATTCCTGATAAGCATCGAGATTGCCCCATCCCTGATTGCTGATACCGGAAAGATTGCGTTCGTCGAGCTTGTCGGTGACGTAGTCGATGATTTGTCCCGTATAGTAAAAAATCGGGCAGATACCAATCAGCAAACTGATGATGAGTGCGCTGACGCCGTAATTGAACGGAATGTCATGCGGCGACTTGCAGATTTTGCCGGTGGTTTCGTTGGACGAGACCGACAGGATTTTCGACGAATCGAAAAAACCGCTTCTGATCTGGAGCAGCAGGTTGACTTCCTGCTTTTTGTGAATGCGCATGATATGGATGACGTGATTGACCAGTATCACGTCGGTCAGGCTCGATGCGACGATGTTGGCCTGCACGGACGGATCGAGTTCGACACGGACATTTTCCTCGACCTGGTTGCCGCGGTTGGAAATGACGATCTGATAGACAGGATATTGACTGTCATCCGTATGGTTCTGGAACAGGACCGGTGCGCTCGCATAAAGCTGGCGGATATGGTAAAGCCAGGCGATCATGGAAGACACCAGCACGATCACCGTGCCGACAGCGATTTCTTCGATAATGTTGATAAGCATGGGCCAACTTGCAGTCAAAGGGAAATACCGCTTCCCGCATATCGCCATACAGGCTGCAAGAGCCTGTGTCCCGAGTGCCGGTCGCCATCGACCGGCAATATTTCATTTTGCCAACAAAACACAAGAAAAAACAATAGTATCAGCCAATATGTCGCCTGTGGCGCCGTGCAAGTGTCCGTTTTTTTACGCCACTTCCCGCAAGCGGTCGGCAAGGCCGGAATGTCTGGCGGAATCGGTTTGCAAACTTTGTTCAAGCACATTGGCGCCGGCCATGACCGTCATCGTATCCCTGGCACGGGTGATGCCGGTATAAACCAGCTCGCGGCACAGTACGCGGTAAAACTGTTCTGGAAAGAGCAGGGCGACCTCATCGAACTCCGATCCCTGCGACTGGTGAACCGTCATGGCGAACGAGGTTTCATATATGCCCAGACGGGATGGCGAGACGCTGCGGAACGTCTTGTCGTCTTTCATGAACCATACCGCCAGATTGCCGGTACCGTCCGGCAGCGCGATACCGACATCGCCGTTGAACAGACGCAAGGCATAATCGTTTCGCCGGATCATGACCGGTTTTCCGGCGAACCATCCCGAACCGTCACCGGAAGCGGACGATACGGTTTTGGCCATCGCCGCGGCGATCTGGCGGTTGATTTCGCCGACGCCGAAAGGCCCCTCGCGCACGGCGCACAGGATGCGGAAACGGTTGAATGTGGCGAAAACCTTTGCGATGTCATGGGGAGCGGTTTTGACGCATTCGAAATAAGGCGAATACCGCTCCAGCAGAAAACCGGTACAGGAAGCGGCGAGCCCAGGATCGTCCATATCTCGCCAGCAGACCGAAGGATATTGCCCGGTACAAAGCCGATGCAAGGCTTGCTGCGTGCGGCGTTCCCGGATATCCGAAGCCAGCAGCCCGATGCCGGAATCGGCATTGAAGCGGTAATTGCGCGTCAGCCATACAACACTGTCGGCCAGCGGTGCGGTTTGCGATGCCGTCGATGGCGACTCCGGCAGGGCTGATGATCCGGCCAGCGCCGCCAGATCGTTCATGCAATCCTGCGAAAAAACACGGTGCGCGCTCAGCTCGGCGAATACCGAACCCGCTTCCACAGCGGCCAGCTGATCCTTGTCGCCCAGCAATATCACTCGCGCACCGGCGGGAACGGCATCGAACAATCGCGCGGCCATCGCCAGATCGAGCATCGAGGCTTCGTCGATGACCAGCGTATCCAGCGGCAGCGGATTGTCCGCATGATAACGGACCGAAGTCCCGTCGGCTGTCATGCCCAGCAGGCGGTGGATGGTTTGCGCCTGTTGCGGAATCAGCGGCCGCAATTCGGGCGGCAGGCCGCCCAGACGATCCCTGATCGCTTCAAGCATGCGGGCGGCCGCCTTGCCTGTGGGCGCGGCCAGCATGATCCGGTTGTCTCTGTCGGTATGCAAAATGCAGGCCAGCAGCGATGCCACCGTGGTCGTTTTGCCCGTTCCAGGCCCGCCCGAGACGATCAGAAGCTGTTGCCGCAATGCAAGTGCCACCGCGATTTTCTGCCAGTCGGGTTCGTTGGTGTCCGAGCTGGAGAAAAGTTCATTGAAAAGCGCAAGCAGGGATTTCGTATCGACGGTGCGAACCGCGCGCATCGTCGCCAGCCGCTGCGCCAGCGTGCGTTCATAATCGAAATAGCGGTGCAGATACAGGCGGTCGCCCCCGTCGAGAACGAGCGGCGCACTGCCCGGCGCATCCGAAGGGGCGACCATGCCGGAGGCCAGTAGCGAGGCACGCAATGCATCGCGATCATCCATTCCGTCGGAAGCGAGCGCCACCAGCGGCAGGCAGGTATCGCCTGAGGAGACCGCCAGACTGGTGTAATAGGTCGCCCTTTCCAGCAGGGTACGGGTGGCGCGGTCAAGCGTGCCGCCGCTTTCCGCCATGGTTTCACATGCCCAGTCCAGCACATGCCGCGCGAAAGCTTTCGCAAGCGTTTGTTCCGGTGTTTCCAGAGAAGCGGTATCCATCATGCCGTTATCCCCCCGTCAGACGGCTGTGCCGGCATGAGCGACCGGTCAATCGCCGTAATCAGTTCCCGGTTTGGCCGGGTGAAAAAGACGCCCGAAGGCGAGCCGTCCGTATTTTTCCAGTCCGGACGGACGCCGCGGACGAACAGGTAATAGACGCCGCCGAAATGGCGGTCATAGTCGTAATTGGGAAGCCGTGACGACAGATAGCGATGGAGCGCGACGGTATAAAGCAGATATTGCCAGTGATAACCGTGTTCATCCATCGCGGCCGACAGGCTTTTTACGTCGTAATCTTCCGGACGGTATCCCAGATGGTTTGACTTCCAGTCCAGCAGCCAGAACTTGCCGTTCGCCTCGAACACCAGATCGATGACCCCGTTCAGATAGGCCGTCATGTCGTTGAAAGCCAGTTGCGGCATATTGCGGGAGATATCTTTCGCCAGCCGGTTCATCCGTCCGGCCGACAGCCGTGCGGAAGACAGACAAAACGGCCATTCCACCAGCTTGTGCGCATTGTCGAGCGTATCCAGTCTGAGATTTTCGTGCAGCGGTGTTTCCAGCACGTTTTCCAGCATCTTCGACGCCATCGCACCGAATGTGGCGTCGTCATCGGCAAGCGGCGGTTCCGACTTTTGCGGAAAGAGCGACAGGGCGGTTTTCACGGCGGCATCCCAGGTCGTTTTGTCGGTGAATTTGGCGTGTTCGAATACCGCATGCAGACAGCTGCCGGCATAAGTGCCTTTCGGAAACATGAGGATATCGTCGGGAGCCGTCATGACGGCATCGTCCGTCCGGTACGTTCGGGGCGTCTCTTCCGCGACATATTCATCATGGTCTCCGCCCTCCGTTTCACCGGTCGCGTTGCGCATGAGACCGCTGAAACTGTTCATCCGCCAGTCGGCCGCCAGATACCTGTCGAACGTTCTGGCCGAAAGGGCGGGAATTTCCCGGTTGACGTCGCCTGCGGAAATGAACGCCTCATCCGGCAGCGCGGTGACGGAAATATCCGCATGGTTTTCCAGCGCCATCCAGTCCGCCATGATTTGCGTCTCGGACAGCGGCAAACCGCTGTTTTTCGGCGGATTTATCCAGTCTTCGGGAGCGACACCGTCACCTGCGACCAGCCAGTTCAGCAGGCTGCGGCGCGATTCGGTTTTGTTGTGAGGACTTTTATAGCAGCCCGCCACCAGATAACAGCGGTAAATCGCACGGGTGAGCGCGACATAAATGAGGCGCATGTCTTCAGCGGCGGCAAGCAGACGGTTGCTTTTGGCGAACGGCGCCTTTTCTTCATCGGAAAGCGGGCGCAAATCGATGATCCGCCGCCGGGTATCGCCGTCATAATATTCCAGACCGATTTTGCCGGATGAATTGCTCTGCGTGCGGTTAAGCCAGATGAACGGGCAAAAAACGAACGGGAATTGCAGTCCCTTGGCACGGTGTATCGTCATGACCTGCACCAGATTGCTGTCCGTTTCGAGACGCAACTCCTCATCCTCGGCGCTGTATCCGTTTTCACGGTGCGTCACATACCATTCCATGAGCGCTTCGGGCGTCGGATACGTTTCGCTTTCGCGATGGATGAACTCGAACAGATGCATCAGATTGGTCATGCGCCGTTCCCCGTCGGGAAACGCCAGCAGGCGGCAGGGGATATCCTCGCGGTTCATGAACCAGCGCAAGGCATATCCCGCGCCGTGATCCAGCCATGCCTTGCGATATTCGGCAAACCGTTCGATGATGGGCGAGAGCTTCGTTTCGTCGTCGGCGGTGGCCTCGATATCCGTCGAATCCATTCCCATCATCTCGGTCGCCAGCGCCGCCATCAAAAGCGGTTCATCGTCCGGTGCGAGCATTGCGGAAAGAATGCATTCCAGCTCATCGGCTTCCCGCGAGTCGAACACATTGTCTTTCGACAGGGAAACGCTGCCGACGCCATGGCGGGCAAGCGCCTCGCAAACCTGTGCCGCCTGACGGTGGCTGCGGACCAGTACGGCGATATCGCCCGCCGCGACCGGCCTGTCGCCGATCAGGCACGTCCCGTTCACGCCCCCCCTGACCAGCCGTGCGATTTCGTTGGCGACAGCCTCGAGAGAACGCGCGAAAGCGTCCTGCCAGTGCATCGGTTCGTCGTTTTCACAGGGCAGCATCCAGACATGAAAAGCGGCCAGGTTCGTACCGTCGTCACGCAAGGTGGCTATCGTATGCTCGGCATATGAGGCCGGCTCGAAATCCAGACCGTCCTGCATGAAAACCCGCCGGTTCAGTCCGAACAGCGTATTGCAGGCGTTTATCAGCCCGGGAACCGAACGGTAATTGTTCACCAGCGTGTAACGCGCGCCGGTTTGCTCCCGTGCCGCCAGATACGTGAACAGATCGGCGTTGCGGAAACTGTAAATGGCCTGTTTCGGGTCGCCGACCATGAATACCGGGGCATCCTGCCGGTGATAAATCGTCGAGAAAATCGCATACTGGAGCGGGTCGGTATCCTGAAATTCGTCGATCAGGGCGGCGGGAAAACGCTTGCCGATCGCATCGGCCAGCCAGTGCATGTCCGGATCGTGCAGGGCATCGTGCAAATTCGAAAGCATGTCGTCGAACGCGATCGTGCGGCGCTGGCGTTTTTTCGCTTTCAGGTTTTCGGGTGCCTCATCCAGAAAACGCCGCATCAATCCATAGCGTGCAGCCTCGAGCTGCGTTTGCAATTCACTGCAACACGCATTCAGCGTATCGGCAAGATCGAAAAACGGATGCTGCGGCGGTACGAACTTCGTCTTGGTCTGGCTTTGAATCCAGGTCGCCATCATCATGACAGTACTGTTGTCATGACCGAGCATGAACAGGCAATCGTTCGCGGCGAACAGACGCTCATATTCACGGAACGCCTTGCCGATACGGGGGAGTTTCTTGTTCGGGTCTTTCAGTGTTCCATTGCGGCAATTTTCCTCAAGCAGCGCCCGGACAGTCTCTTTTTCAGCTCGCCAGCAGCGGGACGCTGCCGCATACGCCGCCTCAAGCTGCGAGAGAGCCGTCGCGATGGACTGCGACGGCATATCCGGAGAGAGCACATCCGGCCAGCGCACATCGGCCAGCGGTTTTTTCATGCGTTGCCGCAACAGCGATTCCAGCGTGTCCGGCGAAAAGCCGGAAGACTGGATCCAGCGCGACAGGGCAGGCGGAAGATCGCCGCCGGCGACATATGCACGCCAGAAATCATTGACCGTTTCGCGTACCAGCTCGGAATCGTCCGATTCGGCATTCACCGAAAACGCCTGACCCGACGAAAACGCCGACAGCGACAGCGCACGCTGACAAAAACTGTGGATCGTGAAAACCGCCGCCTGATCGAACGACTGGAACGCCAGCTTCAGCAGGCCGGCAAGTTTCTCACGAGACAGGCCGTTTGCCATGCACCGTTGCAGCAGCTCCGTGACGAAGGCATTGTCTGTATCCGATGCATCCGTTGCCAGAGAAGCCAGCGTATCGGCGATGCGGTCGCGGATACGCTGGCGCAATTCGTCGGTCGCCGCCTGTGTGAACGTCACCACCAGAATCTGGCTGACCGGCAATTCCTTTTCCAGCAACAGGCGCAAGTACAGATTGCAGATATTCCATGTCTTGCCGGTACCGGCGGAAGCCTCGATGATCGAACGGCGATCCAGCGGACAGTTCAGTATGTCGAATTGAGTTGCCACCGTCATGCGTTTTCTCCCTTGCAGCGAGTGAACAGCGCGCCGAAAACCCGATTGGCCAGATCGGAAAAGGCCTCGTCGGCAAGCGGATCGGCATTGCCACGCATCGCCAGCCGGTTGTACAAATCGTCGCTTTCGCCCTCATAACCGGCATAGGACGGCTCCCATTTGGCTTTTGCCTTGTCCATCTGCCCGCCGCTTTCCACAAAGGTCCATGAAGTATTCGGGAAAAAGGGCAGCGGTTTCGACAGTCCGGCACGGTAAATCGCCAACAGGTCCGACAAGAGCTCACGTGCATTGTCGACAGGGCCGACAGGCAGCGTCCCGTCCGTGAAATGCCAGATGGAACGGCAATCCACCCCGTCCGGTGCGCAGGCGTTCAGAAACAGGTGTTCGATCCACCAGGGCAGGCAGGCCCAGTGCGTTTTCGGGCGGTACCGGTAGCGTACCAGCCCGTTTCGGCGCAAATCGGTCAACGAACCGGAAAGTCGCCAGCGTTCCCCGGCGATCGTGAAATCCAGCGTCCGGGTCACAGGCGGCAGGATTCCGGAAGCCAGATCGGCCGACAGGGTGGAAGCGAAAGCGGACATCGCCCTGAGTTCGCCCTCGATGCAGTCCGAGCCGATGCGACCTGTGGGGAATTCGTTGCCGGACAGGGAGGCACGGCGAATGGCCTCATCGGACTGACCGGCAAGATACATCGGCAAAATACGGTCGGCCAGCATCCGGCTTGCCGACCGGTCGGGCACCAGCGGTTCGTCGGCAGGCAATTCCTCATCCGGCGACGGAAAGCGGATATTGAGCCGCTGGCGCAGCAGATAACGGTTCGGATGGCTGAAAAAACGGGTCAGCTCATACAGCGATACCTCGCGCCATGTTTCGTCCGGCGCGGAAATGCCGGTGAAAAAGCGTTCTCCCGCTTCGCGGACAGGTGCGTCACCGTCAGCATCTTCAGGTGATAAAACAGATGAAAAACCAATTGCATCCTGTTCTTTTTCATACCGGTTTTGCAGTGCGCGACACAAGTCGCTCCGGAAACTCGACAGGGTCACGCCCGAAGAACCATCGAAATACCGGCCGGAAAACGGCTGAAGCGGATGCTCGGTCACGAGCCGCTTGCGGGCGGCATCGATATCGTCCTTTTTACTGGAACTTGCCAGTGCACGCGAAAGCACGTCGAGCAGTTCGGCGATCAGGATCGAGGGGGGTTTTTCCGAGTCGTCCCGGATGCTTCTGCCGGTATAGCTCAGGTAAAGGCTCTTGCGTGCCGAGAGCAGCAGATCGAGAAACACGTTCTTGTCCGTGTCTCGCGGGATACGGTCGGTCGGACAGGGCGAGAGCGCGATCAGGTCGAATTCGTCCGGCCGGTTGTCCGCCGGATAGGCGCCGTCGTTCAGGCCGATGGCGAAAATATGGTCATACGGCAAATTGCGCAGGCTGTGCATCGGCGCGAACACCACGACGCCCGCCGGGACGCTGCCTTGTCCCGCGCCTTCGAGCGCCTTTTCCAGCGCGGCCATCGCGATGTCGTGCGAAAACACGAAAGTTTCCGAGGCAAACGCCATCGTTTCGCACAAATCGGTGATCCGCGAACGGATTTCGCGGTCGCTGTCGAGCAAGGCCGGCGTCACCGTCACGAAGGTGTCGAGTACGTCCAGCCAGCACTGTTGCCAGCCTTGCGGGGTTTTCGCGTCGTCGAGATCGCGCCGCAAGCTGTCGAGCGCCTCGATGAACCGCCATAACTGCCCAAGTCCCGCCGATTCCAGCCCCAGTCCGTGACCGGCTGGCAGACGATTCGCCACCGGCGACTGCATTCCGTCAGGCAACGCGTAGGCGAGAAAGAGGCGGTGCAGTCCGTCCCGGAAAGTGTGTTTTTCATCGGCAGGCACATCGAAAGCCGTCTTGTGCTTTCCGTCCAGCGCCCAGCAGATACCGGCATCGTCCAGCCAGCGGCGCAACAGCGTCCTGTCGCCGTCGAACCCGAAAGTCGCGCCGACTTCCGGCAACATCAGCACATCCATCACAGCGGAGGCCGTGCAGCGCGAAGTGGCCAGCGCAAGGATGTCGAGCAGGGCGCGCGCCACCGGATTGAGACGGTTGCTGCATCGTCCGGTGATGACGTAGGGAATCTGTACGCCGGAACCGTTGTGCCGGAAAACGGCGTCGATCATCGGGGCGGCCGTATCCAGATCGGGCGTGACGACGAGCATGTCGGACGGCGAGGGCGCATCGTCGGAAGCGAAACGGCGCAAAAGCTGGTCATGCAGAATCTCGATTTCCCGTGTCAGCGAATGCGCCACATGGATTTCCAGACTGTCGTCCGTTCCGTATGCCGACTGCGAAGCGTCTTTCCATTCCTGCAAGTCCAGCATGGCGTCCTGAACCCGGGCCAGCAAGGTGTTGTGTGAATCCGGCCGGCAGGCGTTCACGAAACCGTCGTTTTCCGTTTCCAGCGCGTCCAGCTTCGACATCATCAAGCCAAGCGAGGCGCAACACTGTTTGCCCCAGGAGGCCAGAAGCGGGTTGATGGTTTCGTGGTGTTGTACCTGATCGCGGCTTTCCAGTCGGGCCATCCGGCGCTCGTCGACGATATCGAACCAGTATTCCCGGCATGGATTCATCACATACAACTCGATATCGGTATGTCGTCCCAGTTCGTGCAATATACTGATATAGGGCGGCGCGACGGTCGGCTCGCAGAAAAGATGCAGGCGTTCCGGCAGCAGGCCGAGGACTTTCTCATCGCCGGATGCAAGCATTGCCAGAAGCGCTGTGATCGTGCCGCTTTCGTCCGCGCCGGTCTCGCTGACGATACGCGCCCACAAGTCGGCCTGCCATGCCTGATCCGCCTGCGCGGCGGCTTCCTGCGTGCCGATGTCGGCCATCTCGCCTTTCGCCCAGCTCTCAAGCCATTGCGTACGGTAAACGCCATACCGGTCGAACAGGGTGGCGATACGGCAGGCAAGCTCGAAGCGCATGGCGTCGTCGCAGCGTTCGAGATAGGCGGACAGCCTCGGATGGGCACTGACGAACGTTTCGTCACCGAGCAATCGCAAAATCCGCCATGACAACACGTCCGGCGAAAAAGACGACTTGCCGCCCGATCCGGCAGCCTTTCCGGCCAGTTCCCAGAGCCATTGCGCCAGAAAGGCGAACGAGACATTGGCGCAAACGCCATGCCGGTCGGCGATCGCCAGCATCAGCTTGCGCTTGATCGCCGCGCTCGGCACGATGACCTGTATGGGCGTGAATACCGGAGCGGGGTGCGACGCCAGCTTGTCGCACAGTTTTTCCTGCAATACTTCAAAACGGTTGGACTGGTTCAGATACAGCATGCCATCGCGCCTTGTCGGAAACGTTGGTGCCGTTGCGGCACGGACAGTGACGAAACCGGCGGATGCCGGAAAACGCGTCACGCGAAACGATCTTTATTGTACAACCGGACGCAGGATGCCTAGTATGTGTTTTGCATACAGGCACACCGATACAACACCTTGTTGCACGACATCGTCGCCACGATCGCGAAACCGCATGCCGAAAGCGGTTGCATCCCGTACTGGATGCCAGTGAATGGCAAAAATATACGATAAAAGCGCAAAAATATACCATTATGCTATCCGTGCAAATGATAAGGTTACGCCATTTCATAAAGACGGCACGGCGCTCCAGCCATCATGCCGTCAGTTTCGGATCATTTACGCAAGAACATGTTCGCCATCGCCAATATCGTCCTTCCGGTTTTCGCGCTGATCGTCGCCGGCTATATCCTGCGTCGCTACAATATATTGAGTCTGAACGCCAGCACCGAACTGAACCGCTATGTCGTCTGGCTCGCGCTGCCGGCCCTGATGATCGACGTCATGGTCAACAGCTCATGGTCGGAGCTGTACCAGCCCGAATTTTTCTATGCTTTCGAACTGGGCGTTTTCATCATCTTTTTCGCCGTACTCGTGCTGCACTGGCTCAAAACGAAAAATCTGGTTTCGGCCGCCATCGACGCGACATCGGCATCCTATGCCAATACCGGATACATCGGCCTGCCGCTGTGTGCGCTGACCTTCGGCGCGGACAAACTCGGCCCCGCCATGGTCGCCGCCATCCTGACCGTCTCGGCCAACTTCGCCGTCTCCATCATCTTCATCGAAGCCGGTTCGCAAACGGGCAAGAGCCTGTTCGTCACCTTCAGAAACGTCGGTATTTCCCTGTGCAAGAACCCCCTGATCGTCGCGCCGGTACTGGCGGGACTTTTTTGCGCCACCGGCCTGCAACTTCCCTACGGGGTTGCGCAGTCCATCAAGCTCTTGGGCGCTTCCGCCAGCCCCTGCGCGCTGGTCGCAACAGGGCTGTTTCTTGCACAGCGTCAGGAAAGCGCCAGTCCAGCTGTCGCCATCTGGCTGGTCGTCCTCAAGCTCGTCGCACAGCCGTTGATCGCCTGGTATTTCGCGTTTTGCGTGTTCGACATGCCGCCGCTCTGGGCGCATTCCGCCGTCATCCTCTCGGCATTGCCCACCGGCACAGGCCCTTTCATGCTCGCCGAACTCTACGGCAGGGGCGGGGGAATCGCTTCACGGACGATCTTTCTCTCCACCGTGCTGGGTATCGTGACCCTGTCCGTCTGCCTGACGCTCCTTTAGGCGCGCCAGATATTCCTTGCGGAATTGCATGGGGGTTTTTCCGCTGTGGCGGCGAAAGGCGCGTGTCAGGTGGCTGGCATCCGCAAAACCGAACCGCCATGCGATTTCCTTGATGCTCACGGCGGTATCGACCAGCGCGTTTTCCACCGCCTGCATGCGGCAGCGGGCGATATAGCTGCCGAGATTTTCCTGAAAATGGCGACGGAAATAGCGGCCCAGATAATGCCGCGAAAAATGGAAAGTCCGGCAAAGCGCTTCCGTCCTGAGCATATCGGGCTGGCCGATATGGCGCTGGATATACGGCAGCAGCCAGACAATCCGTTCCGAAGGGGGCGTACCGGCGGCGGGCAGGGCAGTCGCCGCTAGATTGCGCGCCGTCATCATGAGCGCGGAAGCCGCCCAGTGCATCAGCATGTCGTCGGCAAACAGACCCGGAGACGTTTTCTCGCGCCAGATCAGCAGAAACAGCGTGCGGATACGCTTCGCGTCGTCCGGCACCAGCGCCACCGGTTTCGGCCCGCCGGGCAAGGCGAGAAACGGCTCGACGAGACGGCCGAGACAATCCGCGATGGCCTGCCGCGTGAAACGCAGGAAAACGAAGCGCGAAACCGACGAGACATCATAGCAATGTGTCGTCTCCGGCGGGATCAGGAACAGCGTGCCGGGACGGTACTCCACCTTTTCGCCGAACGCCGTCAGGCAACCCGTTCCGGAGAGTACATATCCCAGTTCGAAAAAGGAATGCTGGTGGATACCCGAGAGAAAAACCGTCCGCTCGGTCACCAGAATTTCAAAAGGCTGATACAGATTTTCCTTCCACATCGCGCCAATCTAGCATAAAAACAGTCGCACAGACCATCCATGCCGCGCGCGAAGCCTTCACGCGGTTTCCCGCGCGCGTGCGGCACGACAGTCGAGGCGGAAACGGCGTGGCGTCTGTCCCGTCCGGCGACGGAAAAACCGTGTCAGATGGCTGGCGTCGGTAAAACCGAATTGCCAGGCGATTTGCTTGATGCCGGAAGTGGAATGGGCCAGCGCGTTCTGGATGGCGCGTATCCGGCAGCGTGCGACGTAGTCGCCCAGATTTTCCTGATAGTGTCGCTTGAAATAACGTCCCAGATAATGACGTGAAAAGTCGAAAGCCGCCGCCAGCGCATCGGCCTTGAGCTTTTCCGGCTGGCGGATATGGCGCTGGATATAAGGCAACAGAAAAGCCAGCCGTTCCTGCGAGGGCATATCGGGCGTTACCTGTCCAAAACCGGCGCGGTTGCGGGCGACGATCAGCACGATGCCGACCGACCATTGCAACAGCAATTCGGACGAGGCGGGAGCGGGATGCGTCTTTTCCTGCCAGATCATCCTGAAAAGTGCCCGGATTTTGGCGGCGTCTTCCTCGCAGACAGACAGGGGATCGGGTTCGGTCTGTATGGAAAAAAACGGTTCGGCCAGCGAAGCGGCATAGTCGGTGATGGCCTGCTCGGTGAAGCGCAAAAACACAAAGCGCGAGACATCGCCGATGACGAAACGGTGCGCCGTTTCCGGACGGATCAGAAACAGATCGCCCGCTTTGTACGCGACGGTTTTCCCGAAAGCCGAAAGCGATCCGTTTCCTGAAACGATATGGACCAGCTCGAAAAAAGAATGCCGGTGGACATCGACCGGAAAAACATCCCGTTCACGGATCAGGATTTCAAACGGTTCGTAAAGGTTTTCTTGCCACATGGTGAAAAGATACTATAAAAACGCGAAGAATGGCCATTTTGCGGCGTGCCGGCATGTTACCTTCACAGAAAATCGTTTGGACAGGAGAAGATCATGAAACAGAAACGCTTGTCTTGCGGGATGGCCGGGTGGCTGTGGAAAACCCGGTTTCTGGCCATGGCGCTGACTTTGATGGCGACGGGAGGACAAATGGCGATGGCGCAGGACGGCCTGTCCCGTCAGGATGGTCAGGATGGCAAGCTGCAAGGGCGGATCGCGCTGGTGACCGGAGCCGGATCGGGCATGGGACGCGAAATCGCCCGTCTGTTCGCACGCGAAGGCGCGATCGTCCTGGCAGCCGATATCGACGGCGATGCGGCGGAAAAAACGGCACAGACCATCCGTGACGGAAAAGGGCAGGCACTGGCGGTGACGGCCGATGTCACACAGGAAACGGATGTCGCCAGAATGGTCGATACGGCGGTATCGACTTACGGACGTCTCGATATCGTCATCAACAATGCCGGTATTTTCGATATGCTGGTGCCGGCCGGCGAAGTGACGGACGCCTTGTGGGACAAGGTGATCGCCACCAATCTGACCGCGCCCATGCGCGTCATCCGCAAGGTGTTGCCCGTATTCGAAAAACAGAACGGTGGCGTGATCGTCAATACGGCATCCATCGCCGGCCAGACCGGTGCACGCGGGGGCGGTGCGGCGTATGTCGCATCCAAGTATGGACTGATCGGCCTGACCAAAAACGTGGCGTTCAATTACAAGGACAAAAACATCCGCTGCAATGCCGTGGCGCCGGGACGTGTGAAAACCGCCATCCGCGCCAACAGCGAAAAGCTCGCCGGAGCGCAAACCCTGCATGACGCGACCGTTTCGCGCTGGCGTGACATCGAAGCGGCTGTGGCGGCAGGCTACGTCACCAACCAGCGCTTCGCGCAACCCGAAGAAATCGCCCGTGCCGTGCTGTTTCTCGCTTCTGACGACGCCTCGTTCGTGAACGGCGCTGTCCTGACGGTCGATGGTGCCTGGACGGCCTATTAGTGATATAGTCCGTATCGCTTTTGAAACAGCGGACATCAGAAACGGAAATCATGAACCTGGAAAAACTGGCCGGCCATGCCGCCATGTTCGGCGCCAATGCCATGTGGGGCGTCATGTCGCCTGTTTCCAAGATGGTCATGGCAGGCAGCAGCATCTCCCCCATGGTCGTGACCGATTGCCGCGTGCTGGGCGCGGCAATCCTGTTCTGGGTCCTGTCGCTGTTCATGAAAAAAGACCCGGTCGCCCCGAAAGACCTGCTGCTTTTGCTGCTCGCTTCGCAATGCGCCATCGTGTTCAACCAGGGATCGTTCGTCTTCGGCGTGAGCCTGACTTCGCCGATCGACGCCTCGATCATCACGACAAGCCTGCCGATCCTGACCCTCGTCATTTCGGCCTTTTACCTCAAGGAACCGGTCACCGTCCGGAAAATCATCAGCATCATCTTCGGCGCGACAGGCGCGCTGCTGCTGGTGCTCGGCGGCGCGAAGAGCGGCGGCAACGGCAGCAATATCTGGGGCGACTTGCTCATTTTCGCGGCACAGCTGAGCTTTTCGATCTACCTTGTCTTTTTCCGCGGCCTGATCGCACGGTATTCGCCTGTCACCATCATGAAATGGATGTTCACCGGTTCTTCGCTCAGCCTCTTGCCGTTCACCTTCGGCGATTTGCTCGCCATCGACTGGACGGCGCTTCAGTGGCGCTATATCGCCGGCATCGCTTTCATCGTCGGCTGTGGCACGTTTTTGAGTTATTTGCTTGTGTCGGTCGGACAAAAACGCCTGCGTCCGACCATCGTCAGCATCTACAACTACATCCAGCCCATGGCGGCCAGCGTCGTCGCCATCATGTGGGGAATGGATACCTTCACCCTGATGAAAACCGTCGCCGTCGCCTTCGTGTTCACCGGCGTTTTTCTGGTCACGCAAAACAGAAACCGTACGCTGGCGGAAAAAGCCATCGAAAAAAACCGGCAGTCTTGAGAGGCCTTGCAGGACGCCGCCTGCACAGGTTTTTCCGCACTTTTCCGGGTTGTCGGCAGGTAGGGAATGCCAGCCGGATAACAGCCTGTTTTAACGCGGAATAATTGGAGTTTTTCCGAAAAAAAAGGTACAGTATGGCAATACAGGCCACAAATGATCCCCCGCCATGCGCCATTACCGGATTGTCCCGTTTCCTGCAGGCACGCTGACGCTTCTGGAAGAAGACGGGTATATCGTCGGTATTCGCACAACAGGCGAGCCGCCCTCTGCGGCACAGGACAGGCAAACGCCCGTACTGGCCCGCGCGGCAGCGCAACTGGACGCCTATTTCGAAGGCAGCCTCAAAACCTTCGATCTGCCGTTGAGACTTTCCGGCACACCGTTCCAGATGGCGGTCTGGAATGCCCTGAAAACGATTCCTTATGGTGAGACACGCAGCTATGGCGATATCGCACGCGTGATCGGACATCCGAAGGCATACCGTGCCGTCGGCATGGCCAACCACCGAAATCCCGTCGCCATCGTCATTCCCTGCCACCGTGTCATCGGTTCCGATGGCACGCTGACCGGCTATGGCGGCGGATTGCCGCTGAAAGCATGGCTGCTCTCACAGGAACGTATCCACGCGCAAGAAGAAGGAGGCTGTATATGCCTGAGAAACTGACGGAAGAACAGTTACAGGCGCTGGCGGTACGTTTCGGACTGGAAACCGCGGTACTGCAATCGCTTGCCGAGACGGCAAGCGAGACGGACGCTTTCCTGCCGGACGGACGGGCCAGCCTGTTTTTCGAAGGGCACCTGTTTTACCGCAATCTGGAAAAAGCCGGCATTTCCCCCGACACATGCCGCGCCGGCAACGAGAACATTCTCTTTCAGGAACCCACCATCCGTTACGACGAGGGTGGGGCCGGCGAATACGCACGGCTGGACAAGGCACGCGCCATCCATCCGGAAGCGGCGCTGATGTCCGCATCCTACGGCATGTTCCAGATTCCGGGCGAACGGTATGCCGATTGCGGTTTCGACAGTGTCGAAGCGTTCGTCTCGGCACAGAACGAAAGCGTATGCCGCCAGCTGGAAACCCTGTGCACCCTGCTGAAAACACAAGGTGCCATTCCGCTGTTGTGCGCGCACGACTGGCCGGCTTTTTCTCGCCGTTATACCGGGACATCCCTCGCGCCGGACGACCTGGCATGGAAAATGGGGCAGGCCTATTACCGCCATACCGTGCGCAGCGGCAACCGGCCCGGATACCGCTAGCCGTGTCGCAGTGCGTTTCTTGCGATTGAACCGGAACATTCCGGCCGGGTTCGTCTGGGCCGATTCAGGCAAGCGTTCGTTTTGTCCAATAAAATACTTTCCGAAAAAATATTTTTTCATTCATCAGCTTGCATGTAAAAATTCATGCAATACCTTATCATGCAAAAAGCGCATGCCTTGTCTTTCCATCCATTTGCTTTCCGATAAATCATTACTCTTGGGCTAATGATTTCGACAACAACTTGATTGATCGGAATCTGCCGTTTTTTTAAGCTGACACCATCGAACGTCAAACCCGACGCCATCGAACGTCAAACGAAAGGAGACATTCCATGTTGCAACGAAGCATCCCGCCGGGGAAATGGGACACCCGGCGGCAGGAAAAAAACCGGCGGATAGACCGTCTGGGAATCGCCGGCAAAGTATTGCCGCGCGACGATCTTCCCGCCATGCTGGAAAAACTCATCGCCCCGGGCGACCGTGTCGTACTGGAAGGCAACAACCAGAAACAGGCCGATTTTCTTGCCCGCATGCTGGCGCAGGCGAATCCGGAGAAACTGCACGACTTGCACATGATCATGCCGAGCGTCAGTCTGCCGGAACATCTCGACCTGTTCGAAAAAGGGATCGCACGCAAAATCGACTTTTCCTATTCCGGTGCGCAAAGCCTGCGCATGTCGCAGCTGCTGGAAGACGGCATGCTCGAAGTCGGCGCCATCCATACCTATATCGAACTGTATTCGCGCCTGTTCGTCGATCTGATACCCAATGTCGCGCTGATCGCCGCCTACAAGGCCGACAAAAACGGCAACCTCTATACCGGCCCGAGTACCGAAGACACCCCGGCGATCGCCGAAGCCGCCGCTTTCAAGAACGGCATCGTCATCGCGCAGGTCAACGAACTTGTCGACAGCGAAGCCGATTTGCCGCGTGTGGATATTCCCGGTTCATGGGTCGATTTCGTCGTACCGGCGGACAAGCCGTTTTTCATCGAACCGCTGTTCACCCGTGACCCGCGCCTCATCAAACCGGTTCATATCCTCATGGCGATGATGGCCATCAAGGGTATCTATGCACGGCATCAGGTGCAATCGCTCAATCACGGTATCGGATTCAACACCGCCGCCATCGAACTCTTGTTGCCGACCTATGGCGAACAACTCGGCCTGAAAGGGAAAATCTGCAAGAACTGGACCCTGAACCCGCATCCGACGCTCATTCCCGCTATCGAATCGGGCTGGGTCGAAACCGTCCACTGCTTCGGCGGGGAACTTGGCATGGAAGACTATATCGCTGCACGTCCGGACGTATTTTTCACCGGTTCCGACGGTTCCATGCGCTCGAACCGGGCGTTTTGCCAGATGGCAGGACAGTACGCCGTCGATATGTTCATCGGCTCGACCTTGCAGCTTGACGGCGCGGCCAATTCCTCGACTGTCACGAAAGGGCGGGTATCGGGCTTCGGCGGCGCACCGAACATGGGGCACGACCCGCACGGACGCCGCCACGCCACA
Organism: uncultured Oxalobacter sp.; assembly: GCA_934277985.1. Taxonomy (GTDB): domain Bacteria; phylum Pseudomonadota; class Gammaproteobacteria; order Burkholderiales; family Burkholderiaceae_D; genus Oxalobacter; species Oxalobacter paeniformigenes. The sequence goes on from CAKQWF010000003.1 coordinate 27,058, forward strand.
CTGGCCTGGCTGGACATGATGGAAGGCGACGACTTGCTCGGCAGGGGCAAAAAACTTGTCGTGCAGATGGTCGAAACCTACCAGTCCGGCGCCAGCCCGACATTCGTCGAAAGTCTGGATGCCGTATCGGTCGCCCGAGAATCCGGCATGCCGCTCGCCCCGGTCATGATTTACGGCGACGACGTCACCCATGTACTGACGGAAGAAGGCATCGCTTATCTGTACCGCGCACAGTCGCTTGAAGAACGCAAGCAGATGGTCGCCGCCGTCGCGGGCATCACCGAAATCGGCATGGCCGCCGACGCCAAGACCGTCCGGCGCTTGCGCAGTGAAAACAAGGTCGCGTTCCCCGAAGATCTGGGGATCGCCAGAACCGACGCCAAACGCTCGCTGCTGGCCGCCGGCAGCATTGCCGAACTCGTCGAATGGTCGGGCGGCCTGTACAACCCGCCGTCACGTTTCAGGAGCTGGTAATGGCTTGCACGATCGGACAACGCACGCCGCAGGCCGAAGCCGCCTACGCACTGGCACGCCATGCCGTCACGGCACTGCTCGACGAAGCGCGGCTGACCCCGAAACCCGGGCTGGTCGATATGCGCGGCAGCGGCAACCATGACGATATGGACCTGTCCATGCTGGAGGCTTCCGCCGAAAGTCTGGAAACCGCCTTTTTCGATATGGCGCTTGCCGGCTGGGGACGTATGCCCGACGCGACATTGCGCCGGCAGATCGGCGCCATCGGCCGGGAAGGGGAACGGGTCATGATGAAAACCACCGGCGGCGTCAACACCCATCGCGGCGCGATCTGGGCGCTGGGACTCATGGTCACGGCCTGCGCCATGCACGAAGGTGAAGCCGGGACGGACGAGATCTGCATGGCTGCCGCCTCGCTGGCGAAAATCGGCGACGAAGCCTGTCCGAAGCGTTTTTCCAAGGGCAAATACGTCACGGCACGCTACAAGGTGCCGGGCGCGCGGGAAGAAGCGCAAGGCGGTTTTCCGCATGTCACCCGACTGGCCTTGCCGCAACTGGCGGCCAGCCGCCATCGCGGCAGCCTGGAACCGGAAGCGCGAATCGACGCCCTGCTGGCCGTCATGACATCGCTGGCCGACACCTGTGTCCTCTCGCGGGGCGGCATGCCGGCGCTTGCCGCCATGCAAAAAGGCGCGCGCGCCGTGCTCGACATGGGGGGTATCGGCACCGAAGCGGGCAAAAGGGCGTTCGCACGGCTCGAGGACGTCATGCGCGAAACCCGTGCCTCACCGGGCGGGGCGGCCGACTTGCTGGCGGCGACACTGTTTCTCGACCGTGCAGCCCATCCAATAACAGGAGACAAGAACATGCAAAACATCACACTCAAATATCCCGGTCGCGCGGCGGCCGGAAAAAAAGCGCTCGCCGGTGTCGTCGGTTCGGGCGACATGGAAGCGCTGTTCGAACCGGATACTGCAGACAGGCTCGACGTATCCATCATTACATCCACAGACGGCAGCGCCGCACGCTGGGAACGGCTGTTTGCCAGACTCTCGGATGCCGCTCCCTTGCCGGCAGGCCGTCTGGTCATCCACGATTTCGGTGCAACCCCCGGGGTTGCCCGTTTGAGAATCGAACAGGTTTTCGAGGAGGCTCGCCATGAATGACACCCGTTTTATCGAACTGTCCGCCCGTGAACGGGCAAAAGGATTGCTGGACGCCGGTACTTTCCGCGAACTGCTCGGCCCGTTCGACTACATCATGTCGCCCTGGCTCGCGCCGCAAGGCATCGTTCCGCAGGCCGACGACGGCATGGTCGTCGCCAAAGGCACGATAGACGGAAAACCCGCCGTCGTCATCGCCATCGAAGGCACTTTCCAGGGCGGCAGCATGGGAGAAGTCTCCGGTGCGAAAATGGCGGCTGCGCTCGAAATGGCGGCGGAAGACAACAGAAACGGCATTCCGACACAGGCCATCCTTTGTCTGGAAACCGGTGGCGTCCGCCTTCAGGAAGCCAATCTGGGACTGGCGGCCATCGCCGACATTCATGCCGCCATCGTCGATTTGCGCCGTTATGTCCCGGTCATCGGCATCATCGCAGGAACTGTCGGCTGTTTCGGCGGTATGTCCATCGCGGCAGCCCTGTGCAGCTATCTGATCGTCACCCGCGAAGCCCGGCTCGGTCTCAATGGCCCGCAAGTCATCGAACAGGAAGCCGGTATCGAGGAATACGACTCGCGCAACCGTCCCTTCATCTGGAGCCTGACCGGCGGAGAAGCGCGTTACCGTACCGGGTTCGTCGATGCACTCGTCGATGATTCGCTTGCCGCTGTCAGAAAAGCCGCTACCGACTGTATCGCCATGGGACGTCCGGCATCCCTCAGATGCGAACGCTATGACGACTATCTGGAAAAACTCAACGCTTTCGATACCCGCGAACAGGCCAGCGCGGAACGTGCGGCCGCATTGTTTGGAAAAGGAGAACGCTCATGAAAAACGGAAACGATACCCGTGAAAAGGGCAGGGGGGAAATCTGGTTCGATCTGCTGGCGGGCGCTTTCGCGCAGCGTACGGGACAATGCCCGTCGGTCAAGGTCGCCGACGGTGAACTCGACGGCTATCCGGTACGGGCGATCGCCGTCATCCCCGCCCCGGACAACCGTTATCCCCGTGCGGCCAAAGGCGAAGTCGGCCTGCTCGAGGGCTGGACGCTGGGCAAGATGGTCGCCGAAGCGGTACAGGCGGACAAGGACAAGGCCGAAAAACGCGCCATCCTCGCCATCATCGACGTTCCCAGCCAGGCATACGGCAGACGGGAAGAAGCCTTCGGCATCCATCTGGCGCTGGCAGCCGCGGCAGGCGCATACGCCACGGCACGCCTTGCGGGGCATCCGGTCATCGGGCTGATCGTCGGCAAAGCCATGTCCGGCGCGTTTCTGGCGCATGGCTATCAGGCCAACCGCCTGATCGCCATCAACGACCCCGGCGTCATGATCCACGCCATGGGCAAGGCATCCGCCGCGCGCATCACCCTGCGCAGCGTCGAGGCACTGGAAAAACTGGCGTCCACCATCCCGCCGATGGCCTACGACATCACCAACTACCGCACGCTCGGCCTGTTGGAAGACCTGATCGACGTCGCCGATCCGGTCAGACCTGACAATGCGGAAGTCGCAACCATCCGGACAGCCGTCATCCGTGCCATCGCAAGTGCACGCAAGGGAGATGTCTCGCTGATGAACCGGCTGGGTTCGCCCAACCGCGCCAGCACCTCGCGGGTACGCGAAGCCATGCGCAGCCAGTGGCAGGACACGGCATCATGAAATCCGCCGGCCAGCTGTTGCGGGAACACGGCGGGCGGCACGGCTGCCGGCCCCACGATCTGATCCGGGTGAACGGTGCGGATGCCTTGCAATCCTACGCACCGTTGCCGGACTGGGTCGGCGACGCATGGCATCCGGGACTGCCGTTGGTGGTACGGCGCGATTTTTCCGCGGATGGCCTGATACCGGCCGGCATACGCGGCAATACCCGTGCCGAAAGGGCCGCCGTCTGGGTCGCTCCGGATTCGGTCATCGAAACCGTCACGCCCGAGGCGCTGGTCGATGATGCCGGAAAACTGGCGGCTTCGCCTTTTGCCGGTACACGGCCAGTACAGGCGCTTCTTCGGCTGGTGCGTCAGGCGATACCCTGGCGCTGGGGCGTCACAGGCAGCTGCGGTTATGCGCTGGCGACCGGCAAGGCCGTCATGCATGCCGACAGCGATCTGGATATTCTGGTTCGTTGCCCGGAACCGGCGAAACCGGCGGATTTCGCCGGACTGGCCGACATCATGGCATCGTTGCCATGCCGCACAGACGTCCAGATCGAAACCCCGGCAGGTGCATTCGCACTGAAAGAATGGCTGCGCGAGTGCCGGAACAATCCGCGCGGGCGCATCCTGCTAAAAACGGATTTCGGGCCGGTACTGACGGACGATCCATGGCAACCGGAATAAACGACGAGAAAGGCATCCCATGAACAAAATCCTTTTCACCTTTCCGGGACAGGGTGCACAGATTCCCGGCATGCTGCACGAACTCGACAGACAGGGAGAACACGGACAGCTTCTCAGACAGGCAAGCGACATTCTCGGCGAGGACGTCATGACGCTGGATACGCCGCAAGCGCTCGAACGCACCCGCGCCGTCCAGCTGTGCATCCTGATCGCGGGCGTGGCCAGCGCGTCATGGCTCATTGCGCGAAAAGCCGTTCCCGACTTCGTCTCGGGACTGTCCATCGGCGCGTTTCCGGCGGCGGTCGTCTCCGGTGCGCTGGATTTCGCCGATGCCTTGCGGCTTGTGTCCCTGCGTGGCGAACTGATGGAAAAAGCCGCGCCCGCCGGATACGGATTGTGCGCCATCGGCGGCTTGCCGGAACGGACGGTGCAGACGCTAGTCGATGCCGTTTGCGCACCGGCATCTCCCGTCTATCTCGCCAATATCAACGCATCCGACCAGTTCGTCATCGCCGGTTCCGACGATGCCATGAAAAAAGTGCTGGACATGGCGCGGGAAAAAGGCGCGACGAAGACCGACCGGCTCGCGGTGGCCGTTCCGTCCCATTGCCCGCTGCTTGCAGACGCGGCGCGTTTCTTGCATGACGCTATCGGTCAGGTCACGTTCAGACGTCCGGCCATCGCCTACCTGAGCGGCAGCACCGGCAGGGTATTGTGGCAGCCGCAACGCATCGCGGACGATCTCGCCTTCAACATGGCGCGTCCGGTACGCTGGGCGGATGCCATGCAGGCAGCCTGCGAACGGGGCGTGCGGCTGGCCATCGAAATGCCGCCGGGTTCGGTATTGACGGGACTGGCCAAACGGGTGCTTGCCGACGGCGAAGCCCTGTCATGCCAGCAACAGGGCATGGCAGGTGCACTGGCGCTGGCATTGCGCCGGAAGGCGAACTGAACGAATCGGACCTGCCGTCAGTCTTGCGGCGGGTGCGCCAGCATCCGCGCCTCGGCGACCAGCGAGAGGATATCCGGATCGCGCTCGCGGTTTTTCGGAAACACGAGCGCGATCGTCTGGTGTTTGCGGTAACGTTCCGCCAGTTCGATCAGACGCACCGAGTTTTCGAATACCTTGCCGATACGATGCGGCACCAGCGAACAGCCGACACCGGCCTGTACCATGTTCATCAGGGAAAAAATATCGTTGAGGCGTGTCACGACGACCGGCCTGAAACCGGCTTCGCGGAAAGCGTCGTCGAAACGCTGGGCGGTGGCGAATCCCTCGTTCATCGTCACGAACTTTTCATGTCGCAAATCGGCCAGATCGGCGGGTTCTGTCACCTTGTCCGCCATCGACAGCGGCACTGCCAGATAAAAGGTATCCTCGAACAGCGGCAGGGTTTCCAGCCCGGCCATCTCCACACGTTCGCCGGGCAGCGAAACCAGAATGGCATCGAGCAGGCCGTCGGCAAGCTGGAGCAGCAATTCGCGGCTGGAATTCATCGACAAGTCGATTTCCATTTCCGGCCGTCTGCGCTTCAGCCCCATGATCAGGCGCGGAACGGTACCCGTCGTCAGCGAATACAGGCACCCCAGTTTCATGCGTCCGCTGCCGTAACCCGCGGCCTTGCGCGTCGCCTCGATCGCGCGGCGCAATACGATCAGCATTTCATCGGCATAATGCGCCAGCGTCTGCGCGGCGGGCAACGGCTTGAGATTGCGCCCGTCCTGCGCGAAAAGCGGGCATCTCAGGACTTCTTCCAGCGAATGCAGGGCACGATGCACGCTGACTCCGCTGATACCCAGCGTTTCGGCGGTGCGTGCGATATTGCGTTTATCCATGAAAGCCAGAAAAATCTCCAGCTTGCGAATCGTCAGTTCGGAATCGATCATGTTTTTTGTTGAAAAGCCGACGGCGCACGTCGGAAACCGGACAACCATTTTCCCTGTACAGGGCGTGCTTGTCCATCCCCGGTACACGACCGGGGACTGGCACAGCGACGCGCTGTCACACTACAATATACAAAAAACGAACAGGACAGGAAAATGGCTATTCTGATTGTCGAAACAGGGATGCCCCCCGGCGATATCCCACAGCGGTGCGGATCGACCGCACAATGGTTTCTCGACGCCCTGAACGAAATCGGCAAGCGTGGGGACATCGTTCGTCCCTACCTCGGTGAGGCGCTGCCGGTTCCGACATCCGTATCAGGCGCCATCATCACCGGTTCATGGAGCATGGTGACGGACCACGAGGAATGGAGCGAGAAAACGGCGGAATGGATCCGGCAGGTGCTGGTATTCGACATCCCGCTGTTCGGCGTGTGTTACGGCCACCAGCTGATGGCCTACGCGCTGGGCGGTGAAGTCGGCGAAAACCCGGAAGGCGGCGAAAAAGGCACCTTCACCATCACGCTCACCGAAAAAGGGCGAAACAATCTTTTGCTTGATGGCTTTCCGCTCCAGTTTCCGGCCTATCTTTTCCATGAACAAAGCGTGCTGACGCCGCCGTCCGGCTGCGATGTGCTGGGGTTCTCGGAAAAAGATCCGTACCAGATATTACGCTACGGCAACAGCGCTTTTTCCGTGCAGTTCCATCCGGAATTCACGGCCGACATTCTCAGGGCAGCCTGTGAAAACGGGAAAGTCATACCGCATGACGGTACCGTCGCCAACGAAACCGTCTGGTCGCGGCGACTGTTGCACAACTTCTGCCGTATCGTCGAAGACATCGGCTGAAAAGGCATGAAAAAACGCACGGCAGTGGCTGCGACCGGGCTGCGTGCCGTGCGTAACGTCCTGAAAAAGACCGTCAGCGTGCCTTGACGTAATCCCCCGCGAGCGTCTTGCCGCCGGAACAGAAAAGCGCAAGATCCTCGCTGTCGCCCGCATTCGAAGTGGAAACGTTCATCACATCCGGTACATCCGAGCGGATCACCAGCGTACTGTTCATGCCGGGATTGGCGCTTTGCAAGGGAATCTCGATCTGGTCGTTGATGATTTTGCCATGGGCGTTGAACGTACAGCCTTCCTCGATACCGTCGGCCGAAATATCGACCGTGACACCGTCCTGCGCCGTTCCCGCGATCGTCAGCACACCGGCATAACCGTTTGCCGCCGCATCGCCGGAGAGACGGTAGCGCCCCGCGAAATCGGATGCAACCCTGGGCCTGACCTTCGTGAGCGTATAGGCCCCGGCATCGGCAGCGATCTTGCCGGCGCTGTCCGTCATGACGATGGCATCAGGCGAGCTGACACGGTAATACTGTGTCTGAAAGGGCAGGGAAACCGTCACGATACCCTGATCCATCGTCCAGCCGCCCCCTTGCGACAGGGACGATACATCGCCTTGCGAAAAAAGCTGGGTTTCGATGGCGGAGCCGTCCTGGCGGAACGTGATCGCCGTTCGGATGGGGGAACAATCCTTGCAAGGGAGCGTACCGACATACATGCCTTGCGGCGGCGTTTGTTGCGGTTCGGACTGCTGGCAGGCGGACAGAGCGGCCGCCATGCACAGGCCTGTCAGAAAAAGCGGAAATCGTTTCATGCTGTCTCCGGAGTGAAAAGAAAAGAAATTGCCGGCATCGGACCGGCCGGTACCGCAAGACTAGCGCGGCGGGACAGCACGGAACTGATCCATGTCAGAAAACGGGAAAATAACGCGGAAACTGGAAAAAACGGAAAGCCTGCCGTCGGAAAAAGCGTGAAACGGAAGCTATTTCTTGCGGAACTTGCGGTGTTCCATGACTGTGCCGATCAGTTCGACGGAATCGATGTGGGAGCGGATGACGGGGTAATCCTCGTTCAGCGGCAACAGTTCGAAAAGCATGTGGTGTGAGGAATCCAGCCCTTTCGGACGATATTTCCTGACGACGACCTTGCCTTTTTCACCGTTTCTGGCGACGACGAAATCACCGGGTTCCGGCTTGACGGACGGGTCGATCACGATCCAGTCGCCTTCCTCGAAATCCGGCATCATGGCCGCATTCTCGATTTTCATGGCAAACGAGCGGGGCGACAGGGAAAGATGGGTGAACAGGCATGCCTGCTGTTCGCTGAACTGGACAGGATTGCGCGATGAACTGTTGAAACCGAAAACCTGTTCGTCCGAAATCATGGGAATCTGGTTGATCTTGCCCAGCTGGGAATGCGGAATCTGGAGGGCATTCAGGGACATTTGTCCTTTTCCGGTTTCCAGCCAGGAAGCGGAACATCCGATCATTTCCTGCGCCTTCAGAATGCCCTGTTTGGAAATTCCCCTGGCTTGCCAGTTATGGACGGTTTGCGGCGAAACGTTGAGCAGACGCGCCAGCTCTGACTGGCCGTGCACGCGTTTCATCACTCTGGCCGCTTCGTATAGTCGTTTCATTTGTTCATGCATACCATGCATTTTCCAGAATTAACCCGATCTGTGTTATACGATATGTTCAAGTACGCAATCAACACGATGTTCAATGTTTTTGCGCCTGATACCGGAAGAAAGTGACAATGAGAATGAAAACCGTTTTTCCTTCCGGAAAAACCTTGTCGCCGACAGTTTTTTTCAAACGTTTTCCTGTCTTTTTGATAAAAAAATCAGCTTCAGGTTCCCGATACCGGCTTCCCGGCTTTCAGCGAGCAATCTTTATGTCGGACTGTGCATATAATGAACCCGCTTGTACACTATTAAACTTTTGAATAGTAAAGTCGGCATCTGTTACATTTTGTTACATTTTTTGATGCCACAGACGGGAAAGGTCTTCTCACAAAGGCTGAAAAATACGATGGAAATAACGGAAAACAATGTTTTTCGCGAAACGAAAAGATAGGGAAAAAGCCTTTTGTAACAGTCTGACGATCTGTTACAATGCCTCACCGTTGCCCGGGTGGTGAAATTGGTAGACACAAGAGACTTAAAATACATTGAGTCTATAAAGCTACTCTCAACATTGAGATGCGGATGTGGTGAAATTGGTAAACACAGGGGACTTAAAATCCCCCGGCGAAAGCCTTGCCGGTTCAAGTCCGGCCATCCGCACCACTTCACAAGTTAGCGAGCACTTCAAAAATCCCCGCAAAAACTGACGTTCCTTCTTTCAGTATTCAGTCAAATTTGAGTGTAGTCCCCCAAAAACTGTGGGACCACGCGACCAGAGGAAGCAAATGTCAGAAATCACCAGTGAAAAACCCAGCCTGTTTGACGTAGAAATACAGCTTGAAGAGCAGATGGCTGCCAGAGGGGTGGCACGGCTTGTCAATGCGGCACAAAATCACAAAGAACATCAAACGGAATACTGCACGGTTGCAGGAAAAGAACTCATTGGCCACAAAATTCATGTCTTGGCCAAAGCGATTGACGCATGGAAAGAAGCCACACTATCAGGTGAGGCAAGTAACAGAGCGATTGCCATAAAGCTCATCAAGGATGTTGACTCTGGAAAGTTGGCTTTTCTCGCCCTCCGTCAGATCGTGGCGGGAATATCAAGTGATACACCGTTGTCCAGGGTAGCTTTGGCGATAGGACGAGCAATCGAGGATGAGATCAATTTGAGTGAGTTCCGCACGCAAGAACGGGATGAGTACAAGAAGATGTTGGTGGGTGCAAAGAAGCGGACATCGGACCACAACCGCCGATACTATGCGCTCAAAATCGTTAATGACTACATCGAGATGGACAAATGGACAGACACAGAGCGGTTACATGTCGGCATGAAGCTGATCGACCTCTGCATTGGGTCTGTCGGTATCGTGCAGATCATCAATGTGCAGTGTGGCCGGAAGACAGTGAAGAAGGTCACAGCGCTACCGGAGGTTCTGCAATGGATGAAAGATCGTACAGACTTTTTGGGGGAGCTGCGTCCGGTGTACGAGCCGATGGTTACAAGACCGAAGCAGTGGACAAACCCGTATGACGGCGGGTATCTGTCGTCAAACATAAAGCCTCTTAGACTGGTCAAAAGGGGACCCAAAGCGTATTTTGACGCCCTTGCTAAGGCAGATATGCCGATTGTGTATGCCGCCGTTAATGCCATCCAGAACACGGCATGGCAGATCAATACTTGGGTGCTGGAGGTCATGCAGACATTTTGGGATAACGGAGTACAAGCAGGCGAGTTACCGCTTAAAGATGGCTTGCCGTTGCCTGAGAAGCCATACGATATTGAGACAAATCCTGAATCGCAGTTGTGGTATTGGCGGCAGGCAAACGAAGTACACCTTATCAACACAGCAAACAGATCAAAGCGGGCGCATTTTGAGATCATGCTGGACATCGCAAGACGATACTCAAAATACAAGAAGTTCTATCAGCCGCACCAGCTTGATTTCAGGGGGCGTGTGTACGCAGTGTCCCCGTTAAGCTGTCAGGGGTCAGACACTACAAAGGCTCTATTGCGTTTCGCTAGCGGAAAACCGTTGGGTCCCGAAGGATGGAAATGGCTTGCTGTGCATGGGGCTGGTCTGATAGGGAACGACAAGGTGTCTTTTGAAGACCGTGTAAATTTCATTCTGGACAATGAGGAAGTCATCCTGGCAATCGCCGAGAATCCTTACGACAACAGGCAGTGGTTTGGTGAGATCGGAGGCTATGAGGTTGACAAGCCGTGGCAGTTTCTGGCATGGTGCAAGGACTGGGAAGGATTCGTCAAGTACGGTGAGGCGTATGTCTCCAAAATCCCCATAGCAATGGATGGTTCCTGTTCCGGGCTGCAACATTATTCGGCCATGCTCAAGGATGAAAAAGTGGGAGCTGCGGTCAACCTGTTGCCGGGAGACAAACCTTCTGACGTGTATGCAATGGTTGCCGAAGAAGTCCTGAAAGCCGTCAATCATGATCTGGAAAACGGGACAGAAGATGAACTGAAGCTCGTGGACAATGAGCCGAAATTCGAGGAGGGTACCAAGACATTTGCACGACAGTGGCTTGAATTCGGAATCAACCGTAAAGTGACCAAACGGGCTGTCATGACGCTTTGTTATGGTAGCAAACAGTTGGGTTTTGCTGGGAAATTGATAGAAGACTTTGTCCGCAGGACCAAAATGAATGAAGAACTGTAGTCCTTTACCTGTTCAGGAAAGCCAGCAATCACCTTGCCAAGAAAATCCGGAATGCCGTGAAAATCAACATTACCCAAGCCATACAGGCATATTCTGTTTGGTTCGCCGGAATACTGCGTCAGCGTTTCGGGAAACCAGTCATACAGTACAGCAACAATCACCGCTTTTTTACGGATATTCCGGAAAGACAAGACGATCTCATAATTCATATACGAAAAATTCGGACAATGAGGATGAAAAAAATCTGTTAACCATAATCACTAGAAATTTCCCTGATTTTCGGTATGATAAACAGGATTTTGAAGTTGAGGCCGTTTTTCTTGGCAGAAACCATTATTTTGCGGAAAACGTTCAGGTTAACAATCGTCCTGTCAATAAAGAATACAATGAACAAAGAGCGAAAAGACTTGCAGAAAAAACTGTATGAACGAATTGTTCAGTGGAAAAAAACAGATGCTATGCTGTCTTGTTCTGATTTGAAGAAAAGAGTCATGAACAAAACCATAAAAAATCCGGCCGAAACACTCACTCGGGCAGAATTACAGCTCATAGCAGATACGTTCCGGACAAGCCGGAACTCTGATGCCGATTCAAGCAGCAATCTTTCCGGTGCAGTATATGATTTTGACCAGCTCATCCAGAATGCCTCCAGAACTATCGATATGCTCATTAGAGATCTTGATAGGCAGATTACTCCGAAATCCTCTCTCTTGCCCATCAAGGGGATCAGCAAAGTCATGCAGGCAAGATTGCGAGATTTACATATTTATGATGCCGCGGCGCTTTTGTTGCATGGCCGAACAAAGCAGGGACGCAACAAAATTGCGCAGAAACTGAAAATCGATGAGAAGCTGGTTGCATCATGGATAAAACAGGCCGATCTCTGGCGTATTCCCGGCATGACGACGGATCTGGCTTACCTTCTGGTACTGGCTGGCATTCGCTGCGTGAAAGATCTGGCTAGAACGGACGAGAACAAAATCTATCCGATTCTTGAAGGGCTTTATGCATCGCAACCTGATTTTCAGCTGGTCAGTAAACCGGAATTGGCCAAAATGATCGGTAATGCTGACGAACTGGCTGTTTACTCGATTTCGTCCAGTGTCTTTAGCAGGACGTTGGAAGAAAAACTGTCCCAAAAAATCGAAAGAAACGCCAGCCTGACTGCCAATGAAATCTCCAAGCTGATCCACGAAGCAAGAACAGAAACGCAGTCTGATTTCATACAGATAGCCAAAAGTACGGACAAGGAACCTATCCATTTGTTCCGCGATAAATTCATACATAATGAAACGGATGGAAATGCAAATGGCGAAGTCATCCGAAAGGGACTCGGGTTTCTTGATGACGTACAGTATGCCTTGCCTTTGCCTCATACTCTTAGCGGCATCGTCTATAAAAGAAAATATAATGAGAAAGATTCTGAAAAGAAAGCTTTTTCTGGGGTCAAAGTCGAAATCGGCGGGATTGTCAGCCCATCTGAAAATCTTAAGGGGCCCAATGCCTTGCCATCATGTATTACCGATGCGAGAGGGAGGTTCATCATCGTCCTTCCTGACAAATACTGTATGAAGGAAACGCTGATCGTCACTGTATCCGAAGGTGGGAGAAAGCAGGCATTTATCAAAAGCGCGGCAGAAATTATCGCTTCCGTTCCTCAGCAAAAAACTTTGGAGCAGTTTTATGAACTGGATGCGTTGGGAGATGAGATCGACAGACTGGATGTGCTGATCAAATCTGTCAGAGAGAAAAAAACACTTGCTTCCGCCAATGCGCTGAAAAATGAAAATTCGGAATTGAACAAACTGCTATACGGAGATAAAAGCAAGGGTAATCAGGGGTATTACAAGCAAAAACGTGATTTGCTGAATGATTACAACGGAAAAAAAGAAGCTATTCTGGAAAAATTTGGAAAAAAAGATATTGAATCGGCATTCAATCAGTTTCTGGCAGGACTGGACAAACTGGATGCCAGACTGGAAGGAACCGATTTTAATCCGGAAAAAGACGAAGGTTTTGTCATTGTTGAAGAATTGTTCTTGGACAAGGACAAATATCTGGACAAAGCACTGCCAAAGGTCAGGTTAATGGGAAATGACGATCAAGTCATACAACTTTCCTCGGATACGGCACCATCTAAAGTTTTCAACTACAGTATGCTGCAGCGGCTGGTCGAACCAGACATTTCATTTACTGGTTTTAATTCCGGGAAAAACGGCAGAAAAACCTTGTCACAGCCGATTGACGTCATGGCATTCAGGGAAAAAATGTACCAAGATCCATGGCAGTATCCACAGGCTTGTTCGCTTGGAATTGGATATGTGCTCAATATGCACCAGTCATGGATTCCTGATGGTTTTGCGCTTGGATCACTGTTGTATTCGCAGATCCTTGCTCCAGGAGAAGAACAGCGTCTGATCGTCCGGGAAAACAAACAGTCCTATCTTATCACCGATGATGCAGAAGGCATTGATACCGTCAATGAGCATTCCACTTTGCTACAAGAAGACGACACCAATGCCGCCTTCAATTATGCAGTGAACCAGCTGTCGACAGCTGATTCCAATTACAGTTACAGCGCGAAAACAAAGAGTTTTGGTGGAAGTTTCGGAATAGGAGGCGCTTTTTCCGGTATCTCCGCCATGTTGGGACTATCCGGCGGATATTCGAAATCCAGCGGTAAGGCTTCGTCTTCCGCACGGCAGAGCAATTCGCACAATGAAGCATCATCAGCTGCGCAAAGTTTTCAACACAGTATCAAAAACGCTTCCGACAGAATATCGCGGGCCAAACGAGTTAGCATGGAAATGGCGACAAGCGACGTATCCGATTCCGTTGCGACGAAAATCATAGCCAATCACAATCATTCTCATGCCATGACGGTACAGTATTGGGAAGTCATGCGCCGCTATAGGCTTGAAACCTGTATTGATGGCATTGACTTGGTTCTGTTCGTCCCCCTGAAACTTATCCGGTTTCTGCCGCAAGGACAGCCATTTCAGGCAGGAAATGTGACACCGGAAATTTTCGACAGAAACCACTTCATTCAGAGATATGGTACATTGCTGCAATATGCCAGTATCTTGGAAAATATTCTGCCTTACCGATACCGGACCGGACTGAATTTGATCCGTCAATACGCAGCCAGTCCGGAATGGATAATGGAAAGTAGCGAAAATTCCGAAACAGATCTGATTCTGGAATTTAAGGGCAATTTTCTTTCATTTGACGACCTTTCAGCTCATCTGGTCCTGAAAAACGGAAGAGGTTCCGTTGCTGGAGAAATCGAGCAATATGAAAGAGCCGAACTGGATGTGACATACAAGACTACAAGAGAACTAAAGCAGGGGATCCGCTCCATACGAAACGAGCGCGGCGATGTTACCGTCAGGGTGAAATTCAGCCTTCCTGCGGATATCGTCAATGACGACCTTTCCCATATTACACTTTACTATTCATCCGAAGGATTGAGTTACAAATTATATCAGGATGAAAGTACGCTTACGGAAGCGGAAAGGAAAGCGTATGATAATTTGCTTGACGAAAAATGGCATCTGGCAAAAAACAACAAGGGTAGTGAAAAAGAAAAAAAGAACATACAGCATTATCTTTCACAGTTGCCGGAAGCTTATGTATTTCCCATTGTCCAGATGTCGGTACGTGAACTGAAAGCACTCGGTGTTCCGACCATTTATGATGCGAAAATAACATCACCGGATCGAATAGGAGTATCCCTGTCGAGCAGCAGTTTGTATTCTTCTGTCAATTTCAGCATAACGAGCATTGTGAAAACCCTTCGTCGGCAGGAGTTTATGCAAATGGAATCCCTGTTGCAGCATGTAGCATCGGAAACCCTGCATTATTCACAAGCCGTCTGGTCATCGCTCAGTGACGATGAGCGTGTCATGATGTTGGAGCAATACACCATCAATATGGACTTTGGGAAGGAGTTCGAAAGTGAGGATGAAAATACTGGGAATAATCGGCAAAATGTCAGGAAAACCGATGTCATCGATATTCCGCTGCTAAATTGCGTGAATGTCAAAAAACTTCTTGGTTTTTATGGCAATTGCATGTTATTGCCGTTTACATACCCACAAAGTTTGGCCAAACGTCTTGGAAAAACCGCAGTCGAAATACAGGAATCTCTTTACCGGTACCACACCAACAGTTTCCGCGCTCCGACAACGACCATTTCTCTCCCGACTGACGGCATGATCGGCGAGGCGGTTCTGGGTGAAACCAATGTCAGTGAGGAAATTGATTTGACCCGTTTCTGGAACTGGCAGGATTCCCCGATCGATAAAATGACAATTGACAGCAGCTATCTGAACAGGATGGACTATCTTGCCGATAAAAGCACAAAAGATATTTCTGCGCTGAATCTCCAAGGAGTTGTTCCTTCGACACCGATCACAGTTCAAGATCTGATATCGACATTGGCCAGTAAACAGGCACCGACATTCAGCAATATAACCGGCCTTGACCAGCTGAAAGAGGTATTGAATGCCGGTACCACCAGTGCGTCAGTCGGCCGAGATAAGGTTATTGCATCATCGAGTGATTTGACAAAAACTGCATTGAATTTTCTGTCCAAGCAAAAAAACAATAGCCAGACGGCAGACGACAATACTAGCCAACCGGGTGAAAAGGGTGTCGGAGCCAACAATGCATCCGGTGATTTCGGCCAGAAAGAGAACGACGAGCCTGAACCGGAGCAGCAAAGTCCTTCTGTGATGAATGAAGAAGAAAACCAGGAATTTGGACAGACACAAGACGAAAACGATACTTCCTCCAGAGATTCGAACTTGGACAACAACAAGGATACCGATGCAGAAAAACGGAAAAAAATAACGGAATTGGCTAATTTATGCTACAGCATGGGCATGAACCCTGAAGAGTTCGTCAAAAAACTGACGAACTGACGGCAAAATGGACTGTATGACTGTGATAACATAAAAATGCCAGTTTTTGTGAAAGGTGCCAAAACGTTCAAAATCAGCTTAGGATGTCAACAATGAGTTTGCTAGACAACATATGCAGCAGTGAGCATTGGGAAAAGGCAATATTGCAATGCATGGGTAGGGATACGATCAATTGCGAATCTGTATTTGAAGAACGGATTAAATCGTTTGCCCAAAAATGCGGGATGCTTTCCATCGAAGACGCCAATACAAATACCCTTGTTAGAGTAAAGGTGCCATATGTCATGAATACGAATACCTACACATGGCTGAGAAACAATGAAAATTTTTTGGATTTTTTTCAGAATTGGGGCCGGAAAGCGAAATTACTGTTTCCTGAAACAAAAATCAAATCCAGAGGGTTGTTTCCCCTGATACTTGGTGGAACATACGAGTATATTCTGGCCAATGCCAATGATCACCTTCTATCTGATAATATAAAGGCTGGCACTTTCGACAAATATTACGATGCGGGATCGACAGGGAAAAGCCAACCCGGGATAATAATTTTTCTGCTACGGGAGACAGTCTGCAAAGACAAAGATCTGTTTCTGGAATTTGTTCGTTCCCTGTTAAAATGGCATGAAAAAGATAAAACAGGCTATAAGATAAGTAAGGTTATACGGAAAGAATGTGACGAAATATTCAAAAAATTTAAGTCTGACAATGTAACTTTTGAGGCCATAAAAGAAGAAAAAGGAGCTTATGAAAAATTATTGCGGGCATTTCTGATCGTGGCTGGAATCGGGTTTGATTGTTCCGCATTTGTTGTCATGGTGCTTAGAGACATTATGGATGCGGCAGGTGTCTCATATAATGAGGAAATGAAAACACTAGGCAGCCATAAGAAAAACAACATAAAATCCAATGCCACAACACTATCAAATGACGAGGGTTCAAAATATCTTTTCGAACTTGTTGAAAAGAGAGCAAAAGTAACGGATTATAACAAGTTACGAGCAGGCGACATTATCACAAAAGACGTTCCTTTTCATATTTACATTATTTCCGAAGTGAACAAAGATGAAAATGGCAAGGCCATCTCAATGACGACCATTGATTGTTCGTCGAAAGAGAAAGTGCTGGGCATAAATATACAAACAAGAAAAATAAATAATAACGGTACGTTGGGGGAGCTGAAAAGCGGCAAGTTTCGGCGTCCCAAGTATTTTCTTCAATTTTACCGGTAAGGAATTATGGATATACAGGAAATAGCGGTAAAACTTCTGGAGCAAGAGACATCACAGGAAATAATGGCTCTGAAGCAGATGATCCTTCGCCGAATTGCGCAGGAATCGGATATCAGGCCATCCCGTATTCCGGCTCCACGCAATATTACCGAAATTGGCGGATATTTCAATTTGCTGATGAAACTGGATAAACTGGAACAAAAAAGATTATTGGAAAAGCAAAGATTGAAGACGGAATTCCAGAGTCTGCTTGAGCAGACTCTGATATCGATTCTTGGCCTTCCGATGCAAACGTCGACAGAGTATTGCCCCGAGACGCGATAATACTTTTACAAGCGATTCATTTTGCTTTTGCAAATGAGGAAGCGCAGATTCTTGACAGAAATGGCGACAGATCCGGAACAGTAAAGAAGCTGGTTAGCGTAGTGGAAATGTAACATTTTTCTTCTATGAAAACCTGATCGATACAGAAAAGGAAAAGGAGTCAGACGGACGTCTAGGATATAGGAGTGGTATCCACTACTGCTGGCGAAAAAGTATTTTGATTGCTTCATACCTGTTGAGACAAGCCATGTTCCATGTGAAATGGCGTTTTAACGGAAAAGACAATCGTTCGGTGACTCTTCACGCATGGAAGCCGGAATTATCACTTTCGGGTGATAAGTGTGAACTGCCCCTGTTTCTGAAATCCTCTCGAAAACCGAGAATATTTCAGAAACAGGGGCAGTTCCTTGTTTTGTTGCAATCTGAAAGCAGTATGCAAGAAATCTTCATCCCTTGTTCAGAACCAAGTTGTTGCTGGACTTACCAAATGTCGGCCGATGAAATAGAGATATGGATTCAAATCCTTCTTTTGTTGGTTGTAAGATTAACTGCCTGTTTTTCCTGAAATTCCTTGTCAATAGCGTCAAGAATATTGATATAGACATCATGGCCATGCGTGATAATGCCAGCAAGATTGTCCAGACTAATACCCGTTTTCCAGACATTTTCCATGTCAATGTCAGTGGTGCCTGTATCCACCAGCCAGCCATTGGGCAGTTTGACAAGGATCGAAACGCCATTCTCTGCGAAGAAAATATTTCGGATATAGTCGTATCGTCAATCAGAAGGGTTATTTTCACTTTTCTAGTATTGGTCGAAAACATGGAATCTCTCAGGACTGGAGACAGGAAACCACAATGCACGGTTTCATTGCCGTCCCCGAGGGGGGTGGCATCATATGCATGGTGTTCCGCTTCTTTTCCGGTTGCTGGACAGTATGCAGTTGATGGGCGCAAACGCCGATACCGGACGTCAAGTCGGTCACCAGGACATTTTTTCGACGATTGCCGAAGAAGGTACACAGCATCACACCGAAGCTGTACGAAGGCTGCAAATTGTTTGCAGGCGATGGTTTCGATATGGTCAACGCCTAGAGAGCACTGGCACAGGACAATTCCCTTGCCGGGGAACCGACAGAACTGCTGAGATTTGACAGGGAAGAACTGGCCAAACGCAGGCGATCCATTGGAGCAGCGACCTACAGCCTTCAATTCATGCTGAACACCAGCCTGTCCGATCTTGACCGATATCCACTGAAAATCTCCGATCTGATTGTGATGAACCTGAATCCAATCATGGCACCCATCAAAATCATCTGGGCACCATCCCCTGACCGGGTTATCAATGATGTTCAGACCATCGCACTGGCCGGAGACAAGTATTATCTGCCCATGTGGGTTTCCAATGAACTGGAAGAATATACGGGTGCTGTCATGGCGATCGACCCCTCAGGACGTGGTGCTGACGAAACAGGGTATGCTATCGTGAAAATGCTTGCTGGAAACCTGTTCGTTACAGCGGCAGGCGGCATACAGGGCGGGTATGACACTCGGACACTGGAAGAACTCGCAAAGATCGCAAAGTCCCAGAGAGTCAACATGATTCGTGTTGAGTCAAACTTCGGAGACGGGATGTTTACCCAGCTCCTCAAACCAGTATTGAGTCGGATTTATCCGGTTATGGTTGAGGAGGTACGCAGCAACAAGCAGAAAGAGCTGCGAATAATCGAGACGCTAGAGCCTGTCATGAGTGCACACAGGTTGATCGTTGACAAGCGGGTCATTGAGCATGATGCCCAAACCGTCAAGGATGTGCAGAAGTCTCTGTTTTATCAGATGACACGCCTTACTCGTGACCGTGGCGCATTACAACATGACGACCGTCTCGATGCCCTGGCAATGGCAGTGGATTACTGGAAAGAACAGATGGACGTTGACAACGACAAGATGGTGGACAAGATTAGGGAACAGCGGATAAATGATAAAATCAGCAGTTTTCTTGACGCTTGCTCAAGTCTTCGTGGACAGACGGATAACTGGCTGGACTACGCAAAATGGCACAAAAATGAGCAAAAATAAAACACAATAAAATCAACAAGTTATTCTAATGTTGCACCATAGATATAAATAATGCTTTATATTGGGGGATGATTCTGCCTTGATGGTAGGGTTCCGGCATCGAAAGAGTAAGACCGGTCAAAGCCTCATGTGTGCTCGTCATGTATGAAATATGTGATAGCTGTCATGGGAAACTGCCTCTTACCACCTAACTCATGGGGGGTAAGGGGGGGGGAATCAAAGTTTCCTATGTGGCTGTCATATATGGTAAAGATAGAACTTTAAGATAACTTGAAGTAATAATATAAATGAGACATTACTTTACTGTTTAATTTCCATGCATCGCTTCGGTGGGCATGTGCGTAAAGAAAGGTTCCTTCAAGTTGTCTTCAAGGGCAAAACAGGGTGAACCTTTCCTTACTGCTTAAAATGAATTATACCTCTCCCGCTTAGCTTTGTGGTCTGTCGATCGGCAAATGACGCGAATACGGAGATGGTTGTCTTATTTTTTGATGGCGGTATCATGAGGACTTGTTATAAAAACAGCACAGGATCGTAAATGAAAAGAATTATCTATTCTCTATTAGTTTGCTTGCCTATTATTTTAGGTGGATGCTCATATAATAAATCGGCAGTTCATGTAAAAGAACCAATAAGGGCAAGCAGGGAAATAATCATATCAGGTAAGGACGCTCCATGGATTTACGATCTAGCAAATGCTCTTAGAAGAGAAGGTTTTATTGTTTCTTTGATGCTTGAAGATAATAGTAGAGTGATAACGTATCTTCGAGGTAAAAAATATCTGAATAAAGATTTCGATATGAAGAAACTTCCAAGATATAACCTAGTCGTTTCAGGTACTGTTTTTGATTATTGTTTTGGTGGTGGGTATCATTTCTCAAGAATCGAAGCAGTATTGGTTGACTCTGACACAGGTGAAGTTCTTTCTGAAACAGTTGGTAGGGGGTATTCTGAAAAATGCCCTCCTGCATCTACGACACTGTTTGCTGATATTGCTAAGAATGTAAATAATATATGGGCATCCCCATACCATGCTGAAACGAAATAATTTACTGCAAAAATTTGAGAAGACATCTCGATGACTCGCAGGCGCGGCTTCCCCCCCGTGGGGGCATACTATCAGAGGGGGGAGGGGAACAGGAAGGGTCTTTGTGGCTATTGTGTGTCTCTATTGATTGATAAGTCGTTGATTTATAAGGATATTGAAAGAGATTATATATCCTGTACTGTTGCATTTTATCAATCTTTTTGAACATTATACTTTTTTATATAACATCTTTTTGTATAGTGTTAAAATGTGTGTATATGTAATCAGTGCCGAAGGAACACTCAAAGACAGCTACCGGCAACAAGATGTCATGAAGTTACCCAGGGCGAATATCAGCGATTACAAAAGTACACAGAAAGTATCAGAAAGCCATACAAGCGTTTTTTCCTTGTTTGCTGGGTGATTAAGCCAAAAGAAACAAAAAGCGCTCAGAAGGCCGTTTAACGCGTTTTAAGGGGGTGTCGTGTGTTTACAGAGAGAGGTGAAGCCTGATCGCTTTTTCGATTTCTTGCATGTCTTCGAATGACAGAGAACCTATCTTTGTGGTCAGTCGTGCCTTATCGGCAGCCATAATTTGATCTGTCATCGCCTTGCTGAATTGATCGTTTATCCAGATTACCGCTTCGCCCGGATAGACTTTGTGGGTATTACTGGTTAACGGTACGACAACCACTCTATTTAAATAATAGTTTGCCGCATCATTGCTCACAATGACTGCCGGGCGTGTCTTGCGAATCTCGCTACCAACAGCCGGATCAAATTCAACCCACCAAACACTACCGCGTTTCATTTGTCATGTCTCCGATGATCCCGTTACACCATTCGGACGCTTCACGTTCTCTGTCAGCATCTTCGGCCATTGCCTCATAGCCTTCTGCCAGTGACTGATATTGTGGGCGGTTGTTTTTAACATACATTTGGATGAAATCACGGACAATTTGAGAGGCAGTCCGGTTTTTACTGGCTGCGATCGTCATGAAGTCAGCTTTTAGGCCAGCATCTATTTTTGTGGTCAATATACTGTCTTTGTTATTTGGCATGAGGCCTCCTGAACTGTCAAGTTTAACAGAGGTATTATAACGTATTAACAAAGTAATACAAGCGAACAGGGGGGCGTCAGACCGGCAGCAAGATGTCATGAAGTTATCCAGGGCGAATATCAGCGATTACAGGAAATCTTGACCTAGGTCAATTACAACAAACAAAAACAGCATATTATTAGCATCATTGAGTCCACAAACTCATGCGTTAGCGGTAGGCACATGTAACCGAAATTGTGTTATTTGTGTTTGCTGGAAAATATAGCAATGCTTCGGGTGTAGGCTAATACAACACCCTAACCGGAAATAGGCCTGATCGTCTAACGCCGATTTGTGGCACCCGAAGCACCCACACACACAAGAAAGCGTAAAATGAAAACACAAACCATAATCCCACAGTCTAAACGATCCCTTCTCGGTAAACGCATCGCGGTCAAAGAAGCCTATGGCTGGAAGGTCTTTTCTACCGGTATCGGTCTTCCAACACTCGGGGGACGCTCAGCGCTCCAAAAAACTATCGAAAAGGCGGAAAGGGAAGGTTTTACCGCGGATTTCATCCTGGGTGCTAAGGTAGGCAATTCCTATTCTTGGGCGGTCATTGTCAGACGTGAAGAACAACCACATCCGCAACAGTGTTCCGCCGATCCTCAGGTAGGCGATATGCTTTTTCTCTACACCGATAAATCCGGCCGAAAAGTGCCTATATTCGCACCTGATGTAGAAAGTGCCGACAGTAAGGCCGAAGATGCCGGATTGTCTGATCTGTCGGACTTCCGTGCTTACGCTTTGGCGGACGTAACCGGCCTGCTCCAGTAATCAACAAGACACACATGCGGGCGCAATGCCCGCTTTCATCGGAACATAACGCTCAAATATGAGCAATGCTTAGAGGTGCGAATATGTCAAATTTTTATGCTAACCCTTACGGTTACGGGTACCACGGATTCTATTTTGATACAGCTGAAGAACTGGAAGAAAAACTGAAAACCGCTGATTTCGAGGAATACAGCATCGACTGTATCAGCTATGAATACAGCGAAATTTTCCACGCGCTGAATATCGACGGATCCAATTTAGCGGAGTTTTTAGGCTTCATGGAAGGCCTGTCTGATCTGGAAGTGGTCGCGGTGCAATATCTGGCCGAATATAACCGCACTGATCTTGAAACCGTCATGCGCAAATATGATGACGTGATTATTTTCGAGGGTACGTTACGTGAATGTGCTGAACAAGAAATGCTGGAAACAATGGATATTCCTGGCCACCTAATTAACTATATCGACTATGACGCATATGCGCGCGATTGCGTATGCGGTGGCGACTGGGTCGAATATAACGGTTATGTCATAATGAATGCCAGCTCTTTGTAATTGCATGGTTTAAATTCGATTGTATTTTAAAGGATTGAAAAATGAAAGTAACAATAAATTCGGTTGAAATCAAGGCACTGTCCCATTTCGTGAACCCTAAAGAAACGCGGGAGTTTTTACAGGGTGTAACGGTTATCGTTGACGGTCAGCAAGTATCATTATTCGCCAGTACGGGAACGGTTATCGGGTTTTTCCGGTGCCCTTGTCATCCAGATAATGCCGGTAATGCCGACAAGTGCCGCGTATTGATACCGTATGCAATCGCTAAGGGCCTCAAGAATCCCTGCATAACTTTGGAAGTATTGGAGGACATAGCCACACTGCAAGACGGGAACATCACGGCGGAAGTTATCAATATAGACAAAAAGTTTCCGCATTTCCCTGACTTCAGGCGTGTCTGGCCGCGTCCTGAAGCGGTATCTGGAGAACTGGCACAGTATAACCTCGAACTAATCGGACTGTTTGCGAAGTGCCTAAAAGAGTTCCACGGACGGAAAAGCGTGGTTCAGCCATATATCCATTTCAACGGTGACGGGCCTGCACCTGTTGATATTGTCGTCGATGGTTTTTCTGGCCTGATTATGCCGTATCGTGTCCAGGCTAAAACCTATACATATCCGTTCAATTAGCGTTCATGGCCGGTAACCATTCCGGCCGTAAATATAAGGTGATTCAGTGAGTCACTTTATATTTACCTACCAACATAGTGGAGTTAATCATGTCGAAACAGATCACAGTTTATACACTTTCGGAACTTGCAAAAAATGTGCGTGAACGTGTAATTACCAATTTTCGGTACACGGATTCAGGCCTTCAAAACATCATACAGGACGCTTTACAGGATGTTGTTGATTGTGAAAAAGAACATCTTGAATCTGTCGGGTTTTCGGATGTAACTATTTCGTGGCAGTTAGGTTACGTGCAGAGCGATCATGTCACCATTAAAGCCCGGATGTATCAGGATGAACTGTTAAATTTTTTTGGCGGTGAATCCCTGCTTGATAATTATGATGATCTTCGGGAAGTAGAGTTTATTGAACTGGAAGTCAATAACTACCGGCAAATATCTTGGGATGTATCGCCAGAGTCTCTTTATGATGAAAATGGTGAACTGACAGTTAATTTCATGCACTTTAAACACGTTCTGAAAGAGTTTCTAAAGGATGCAGCGGTGTCCTTATATGATTCGCTCAGGGCTGAAGATGAATATTTAACATCCGCTGATTATATTGCGAACCATATACAAGGTAACGAATGCCTGTTTACTGAAAACGGTATTGCAGTTTAAGGGGGATGCAATGAAGCAAATACTGCTTGAAGCACTCTTGCTTATTTTGGGGGCACTGTCATCATATCTTGGTCTTGTCTTTTTGTTGGCGATTTAGGCTCAATTTCGAGCCTAAAACTGACAGGCATGGCTGAGGCCTACAACAGAAATTACTTGGAGAAGAAAAATGATTCCACAGGAAATTATCAGGCAATTAGATAGCATGGCCGGGCGGTTGACCGGTAGGGTGTCTCATGAACCGCGAAGATGTACCGAGGAAAGCGGTATCGACTATTGCACGCCGGAACAGGCGGAATTTTGGCGTGTATATCGAATTTTTCGATCATGGCTGTTGTGTCTCGGATTGGGTTGAGGATTTCGACACAGAACAGGATGCCGCACGGTTCGCTGATGAGCTATCGGAGTTCATAAAGTCAGCTTTTCATTCGGAGGCATAAACATGGTCGAAGCATCATTTCCGCACAAACGCTTCAGCGTTTCCCGCGATGTCCCAAAGATTTTGGAGTATATCCGGCATGTCGTTGGGGTTGATCTGGCGCCATATCTCAACACGCGCTACCAAAAAGCAAGCACGGCCGGTGTGCTTGTCCATTGGGATGATCTGGACAAAACAAGCCAGAACCGTATCCGTGGCCTTATCGGTGCCGGAAGTATTGGCGCGGAACTTAATGGCTGTCTGGGTGTGATCCTGTTTGACGCTACCGGAAAGATCACGGATGTACCACCTAAAGCTGGCCGCATGACAAAGTTTTTTCCAATGATGGTGAGGTGAAAAATGCAGAAAACGAACAAAAGCGAAGTAATCAGGAAGCTAATCAAAGACAAACGGGAATGGTTCACGTCTTTTCAGGTTGCAAATGCCACAGGAATCGCCAGAAAAGGGGTGTCTGCAATCCTGTCTTCATGGGCCGCACAGGGTTTGCTGGAAAAAGAACAAACAGAATCGGGCATGGCCCGTGTCCGCTACCGTGTCGTTCGTGGGGCACTGAATGGTCCTGTGACAGTAAGCATTGCCAGGTACCGTGACTTTTCAAACATCTTCAATGCGCTTGTATTGAAGCGAGCAAGTCTTGACGATAGACCATCTTTGGTCTAACTTATACTGTATATATTCACAGTTACATCAATTTTGAGAATATCTTACAATCGGAGGTGCTGCATGTATATTCAAATCTTTGGCTACGGAATCATCATCGAACTTCGGGAGAATAGTTACAAACGTCCCCGACTGTACACGAGCAGCGATTACAGCGAGTTTCGATGGTTCCGTCTCAGCGTATCTTTCGGAAAAGTTTAGGGGGATGACATGGACGACAAGAAAATATCAAGACTGAAAGTGGATGATATGGTGAAAGCTCTGGCCGAGTTTCGCGCCATCAAAAAATCATTCAATGTAAACGAAATGATGGTATTCCTCACCGTGGCCCTTTACGAGGGAGCCTCTATCAGGGAATTGGCAAAGAAAGTAGGGTTGCCCCCTGTCTCTGTGAGTCGGCACGCCATCAATCTGTCGTCCAAAGGAACGAAGATGTCGAAATCAAGCGGTGTCGGGTTGGTTCATCGGTATGACGACCCTGCATGGGAATTGGTCACACGGGTGGAACTTACAGACAAGGGAAGGGAACTTTTAGAAAGGATTGCAGGAAAATGACAATCACAAAACGACAAAACGGCGGCTATCTTGTGAGCATTGGTAGCCGTGACAAGCGATTCAGGCGAGTCTGCAAGACGCTGGAAGAAGCTAAAGCTGTTGAGGCTGCTGAAGAAGCGGTAAGAGCGAAGCAGCGCTTGGCCGACATTGTGGGTAGCACAGTCATCACACAAAAGGCCGTCGTTTCTGAAGTTACTTTGCTTGACCTATGGAAACGCACGAAGCAGATCAAATGGGCAAGTGATTCTGGCGTTCAGACAGCTAACGCATACCGCTGCATTGAAATTCTTGGTCCGAATAACTCAGTTTTGAACATAACTCAAAAAGTGCTTAACGACCTTGTGGAAACCCTGTATCGGCAAGGTAATTCTGGTTCAACGATAAACCGGAAGCTGTCTTCACTGTCCATGATGCTCAAGGTGGCTGAGGAAGACGGTGTTTTGCAGCACACTTTTCGGATGCCGAGGCAGCGGGAAGGACAAAACCGGAAACGAGTGTTCCTCCCGAAAGAAGAGCAGCAAATGTACAGAGTGTGCGACAAATTAGGCTTTGAGACTCTCAAAGACTACATTGCGTTTACGCTTGATACTGGCTTTAGGCGTTCGGAGTCCCTGAATATTCATTCGGACGACATTCAGATCATGCGTATCGAGGGGGAAACAGTGGGCATGGCCCGTCTGCATGATGGCGAGACAAAGAGCGGTAAAGGAAGAACTGTGCCGCTCACGCCACGGGCACTTGAGATTGCTATTCGGAGACGTGGACACGGAAAGATATTTTTTGATTACTCAGCGTACCTACTGAGGAGGCAGTGGGAAGCTCTGAGGGCCGCTATGAGAATGTCAGACGACCCTGGATTTGTTGTCCATGCTTTGAGGCACACATGCTTGACGAGGCTTGGTGAAGCCGGAAAGAGCGCTGTATTCATCCAGAAGTGGGCCGGACACTCATCAATAATGGTGTCTCAGCAGTATGTGCATGTTGGTCTGGATTTCTTGAAATCCGGTGTAGATGCCCTTACAAACGCTGCAAAATTCATGGACACATAGTGGTCATTTTGTAGCCAACACGTCAGTTTTTGCTCCAATTTTTGACAACGAAAAATCGCTAAACCGTTGATTTTTAAAGAGGGATATAAGACTTAAAATCTCTCGCCAGAAATGGCGTACCGGTTCGATTCCGGTCTCGGGCACCAACGTTTTCCGCTGCGTTTCTCACGGACCCCTTCCATTGCCGGAAGGGCCGCATGCGCGGTGAATGCGCATGCCGGTACCGCAGGAGGCTGCCTGTTTCCACTTTCCGTACGGGTGGCAGTGCCATACCCGCTGGCGTTACGGTGGCTGTATCCGCAACGTGCGGCACAAAAGCCGGAACCGTGCCTGCGATATAATGCCCGTTTTCTTCATACGCAAAGCCACCCATGTCATCCGTTTCCTTCCAGTGGCCGCCCAGCCTGGCCGGTATGTCCGTTACCGAAACCGTCTATTGCAAAACATCTGCCGATCCGCGCAAGGCGCTGGTGTACCGCCCGGCCGGAAAAGGGCCGTTTCCCGCGCTGGTCTGCGTGCATGGCGGAGCATGGGTGTCGGGCGACCGTTTCGCGACATCCGGATTTGCCGAACTGGTGGCCGCCACCGGCATCGTCGTCATGGCGATCGACACCCGGCTGGCACCTCGCCACCCGTATCCCGCCGCCGTCGAGGACGTGAACTGCGCCGTGCGCTGGCTCAAGGCCCATGCCGGACAATATGACATCGATGCCGGAAACGTCGGCGCGCTCGGCGTGTCAAGTGGCGGTTATCTGGTATTGCTTGCGTCGCTGTGCCCCGGCAAGTCGCCATTCGGCGGCGAAACGCCTGAAGAGATGCAGCCGGGAAAAGCAGCGGATGCCGCCATGGCATTTGTCGTGACCTGTTCGGGTGTCCTCGATCCGGTGGCGCGCTACCGCATGGCGCAGGAAAACGGCATGACCGACATCATGGCATGCCATCACGCCTTTTTCGGTACTGTATCCGCCATGGAAGCGGCGTCTGTCTCCAGCGTGCTCAAGAGCGGCATATGCACGGGCTTGCCGAAAGCCCTGTTCTTTCAGGGAAGCGACGATATCCGCCTGCCGAAAGATACGGCCTTGCGCATGGCGCGGCTCTGGTACGAATACGGCGGACAGGCGCAAGCCGTCATCGGCGAGGGCGAAGGGCATTCCGTCGGGACATGGCGGATGCCCGCGCTGGCCGACATGCTTGAAAAAATACAGGCGCTGGCATACGGAACGAAATAGGGCGCATACCTGCCGGTTACGGCATTTTTTCGCGCTCAATCGCCATACCGGATTCATCCGGCGGTTGCCGTTTCCGCTGCGGCTCCGATATGATGCAAAACAATCGTATTGTCTGAACAGTCCGAAAGGAGAAAACCATCATGCCGTCGCAAACAGGAAAAACGGAAATTGTCGTCTTGACGGACGATACTATCGCGCAGGACGGGTTGATGGCCGAGCATGGCGTTTCCATTCTCGTAACGCTGCCAAACGGACGGCGCTGGCTTGTCGATACCGGGACGACAGACATCTATCAGGAAAACGCACGCAGGCTGGGCATCCGTCTGGACGGTCTGGCAGGTATCGCGATCACCCACGGGCATGACGACCATACCGGCGGTCTGACATTTTATTCGCGTCTGGCAGGCAAGCCGCCGGTTTACGGGCATCCCTACATCTGGCACAAGTCTTACCAGATCCGTCCCGGCAAACCGGTGCGGATTACCGGCATGCCGTATCTGGCAAGACGTGACGCCGCGCCGTCGTTCCATCCGGTCAACGGCATGGCCCGTCTGGACGACGATCTTTACTTTTTTACCGATATTCCAAGAGCGCCGGGCAGCTTCGCTCCCGTTGCCGGCAATTTTTTCAATGAAGACGGTACAGGTCCGGTGCCGCTGATCGACGATGCCTCGCTCGTCGTACGCACGCCGCGCGGCATGGTCGTGATCGTCGGGTGCGGTCATGCCGGTTATACCAACATCATCGCGGCCATCCATGAAGCCTTTCCGCAAGACAGGTTGCTGGCCGTCATCGGCGGGTTGCATCTGCTCAATGCGCCGGAAAACGTGCTGGCCGATGCCATCGATTGCACGAAACGGATCATGGCGGACGGTTTCTTTTTCTGCTGCGGCCACTGTACCGGCGAAAATGTCTTGCGCTACTTCGGCGAAACACTGGGCGAGCATGCCGTCAGGTCCATGGGAGCGGGCAGGTCGCTCGTTTTCTGAACGACATGGCGTGCGAAAGCACGCCGGCGTCGGCCAAAAGGCATCGCTTGTCCGGACGATATCCGTTTCACGGCTTCGTCGGGTCATGTGAGGCATTTGTCACGGGCGCAGGCCGAAACGTTTATGTCGCGTCAAACACCCGGCGGAAAACCGCCATTGTGTCTCGAAATTGCATCCGTGTACGCTATCCCCGCTGGACAATAGCGGTAACTGCGGGTACCCTAAAATCATGAAGCTACCGGCATGCCAGCCGCCTGTAACGACACAGTGACGCAGGCATGAACCGGGCAGGCCGGTACCGGTAACCCGTATTGCCAGTCGGGCGGGAGAAGGCGTTTTCCGCCCAGTCCAAAACCAGTATGGAGATGAGCCTATGCGTACCATGAAAGCGGCAGTATTCGTCAAACCCGGTCGGATCGTTCTGGATGAGAAACCGGTTCCCAGTGTCGGCCCCGGCGAGGCACTGGTCAAAATCACGACGACCACCATCTGCGGTACCGATGTCCATATCCTGAAAGGGGAATATCCGGTCAAACCCGGCCTCATCATCGGGCATGAACCTGTCGGCATCATCGAGGAACTCGGCGTCGGCGTGACCGGTTACCGTGTCGGCCAGCGCGTCATCGTCGGTGCGATCACTCCTTGCGGACAGTGCTACGCCTGTCTGGACAATCATCCGTCCCAATGCGGCGGCCATGGCGCCTACGGCTGGAAACCGATCGGCGGATGGAAGTTCGGTAATACCATCGACGGCTGTCAGGCGGAATATTTGCTGGTGCCCGATGCGATGGCCAATCTGGAACCGATTCCGGACGATTTGACCGATGAACAGGTATTGATGTGTCCGGACATCATGAGTACCGGTTTTTCCGGTGCGGAAAGCGGGCGCGTCAAGATCGGCGACACGGTCGTGGTTTTCGCCCAGGGACCGATCGGCCTGTGCGCGACAGCAGGCGCGCGGCTGCGGGGGGCGACACGCATCATCGCCGTGGACGGCATTCCGGAACGGCTGGCGATCTCGAAACGGATGGGCGCGGACATCACGATCAATTTCCGCGAAAAAAATCCGGTCGACGAAATCATGAAAATCACCGACGGCAAGGGCGTGGATGTCGCGATCGAGGCGCTGGGTACCCAGCAGACCTTCGAAAGTTGCCTTCGTGTGCTCAAACCGGGTGGCGTGCTTTCCAGCCTCGGCGTCTATTCCGGCCAGCTCACGGTACCGGGCGATGCGTTCGCATCCGGTCTGGCCGATCAGGCCATCATCACGACACTGTGTCCGGGGGGCAAGGAACGCATGCGCCGTTTGCTCAATGTCGTGGCCAGCGGACGTGTCGATCTGAAACCGCTGGTGACCCACCGTTTCAAACTCGACCAGATCGAGGAAGCCTACGACCTGTTCGCCAATGCCCGTGACGGCGTGCTGAAAATCGCCATCACGCCCTGACGGACCGCCTGAAAAAACACATGATACAGCCGGGTGGCACGCGCCATCCGGCTGTTTTTGTCCGGAACAGGCGATCGTGGGGGACAGGCCGCCCGGTTTCCGGCAGGGAAAGCGAATCTTTCGGGTGAATTGCCGGCGCATCCCGTTGTATAACGACGAGGCATTCGGCGAAAAGCAAAGGCAGAAAACCTGATCCTGCGTCAGGCGCGGAGAGCGAAAAAAGTCCTTTGGCAAGCGGTGGATGACGGCGAAAACTTCGCCGGGCTAGCGTCTGCGACTGCCGCCCATATAGTTTCTGGAACGGTTGAAATCGCGATATGCGCGGTTTTGCCGGTGTTGCAACTGTTCCTGTTGCCGTTCCAGCCGGTCGTGGTCGCGTTGCAGGCGCGTGTGTTCCCGTTCGATATCGTATTGGGGCGAGCGCATATTCTGGTAATGATACGTATTTTTCGTGCGTTGATGTCCATAGTCTTGGGTGTCTGCCAGCGCGGTACCGGACAGCAGGCAGGACACACCGGCGACGAGGATGGCGGCGAGGCAACGGAAACGGTTCATCGTTTTCTCCGGTTTCATATCGTCAGGGCAGGATACTCCGCTTTGCGCGAAACGGTCAAACGGACCGCGCAACCGGTCATGGCGCGGCAAGACAAGAATCGTATGGCAAGCGGCAGGAAAAAGGGGGGGCAAGCCGGACTGGCAAGTCAGTGAACGGCAATCGAACCGGTGCGCTCGCATGCATGGAACGGATGAACAACGGGTGAAGATCGGTGTAGACACGTTCCCTGCAACCGGGCGACACAAACCGTCCGGGAGTGATGACGGCGGATGCAGGCAAGTCGGCCTGACGTGCGATGGTACGGCACCTTACCAGCCGTGGTGACGTCCCCCGCGGTAATGAGGACGGTCGCCGTTGCGATACGCCTGTTCGCGATAGCGCTGCAATTCTTCCCGTTCGGACTCGTTCAGGGCACGGTCGCGATCGGAACGGTCTGTTTCGCGGCGGGCGTCGCTGTAACGGTATCCCGGACCGCCGGCACAATAACCCGGTCCGTCGCAATGGTCGTAATAGTCACGGCAATGGGCATTCGCCTGCAAGGGAGAAACAAGCGCGAAACCGGTCAACGCCGCGGCAGCGACCAGAAAACGGCTTCTGGACAATATCATGGCATTCTCCGTTTGGTTATCGACACGATATCAAGATACTTGAAAATCATGGATTTATCAAACATGTTTCCGCAAGGCGACATTTGCCGGCAGACAAGTGATGCATGAAAGTTTACGGCGCCGCAGGAAAAGGGAGCGGAGCTGGTGACGGCATCGCGGAACTGTCATGACACGGGAATTGTTGTTACACTTTCCCGATCGAATGCAAAAAGGGATGCGCATGAAAAAATGGTTTGTCCGCTATGCAATGACCTGCTCACGGTACACGCAGTACGACGGGCGATCGTCACGCGGGGATATGTGGAATTTCATTCTGGTCACGATGCTGGCCGAACTGGTCGCATACATGCTGGGCGGCAACCTGCTTGTGGCGGTCGTCCATATCATCGCCATGATCGTGATGGCTGCGCTGGCGGTACGGCGGTTTCACGACATCGGCGCATCCGGCTGGTATCTTCTCACCCTGTTCATACCGGTCGTCAATCTGTGCGCGCTGTTCGTTTTGCTCTGTTTCAAGAGCGAACCCGGCATCAACCGGTACGGAGCGCCGCCAGGCGACGATGATGGCAAGGGGCCTACCGCACAGGCGGCATGACTTTCAGTGGTCGCTCCAGCGCTTGAGCGTCGGGAAAAAAGCCCTCATGAGCTGGCGCGCCTCGTCCCGCGTGATGCCTTCCTGCAGGGCCAGATGCGGAGCGCAGTGTTCGATCATCTGGTCCATCGTCATGTCGGAAGTGAAGCGACCGTGGTTGTAACAATAGCTGCAATAATAGGCATTGGTCGTGCCGTTTGCGTTCTTGCCGTAAACAATATCCCGATCCGACATCGGCATGCCACACGACTGGCAGCGTTTCGCATTTTCCATGATCATCCATCCTTTCGTCAGTCGATATATGCTCCATCCAGCGTTTCGTATCCGGAAACACATGGATCCCGCAGGCATGCCCGGCAAGAGCGGTCCAGCCTTCCATTCTTTCGTTATATCACATTTCCGGCGGAATGCGCCAGAACGGGGACAGTGGTGAAGTGTCCCTGCGCATTCGCTATAATGATCTTTTACCCAACGATCGTTTTGTCATGTCTCATTCTCCCGAACTTCTGCTGCCGGCGGGCTCTGTCGAAAAAATGCGCGCCGCTTTCGATTTCGGCGCCGATGCCGTCTATGCCGGGCAGCCCCGGTACAGCCTCAGGGCGAGGAACAATGCGTTTTACACGCTCGATGCGCTGAAAGCGGGAATCGACGAAGCGCATCGCCGCGGCAAAAAGTTTTATGTCGCCAGCAACATCTATGCGCACAACGCCAAACTCAAAACCTATCTGGCGGACATGGAACCGGTCATCGGCATGAAACCGGACGCACTGATCATGGCAGACCCCGGCCTTATCATGCTGGTGCGCGACCGCTGGCCCGATGTACCGATCCATCTTTCCGTACAGGCCAATGCGATCAACTGGGCGGACGTGAAATTCTGGGAACGCATGGGACTGACCCGCGTCATTCTCTCGCGTGAGCTGTCGCTGGACGAAATCGCGGAAATCCGCCAGAAATGCCCCGACATGGAGCTGGAAGTGTTCGTGCACGGCGCGCTGTGCGTGGCCTATTCGGGGCGATGCCTCCTGTCGGGCTACTTCAACCACCGCGATTCCAATCAGGGGACATGCACCAATTCCTGCCGCTGGCGCTACCGTATCGCCAATGCCGAAGAAGATGCCACAGGCGACATCCTGCCGGTCGATATGGCGAAAATCATGGCTTCTGCCGACGCCGCACCGGCCGCGCTGGGCGGCATGCCGCGTCATCCGGCCGCCGACAGGGTCTATCTCATCGAGGAAGGCAAGCGGGCGGGACAGCTCATGCCCATCATGGAAGACGAACACGGCACCTACATCATGAATTCCAAAGACTTGCGCGCCATCGAACATATCGGGCGGCTTGTCGAAATCGGCGTCGATTCGCTCAAGATCGAGGGACGCACCAAATCCATCTACTATGTCGTGCGCACCGCACAGGCCTACCGGCAAGCCATCGACGACGCCGTGGCGGGCAGACCGTTCGACACGCGCCTGCTGGGCGCATTGCAGGGGCTGGCCAACCGTGGCTATACCGACGGATTCTACCAGCGCCACCATACGCAGGAATACCAGAACTACATCACCGGCGCATCCGAGCTGCACAACAGCCACTATGTCGGCGATGTCGTATCGGTCAAGGACGGCTGGGCGACCGTTCTGGTCAAAAACCGTTTCGCCGTCGGCGATACGCTGGAAATTTTCCATCCGGACGGCAATGCCGTCGTCGCGCTCGACAAAATGCGCGACGAAGAAGGGCTGGCCGTTTCCGTCGCGCCGGGCAGCGGCCACCGCGTGCGCATTCCGCTGGATGCGCGCTATGACGGCGCATTCATCGCACGCAGGCTCAACGGCACCGGGCAGGACGGGGAGCGCGCCGAATGAGACAAATCGTGCTGGATACCGAAACGACCGGTCTGTACGCCAACGATGGCGACCGGATCATCGAAATCGGTTGTGTGGAAATCATCAACCGCCGGGTCACGAAAAACCATTTTCATCAATACATCAACCCGGAGCGCGACTCGCACGAAGATGCCGTCGCCATTCACGGACTGACGACGGAATTTCTGTCCGACAAACCCAAATTCGCCGACATCGCTCAGGCGTTTTGCGACTACATCCGCGATGCCGAGCTCATCATCCATAACGCCCCCTTCGATCTGGGTTTTCTGAACGCCGAACTGGCGCGACTGGACATGCAGCCCGTCGAGGAAATCACGACGGGCGTCATCGACACACTGGTTCAGGCACGCGACATGTTTCCGGGGCGGCGCAACTCCCTGGACGCGCTGTGCGAACGCTTCGAAATCGACAATACCCACCGGACACTGCACGGGGCGTTGCTGGACTCGGAACTGCTTGCCGAAGTCTATCTGGCGATGACGCGGGGACAGGAAACGCTGGAAATCGAAAAACTGACGCTGGAGAGCGAGGAAGAACTGGCGAAAAGCCGTTCGCTCGCGTCGCGCAAGATCGTGGTGCTCGCCCCGACGGACGAAGAACTGACCCGACACGAGGCCGTACTCGACGACATCGAAAAGGGAAACAAGGGCGCGACCTGCATCTGGCGCAAGGAACCCGAACCGGAAACGAAAGAAGACGATGCCGCCCCGGCGCAGGCGGCGTCATGAACGGCGGGAGTCGATGGCCTGACGCAACAGACGGCGCAGGTTGACATCCTTTTGCCAGCAGGCATGCTCCTCGTTGCTTGAAGCCAGCCGCCGCATTTCATCGATACCGGTATCGAGCTGGCTTTTCAAAAGCCGTTCCGCCACACCGGCATCGGGATGGATGCACCCGAAAAAATTGACGATATCGCCGTACTGAATCAAAAGGCTGGGAAAATTCTCGATATCCAGGTCGCCCAGCAAATCGGCGTGGTCCTCGATATCGACCCACAAAAAAACGATATCGGGATACTTGCCCGCCAGTTCCTCGAAGGCCGGCCGCCAGCCGCGGCAGGCGCCGCACCAGTGGGCGCAGAAACAGGCGACGATCCATGAACTGTCCGTCAGGCTCTTTTCAAGGATAGGGTAATCCGGTTCGTTCAACTGGGCAAATGGCATAATGACTGCAAAGAAAACGGCAAGATAGACAAGGGTCTGTTATTCTAGCGTAAGCATGACGGCAAATACATCGTTTCAAAGACATTCCGGCAGACGGTTCCGTCATGATGCCTGAAACCGCCGGAGACAGACAGGAGAAACGGCACTTGGAAAAACGTCCCTATCGCGGACGGTTCGCGCCATCGCCGACCGGAGCGCTGCATTTCGGTTCGCTTGTGGCGGCCGTCGGCAGCTATCTTGACGCCCGCGCCAACGGCGGCGAATGGGTCGTGCGTATCGAAGACGTGGATACCACACGCTGCCACCCCGAATTTTCCGCATCCATTCTGGAAACGCTCGCCGCTTTCGGCTTCGAGTGGGACGGCCCCGTCGTTTACCAGTCGCAGCGCACGGCATGTTACGAGCGGGCGTTTTCGTACCTCAAGCGAAAGGGACTGGTCTATGGATGCGCCTGTTCGCGCCGCGAAATCGCCGATTCCGCCATCGGCATCGACGGAGCGCACATCTATCCGGGCACCTGCCGCAACGGCCTGCCGCCCGGACGGCAGCCGCGCGCATGGCGTCTTGTCGTGCCGGATCGTGAAATCGTCTTCGACGATGCCGTGCAGGGCAAGCAGCGCCAGAATCTGGCGAAAGACGTCGGCGACTTCGTCCTCAGACGTGCCGACGGCCTGTTCGCCTACCAGCTCGCCGTCGTCGCCGACGACATCGAACAGGGAATAAACCACATCGTGCGGGGCGCGGACCTGCTCGCTTCCACACCGCGCCAGATATGGCTGTATGAATGTCTGGACGAAACGCCGCCGCGCTACGCCCATTTGCCGCTCGCCGTCAACGCCGCAGGCGAAAAACTCTCGAAACAGACACGTGCCGCCCCCGTTTGCGCCGCCGAACCGCTCGCGCCGCTTGTCGCCGCCATGCGTTTTCTCAATCTTGACCCGGGAAAAAGCGAATGTTCCCTGAAAGAATTGTGGAACTGGGCGATAATGCACTGGTCTGTCGGAAATGTACCCGGAAAACAGGCTATCGAAAGTCCCGACCCAACCCAGCAGGAGAAACAACATGATCGTTAAAGACGAGGAAGGTATCAGGGAAATCCTGAAAAACAACCATGTCGTCGCCATTGTCGGCTATTCCACCAACGAGGAAAAGGGCGCGCATTATGTCCCGAAGTTCCTCAAGAAACACGGCTACCAGATCGTACCGGTCAATCCGAACATCACCGAAGGACTGGGCGAAAAAGCCTATGCGTCCCTTAGGGACATTCCGTTTCCGGTCGATATCGTGGACTGTTTCCGCCGCCCGGACGCCATGCCGGAAATCGCGCGTGACGCCGTGGCCATCGGTGCGAAAGTCCTGTGGATGCAAAAAGGCATCGAATGCGATGAAGCGGCCGAAATCTGTTCCTGTGCCGACCTGAAAGTCGTATCCGACCGCTGCATGCTGGAACAATATACGGAACTGTTTCTGAAATAGACGCGGCTCCGTCGCAACCGCATAACGCCGACCGGTACGCCATGCTGCAGGGCATGGCGTGCGCCGCGGCATGGAAAAAGGGAAAACATGTCTGAAAACTACGCCGCCGTCCGCGATCCGGACGCCATCCGGGACATCCTGGAGGATACGAAAACCGTCGCCGTCGTCGGCTATTCCGACGATCCGGGCAGGGCGGCCCATTATGTCGCCAGGTATTTGCAGGAAGCGGGATACCGGGTCATTCCCGTCAATCCGTCACTCACGCAGGGACTCGGCGAGACCTGCTACCCGTCGCTGAAAGCCATCCCGAAAGATATCCGTATCGATATGGTCGATTGCTTCCGCCGCCCGGAATTCATTCCGGAAATCGCACGCGAGGCTGTCGCCATCGGCGCCAAAGTCCTGTGGATGCAGTCCGGCATCGCCAGTGAACAGGCACGGGAAATCGCCGGCAAAGCCGGTATGACCGTCGTCGAAAACCGCTGCACCATGCGGGAACACAAGTGCTTGTTTTGAGCGAATAGTCCGCAAAAACACCTGTTGCCGCCGTGTGATTCGACGTATTGTGCGAGGGAAATGGCGTGGAAGCCGGTGCAGAAACCGGCATCCGGACAAAAATGGCGATACCACCTTGCACGGTGCCGAATTCCGGAACCGGGTACACAAGCCGTCGAGGGAAATGGGACAATGCAAGGCGATATCCTGACAGGAAATGTCAGGATATCATCAAGACAGCGATCATCTTTCTGAATCGTTTGTGCATTTGTGCCATGTCTTTTGATAGCCGGCCTGTCCTTTCTTGCCATAGCACCAGCCATTGTTTTTCAGGACAGCGACAAGTTTGTCTCTGGCGATGCATGCTTCTTGTGTTTCTGGTTTGTCACCGTTCCATCCACGACAAAATCCATTTAGCGTATCTTCGGCGGACAGGATGTTTTGTGCATCCTTGTCCGAAAGCTGTCCGGCGAAAGCCGGAACCGAAGCGAAAAGCAGCGCAGCGCAAATGATTTTTTTCATGACCCGAACCCTTCGATGTGAGGTACCTGCCGTTTGTTTCGTCAAGTATAAGTTATCTGATTTCCTGTATAACGACCGACAGATTGCAGGAGGTATCCCGGATATTGTCTTCCGGGAAGTAGATCATGATGATCTGCCACGATTGCCGATCATGCCTGTGAACCGTCACGGCAGGCACAGGCGGCGAACGCCGGACTGAAGCAGTCCCGGAAGGTCAGGTATCGATATGACCGTTTACAGCATCACGCCGACACATTTGCGATACCCTGTCATTTCCTGATAAATCACACGAAATATATTTTTCAACTTATTGATTCAAAACAAATAGACAGGATGACTTTTTTGAGTTTACATGCTGCAATGACAGATGGGGCAGAAGGCATCCAGCACAGGAAACCCTGTTCGCTTGCCAAATAGTCCGATTTCGGATAATCTCTGTTCGGATTTTTTGACGGGCGCAAGGCAAATCATACCGATGGTAACCGACGACATTTTTTATCAGCACTTCATGCTGATGCAGCAGGAAAACCGCATCTATGCGACATGGTGCAAAAAGCACGGTATTTCCTATTTGTGGATGATCGTGCTGGATACCCTGTTGCGGGTGGAACATATCGAACCGGCCATGCTGGCCGATCGTCTCTCGATTCCGCGACAGAGCATGACCAGCCTGCTGGACCAGCTGGAAAAAAACGGTCTGATCCGGCGCGAAGCCCATCCGGCGGACCGGCGGCGCACCCGTCTGTACCTGACGGAAAAGGGCAGGGAAACCATCGACGGCATTCTCGAAAAGCTTTCTGTGCACGAACAGGCGGTGACCGAGGATATCTCGCGCGAGGAAATCGCGACATTCAACCGGATTTACGCACAAATCGTCGAAAAACTGCAAAAGAGGCTGGCAGATGAATCCTGAACAGGCAATGGTCGTCACACAACCGGCGCAGGCCGAAGGCACGCGCGGACACGGGCATGCCACGCGGTTCGTCTTTCTGGCGCTGGGGCTGGCGATTTCCGCATGGGCGATGCTGGTTCCCTATGCCAAGGCGCGGCTTGCCGTCGATGAAGCCGTACTGGGGATGCTGCTGTTGCTGATCGGTACCGGCGCATTGTTGTCGATGCCTTTTGCAGGCTGGCTTACAGGGCGTTTCGGTTGCCGCAAGACGCTGGTGGTATCCACCACGCTCTTTATGATGGCGCTCGTCATGCTCGCCTGCGTCTCGTCGCCCTGGCTGTTCGGTATCGCCCTGTTTCTGTTCGGTGCATCGTCCGGTGTCGTGGACGTCGCCATGAATATCCAGGCCATTCTGGTCGAAAAAGAGCGCAACCGGAGCATGATGTCAGGCTTTCATGGCATGTACAGCGTCGGCGGATTTTTCGGCGCGGTCGTGATTTCGCTCCTGCTCAACGCCGGACTGTCTCCGCTGGTCGCGACGGCAGCGCTGGCGGTGACGCTGACCGTGCTGCTCATCGCCGTATTCGCGCGCTATCTGTTTCCCTACGGCAATCAGGGAAAAAGCCGTTCCTTTTTCGTGCTGCCCAGAGGCAGCATCCTGTTGCTGGGCGTTCTGTGCGCCATCATGTACATGGGCGACGGCGTCGTGCTGGACTGGGGCGCGCTGTTCATGACGACGACCAAGGCCGTCGCGCCCGATACGGCGGGGCTGTCTTTCGCCGTCTTTTCCGTCGCCATTTCCACGGGACGCCTTTTCGGAGATCGTCTTGTCGAATGGCTGGGCGCGGGAAAAGTCATGCTGGCCAGCAGCATTCTGGCGGCGGCGGGTTTTCTGTTCGTCATGGCGGCTCCCTCGACCGTGACGGCTTTCGCGGGCTTCGTCGTCGTCGGGCTGGGCGCTTCCAACATCATTCCGATCCTGTTTTCGATCGCATCCCACCAGAAAATCATGCCGGTCAATCTGGCGATTTCCTCGGTGACGACACTGGGCTATCTGGGGTTGCTGATGGGCCCGCCGATCATGGGATTCATCGCCCATGCCAGCAGCCTGTATGCCGTATTCGGCATCGTGGCAGGACTGATGATTTTCGTGGGCATCGCCTCGCGCGGTCTGCACAAGCTCTGAAGACAACGGCCGACATGCCGGACTATTCGCCAGCCGGCCGCCTCGCGGTACAATATCGGCATGTCCAAGATAATTGCCATTGATACCTCGTCCGATATTGCATCGGTCGCCATCCTGAATGGCGAAACCCTGCATTCCTCGGCCAGCGAAGGCTTTTCCAGCCACTCCATGACGGTACTGCCCATGTTGCAGGAACTGCTGGCACGCGAAAACCTGACGGTAGCCACCTGCGACGCCATCGCTTTCGGTTGCGGTCCCGGTTCTTTCACCGGCTTGCGCACGGCCTGCGGCATCGCGCAGGGATTGTCCCTGGCGACTTCGCTGCCCGTCGTTCCGGTCGTCACGCTGGAAGCCATGGCGCAAACCTGCCGCGAGCGTACCGGCGCTTCCGATGTGCTGGCGATGATCGACGCACGGATGCATGAAGTGTACTGGGCGCAATACCGCCATGAAAACGGGCGCTGGCTCGCCGTTACCGAACCGTCCCTGTGCGCCGCTTCCCAAATCGTGCCGCAGGGCGAACCGGTACTGTGCGGCAACGGCATCACCGCCTATGCCGACGAACTGCCGGAGCAGGCAGGGGATTTGCCGCGATACCCGGATATCTACCCGCATGCCGAAGCGATCGCCCGGCTGGCGCGCGCGCGCTTTTTGCGAGGCGAGACCGTAAAGGCTTCCGCTATCGAACCCTTGTATCTGCGCAACAAGGTCGCCCTGAAAACGTCCGAACGACTGGCATTGAAGGAAAAAACGGCATGAACGCCCCTGAAAAGACGTCCGCGTCATCCGGAGCCGTAGAGCCGGAACCGGTAGAAGAAATACTGACTTTCCGTCCGATGGTCTTTCATGACCTGCACGAAGTCTATTACATCGAACAAAGCGTTTTTTCCTATCACTGGACTTACCAGAACTTCCAGAGTTCGGTCGCCAACGAAAACATCGGTGTGGTGCTGCGCAACGCCGCCGGAAAAATGGTCGGCTATTTCGTGTGCATGGAAGTGCTGGATGAAATGCACCTGCTGAAAATCGCCGTCGCGGGCGACATGCATGGGAAAGGCTATGGCCGCATCCTCATGGACAAGGCCGTCGCGCTGGCGCGCGAGCGTGAGATGGCGTTCATGTTTCTCGAAGTGCGCCCGAGCAATACACCCGCCGTCGCGCTGTACAAAAATACCGGATTCAAAACCGTCGGGGTACGCAAGGGCTATTACGCCGACAATCATGAAGACGCGCTGGTGATGAGACTGGATTTATGAGCGGAATGGACGAACAGACACGGACGCGCTATCTAAAGGCCATGGGAATCACCCGCTGGACGCTGCGCGTGGACGATCCGGGCACCGTGGAGCCGGAAGAAACACCCATGCCCGCCCGGGCGTCTGCCGTTTCCGTTCCTGCGCCCGAACGGATGGCGCAGTCTCCCGAACACACCGTATCCATGGTGAAGTCGCCGGAAATCCTGCCGGATAGCGTCGTGCCGCCTGACGTCTTGCAGGACATGCCACCTGAAGCGGGGCGGGTGACAAGCCCGCAGGGTGGTGACAGCTGGGAAATCCTTCTGGAAGACATCGGCGCTTGCCGGCGCTGCGACCTGTGCAAGACACGCAACCGCATCGTACCGGGAACGGGCGACCGGCATGCAGACTGGCTTTTCATCGGGGAAGGACCCGGGCGACAGGAAAACCTGCAGGGAGAACCCTTCGTCGGTCGTGCGGGCAAGCTGCTCGACGCCATGATGGCGGCCATGCGGATCAAACGCGGCGACAACGTCTATATCGCCAATATCGTCAAATGCCGTGCCAGCGACGGCGCGGACAAGGACAGACAGCCGACCGAAGAAGAAGCGGCGACCTGCATGCCGTATCTGGAAAGACAAATCGCCCTGATTCGTCCGGCCATCATCGTCGCACTCGGCAAGACCGCTGCCGTCGCACTGCTCAATACCGACCGGGAAGTGTCACTGGCTTCGCTGAGGAACCGCGAACATGTCTATCGTCTGGGCGACATGCGCATTCCGCTTGTCGTGACATACCATCCATCCTATCTGTTGCGCACGCCGGGCGGCAAAAAACAGGCATGGCAGGATCTGTGCAGCGCCATGGAGATTTACGGACGCTAAAAAGGCGCGCCGTCCGGTATCAGTCGCGCGGCTTCGTGACGAACGCCAGTTTCGCGATACCGGCGCGCTGTGCCGCCGCCATGACGCGCACGACATGTTCGTAATCGGTTTTGCGATCGCCATATAGCCGGATTTCCGGCTGCGGCTCGGCTTGTGCCGCTTCCGCCAGCGCTTCTTCCAGCGCCGCTTCACCGATTGCCTGGCCATCCCAGTAAACCATCCCGTCCTGCGCGACCGTCAGGGAAACCGCCTTCGTTTCCGTCTGGGTGCGTACCGCCTGCGTTTGCGGCAGTTCCACCCCGACCGAATGGGTCAGCACCGGCACCGTCAGAATGAAAATCACGAGCAACACCAGCATGACGTCCACCATGGGCGTCACATTGATGTCGCTGGCGACATCGTCCCGATCGTCGAATTTCCCGCCGAAGGCCATGTCAGTTTCCTTCCTTGTCGTCGCGCATGCCGGAACCGGCTGGCAGACCGGTCAAAAACCAGCCGTACAGCTGGCGGGCGAAACGGTTGAGTTCGGCGGAGAAATACCGGTTGATCCGCAACAGCGCGTTGTATCCGAGCAATGCCGGAATGGCGACGGCCAGCCCCAGCGCCGTCATGACCAGCGATTCGCCGACCGGTCCGGCGATCCTGTCGATGGAAGCCTCTCCGGAAATCCCGATGGCGACCAGCGCATGGTAAATCCCCCAGACAGTCCCGAACAGACCGACGAACGGCGCCGTCGCGCCGATGGAAGCCAGCACGGTCAGACCACCTTGCATGCGTGCCATACTGTCGTCGATGGCGCCACGCAGGTTTTCGGTCAGCCATTCGGAAAAACCGATGTTTTTCGCCAGCTTTTCAGGATTTTTCGTATAGTGTCCGGCGGCATGACGTCCCTGTATCGCCAGATCGTGAAATGCATTGCCTTGCGGCGGCGTATCGAGCAACGCCAGCCCCTTGTCGAAAGCGGGCGCGTTCCAGAAAGCCGATACCTGTTTGGCGATACCGTACAAGCGCCATGCCCGCCGCAGGCGAATGACGATGATCGCCC
Source organism: uncultured Oxalobacter sp. (assembly GCA_934277985.1). Lineage (GTDB taxonomy): Bacteria > Pseudomonadota > Gammaproteobacteria > Burkholderiales > Burkholderiaceae_D > Oxalobacter > Oxalobacter paeniformigenes. Next base: position 70,261 of record CAKQWF010000003.1, read on the forward strand.
ATGACAGTATCGACATGACCAGAAGCACGAACGCCACGAAGCGGATCACCCATCCGCCCTGATACCACAGGGCCACTATGCCGTAAGGATTGTTTTCCATTTGATACATCCTGTCTGTTGCCTCAATCGTTCAACGAAAACCGTATGGGTTGCGTGTACCGGATGGCGACCGGTTTGCCGTGCCGTTTCGCCGGAGCGTAACGCCAGCGCCGGACGGTTTTCAGCGCCGACTCATCCAGCCTGCGGAATCCGCTGGACTTCTTGATACTGACTTCGCCGACCGTACCATCCGCCAGAATATACACCGACAGCACGACCAGACCTTCTTCACCCATCCTGCGGGAAATGGCAGGGTAGGGCGGTTTCGGATTGGAAAAGCCCGATCCGTCAGGTCCGGAAAATCCGTTTCCGCTCCCGCTGCCATGCCCGGAGCCTCCCGTACCGCTTCCGTTCCCGTTGCCTGAAAGCTCGTTGCCGCCTTTTCCCGTACCGCCGGATGTCGCCTGAAGCCCGGCCCCCCCGGCGACGTTTTTATCCGTCGCTGTCGTGGCGGCGTCATGCGACTGCGTGACCGAAGACGCGACCGAAGGGGATGTCTGTGAAACGGCAGTCCGGTTCGCCATGGCGCGTTCGGCACGGGACGGAAGCGGTTTTTTCACCATCGCGGTTTTTGGCGCAGAAGCCGCCTTGCCCTGATCGTGCGTCGTCTTGCCGCGCTCTTTGTGGCCGGGTAGGCCGTCGCCCGCGCGTCCTGCCGCACCACCGCCGGTTCCGCCGGAGCCGGATACCAGCACACCCGCGATCGGTGGCGTCATCTCAGGCGGATCGGTCACGCTGCCGCAAAGCAGCCAGCAAACCGGCAAGACATGCGCGAGCACCACCAGCGCCAGACACAGCCATTCCGCCCGCGACAGGGCGGAGAGCGGAGACGAACGGGAAACGGCGTTACCGGTATGGTTCATGAAAACGTGGCATCCGGCCGCACAGGCGGCCCATGGTTTGCGTAGCGGGTATTGTAGCCGTGAACGCAGCCAAATCCTATATGCCGGAAAAGAGGGGATGGGCACCGTGCAGCAAATCAATATACAACGCTTGAATAAATGACAGGCGACGGCAATCGCCGTTATGATGGTTCCTGCTCGATGTCAGTACCGGATACCACATTGCGGCGATACCGTAAGGAATGGTACGAGCGGCGGCATGTCTTGCAAACGGTTTATCGAAAGGACGGCGACATGAAAACTTCGGCATGGCAAACAGACGGCAAAAAAGCATCGGAAATCATCCGCGAAAAAATACGGCAGGCGGGCGGACAGATCGAAGTCATCTCTTTCAACCGGAAACACCGGTATGACATCACGGCAACAGGGGACAGTTTCACGTGCCCGACATTGCCGAGGGCATTCGGATTCGACGTGTTCGATGTCATCGTTTCATTGCTGCAAAGGCTTGGCGGAAAGGCGAAAAAAGGGTCTGGACGAAATCATCGCGTTGGTCACGAAAAATGTTCCAGCGATACGGTCGTCGGCACCATCGCGCTGGAATATCTGGGCAAACAGGAAGGCGACTCGGTCATCGATCCGGTTTTTGTACTGGCCGCCGTTCTCGATTGGGCAGGCATCGCCGCCAATGAACGGGGAAGAATCCGGCTCTTGCCCTGACGGTACGCCAGTCGTCGGGCGTGTCGGGATAGGCGGTCATGACGCCTTGCCGCTTGCCAGAAACGGGGCGGCAAGAGTATAAAGGCAGTTTTCCGTAAAACCGACCAGAAACCGTGACTGACAACATGAAAGCGGCGACGAATTCCAGGGTGTTTTTGCTGATGGCCATGGGCATGATGTCCGCCTTCGGCCCGTTCGTGACGGACTTTTATTTGCCGGGGTTGCCCGCGCTGGCCGCAAGCTTCGGTACGACGACGTCGTGGGTTCAGATGAGTCTGACGTCCAGCATGATCGGACTGGCCGGCGGTCAGCTCCTGATAGGCCCGGCAAGCGACCGTTACGGAAGAAGGATGCCCCTGATGCTGTCGATGGCATTGTTCATCCTCTCGACACTGGCCTGCCTTTTCGCATGGAATATCGAATCGTTCGTCTTTTTCCGGATATTCCAGGGCATCGCCGGAGCGGGCGGGGTGGTCATTTCCAAATCGGTCGCCGCCGACCTCTATCAGGGCAAGGCACTCAATGACTTCTTTTCCCTGCTCATGGTCATCAACGGACTGGCGCCCATCGTCGCGCCGGTTCTGGGCGGTTTCATCATGCGCTATACCGACTGGGAAGGCATCTTCATCATCCTGCTGGCCGTCGGTGTCATCCTGTTCGCCGTCAGCGTGCGTTTCCGTGAATCCCTGCCGCCCGAGCGGCGCATTCCGGGCAGCGTGTGGCGTTCTTTCGGCAAATTCGTCCCGATCATCCGCAACGGCAGCTTCATGCACTATGTCTGGATACAGACGTTTTCCATGGGCATCTTTTTCACCTATATCGCTTCATCGCCGTTTTTGATACAGGAACATTTCCGTCTCGACGCCTTTGCATACAGCCTGTGCTTCGCCATCAATGCATCCGGCATGATCGTCGGCAGCCGGATCACGCCCCGTTTTTCCGACGTGTTTTCCGCGCTCAAAACCGGCGTGTATGGCCTGTGTATCGCCAGCGGCCTGTTCGTCGCCGTCCTCTTTGCCGGCGGGCTGTTTTACGTGATGGAAGCGCTCCTGTTCATCATGATGGTCTTTCTCGGCATGATTTTGCCGACATCGACATCGCTCGCCCTGACGCTGGAACGCAAAAACGCCGGCGGTGCGTCTGCCGTGATCGGCTTTTTCCTGTTCATCTTCGGCGCGATCGTATCCCCCATGACCGGATTCGGGCCGATGATCCTGTCCATCAGCGTCATGACCCTGTTATGCTGTCTGCTGGCTTTCGTTTTCCTGCGCATCGCCGCAAGACGCGCACGGCAGAATCGGGAAGAGAATGCATAAAGCACGCCACGCAACCGGCAAGGCGTTTCCATCCGGCAGCGATAAACCGGCCAGATCATGAAAAACGGGACGCATCGCGTCCCGTCCGCATATCGACTGCCGAAACGAATCAGTGCCGCTTGTCCTCGCCGATCAGATGCAGGGAATCCTCGACTTTCTGGTTGCGGTTGTGCCAGTTGATGACCAGCAGCATCATGCACGAGACGAAGCTGCCGAAAATGACGATCACGGCATTGACCGACAAATCCAGTGATACCAGCAGGGAATACACGCCCAGCATGGTCAGGATCGAGAGGTTTTCGTTGAAATTCTGGACCGCGATCGAATGGCCGGCGGAAAGCAGCACATGGCCACGATGTTGCAGCAAGGCGTTCATCGGTACCACGAAGAATCCGGCCAGCGCGCCGACGAGAACCAGCAGCGGATAGGCGAGATAGACCGAATGGACCAGCGTCATGATCATGACGACCATCCCCATGGCCACGCCCAGCGGCATGACTTTCAGCGACTGGCGCAGCTTGATGAATTTGGCGGCGGATACGGCGCCGCAAGCGATGCCGACGGCGACGATCCCCTGAAGGAAAGCGGCCTTGTCCAGCGTCAGGCCGAGAGAATGTTGCGCCCATTTGAGCACGATGAACTGGAGCGTCGCGCCGGCCCCCCAGAACAGGGTGGTGACGGCCAGCGAAATCTGGCCCAGCTTGTCATGCCAGAGCGTTGTGAAGCTGTGATAGAAGTTTCTGACCAACAGGATGGGGTTGATCGGCTGCTTGGCATACCGTGCGCCGGTATCGGGAATCCGCAGGTTGAACAGCGCGGCCAGAATGTAAACCCCCATGATGACGACCAGCGCCGCCGCGGCAGGGGAACCGGCGAAGGTCATATGATCCAGCAGGAAGGCTGATACATGCTTGTTGATGAGCGCGCCGCCCAGAACGGTCCCCAGCACGATCGAGCTGACCGTCAGCCCCTCGATCCATCCGTTGGCGATGACCAGTTTTTCGGCGGGCAAAAGTTCCGTCAGGATACCGTACTTGGCTGGAGAATAGGCGGCGGCTCCCAGACCGACGATCGCATAGGCGAAAAGGGGATGGACACCGGCGAAAATCAGGCTGCAACCGCAAAACTTGATGGTATTGGTGATGAACATCACCTTGCCTTTGGGCAGGGAATCGGCGAAAGCGCCGACGAAAGCGGCAAGACCGACATAGGACATCACGAAAAAGAGCCTTAGCAGGGGCGTCATCCAGGGGGCGGCATTCATTTGCGCCAGAAGGGCGATGGCAACGATCAGCAGGGCATTGTCGGCCAGAGAAGAAAAGAATTCCGCGGCCATGACGGAATAAAAGCCTCGATTCATGGTGGTCCTGTCCGTTCATTCAAGAAGTGAAAAGTTTACTCCATCAGACCCGTTTCATGCAGTTTTTTTACTGTGGGAAATGATCTGTTCGACATGAATTCGTCCATCTTTTCCGGTAACGAGGCGTTTGGGGAGATACGATTGCTTCAAGGCATGCAAGGGGGGTAAGATGTAAGTTTGTCGTACGGTTTGCCCGATGGGGCGAACCTTTTTGTCTGCCGTCCGCACCGGACGGTTTTTTATGGAACGGATTTCATGACCAGACCGCTAGTTGCCAATATCGATATCGCTGCCATGCAGCATAATCTTTCCGTCGTCAGAAACACCGTGCCACGGGCGAAAATCTGGGCAGTCGTCAAGGCAAATGCCTATGGCCACGGCCTGGAACGTTCCGTGCGCGCCTTTTCGGATGCCGACGGGTTCGCACTGATCGAAATCGAGTCGGCCATCCATTTGCGTGAAATGGGCTGGAAAAAACCGATTTTGCTGCTGGAAGGCTTTTTTTATGCGCACGAGCTGCCCATTCTGGCACGCTACAACATCGCTTTCGCCGTCCATTGCGACGAACAGATCGAAATGCTTGAAAAATCGCATCTGGAAATGCCGGTCGATGTGCATCTGAAAATGAATACCGGCATGAACCGTCTGGGCTTTTTGCCGTCCGAATACGGCAATGCATTGAAGCGGCTCAAGCAGATTCCCAATGTCCGCGACATTTCCTACATGACCCATTTCGCCAATTCCGAAACGAAAGACCATCCGGCGTTGTCGGTCGAGGAACAGTTAAGGCGTTTCGATTCCGCCACGCAGGGACTGAAAGGGGATCGCAACCTGTCCAATTCGGGTGCCATCCTGCTGCATCCCGATATCCGGACGGACTGGGTACGCCCCGGCATCATGCTCTACGGTGGCTCTCCCGGCGGCAAAACCGCAGCCGAATACGGTCTGAAACCGGCCATGACCCTAAAGAGCGAAATCATCCAGATCCAGCATATCCGTGAAGGCGAAAGCATCGGATACGGCAGCATTTTCACGGCGACGTCGCCCATGACCATCGGTGTGGTGGCCTGCGGTTATGCCGACGGCTATCCGCGCATGGCACCGGAAGGCACGCCGGTCATCGTCGACGGTATCCGGACACGGCTGGTCGGACGGGTCTCCATGGATATGATCACCGTCGATCTGACGCCGGTCGCCAATGCCCATGTCGGCAGCGAGGTCACGCTCTGGGGCAACGATCTGCCGATCGACGAGGTGGCGGAAGCCGCAGGAACCGTCGGATACGAACTCATGTGCGCGCTGTCGCTGCGTCCCCGCATCGTGGAATGCTGGTAGGGAAGCGTACGGTATGGTGAAAGCGAAGATCCAGTACACCTGTTCCGAATGCGGCGGCGTCAGCAGCAAATGGGCGGGAAAATGCCCGTCCTGCGGGCAATGGAACACGCTTGTCGAAACGGTGGCCGAACCGGTTTCCGCCAACCGCTTTTCCGCGAACCGGCAAGGGTTCGCGCAGACCGCACCGGTCATGTCGCTGGCCGATATCCATGCCGTCGAAGTGCCGCGCTTTCATTCAGGCATCGGTGAATTCGACCGGGTGCTGGGCGGCGGGCTGGTGCCGGGCGGTGTCGTCCTGATCGGCGGCGACCCGGGTATCGGCAAATCGACCTTGCTGTTGCAGACGCTGGTCAATCTGGCCTATGAAAAAAACGTCCTCTACGTCAGCGGCGAGGAATCCGGCGCACAAGTGGCGCTGCGTGCCAGACGGCTGGGACTGGTCGCGCCGAACCTGCAACTCCAGGCCGAAATCCAGCTTGAGAAAATCCTCGGCACGCTCGCCGAACGCAAACCCGATGTGGCGGTCATCGATTCCATCCAGACCCTGTATTCCGATGCCCTGACATCCGCGCCGGGTTCCGTGGCGCAGGTCAGGGAATGCGCGGCCCAGCTGACCCGTTTCGCGAAACAGTCCGGCACGACGGTCATCATGGTCGGACATGTGACGAAAGAAGGCGCGCTGGCCGGCCCGCGCGTGCTGGAACACATGGTCGATACCGTCCTGTATTTCGAGGGCGACACCCATTCCAGTTTCCGGCTGATCCGCGCATTCAAAAACCGCTTCGGTGCCGTCAACGAACTGGGCGTTTTCGCCATGACGGAAAAGGGACTGAAGGGCGTATCCAACCCGTCCGCGCTCTTTCTGTCGCAACACGAACGACAGATCGCCGGTTCATGCGTCATGGCGACGCTGGAAGGCATGCGTCCCCTGCTGGTCGAAATCCAGGCGCTTGTCGACAATTCGCCGACACCGAACGCAAGGCGGCTTTCCGTCGGGCTGGAACAGAACAGGCTGGCGATGCTGCTGGCGGTCATGCACCGGCATGCCAATATCGCCGCATACGACCAGGATGTGTTCATCAATGCCGTCGGCGGGGTACGTATCAGTGAACCGGCCGCCGATCTGGCGGTATTGATGGCGATTCATTCATCCTTGCGCAACAAGCCGTTGCCGCGCGGACTGGTCGTGTTCGGGGAAGTCGGCCTGGCCGGTGAAATCCGTCCGGCGCCGAGAGGGCAGGACCGTTTGCGCGAAGCCGTCAAGCTGGGATTTTCCATCGCCATGATTCCGAAATCCAATGTCCCGAAACAGCCTTTCGAGGGGTTGACCGTCATCGGCGTGGAACGTATCGACGAAGCTTTCGACAAAATCAGGGAATGGTAGAGCATACCCCATAGCCATGGCCGCACTTTCGGTTTTCCGGTGTACGGCTCGCGCCCGTTGTCTGAAAAATCATCATTATAAACAACAGGTTTTCATCTATTTCAGGAAACAGGATGAGGTTTTTCGCGTTTTGTTTCATGACATATGTCATCGTCGCATGCACCATTCGTTTATGGCGATCCGGTATCCTGTTTCAATCCGGAATATCGCGACGAAATCTGAACCACCGTTGTGAAAGTCACGTCGCAATGTGCGGGCGACACCGGACAACGGCGTGCCGCCCGGATACTTCCTTTCAATGCCCGACAGAAGTTGCGGCCTTGACATAGTCGTCTGCCAGTGTACCGCCTCCACCACAAAAATACATTAAATCATAGCGTTGGTCGAATTTTGAAGAAAATACATTAAGTCCGTTCCCGTCTGGCAAGGGACGTATCACCATCACGGCATCCAGTGCGGGATTCAGGTCTTTGAGGTTGACTTCTATCTGGTCGTTCACGATATGGCCCTCGCCGTGGAAATCGCAACCTTTGGCTTTTCCGCCTGTTTTGGTGATCGTGACGGAGACTTTGCCGTTTTCAGACGGTGCGATCACAAGGCTTTGCCGGTAAGCGCCTCTGGCGGCATTTCCCTGATGGTAGGTTCCCGCGAAATCCGTAACGGACAGCGGGGTGGCCTTGTTGAAAACATAGTCCTCGCGTATCCCGTCGCCATCGCCTGCCAGCGCGATACGGTTCCCCGGCAATGTGATGAAAGACAGCGTTTCCGTATCGGGTACCGGACCGCTTGAAACGGTCGTGACGTCAAGGCGTCCGTTCCGGTACGTCCAGTGACCGTAATCCGTTTCCGACGTGTCGTCCGAATCCAGATACAGGCGCGTGACCGCCGCGGTATGGTCGGGTTCGATACTGACATGTGTGACGATACCCGGGCAATCGGCACAGGGAAGCGTCGCACGATACATGCCCGTGCAGGCCGCAGGCTGCTGCGTATCGGCTTGTTTCGTGTCATGGTGTGTGGCGCAGGATGCCAGCGACAATCCCAACAGGGCCATGGCGGCAGTTTTGAAGAAATTCGCTGTTGTCATGGTGATTCTCCATCGGTTTGCGGTTCGGCAGGCGGGATTCCGGTATTGAGGACAATGCCGGTCACGCCATGCATAAAAACATGAACATAGCATGAATCCCGAAAACCGGCAGACGGCGGCGGAAAAAGGAAATTCGCCGGACATTTCGCCCGGCAGGGTGGTGAGATCGCGTGAAAAATTCAGTCCGCGTCTTTAAGAAAAGCCATGATCGCCTGTATGCCGCACGATACGGCCGATTCCAGCGTACCGGGATAGGCGGGATGCAGATAATCGCCAGCCAGAAACAGGCCACGGCCATCCTGACGGATGGCAGGCACCGTACGGTCGGGGAGGCAGGCAAGCGTCGCCGTCTTTTCCATGATGACCCGTCCCCACAGGGGATGCAAAAAAGCGTCGTTACCGAAACAGCGGGCAAGCTGGCGCGCCGTATCGGCGATAAACCTGTCGCTTCGGACATCCGCCAGCGCATGCGCCGCGCTGACGATGACGGCGAACAATCCTTGCTGCTCCGGCATGATTTGCCCGCGGTCGAAGACGTATTGCCCCCATTCGTCGCGCTCGCTGTCGTCAAGCAGTGCGAAAAAAGGCTTACCGAGCGTCAGTGATGGCGGATATTTCAGATAGACCGTCACGATCGGCGAAGGTGCAGGCAATGGCGCAGGTTCTGCCGCACCGAACCCGGCCAGCAGACGCCATGCGACAGTCGGTGGTGTCGCCAGCACGATGGCGTCGAAACGGCTTTGTGGCGCCGCGTCTGTCGTCCATGACTTACCGTCATGCACGATGCGGCGAACCGTTGTGCCGAAACGGAATTCACTGCCGCGATCCTGGCAATACCGGATCGCGGGTTCGGGGAAAAGGGCGGAAAGATCGGTTGCCGGAAGCAGCATGTCGGAATCGGCACGGCGCTTGCCGATGCTGTCTTGCAAGACCCGCATGAAAACACGGGCGGACGCCTGTTCAGGCGGCGTGTTCAGCGCGGCCAGACACAATGGACGCCAGAGCAGGGCATAGAGCTTTGGAGATTGGCGGAACTGTTCCAGCAGCCGGATGAGCGGCCGGTCTTCCCCGATATCCCAGCGAATGGCGCGGCATATCGTGAAAAAACGCGCCAGTGCCAGTTTGTCTTCCCAGTCCAGCCCCTTCGCTCCGAACAGTCCTGCCAGCAAATTGAGCGGTGCCGGCCATCGCGGGACTTCGAATTGCAGCAACGACGGAACCGGCGGGTAGTGCATTTGCAGCGGCAGCGACACGAGTGCCGTATCCGGATCGACACCGACTTCGCGCATCATCTCCAGCGTTTTGCGGTATGCGCCGAGCAAGATATGCTGGCCGTTGTCGAGCGCCATGCCTTCCAGCACCGTTTTGCGGGCGCGTCCGCCGGCAAGGTGCGACGCCTCGAATACCGTGACATGGCATCCCTCTCTCACGGCGGTGACGGCGGCTGCGCAACCGGCCCATCCCGCTCCGACGATGGCGATCCGTTTATTCATGCAGCCACGCTTTCCATGCCAGCCAGAGTTTTTTCCCTTTCGTGAGCGAAACGCGCCGCGTCAGGACCGGAAAACCGCAGCGGACGATTTCCAGCAACAGTTCGCGATAGATCGACGCCATCATGATGCCGGGTTTTTGCGCGGGCCTGTCCTCCTCGGGCAAAAGCGAGAACGCCTTGTCGTACAAGGCCAGCGCACGATCGGCCTGAAAACGCATCAGTCCGGTGAAAGCCGCGCCGCCATCCTGTCTTGCCAAATCGGTTTCCGTCACGCCGAAGCGCGCCATTTCATCGGCGGGCAAATAAATCCGTCCGATCGCCAGATCTTCCCCGACATCGCGGATGATGTTGGTCAGCTGGAATGCCAGTCCGAGCTTTTCGGCATAAAGCAGCGTTTCGGGACGGCTTGCCCCGAAGATTTTCGCGGCAAGAATGCCCACCGCACCGGCGACATGCCAGCAATAGCGTGCCAGTTCGTCGAAGGTGCTGTAACGATGACGGTCCAGATCCATTTCCATGCCGTCGATGATCGCCATGAAATGCGCCTGTTCCAGCGAACAGGAAGCGAGATGGGGCAAGAGCGCACGGGTAATCGGATGATCGGGATGACCGGCATACAGATCGGTGATTTCACGCCGCCAACCCGCGAGCTTGTAGCGTGCCGATTCTGGAGGCAGCGCCCGGTCATCGACGATATCGTCCACTTCACGGCAAAAGGCATACAGGGCCGTGATGGCTTTTCGGCGTGCAGGCGGCAAAAAACGGAAACAGGCATAAAAACTCGAACCGCTGCCGGCCGCCTTGTGCTGGCAATACTGGTCTGGCAACATAGGCTGTGTCTGATCGGAACAAGCCATTATCCCGCAAAACTTCCGTGCTTCCAAACGCGGAACCTTACCGGTATGGGGAAGGCGCCTTCATCGGGGCTTTCGCCCGGATTTGCGGATGCCGTGCGCGCTGTGGACATGCGAACAGGTCTCGTCATGCCGCGAAAACACGCCGGGTTCCTGTCCTGACAGGGCATTGAGAATCCCGCAGCTGGCTGCGTCTTTCGCCTCATGGCAACGCTCGCGCAAGGCCTTGAGCTGTTTCTCCAGTTTTTCCAGATCACGTATCCGCTCGCAGACATGGCCGATATGCGCATCGAGCAGGGCATTGACGCGGTCGCAACTTTCATCCGGCTTGTCCTTGAAATGCAGCAGGATACGGATTTCCTCAAGCGTCATGTCCAGCGAACGGCAATGCCGGATGAACAGCAACCGTTCGGCATGATCATCCGTATAAATCCGGTAATTGCCCTGCGTGCGTGCGACGCCCGGCAACAATCCCTCTTTTTCGTAATAGCGTACCGTTTCGACGGGCAGTCCCGCCTTTTCGGCAAGTTCACCGATTTTCATGACATACTTTTTTGGAAAAACAGACAAAAACCATGGTTTTCACCTATTGTAACCGCTTGACCCTGAAGTCACTCCATGGTTTTCAATAAACAAAACGGGAGAAAAAGCCATGACTGACGGAAATTTCGACGCACATGGCCATTCGCACGGATGCTGCGGACATGGGCATGAAGAAAAATCCGGGTGTCGCCATGGCAAAAACCATGCACACCCCCATGATGACCATGGACATGATGACCATGGCGGACACGATCGTGCCCATCATCACCATCCCCATTCGCACGATGACGCTTGCTGTTGCGCCCATTCGCCGGCCATGCCGCGGCAAGACGACGTCAGCTGGCCGCCGGATTATGCCGTATTGCATATCATGGACATGGATTGCGCCGTCGAGGAAAACGACATCCGCCGGATTCTCTCTGGTATCGGCGGCATCCGCCATCTGGAATGCAGCCTCCCGCGCAGACAGCTGGCGATCGATGCAGACGAGGAAACGGTCTCGCTGTGTCTCGCTACCATCCAAAAGGCCGGATATCGCGCCGAGCGTATCCGCCCCGGCATGGAAAACACCGCGGAACCGGCGGACAAGAAACGGATGTGGCGTCTCGGAACGGCGCTGGGTATCGCATTGGTCGTGGAAATCATGCATCTGCTTGGCCCGGACACACGTTCCGTCATGCTCTCCGGCATGGCCATGTCTGCTGTCGCCATCTGGCTTTCCGGACTGGATACCTACCGAAAAGGCATCGCCGCGATAGCACGACGGCAGCTCAATATCAACGCCCTGATGACCGTCGCCGTCACCGGTGCGTTCGTGATCGGGCAATGGCCCGAGGCGGCAATGGTCATGGCGCTTTATGCCGTCGCCGAACTGATCGAGGCCCGTTCGGCGGACAGGGCACGCCATGCGATACAACGCCTATTCGATCTGACACCGCCTGTGGCCGACGTCCTCAGAAAAGACGGCAGCTGGGTATCCATGCCCGTGGAAGCCATCGAAAACGACATGACGGTTCGCGTGCGTCCCGGAGAACGCATCGCGCTTGACGGCATCGTCACCACCGGACACAGCACTGTTGACCAGTCACCTGTCACCGGCGAGAGCATTCCGGTGGACAAGCGCAGGGGAGACACCGTTTTCGCCGGAACGATCAACGAAAGCGGCACGCTGGCTTTCCGCGTGACGGCAGCATCTTCCGATACCGTCGTTGCCCGTATCATCCGGATGGTCGAAGAGGCGCAGGAAAAACGCGCCCCCATCCAGCGCTTCGTCGATCGTTTCGCGGCAATATATACCCCGCTGGTTTTCCTGTTCGCCCTGGGCGTCGCCGTCCTGTCGCCACTGTTTTTCGGCTGGACATGGCTGCATGCCGCCTACAAGGCGCTGGTCATGCTGGTGATCGCCTGTCCGTGCGCACTCGTGATCGCCACGCCGGTGACGATTGTCAGCGCACTGGCCGCCGCGGCCCGTCGCGGCATTCTCATCAAGGGCGGCATCCATCTGGAGCAGGCACGCCATCTCGACATCGTGGCGCTGGACAAGACCGGCACCGTCACCGAAGGCAAACCACGCCTTGTGGATACGGTCATTCTGGCGAATCGTGTCCCCCGCGATACCGTTTTCGACAGGGCGGCGGCACTGGCGGGCAATTCCAACCATCCGGTTTCCAAGGCGATCGCCTTCGGGCTGGGCCGGAAAATGACCGCCGTTTCCGACTTTGCCGACATGCCGGGCAAAGGCGTGCGCGGCGTCATCGACGGATGTGCGCTGATACTGGGCAACCACCGCCTGATCGAGGAAGCGGGACTGTGTACACCGGACGTACATGCGCTGCTGCTCCAACACGAAAGACAGGGGCATACGGTGACGATACTGGCCGACAAGGAAGGCGTACTGGCCATCTTCACCGTTGCCGACACCATCCGTGATACGGCACGCGAGGCACTGGCCATGCTCAGACGGCAAAAAATCGCCACCGCGATGCTCACGGGCGACAACCAGACGACCGCACAAGGCATCGCCCGCGAAGCGGGAATCGAGACCGTCTTCGGAAACCTCTTGCCTGACGGCAAGCAAAAAGCCGTTCTGGCATGGCGCAAACAGGGCAGAAAGGTCGCCATGATCGGCGACGGCATCAACGATGCGCCGGCACTGGCCCATGCCGATATCGGCATCGCCATGGGCAATGCGGGAACGGACATCGCCATGGAAGCGGCCGATGTGGTCATCATGAACGACGACTTGCGGCGGGTGGCACAGCTGATCTCGCTCTCGAAAACCACCTATATCATTCTCTGGCAAAATATCCTGATCGCACTGGGGATCAAGCTTGTGTTTTTTGCGCTGGCGCTGGCAGGTTCCGCCACGATGTGGATGGCGGTTTTCGCCGACGTGGGCGCAAGCCTGCTGGTCTTGCTCAACGGTTTGCGTGTCCTGCGAAAATGACGACGGTCGCGTGTGGTACGGCGTAAAATAGTCAGCCCGTTCACCCAGCCATTTTTTCGCAAACGCTATGCTTTCCTATCTTCCGCTCATTTTCGGTGCGCTTTCGATCGTTTTGTTGCTGATTCTCCTTTTCAGGTCGCGGCCATGGCAGGCAGGCGAAACTTCCGAAATCCTGCGACAGCAGACGGAAAACGCCATTCGCAATGCCGCCGAACGCACCGAACGGCAAATGCGGGAACAGATCCAGCTCAGTGCACAGGGGACACGACAAGAACTGGCCAGTGCGCTTTCCCGCTTCCAGCATGGTCTGACCCAGCAGATGACCCAGATTTCCACCCTGCAAAACGACCAGATGCGGACGTTTTCCGAACAGCTCGCGCGCCTGACGGCAGACAATGCCCGACAGGCCGGCGCCGCCCGGCAGGAACAGGCCGAAGCCATCAAACGCTTTGCCGATACCCTGCAACAGACCCTGACGGCGCTGACGGAATCGAACGCGAAACGCATGAACGAAATACGTACCGTGCTGGAAGAAAAAATCCGCGACTTGCAGACAGACAATGCGAAAAAACTGGAAGAAATGCGCCAGACCGTCGACGAAAAACTGCATGCCACACTGGAACAGCGTCTGGGCGAATCGTTCCGGCTCGTCTCAGAACGCCTTGAAAAAGTCCATCAGGGACTGGGCGAGATGCACCGGCTGGCGATGGGCGTGGGCGATCTGAAACGGGTGCTGACCAATGTGAAAACGCGGGGGACATGGGGTGAAGTCCAGCTGGAAATGCTCCTGGAACAGCTCATGACACCGGGGCAATATGCCCGCAACGTGGAAACGGTACCCGGTTCCGGCGCCATCGTCGAATTCGCCATCCGTCTGCCGGGCAGGGGAGACGAAACCGCACCGGTCTGGTTGCCCATCGACGCGAAATTCCCGAAAGAACAGTATGAACGGCTGGTCGAGGCATCCGAAGCGGCCGATGTCGAGGGCGTCGCACAGGCAGGAAAAGAACTCGAACGTGCCATCCGGCTTCAGGCGAAAACCATTGCGGACAAATATCTCGCGCCGCCGCATACCACCGACTTCGCGCTCATGTTTTTGCCGACGGAAGGACTTTACGCCGAAGTCATGCGCCGCCCCGGACTGGCCGACGACTTGCAGCGAACCTGCCGGATCAGCATCGCCGGACCTTCCACGCTCTCGGCACTGCTCAACAGCCTGCAAATGGGCTTCAGGACACTGGCGCTGGAAAAACGTTCATCCGAAGTGTGGGACATTCTGGGCGCGGTCAAAACCGAATTCGGCAAATTCGGCACCGTACTGGAAGCCACGCGCAAAACGCTGGAACGTGCAGCGAGAAGTATCGACGACGCACAGGTACGTACCCGCCAGATGAGCCGCAAGCTCAAGAAAATCGAGGCATTGCCCGAAGAACGTGCCCAGGAATTGCTGGGAATGACGAAATTGCCAGACGAAACAGCTGCTGACAATGAATGAATCCGGACCAGTATTCCCGTTTTCAGGCGTTTCCGTCTTTTCGTGATGGCGTATTTCGCCGGCATGACCATGACTGTATGCCAGCACTGGCAAGGAAAATCCCTGAGTACCGCCACTGGGCAGAATCATTTGCGCAATAGCGGCACGAAAGCGGTGACTGGAAAAACCCCTTTCTGAAAACCGAACCGGAAAATCAGGCAAATACGGAAGCGGAATGGAACGGTCTCATTCTGCACAGCCATATTTTTTTTCAAACAAATCCTTGTTCACGTCACCCCATGCAATCATGGCATCGATTATCGGAATGAGGGTACTCCCCAATTCCGTAAGGGCATATTCGGAACGGGGTGGGGACTCCGGATAAATGGTTCTTGAAACCAGTCCATCCTCGACCAGTTCTTTCAACTGGAGATCAAGCACACGCGGCGTAGCGTCCGGAAATATCTTGTGAATTTCGCTGGGACGGAGTGTCTTGTGGCGCAATTCATCCAGAATACAGGATTTCCATTTTGAATTCAGCAGGCTTATCGTCAATCTCAACGGACATTCCAGATCGACGGGTGTTTTTCTCTGATACATGATCCAAAATAAAACCGGTTGTTTTCATGCAGGACATATACGGAAAAAATTTTCGGTATATGAATAATTTTTCGGTGATTGTGTTAGAAAAACATAACACGTAACATAATCAGCGTCAATGAATTATATAAAGGGCATTATTATGAGAGCAAGTATCGGGGAATACCGTGCAGTTGAAGAAGCGGCCATGAAATTAGTCAAAAGCGTCGCTGAAGGTGACAGTCGTTACGCAAAAGAACTGTTTGTCGATGACGCTGTTTTGTTTGGTTATCTGGATGGAAAACCGGAACATGGCAGCATCGAACAGTTTTACAAAAATGTGGATACCGTGGACGCAGGAAAGGATTTCAGGGCGCGCATCGATATCGTCGATATCGAGGAAACGCTTGCGGTGGTAAGGGTGCTGGAAGAAAAATGGGGCGGACGCATTGATTTTACCGATTATCTTTTGTTGATGAAGATAAACGGAAAATGGAAATGCGTCGCAAAAGCCTATAACCAGAATTCCAATACGATTCAAAACGGGAAATAATATCCGTAACCGAAAAATCCTGACCGTAAAGTTTTACCGTGCATTACCGTTTTACGATAATGCACGGCATGTTTTCCAGACAGATTGAAAATCATGCGCTTGTTGAAAAATGCACGTCATTCGTAATTTGCCATACCGCAAAACAAACGGAGATAAAAATTCCGAAACGATATATTCATAAAAAACATCGGGTTTTTTTCAATGGCATCCCACCGGACGGTTAATTTGTTGGCGAGAAACGGACGGACATTTTCGTATTTCGCCAATAGCGGAATATACCGCCGTCATCACACAACTTTTCATACCCTGCGCTCCTGACACGTGCCATAATATTCCGGACATGGACATTTCCCGTGTACATTGCCTGCCGATGACATGGTATATCCAAAACAATGCATGCTTGTTCATGTGGCAGGCATTTCCATACAGGCATCCTGTACCGGTTTTACAGTACACGGCAAAACTGTCTGATGACTAGTTGACAGGGACTGTATCTCATGCCGATTCCATTACCGGATAACCGCTCATCTGATATTTTGCTCATCCGCAACTACTGTTCCCACGCGATTTCACGCAGCGGCGACGAAGGCGAACTTTTCGCCAATATCTGCGCCATCATCGTCCGACACAGTCGTATCCGAATGGCTTGCACCGGTTTCGCAAACCCGTCGGAAAACCTGATCCGTTTTGACAACAAAAGCGGAGAAGAAATTGATTTTCCAGAAAAAATGTCGCTATCGACAACGGCGGGACATCCGGATGCTGAAAGCGTTGCCGTAAAAGCGTTTTCAACGGGAAAGGCATTCTGGAACCGTGATTTCGGAAGCGACCCGGTATCGGCATGGTGGCCGGAAAATGCATCGAATGAAATTTCCCTGCGTTCGCTGGCGGCATTGCCACTGCACGAAAACGGGAAAACCATCGGTGTATTTCTGCTGGCGTCGGCCGAACCGGATGCCTTCGATCCGGCATTACGCGGACTGCTGGCTGAAATCGCGGACGACATGGATTTTGCGGTCGCCAACTTTCGCCGCGAACAGATACGCATGAATGCCGAACGCGAATTGCGCCGCCTGTATGTCGAAAGCCGTGTCACGGAAAGCGAAATCCGCCGTCTCAACCAGCTCTATACCACACTGGGGTACTGCAACCAGGCCATTGCCCGCTGCAAGACACAGGACGAACTGTTCGGCGAAATCTGCCGCATCGCCGTACAGTACGACACCATCGACATCGCATGGATCGGTGTCATGGACCGTGCACAGCATCTTATCCCCGTCGCCATGGAAGGGGCATCGCACGAAATCATCGCGAAAATCGGCGAAATGATGACGACACACATCATCCGGCAAGCCGTTCGGGATGACAGACCGGTCTGGATACAGGATTGTGCAGGCGATCCGGCATGTGATTGCGATGCCATCATGCCCCGCTGGCAGTGTCTTGCCGGTGAACAGCCTATCTGCGCCATTGCCTGCCTGCCGTTGCACAAGAATGGTGAAATCGCCGGCATGCTGGTCTTGCATGCCTTCAAGGCCGGCGCATTCGATATCGTGGTGCAAAAGCTGCTGAAAGAACTGACGGCCGGCATCGATTTCGCGCTGGACAATTATGTCCGCAATGAAAAATTGCAACTTTCGGCGGACATGTTCACCCAGAGCAACGAAGGCATGATGCTGCTTGATGACGCATGTCGCATCGTCATGGTCAATCAGGCGTTCACACGGATCACCGGATACGACCGCGCCGAAGTGATGGGCTGCAATCCGCGGATTCTCTCGTCGGGACGGCACGACAGGGCGTTTTACGAAGCCATGTGGAACGAAATCCGGGAAAAAGGATGCTGGCAGGGCGAAATCTGGAACATGCACAAAAACGGCACCAGCTATCCCGAATGGCTTTCCATCCAGGCCATGTACGATCCCTCTGGCAAGCTGACCCATTACATCGGCCTGTTCAGCGACATGACCGAACGAAAAAAGGCGCAAGACCAGATCCAGTGGCTGGCGCATTTCGATGCCCTGACAGGCTTGCCGAACCGGACACTGTTGCATGAACGGTGCCGACAGGCCATCAGTCTGGCGCAACGCAGCCGGAAACCGCTGGCGTTGATGTTCGTCGATCTCGACGGATTCAAACAGGTCAACGATACGCTCGGCCACAAGGCAGGCGACGAATTGCTCAGGCTTTTCGCAGCACGTCTTGAAGGCGTGGTGCGCGACCAGGATACCGTTTCGCGGCAGGGCGGTGATGAATTCGTCCTGGTATTGCCCGATACGGATACCAGCGGCGCGGCGCACATCGCCGGCAAACTGCTGGCTATCGCGTCAGAATCCTATCGTATCGATGAACAGGAACTGAACCTGTCCGCCTCGATCGGCATCGCCATGTATCCGGATGATGGAACGGACTTCGAGACGCTTTCCTGTTGCGCCGATACCGCCATGTACCGTGTCAAACAGAACGGTCGTGCCCATTTCCGATTCTTCACGACGGAAATGCAGGCCAGCTCGACCCGTACGCATCTTATCGGCGGCGCCTTGCAAAATGCACTGGAAGACAACGGGTTTTCGCTGTTGTACCAGCCGATTCTTTCGCTGGAAAACCGCACCGTTACCGGGTTCGAAGCCCTGTTGCACTGGGAGCATCCCCAACTCGGCACGATCGCTCCCGACGAATTTTTGCGTATCGCCGAATCGAACGGGCAAATCATGGCCATCGGCCAATGGGTGATCAGGACAGCGATAGGGCAGCTCAGGGCATGGCATGAAGCCGGAGAAGATGCCGTGACCATCTCGGTCAACCTTTCGGCCATTCCGTTTCACGACCGCAATTTGCCGAAACGTATCGCACAATGGCTCAGTGAAGCGGGCGTTCCGCCGGAAAGACTGGTACTGGAAATGCCGGAAACCGTCGTGATGGAAAAACCGCATGACGCCATCGGCGCCGTCGATGCGTTCCATGCCGCCGGAATGAAAGTCGCCATTGACCGTTTCGGCACAGGTTATTCCTCCATCGCCATCCTGAGGCGACTGGGGGCATACAGTCTCAAGATCGACCCGTCGTGCATCAGGGAAGTCACGGTGGACGACGAAGCAGCCACCATCGTGCGTGCCATGATCTCGCTGGCTGGTGCGCTGGGTATCCGTACCATGGCCGAGGGTGTCGAAACAGCCGGTCAGATGCGCTTTCTCGAGCAGGCGGGATGCAAAGCCATTCAGGGAAACCTTGTTTCAGATGCACTCGATGCCGGTGCCGCAAGCGAATTTCTGGAACGAAACCGCGTACGGCAAAGCGTGAAAAGCCGCACGATGACGGAAAAACGATGACAGATCAGGGCAGAACCTTGCCGGGATTCATCAGATTGTCCGGATCGAACGCCTGCTTGACGAGCCGCATCATCCGCATTTCCACCTCGCTTTTGTAGGCGGCGTTCCTGTCGTGCTTCAATGCGCCCAGCCCGTGTTCGGCGGAAATGGCGCCATGCAACCGGATGACGTTGTCATAGACGATCCGGTTGACTTCGCCCTGCATCCGCAAAAAGTCGTCGTCCGCCACGCCTTCGGGCGCGCCGACGTTATAGTGCAGGCTGCCGTCGCCGAGATGGCCGAACGTCACCATCCGGCACCCAGGAAAACGGTACTGGAGCTGCCTGTCCGTCGTTTCGATAAATTCGGCGAACAGCGAAGTCGGAACGGCAATATCGTGTTTGATGTTTTTGCCTTCGCGGGATTGTGCGGCGGAAATGTTTTCACGCAATGCCCACATCGATTTCGATTGCGAAAGCGTCTGCGCCAGGGCGGCATCGCAAATCACGGCGTCTTCCATCGCATACTGGAGCAGTTTTTCGAAACGGCTGGCGACATGTTCTTCCGGTTCGGTACTGGAAAGTTCCATCAGGACATAATAGTCCTGCATGAGCGACAGGGGAGACGACAGTTCCGGAAAATGCCGGGTGACCAGTTCCAGACTGTAACGCGACATCAGTTCGAACGTGGTCAGTACACCGTCGGCGAACTGCTGTGCGATGGACAAAAGACGCAACGCGTCGGCAGGCGTATCCAGCGCGACAAAGGCGGTTTGTCGCGTTCTCGGACGGGGAAACAGTTTCAGAACCGCCGCCGTGATGATGCCCAGCGTTCCTTCCGAGCCGATGAACAGATCCCGCAGATCGTAGCCGGTATTGTTCTTGCGGAGTTTGTACAGACCGTCCCATATCGCGCCGTCTGGCAGGACGACTTCCAGCCCAAGGCACAATTCGCGGGCCGTACCGTAGCGCAAGACGGCGGTACCGCCGGCATTGGCTGCCAGATTGCCGCCGATCATGCAAGAACCTGACGAGGCCAGCGACAGCGGAAACATCCTGTCGGCATCCTGCGCCGCCTTGTGGATATCGTCCAGCAGGCAACCCGCCTCGACGGTCATGGTATTGTTGGCCAGATCGGTTTCCCGTATCCGTTTCATGCGTGCCAGCGAAATCACGACCGCTTTCCCTGAGGTATCCGGTACGCTGCCCAGCACCAGCCCGGTATTGCCTCCCTGAGGCACGATGGGTATCCCGTGACGGCGGCAGAGTCTGACGATATCGGCGACTTCCTGCGTATTGCCGGGTTGCACGACGGCCAGCGCCTTTCCCGCAAACCGTTTACGGTAGTCGGTCACATAAAAATCCATTCTGGCCGGATCGCTGATGACATGGGCGCTGCCAAGCCGCTTTTTGCACAATTCGATAAAGGATGGCTGTGTCATGATGAAAACCGTTCCGTGAAATCCGCAACGGCAACCTGTCGGTGACCGCAACGTCCCGCACCGTCGCGCCGATTGCCGGATTGCAGCGCAAAATCAATATTCGGCCGGGAAACACATGATAAAACAATTTTGTCCGGTTGCCTGCCGGAGACGGTTTCATTTTAAAATGTTTTCATGAACACACCCGATTTCACCCCCGGCGTATGGCGCAAGGTACAGGATATTTTCCGTCACCTCGACCGCAAACGCATCAAGAACTTCCTCAAGTACTGCTATGCGAAAGTGGAAGCGGACAACCTCACCGACGTCGCGGGCAATATCAGCTTCACCATCATCCTGAGTCTGGTGCCGATACTGGCGATCATGCTGGCGGTTTTCACCCGTTTCCCGGCATTCGGTTCCCTGCGGAAGACGCTGGAAACCTATTTCGCCCAGGGCCTGATTCCCGGCAACATCGCCCAGACCATCCTGGACTATCTCGGCACATTCGCCGCCAATGCGGCCAACGTCTCCATCATCGGCGCGCTGGCGTTGCTGTTCACGACGCTGACGACCATTTCCACAATCGAGAGCGCTTTCAACCGTATCTGGCATATCCTCACGCCACGCCCGTTGCTGACCCGTATCGTCCTGTATCTCGCCATCGCCTTGCTTGCGCCGCCGTTGCTGGGCATCTCCATTTACCTGACGACTTATCTGGTGCTGTCACGTCACGGACTGATCGGCTGGCTGCCGTTTCTCAACGGCATATCCTCGCCGCTGATCGCCGTCATCTGGACGACGACCGCCTTTACGCTGCTATACCGCGTATTGCCAAACCGGCTTGTCCTCTGGAAAGACGCGCTGTCCGGCGGGCTGTTCGCCGCCATCGCGTTTGAAATCGCCATCCGGGTTTTCGCGTTTTTCATCGTGAATTTCAGCTCTTACGAAAAAATCTACGGTGCGCTGGCGGCATTCCCGATCTTCATGTTGTGGGTCTATATCAGTTCGCTCATCATGCTGCTGGGCGCCATGCTCACGGCAGCG
The DNA here is from genome assembly GCA_934277985.1 of uncultured Oxalobacter sp. Classification (GTDB taxonomy): domain Bacteria; phylum Pseudomonadota; class Gammaproteobacteria; order Burkholderiales; family Burkholderiaceae_D; genus Oxalobacter; species Oxalobacter paeniformigenes. The sequence goes on from CAKQWF010000003.1 coordinate 92,120, forward strand.
CTTCCGGAAATCCGCAGCGGCCACTGGGAAACCGTGCGGCATCCCGGCAGCCGGTTTTCGGATGCCCTGAAAATCATCGGTATCATGTACCCTGAGGGAACGGTACGCAACCTCTCGCGTATCGAACTGGAACGACGTACACGGCTGGGAACCGCGGAAGTCGAATCCTGTCTCAAGACACTGGAAAATCTGGGATGGGCAGTACCGTTCGATCCTCCCATGTTCCATACGGTTCCGCTGGGCAGACGCACCCTGAAGACATGGCGATGGCTCGGAGACGCAGACCATATCACCGTCGCGGACGTCTTCAGACACTTCGTTTTCACGGCAAGCCGGGATGTCCCCATTTCGCTCGAGGTGGAAAAAGCGGTCGGCGGCATACTGGATATGACGCTGGCGGAATATTTCAGCCATCCCGGCGCCGTTCCGGTACATGCCGGCCATGCGGAAAAACGCCCCTGATTGCCTGAAAACAGTACTTTCACCGGCTGTTTTCCGGACATTCCCCACCCGGGACGGGCAGTTTGGCCTGCAAAAGCGGCGTTCTTTTCCCGTTTCTTGACGCATGTTCGGAAAAAAAGGCTTTATGCGGTGTTATCTTAATAGGATGCAAACTTTCTACAGACGACAAAGCCGGGCGACACAATGGCGATAGACGAAACACAGCACAAAAAGGAAGACCGGCAAATCGGCGCATGGACGCCATTCCGTCACGGCGTATTCCGCATGCTATGGATCGCGATTTTGTTCGTGAACATCGCGTCATGGATGCAGGACGTCGGGGCAGGGTGGCTGATGACATCGCTCGCGCCGACGCCGGTAATGGTCTCGCTCGTGCAGGCGGCGACGAGCACGCCGTTTTTCCTGCTTGCCATCCCCGCAGGCGCCATGGCCGACATCGTCGATCGTCGCCGTTTTCTGATCGGTACACAGGTCTGGATGGCATGCTGTGCCGGATTGCTGGGGATATTGACCCTGACCGGCGTGACCGGCTCCTTTCTTTTGCTGCTCTTTACCTTCTGTCTGGGCGTGGGTATCGCCATGATGATGCCGGCATGGGGCGCGATCATTCCCGAACTCGTCCCGCGTGAAGAATTGCAGTCCGCAGTCGCACTGAACAGCATCGCCATCAACGTCGCACGCTCCATCGGCCCGGCCATCGCGGGCACCATCGTGGCGGCGGCCGGTTCCGGCGCCGTATTCATGGCCAACGCCTGCTTCTACACCATCGTGCTCTTCCTGATTTTCCGCTGGAAGCGCAACGTTCCGCAAAGCACGCTTCCCGCCGAACATCTTATCAGTGCCGTCCGTACCGGATTGCGCTTCGCACGCCATTCACAGGCGCTGCGAGCCGTCATGGTACGCGGATGCTGTTTCTTCATTTTCGCCAGCGCCTCATGGGCATTGATGCCGCTGATCGTCCGGCAGGAACTCAAAAGCGGGCCGAGCACCTACGGTCTGCTGCTTGCCTGCATCGGCGTCGGTGCGATCACGGGCGCCATCCTGATGCCCCGCCTGATCCGTCGCGTCACGCGCGACACCATCATCCGCTGTGCCTCGGCGCTTTATGGGCTGGCGATGCTGGCGCTGGCCATGTCCGATATCGTCGCCGCGGCATGTGCCGCCATGCTCGTGATCGGACTTTCCTGGATGATGACAGCCTCGGCCCTGATGACTGCCGCACAGATTTCGCTTCCCGGGTGGGTCAGGGCACGCGGACTGGCTTTTTTCTGGATCGTATTCACCGGCGGCATGGCCGGCGGCAGCGTCATCTGGGGACAAGTGGCCGGCCTGCTCAATATCCCGACGGCACTCATCATCGCCTCGATTTGCCTGTATATCGGGTATCGCGGTTTCATGGCGGTTTTATGTCGGTCTGCATGACAAGGCCGATCTGACGACCCTGTCATCCGACTGGGCAGGACCTGTACCGCGCAATATCGAAATGCACGAAGGACCGATCATGGTCACCATCGAGTACCTGATCCGTCCGGAAGATGCCGACGATTTCATCGCAGCCATGACCCGGCTGCGTGACATCCGCCAGCGTAACGGCGCGATGATGTGGAACCTGTTCAACGACATGACCCGTCCGGGCATCATGGTCGAATCCTATCTCATCGAATCCATGCTGGAAATGCTGCGCCAGCGCGAACGCATGACCGTCTCCGACCTCGAAGTCCGTGAAAAGGCACGTGCCTTCCATCAGGGCAGCTCGCCGCCGAAAGTCAACCGGCTGCTCTCGGCTATCGGACACCGGCGGATTTTCGAGTAGCAAAAGGCTTCAGGCTCACGCGATACCGAACCCGATCACCAGTTCATAAGTCACCGGCAAACCTTCCGTTTCCCGCAAGGCTTCATAACGTTGCTGTACCGTTTGCCATGCCGTCTTGCCCATCATGGCACGCCGCTTTCCGGCAGAATAACCCGCACCGATCCCCCGAACCGATTCCAGGGCGGAACGGACATCCGGGTAATGCATCCGGTGGGTTTCGTGAATGACGTGAACATCGGTGAAACCGGCTTTCAGCAAGCAGTTTCGCTGTTCGTCAGGAGAAGAAAACGACAACACGCGGCGGGACGTATCGACACCATCGAAGGCATGGGCGATTTCGCAAAGCGTACCAGGCGCCAGCGTCGAGAAATACAAAATGCCGTCCTGAGCCAATACGCGGTGCAATTCGCGGAAAACGGTTTGCGGATGGCACCATTGCAATGCCAGACTGCTCCAGACGAAATCGAACGTTCCGTCATCGAAGGTCATGGCTTCCAGGTCGCCGCAGACGGCGTCAAATCCCTTTTGACGCATGCGTTCGACCATTTCGCCAGACAGATCGCAACCGGTCAGACGGGCATCGGGCCAGAAACTGCGGAGACACTGTGCGCCGAAACCGGTTCCGCATCCCCCGTCGAGGATGTTTTCCGGGGAAAACCCGCGCGGCAACCATTCGGGCAACAGGCACAACATCCGCTCGCAAACCCGCCGCTGGAACAGCGCCAGCGAGTCATAGGCGTCGGCTGCACGGCCAAACGCTTCGCAAATCCGTTTTTTTTCCATCATGCCTGTTCCATAAAGGCCGTCATCAGTGCCGCGCACCGCTGCGGTTCGGAGAGAAACGGCGCATGCGCCACATCCGGCAACAATGTAAGGGAAGCGTCCGGCAGATTCTTTTCCAGCCAGCGTGCCGCATCCGGCGGCATCAACGGATCGTTTTCGCCATGTATGAGCAGGGTTTTTTGCCGGATGGACGGAACCAGCATGCGAAAATCGGCATGATCAAGAAAATCCAGCCCGGCGTCGAGTACAGCGACAGGGGGTATCTCCAGCCGCGAGAGCCGGCGGACGATTTCGCGCCCGTGACGGTCTGCACGGTTGAATAACGAAACGAAGCGACGCATCGTCGTTTTCGGATCGGATCGTACCCCTTGTCTGAACGTATCGCCCGTATCGCGCGGCATACCGAACGCCCAATCAGCTTTCGCGGCGAAACACGGTGTTCCACCGAACAATACCAGTCTTTCAACCTTGTCGGGATAGCGGGCGGCGGCCTGCAACGCCAGAATCGCACCCATCGACCAGCCGCACAGCACGACCGGACCCGAAACGGACGCCATCATGGTATCCGCCCAGCAGGCAAGGGGATCGCCGCCTGGCAGGGCAGTCGCGCCATACCCCGGCAAGGGGATGGCATCGTAATGTACCTCATTCGGCATGAGCTCACGCAACTCGTCGATCAGCGTATCCCATACCGTTGGGGACATGCCCCAACCGTGCCAGAAAACCAGTGACGTCATGCCAGTTCCTTCAATGCCTGTACCAGAGTGTCCACCTGTTCTTCCGTATGGGCGGCGGACAATGAAATCCGCAAACGCGCGCTGCCGACAGGAACCGTCGGCGGCCTGATCGCCGGAACCCAGATACCGCGGTCACGCAAGCCTTCCGACACTTTCAGCACGGCATCGTTTTCCCCGATGACGACAGGCTGGATTGCGGTGAACGAAGGCAACAATCTCCAGCGTGAACCCGACAGACCGTTTTGCAGGCGGGTGATGAGCTTTTGAAGATGGCTTCTCCGATCGTCGCCATTGGCGATCAGTTCCAGCGAGGCGCAAATCGCGCTTGCCAGTACCGGACTGCTGGCCGTCGTGAAAATATAGGAACGGGAACGCTGCATCAGCCATTCGATCACGGTATCGGAACCGGCGATGAAAGCGCCCGACACCCCGGCGGCTTTCCCCAGTGTGCCGATATAGACCAGACGCGGCGAAAAGGGCAGTCCCGCATGATCGAGCGAGCCGCGTCCGTGCCGTCCCAGTACGCCGAAACCATGCGCATCGTCGATCACCAGCCAGGCATCGTAACGTTCGGCCAGTTCGGCAAGTTTTTCCAGCGGCGCCAGATCGCCGTCCATGCTGAACACGGCGTCGGAAAGAATCAGTTTTCGTTTCGCCGTGCTGGCGGAAAGCAGTCTTTCGAGGTGCGCCATATCGTTATGCGCATAGCGCCGGTGTTCAGCACGGGAAAGCTGGACCGCGTCGATCAGCGAAGCGTGGTTGAGCCTGTCGGCAAACACGGCGTCACCGCGTCCGACCAGTGTGGGAACGACTCCGATATTGGCCATGTAGCCGGTACTGTAAAAAAGGGCGCGTTCCGCACCGACAAACGCAGCCAGTGCCTTTTCCAGCTCCTCATGCGGCTGCATATGTCCGCTGACCACGTGCGAGCCGCCTGAACCCGTTCCCCAGCGTCGTACCGAGGATGCCACCGCTTCCATCAGTGCGGGGTGAGAGGCCAGCCCCAGATAGTCGTTGCTGCAAAAAGCCAAAAACGGCTCGCCATCGATCACGGCATAAGGCCCGCAGGCGGATTCCAGTGTCCTGCGCCGGCGCAACAGATTGTCGCTTGCCAGCGATTGAAGCTGGCACGTCAGTTCTTCCCAGATCATTTCCGTTTTCCAAAGCCGGATGCCTTGCGCATCCGTTCAGCGAATCACCCGCTCATGCAGGACGGGAGGCTCATCATTATACAGTTCTACCAATGTCGATGCGCGCGTTCCGTAGTCATCCGACTCGATGCATACCGACGAGAGGAGTTTTTCCCATTCATAGGAAACACCGGTATGCGGCAAGAGCCTGTCCGGCGCTTTCGTCGTATCCGAAAGCATTTCGAAATAGGCTTCTTCCGGCGCGTTGATCCCCAGAAGCGAGGCGAACTGGGCACGGGTACGGACGACCTTCGGCCAGGGATCGTCGAGCAGGGCGTTGGACAGTCCGTAAATGCCAGGCTTGAGCGGCATGCCGTTTTTCGGATTCATCATGCCGAAATTGGAATACCAGATCATGGTATCGCCGTCGCCCACCAGCAAATTGAACCCGTTGTAGTGGTAAGACTCGTGCCTGATTTCGCGGATATATTCTTCCGGCGTCAGATTCGACGCCAGATAATTGCTGACCAGCAAACCGCGTGTCGGCGCGTTTTCCTTCATCAGATGCGGCGCACGTACATTGGTCAGCGCCGCAAACCGGTTGCCTCGCCCGTTTTTGCCATGCGCCACCCCCAGCCAGGTACCGCCGCCTTCCAGATCGCGTCCGGCGTAAATCTGGGGATGATCCTGCCAGCGGTGGGCGGGAATGGCGGGGCGTGCATAAAATTCGTCCCGATTGGACGCGGCGATCAGGGGAGTGCCGGGCTTGACATGCCAGGCAAAGACAATGAGACACATGCGAAACAGATTCTCCGGAAAAGCAACCGACAAAAGATTCCAGCCGGACGCTGAAAAACCGTTTTTTATTTTAAAACAAAATGGATTTTCAGGTTTTTCACGCCCATTTTCGCATAGTCCATGATTTTCAGGGCAATTTTCTTTCATCACCGCCCAGCTCGTCCGCACGGTCTATCCAGCCGCCGCCCAGCGCCTTGTATAACCCGGCCAGCGAAGTGAGCGATGTCGCCTTGAGTTGCGCCAGCGAAAGCTGTTCAGGAAACAGCGACTGTTCCGCCTGCAGGACAACCGAATAGGCCGAATAGCCTTCCTTGTACTGAAGCCGCGCCAGTCTGGCATAGTCGTCGAGCTGCCCGACAAGCAGGGTTTCATGTGAGAGTTGCCGTTTGCTTTCCTGCATGAGCGACAAGGCATTGTCCACATCGGCGAACGCCGATTGCACGACTGATTCGTATTTCGCGAGAGCGGCGCGTTGTCCGGCCTCAGCCTGTTCGACCTGGGAACGGATCGCGCCTCCCTGAAACAGCGGCAGACTGACGACACCGCCGAAATTCCAGACTTTCGCATGACCGCCCCACAGGTTTTTCAGCGATTCGCTGGACGTACCGAATGCGCCGGTCAGTGAAATCGTCGGGAAATACTGCGCGCGTGCCGCACCGATCATGGCATTGGCAGCGATCAGATCCTGTTCCGCCCCCAGAATGTCCGGACGTCGCAGCAAAAGGTTCGATGGCAAATCCGCCGGTACCGCAGGCTCCCTGAGTTTGTCGAGCGTCAGTCCCCGCATGACGGGCCCCGGATTGCGTCCCATGAGGATATTGAGCGCGTTTTCCGTCGCCGCGATACTGTGACGTATCGGCGGTATCCTGCTTTGCGCCGTTTCATACTGCGAAGCGGCCTGCGCCACCGTCATTTGCGACGTAACGCCATATTTGAACTGCAACTGCGCGATCCGCAAGGCTTCGGCATAGTTATCGGAAGTGCTTTGCGCGATTTTCAGCTGTTCGTCCAGCGCCAGCAAATTGATATAGTTTGTGACGACATCGGCGACGACGGAGAGCAACACTCCACGCCGCGCCTGTTCCATCGAACGTGCATCCGCTTCGGCCGACTCGGTCAGCCGACGGATTCTCCCCCAGAAATCCAGTTCCCAGCTTGCCGAAAGGGTGGCCTGCCTGTTGTTCTGGGGATTGGGAACGCCGATGACCGGTTCAGCATCCCTTTCCGAAAGCCGCTCGCGTGTCGTCCGGGCATCCACTCCAACTTGCGGAAACAGTTCCGAACGTGCCTGCATGATGGCGTCTGCCGCTTTTTCCGAATTGGCCAGCGCCGCTTTCAGGTTGCGGTTGTTGCGCACGGCCTGCAAGACCATGCCGTTCAAAACCGGATCAGCGAAACTTTCCCACCATCGCGAATCCAGTGCCGTCGGCAAGGCATCGTCGGTCAATGGCCGGTAAGCGTCCGGCACGGCGATATCCGGACGATGATAGTCCGGTCCCATCACGCAGCCTCCAAGAACCGCAGCAAGCAGCAAGACCGGTACGAACCTTTCCGTCTTCATGGCGTTCCCCCCTGTGATTTGTTTTCGTCCGGTTTGTTGTCTCCGGTTTGCGTGCCGTCAGGTGGCATCAGGGTGACAGGGGACGTTTCGACTTTTTGCGAACGGGACGCGAAATATTGCCTGATCCTGCGCGCGAAGCGGATGAACGTATCGAAAAAGAGCGGCACGAACAGCAATGCCAGCGTGGAAACACCGATCATGCCGCCGATGATGCCGGTACCGATCGAATGACGCGAATTGGCGCCCGCACCGGTCGCCAGTGCCAGCGGGATGACCCCGCCGATAAAAGCAAGCGAGGTCATGATGATCGGACGCAGACGGATTTTTCCGGCATCGACTGCGGCCTGTGCCGGTGTCGTCGCGGGATTTTCCGAAAGCCTGACGGCGAACTCGACGATCAAGATAGCGTTTTTCGCCGCCAGACCGACCATGACCAGCAAGCCGATCTGGAAATACACATCGTTGTCCAGCCCGCGCAACCATGTCGCCAGCAACGAGCCGATCACCCCGAAGGGTACCGCCATCAACACCACGGCTGGCAATATCCAGCTTTCATACTGTGCCGCGAGAATCAGAAACACGAACAGTACGCCGAAAACAAACACGATCATCGAGGATGTACCGGATTTCTGTTCTTCATAGGCGACACCCGACCAGCCGGTGGTATAGGAACGCGGCATCGTTTCCGCCGCGATCGACGCGATCACGTCCATGGCTTCGCCGGAAGAATAGCCGGGCGCGGCATTGCCGGTGATTCTGGCTGCCGGAAACCCGTTGAAATGGGAAATCAGGTCGGGACCGGTGGTATAGGACGTCGTCACCACCGATGAAAGCGGTACCATCTGTCCCTTCGCATTGCGGGTGTAAAGCCGCGTAATATCGTCCGGTGTGGTTCTGAATGCCGGTTCGGCCTGCATGATGACATACCAGACCCTGGAAAACTGGGTGAACTGGCTGACGATCGACGAACCGAACAGGGTTTGCAACGTACCATAGACATCGTTCATATCCAGCCCGAGAAGTTGCGCGCGGTCACGATCGACGGAAACCGCCAGCTGCTGCGAACCGGCACGAAACGTCGAATTGACGCCTGTGAGCTCGGGATGTGTCCGCGCCTTCGCCACAATCCGGTCGATCACATCCTGCAACTGTTCGGGTGTATCCGTCCCGGTACTCTGTACCCAGAATTCGAATCCACCCGTGGTGCCCAGTCCGGGAATCGGCGGCGGCAGAATCGGCAGGATTTCCGCCTCCTGAACGGATCGCGCCTGTTGGCCGAGCCGTGCCATGATCGCACCTGCACTTTGCGTTTGTTCCGTTTCACTGTCTTTATACCGTTCGTCGAACGGATCGAGCGCCATGAAAAAGGTTCCCGCCGAATTGCGGTACCCGTTATCCAGCAACGAAAAGCCAGAAATGCCGACACGTGTCCGGATACCCGGCAAGCCTTCCGCGATCGACGAAACCTTTTCCATGACGGCTTTCGTGCGTCCCAGACTGGACGAGTCCGGCAAAATCACCGCAGTAATCAGATATCCCTGGTCTTCCTGCGGCACGAAACTCGTCGGCAAGCGCTCGAACAGCACGACGATGGCGGCGACCATGACCGCGATACAGGCAAAGGAGCGCATGCCGTGCCGGATGATGGCGGCACACGCCTTGCCGTAACGCTGCGTGAGCGACTCGAAACGGCGGTTGAACCAGGCGAACGGCCCACGTTCCGGCGGCGGGGAATACGTCAGCCAGCAACCGCACAGGGCCGGTGTGAGCGTCAGCGCGACAAAACCGGAAATCGCCACCGATACGGCGATCGTGATGGCGAACTGCTTGTAGAGCTGTCCTGTCGTCCCCGGGACGAATGCCGCAGGAACGAAGACGCAAACCAGCACCAGAACCGTCGCGATGATCGGGCTGACGAGCTCGCCCATCGCACGCATGGTCGCTTCCTTGCGCTGCATGGTACCTTTTTCCATGTTCCGTTCGACGTTTTCGACGACCACGATCGCATCATCGACGACCAGCCCGATGGCCAGCACCAGCCCGAAAAGCGTCAGCATGTTGATCGTGAATCCCAGCAGGTACATGCCGGCGAATGTCCCCAGCAATGACACGACGATGGCCGATGTGGCGATGAGCGTCGCCCGGTATTGCTGCAAAAACCCGTAAATGACGCCCACTACGATAAATATGGCGACAATCAGTGTCTTGATGACTTCCTGAATCGAAATCCGGACGAAATCGGTCGTATCCACCGCGATGACATAATCGATTCCTTCTGGAAACCCCGATTTGAGCGTTTCCAGCTCTGCGCGGATGGCTTTCGAGACATCCAGCGCGTTCGCACCGGGTTGCTGGACGATCTGGATAAAGGTGGCCGACTGGCCGTTCATTTGCGTATCGACCAGATATGACTGTTTTCCCATCGCGGCACGCCCGATATCCTTCATCCGCACGATGGCGCTGCCGTCGTTGTCGGCACGGATAATCATGTTCTCGTAACCCGAAGCATCCTGAAAGGGAGAAGCCGTGACGGCAGGGTAGGTCAGCTGCGTATCCGGCAACGACGGTTCCCCGCCGACCTGACCGGCGGAAAACAGCTTGTTTTGCATGGCGACGGCATTGGCGACATCGCTTGCCATCACACCCAGCGAAGCCATCCTGTCCGGATCAAGCCACAAGCGCATGGCCTGATCGGCAGAACCGATAATCGAGGCCTGTCCCGCACCCGGAACCCGCTTGATCGCGTCAAGTACATGAACATTGGCATAATTGGAGACATATTCCTCGTCGAAACGCGCCGGGTCGCCATAAATGCCGACGAGCATGAGCATCGAGGACGACGCCTTGGCGACATCAACGCCGTTTTGCGTCACGGCATCCGGCAACTGCGTCATCGCCAGACTGACACGGTTTTGGACCTGTACCTGAGCGATATCCGGATCGGTTCCGATATTGAAATAGACCGTCAGCGAAAGCTGGCCGGACGATGAAGACGACGAGGACATATACAGCATGTTGTCGATACCGTTGATCTGGCTTTCCAGCGGAGCTGCCACCGATTCCGCCAGCGTCGCCGCGTCCGCACCCGGATACTGCGCCGTCACCGTAATCTGCACCGGACTCATGTCCGGATACTGCTCCACAGGCAGCCTTGCCAGCGAAACGGCGCCGGCGATGCAGATAATCAGCGATACGACAATGGCAAAGACCGGACGTTTGATGAAAAATGCGGAAAACATCGTCATCCCCTCATCGCCGGAGCCGGCGTATCTTGTTTGTCTGTATCGCCGGGCAATGTCACGGTACCGGAGCTGTCGTTCAAGCTTTCGCCAGCACGGCTGTCAGGCACGGCCGGCGAACCGGCAGGCGAGGGCATGTCTGCCGTTACATTGACGGCAATGCCGTTCGACAGCGACTGGACACCGTCGACGACGACCTGTTCGCCGTCATGCAATCCCTGGCGGATGACCCAATCCGTACCGGACATTTCTCCGACGATGACCGGACGGTATTGTGCCTTGCCGTCCCTGATGACCCAGACGAAATGACCTTTCGCACCTTGCTGTACCGCTTTTTGCGGAATCGCGACCGCATCGGGACGAACGGCACCCGTCAGGCGGACCCTGACGAACTGGTTCGGTTTCAGCACGCCTTCGGGATTGTCCAGACTGGCACGCAGCTGGCTCGTTCCGGTCGCTGCATCGTAATCGGGCGACGCGAACACGATTTTTCCCCGATGCGGAAAAACCGTTCCGTCCGGCAAAATCACCTTGACGACAAAGCTTCCATCCACCGGGACTTTCAGCTATCCGTCCCGAACCTGCTTTTGCATATCGAGCACACTGTTTTCCGACAGGCTGAAATTCACCCACATGGGAGTCATGACATAAACGGTCGTCAGCTGGCTGTTGATGGCATTGACATAGCTCCCTTCTGAAACGGCAGCCGCGCCGGCCATTCCTTCGACAGGGGAACGGATCGTGGTATAGGAAAGATTCAGTTTCGCCGCGTCAAGCTGCGCCCTGGCCTGATGCATGGCAGCCTGTGTCGTCAGAAACTGTCCGCGCGCATTGTCCAGATCCTTTCTTGACAATGCATTGAGTTCGACGAGCGGTTTGATCCGGTCGAGATTGGCTTTTGCCGTGGCATGTGCCGCCGTACTGGAATCCAGCGCCGCCCGTGCTTCATCGAGCTGTACCTGAAAAGGTCGCGGATCGATCGTGAACAGGACTTGCCCGTTCTTGACCATGCCGCCTTCCTGATACAGGCGCTTTTGCAAGAATCCGTTGACTCTGGCCTGGATATTGACCTTGTGTGAACTGGCGGTTTGCGCCACGTATTCCATCGTGACCGGCAAATCGGCGCTCCTGACCGTCATGGTCGTGACTTCCGGTCTTTCCATTACGGCATCGTCCTGCCGTTTTCCGCATCCCGACAACAGCAGCGACAACACCATCGCCGCCACCATACCGGTCACCCGTGCCTGATTTTCCACCCGATTCTCCTGACAATTGCCGTTTCATGGAACCTTGCATGTGCCGTTTCTTCACAAACCGGCACAACACTGGCACCACCATAGCCCAAGGGGGGACATGCACCTTTTACTTAAATCAGAACACGACACGATTTGCCGGCATGCCGGCAAAAGATTGCCTGGCATCAAGAGCATGTCGCATATCAGTGAAATAAGAGGAAAAAAGGCAAGTGAGGCATCGTTTGCTGACTTCACGTACAATGAACAGCATATCCTTCGCGGAAAACCGTCCGAAAGCCAGCAACAGGAAACCATATGATCGCAAACGTTTTGACAATCGCCGGAACCGACCCGAGCGGCGGCGCCGGCATATCCGCCGACCTGAAAACCTTTTCGGCGCTGGGTACCTACGGCATGGCCGCCATTACGGCCGTCGTAGCGCAAAACACGCAAGGCGTCCGGTCTTTCCGGACACTGGAACCGGCTTTCGTCGCCGAACAGATCGACGCCGTTTTCGATGATGTCGAGGTGGCTGCCGTCAAGATCGGCATGGTCGCCACCGCCGCGATCGCCGAAGCGATCGCCGATACACTGGAAAAACATCCCGCCTGTCCGGTCGTACTCGATCCCGTCATGGTCGCCAAAAGCGGGGATATCCTGCTCAAGCCCGATGCGATCGCCGCCATCCGCGACAGGCTGGTACCGATGGCGACCATCATCACGCCGAATTTGCCCGAAGCGGCCGTCCTGCTCGACAGGGATGCGCCCGATACGCTCGCAGGCATGCGGGCAATGCTGCCGCCACTGCACGCACTCGGTGCGCGATGGATCATGCTAAAGGGCGGCAGCCTGCCGGAAACCGCTTCGAAAGACAGTGCCGATTTTCTGTCAGGAGAACGGAAGGTCATCCCGCTGAGCGCACCGCGGATCCGTACGAACAATCTCCACGGCACGGGATGCACGCTCTCGGCCGCCATCGCCGCGCTGATGACACGCATGCCGTTACCAGAAAGCGTCGCTGCCGCCAAACAATACCTGACCGGCGCACTGCAAGCATCGGCATCCTTGAATGTCGGGCACGGGCATGGCCCGGTCCATCATTTCCATTCGTGCTGGAAATGATTCTGCCAACATCCTGAAGCGGCGGTATGCGTCGCCTCGGTGATTTCCGTTCAGATGGCAGGCTTGCTGACCCAGGAAACGGCAGGGCCGTCCGCTGAAAGCGCATGGACGGCGACACCGTTTTCCTGCGTATCCAGATTCATGACCGCCAGAAAATCCGTCCGCCCGCCGTCACGCCGTGCGGACTGAAGCACCACCCCGCAGGGATTGCCGTCTCTGTCGACCAGATCGGCGCCGGCAGGAATGTCAACATCTCCGGATGTGACATAACCGTGGAACAGCTTGCGTTTGACAGCCCCGCGGAACTGGCTGCGCGCAATCACTTCCTGTCCGGGATAACAGCCTTTCGTGAACGAAAGCCCGCCGGCTTCTTCCAGATTGACCATCTGCGGAACGAAACGGTCTTGTACCGCCAGCGTGATGTCCGGCACACCCGCTTCAATATCGCCCAGCGTCCAGCCATCCGCGCCGCAAACCGGCAATTCGGAGGCGAGTGCGTCATACATCGCCTGATAGCGCAAGGCCGAAACGGCCAGCAGGTAGCGGGGCGCACCGAAAGCATCGGCCATGCGTACCAGCACACCGTTTTCGTTTTCGGTCTTGCCGTACACGACGTCAGGCAAGTCGGGGAACCATCGCGAAAGCGACGCGGCGGCACGTTTGCCACCGATGCCGGCCAGCCGGACATTGCCACGTTCATCGGACAGGACAACCTTCGCGCGCAAAATATAAATCTGAAGCCGTTTTTTCAGCGCGTCGAGTATATCGGCCGGCAGGCTCATCCAGACCTTGCCGGCGGATTTCCATACACAAAAACGCGCCAGCATGCGGCCTTGCGGGGTGCAATACGCGGCCAGACGGGCGCTTTTTCCATCAAGATGTTCGATGTCGTTGCTGAGCTGGCCGTGGATGAAACGCACGGCATCTTCGCCTTCCAGCGAGAGCAGGCCAGTCTGATCCATCGGAATGACATAACCGGATGCCAGCATATCCGGCGAGCAGGAAAGGCGTGTCGGGTTCATGGTTTCCATAAAAACTGTTTTCGTATCAATGGAAGTCGAGTATATTCTCTTTTTCCCTTTCATGATGATCTTTGTCAAACCGTCCCGATCCGACCGTTTTGCATGAAACAGTCTGCCAAAAGAAAAATCCTCATCGCCGTCGCCATGGCGATAGCGGCCGTCTCCCTTGCCGTCATCGCGCTGTTTTGCTGGGCACACATGCCCGTATTCGGGCAGGGAAAACCGGTCGATTTCGAAATCGCTCCCGGTGCGACGGTCAAAAGCGTGACGACGCAACTTGCCAAACAGGATGTTCCGCTCAACGAGACGATGTTCATCATGCTGGTACGCCTCACCGGCAACAGTACGGCATTGCGTGCCGGACCGTATGAACTCAAGGCAGGCGAAACACCGGCCAGACTGCTGGAAAAAATCACCAAAGGGATTTTCGCCATGGAGTCGCTGACCATCATCGAAGGCTGGAATTTCCGCCAGATGCGTCAGGCCGTCGCGCGGCATCCCGCCCTGAAACACGAAACGGCCGGATTGTCCGAACGCGAACTCCTGAAAAAACTCGGTATCGACCACCGTGCCGGCGAAGGGCTGTTCTTCCCGGACACGTATCTGTTCCGCCGTGGTGCCGAAGACATGCAGATTTACCGGCAAGCCCACGAGGCCATGATGATGCGGCTCAATGCCCTCTGGGAAGAACGCGACCCGGCATTGCCCTACAAGACGCCTTATGAAGCGCTGGTCATGGCCTCGATCATCGAAAAGGAAACCGCACATCCGGGCGACAGGGACATGATTTCCGGCGTATTCGCCAACCGTCTGAAAATCGGCATGAAACTCCAGACCGATCCGACCGTGATCTACGGCATGGGAGAACGGTACAAGGGAAAAATCCGCAAAATCGACTTGCGGACCGACACGCCCTACAATACCTATACCCGGTACGGCTTGCCGCCGACACCGATCGCGTTGCCGGGCGGTGAATCGCTGGAAGCCGCTTTTTATCCGGCGGAAACCGATGCGCTGTATTTCGTGGCACGCGGCGACGGAACCAGCCATTTTTCCCGGAGTCTCGACGAACATAACCGGGCAGTTGACAAGTACATCCGATGAATCCGAACGAACATCATCCATTGACAGGCCGTTTCCTGACATTCGAGGGAATCGACGGCGCAGGCAAATCGACCCATATCGACTATGTCACCGAACTGTTGCGCGAGCGTGATCTCACGGTCGTCGTCACCCGCGAACCGGGCGGCACACCCCTTGGCGAAAAACTGCGCGAACTGCTGTTGCATACACCCATGCACGCCGAAACGGAAGCGCTGCTGATGTTCGCCGCCAGACGCGAGCATATCGAACAAGTCATCGAACCGGCATTGCGCCGCGGCGACTGGGTACTCTCCGACCGTTTCACGGACGCTTCCTTTGCCTATCAGGGCGGGGGACGCATGCTTGACATCACCAGACTCGAAGCGCTGGAACGCTGGGTGCATCCGCACTTGCAACCGGATATGACCTTGCTGTTCGATGTCTCGCCGGAAACGGCCGCCGAACGTCTCAAGGCTGTGCGCTCCCCTGACAAGTTCGAAAGGGAAAAGGCTGTTTTTTTCAATCGTGTGCGGCAAGCCTATCTCGACCGTGCCAAAGCCTTTCCCGACCGCTTCAGGATCATTGACAGTTCCCGACCGATCGCGGAAATCCGCGATACGATCCACAGCCTGATCGATACCCTGAAATGAAGTGGCACGATAAAGTTAAACCGGAATATCAAGAAAACAGCGCAATAATATGAAAATATGGAAAATCTTGTTTATCCATGGCATCTTGAAAACTGGCGCCACCTGTTAAGGACCGAGCCGAAACTGCCGCATGCGCTGTTGTTTTACGGCCCGTCAGGCACCGGTATCGACACATTCGCCGAAACATTCGCCAAGGCCTTGCTGTGCGAAAAACGCCCTGAAAGCGGCGATCCATGCAATGCCTGCGAATCCTGCCACTGGTTCGATTTGCATACCCATCCCGACTACCGCATGGTAATGCCCGAAGCGCTGGAAATCGTGCGCGGTATCGAACCGTCCGGCGATTCGGCTTCAGGTGAGGAAGAGGCACCCGTTGCGAAAGGTTCGCGAGAACCGTCCCGAAAAATCGGGATCGACCGTATCCGTACGCTGGCGGATTTCATCAATATTTCCACCCATCGTGGCGGACGACGTATCGTTTTCATCTGTCCGGCGGAAGCCATGACGTCCGAATCCTCGAACGCACTGTTGAAAATGCTGGAAGAACCGCCACCGCAAACGCTGTTCATTCTGCTTGCGCACCATCTGGACGCCTTGTTGCCGACGATCGTGTCGCGGTGCTTCAAGACGGCTTTTTCCATGCCGGACCGAGATCTGGCATGCAGCTGGCTGACGCAACAGGGCGTTGCCGACGCGCAAAACTGGCTGGCACAGGAAGGCGGCGCACCTGTCGATGCGCTGCACCAGGCACAGCAGGGCGGTCGAGAAGAAATGACCCGCCTGCTCGATACTCTCTCCGCACCGGACGATACGGCACTGCTTGCCGCTGCCGAAAAACTCCAGAAAGTCCCGATGGGTGACATCATCACCTGGTACCAGCGCTGGCTGTGCGACGTGCTTTCGCTGCGGCTGGCCGGACATATCCGCTATTACCCGGGATACCGCAGTCAACTGGAAAAGGTGGCGGCCCGCGCCGACAGCCTGCAACTTGCCGAAGCCGTCCGCGAAAGCGGCCAGCGCAAACGGGTAGCGGATCACCCGCTGGTGGCGCGTCTGGCGATAGAAGACATGCTCCTTGAATACCGGAAAATTTTCTCACGGTAGGCAACGAATTTCTGTAAAATACCGGCCTGCTTTCAACCCAATCCGATTTGCACGATCATGTACGTCGATTCACATTGCCACATTCATCTGCGTGAACTGGCACAGCGCCAGGACGAAGTATTGCGTAACATGGCAACCAACAAGGTCAGCCATGCCCTGTGTGTGACCATCAGTCTTGCGGATTTTCCGGCTGCGCTGGCGCTGGCCGAAAAGCACGACAACATCCACACGACCGTCGGGGTTCACCCCAATCCTGACCCGAAGGACGTCGGTGAAATCGACATCGACAAACTGGTGGAACTGGCACGTCATCCGAAAGTCGTCGCCATCGGCGAAACCGGACTGGACTACTATCGCGTAAAACCGCGCCAGAAATGGCAATGGGACCGATTCCGTGCACAAATCCGCGCTTCCCGCAAGGTCGGCAAACCGCTGGTCATCCATACCCGCCAGGCCGCGGAAGATACTATTCAGGTACTTCAGGAAGAAGGGGCAGGGCTGGACAAGGGCGGTTTCGGCGGCATCATGCATTGTTTTTCCGAAACCATGCCGATCGCGAAAGCCGCGCTGGATATGGGTTTTTACATTTCTTTCTCGGGCGTTCTGACCTATCCGGCATCCAAAAACCTGCGTTCGCTTGCGCGCCTGATTCCACTGGACCGCGTCCTGATCGAAACCGATTGTCCATGGCTCACGCCACAACCCTGGCGCGGCAAGACCAATGAACCGGCATTCGTCACCGAAGTCGCCAAACAGCTTGCCATGGTCAAAGGCATGTCCGTCGAACGTATCGCGCGGCATACCGCCGAAAATTATTTCAGGCTTTTCGGCCTTGAAAATACCCTCGCCAAGGATTGAAAAAACACTGCAGAAACTTCCTTTCATAAAACGGTTTCTTTTGCATCACGACCGCATTTCGGTTTTTTTGAACGATATTTGAAAAAAAACTACCCCTTTAAAAAAAAGGGGAGTAGAATTACTTTCAACGTGAGCACCAACGGTACTTTAAACCGGAAGGCATATGTAAAAGAGGTGCATATTCATCACCAACAAACCAGATAGATGTAAGGAATTTATTATGAAAAACTCTTCCATGATTCTGAGAACCCTGTTCATCGTTATCGCCGGTGTTGTCATCACCACACTGTGGGTTCAGGCAGTCTGATCATCATGCCTTATCAGGGAAGGAGATTGCATCGGCAATCTCCGTTTTCCTTTCAATAAAAAATACTTGCAAATCATTCTGTTACAAACGCTTCTTAAAGCGTTTGTTTTTGTTTTTCCGTCTTGCTTTTTTACATGGAATAATCGGTTCCGCGATTTTCATGCAAAAAGCATTTATTCCCCCCGTCTTTGCGAATACCTGTAAAAACAGGTATTTTTTCTGAAAAAAACGTTTTTCCTTTTTTCAGGTTTTATTGAAACCTTTTATAAAACCGTCAGAAAATACCGATTTTTCCGATAATCCGTGAAAGATTTATTTTATTTACGATTATATAAACGACATTCACTGTCAGCAAATATCTTTCACCATCAATGGATCAAATATCCAGAAACAAAAAAAACGTCCGGAACGATTTACATGTAAATATATTCATCATTATCCGGAAAATGGAAAGGATATTTTCCGCGGATGGTTTGCCATAATCCGGACGATATGATGCCAGGCGAAACGGGAACATCCTGTGCGCCGTTTCGCCTGGCCGACGGTACCATGCAAAAATCCATCCGTTGCAGGAATGACGCACCGCATCTCGACAGGGATGAAATTTGCCGCATAATACGCGCAACGACCGAACTATCATTTGCCCCACCATGACGATATCCATCACACTGCGCCGATTTGCCTTCCGTTTCTTTTCCTGTCTGCTGCTCATGTCGTGCTGCCTGTCGGCTGCACAGGCCGGATCCTTCGATGACTGGTTCATCGCCGTCAAAAACGACCAGCCCGGAAAGGTAAAGGACTTGCTGCGACGCGGATTCAACCCCAATGCCGTCGAACCGGAAAGAGGCGACACCGGGCTGATCCTGGCAATGCGCGAAAATTCGATGGGAGTCATGGAAGTCTTGCTGGCCGACAGCAGAACCCATATCGACGCGGAAGCGTTCAATGGCGACAATGCCCTGATGATCGCGTGTTACAACGGCAACGAAAAAGCCGTCAAGGCCCTTCTGGACAAAGGGGCAAAGGTCAACAAGAACGGCTGGGCGCCTTTGCATTATGCCGCCGCCAGCGGCAACAACCGGATTGTCCAGATGCTGCTGGACAAGGATGCTTTCATCGATGCCGTATCACCCAACGCCACGACGCCGATCATGATGGCCGCGCGGGGAGGGCATATCTATACCGTCAAGCTGCTGCACGACAATGGCGCGGATGCCACGATGAAAAACCAGCGCGGTTACTCGGCCATGGACTTCGCAAGGGAAAACAAGAATACCGATATCGCCACCGGTCTGGAATACCGTATCAAAAAAGAAGCGGCACTGGCAAAACGCAAGAACGTCATGCCGAAGTTTCCTTTCTGATGCCTACTTTCTGATGCACCTCAGGCCGTAGTGGCGGTGGGACGTTTTCTGAACGGCGTCAGAACCGTCGGCATGGCTTTCGGGAAGGTCGCCGGATAGTCGGAATTGAAATGCAATCCGCGACTTTCCTTGCGCAGCAGGGCACTTTCCACGATCATCGAGGCCACGTCGACCAGGTTGCGCAATTCCAGCAAGTTGTTGCTGATGATGAAATTGGCGTAATACTCGTCGATTTCCTCACGCAACAGATGAATCCGGCGCTGGGCACGTTCCAGTCGCTTCGTTGTCCTGACGATACCGACATAGTTCCACATGAACCTGCGCAGTTCATCCCAATTGTGTGAAATGACGACTTCCTCGTTGGCATTGGAAACACGGCTTTCGTCCCATTGCGGCAATTCATGGAACGGTTCCTGCGGCAGGCTGGCGATATGTTCCGCCGCCGTCTTGCCGATGACCAGACATTCCAGCAGTGAATTGCTGGCGAGACGATTCGCGCCATGCAGGCCGGTGCATGCCGTTTCACCGACGGCATAAAGATTTCTGATATCCGTACGTCCCAGGGTATCGGTGACCACGCCGCCACAAGTGAAATGCGTCGCCGGAACGACAGGAATCGGTTCTTTCGTGATATCGATCCCCAGTTCCATGCAACGCGCATAAATCGTCGGGAAGTGTTCCTTGAGAAATTCCGGACTCTGGTGGCTGATGTCGAGATGGACATAATCCAGACCGCGTTTTTTCATCTCGAAGTCGATGGAACGCGCCACGATATCGCGCGGCGCCAGTTCGGCACGCGGATCGTGTTCCGGCATGAAGCGCATGCCGGCATCGGCTCCCGCATCCGGCGGCAGTTTCAAAAGGCCGCCTTCGCCGCGGACCGATTCGGAAATCAGAAACGACTTGGCATACGGGTGATACAGGCAGGTCGGGTGGAACTGCACGAATTCCATGTTGGAAACCCGGCAACCCGCACGCCATGCCATGGCCACACCGTCACCGGTCGATGTGTCCGGATTGGTCGTATATAGATAAACCTTGCCGGCGCCACCCGTCGCCAGCACGGTATGACGTGCCGCGAAGGTATGCACCTTGCCTTCTTCCTCGTTCAATACATAAAGCCCGTAACATTCGACAGGCTGACGGTTTTCCGAGAGTTTTTCCGACGTGATCAGATCCACGGCGAAATGGTTCTCGAAAAGATGGATATTCGGACGGCTGCGGATGATTTTTTCCAGCGTCTGCTGGACGACATGACCTGTAGCATCGGCGGCATGGATGATCCGCCGTTCGCTGTGACCGCCTTCGCGCGTGAGGTGATAACCGGTCTGTGTGGACTTGTCCCTGGAGAAGGGAACGCCCTGATTGATCAGCCAGTCGATGGCTTCACTGCCATGTTCGACAATGAAACGGGTGGCGACTTCATCGCACAATCCCGCACCTGCCGTCAGGGTATCCTTGACATGTTTTTCGATACTGTCCAGTGCCGGATCGAGTACGGCGGCAATCCCGCCCTGTGCAAAATTGCTCGCGCTTTCCCACAAGGTTCGTTTGCAGATCAGCGCGATACGGTACGTTTCGGGAAGACGCAAGGCAACGGACAGACCCGCCAGTCCACTGCCGACAATAACGACATCGAAATTCATGACTTTTTACCGGAACAATTATTGTTTCTGAAACGAACACTATATTCCATTGAACGCGTTTCGTCATGTTTTTTGCACCGGCTTGTACCGTCCGAAGTCCATTTTGGTACATATCGGCGCACGAAGACGTGCCTTTGCCGGTATGGTATTGGCAAAGGCACAACAATCCGCCTGCACAAGAGGGCATTTCCTGCGGTTTCCGACAAAAGCGGTTCCGCCAGACACTGCGCAAACGTACAATGAAAACCGTTATGCAGGAGCCGGCCAGCAAGGCATCGATGCCTTGCTGCCGGTCATACCGATATGGAAAAGAACGACAATCGATCAAGCCAGGTGCGCGAATCGCCTGATATCCGGCCAGGCCGGACCTGACAAAAGGAGGAGTCATGAAAAAACTGGGATTTATCGGCATGGGCAATATGGCGTCGGCCATTCTTCTGGGCGCCGTCAGGTCGGGTTTTCTCAAGGGTGAAGAAACCGTCGCCTACGATCTGAACGGCTTCAAGCTCGACAGCATGAACAAGGCATGCGGCATGGCCAGGGCCGCATCCACGGAAGAAGTCATCGCCGACAGCGAAATCGTGTTGCTTGCCGTCAAGCCGAAAGCCGTCGAAAACATTCTGGCCGAACAGCGTGAACGCCTGAAAGGCAAAACCCTGCTGTCGATCGCCGCAGGATGGCAATACAGCCGACTGCGCCGACTGCTCGATACTTCGACGCACATATGCGCCATCATGCCCAATACCCCGGCGCTGGTCGGCGAGGGCATGACCATCATCGAAGCCACCAACGATCTGTCGCAAAAAGAGCTGATCTTCACCCGCCGCCTGTTCGGCTCGCTGGGCCAGGTCGAGGAACTTTCCAGCGAAATGATGGCGGTCGGCGGCACGCTCTCCGGATGTGCCCCCGCATGGATATTCATGGTCATCGAGGCGCTGGCGGACGGTGCCGTCTATTACGGTCTGCCGAGAGACATCGCCTACAAACTGGCCAGCCAGACCGTACTGGGTTCCGGCAAGATGGTTCGTGACACCAAAACCCATCCCGGCAAACTCAAAGATGATGTCTGTTCTCCGGGCGGCATCACCATTCGTGGCGTCAAGGCGCTCGAGGCGGGCGGTCTGCGTATCGCAATGATGAACGCCATGGAAGCCGCATTCAAAAAACCGGACTGAAAAGCATACAAGCCGCTTTTCCGGTCCATACTTCTTGCGACGACAAAAAGACGGTACCCGAACGGTATCGTCTTTTTGTATATGCCTGAAACTGTACCGGCATCATGCCGTCATGGAATTTGTCCCTCAGATCGCGATCAGGGAAAAGCGCGGCCCGGTTCGGCATGCTCGACCATGATCTGTACGGACGTTCGCCCGTTGTATTCATTGGCGTCAAGCCGGTATGCCAGCAATACCCGCTCGGACAGACGTTCGGGATTGCCGAAACGGATCGCGTTGTAATGGCGGCCATTGCGTTCCAGCTGCAATTTCAGATGCTTTTCTTTCAGCACCCGCTGGTTGCGTACCGTGAATTCATCGCAAAAGAGGGGAGGCGGAAAACCATGTCCCCAGACTTGCGCATCCAGCATATCGATGAACGGCAGTGTGAAACAATCATCGTCGAGCGAACCGTCCGTCTCGATCTGTCGTTCGAGTTGTGTTTGCGTCAACCATCCGCGCGCCACTTCCTCGAACGCCTCCGAAAACGTCGCGAATCCGTCCGGTTTGAGCGTCAGACCGGCCGCCATGGCATGTCCGCCGAACTGGACGATCAGGCCAGGGTGGCGCTTGGCGACCAGATCGAGCGCATCACGCAGATGAAATTCCGGAATCGAGCGGCCGGAGCCCTTGAGCATCCCGTCCTTTCCGACGGCGAACGCCATTGTCGGCCGGAAATATTTTTCCTTGATCCGTGAAGCCAGAATGCCGACGATTCCCTGATGCCAGTCCGCAGACTGCACACAGATCGTCGCCCGGTCTTCCGGATGGATGTGCGCGATCTGTTCACGGGCATCCAGTCGCATGTCCGCCTCGATTTCACGCCGTTCAATATTGATCCGGTTCAGTTCTCCGGCCATCGCCAGCGCACGATCGAAATCATCGGCCAGCAGGCATTCGATACCCAGCGACATATCCGAGAGCCGTCCTGCCGCATTCAGGCGCGGACCGAGGGCGAAACCGAGATCGAAGGGGGAAGCCTTGCGGTAATCGCGTCCGGAAACACGGAAAAGCGCTGAAATACCGGGCTGCATGTTGCCGCTCCGGATACGGCGCAAACCCTGCGCCACCAGAATCCGGTTGTTGGCATCAAGTCGCACGACATCGGCGAAAGTCCCCAGCGCCACCAGATCCAGCAGAGAATCCAGACGGGGTTGCGTCCGTTCGTCGAATACATGACGTGAACGCAATTCCGAACGCAGGGCCATCAAGACATAAAACATGACGCCCACACCCGCCAGATGCTTGCTGGGAAAAGAACATCCCGGCTGGTTCGGATTGACGACGATACAATGCTGCGGCAAACGTTCGCCGGGCAAATGGTGATCCGTCACCAGAACTTCCATTCCCAGCGCGACTGCGCGCTCGATACCTTCCAGACTGGCGATACCGTTATCGACGGTGACCAGTACATCCGTTCCGTGATTTTCACGAGCCATATCGACGATGGCAGGGGTCAGCCCGTAACCGTTGTCGAAACGGTTCGGCACCATATAATCGGCACGCGCTCCCATCAGGCGCAGGCCCCGAAGCGCCAGCGCACAGGCTGTCGCGCCATCGCAATCGTAATCGGCGATTACAGTGATTTTCTTGCCTGCAGCAATGGTATCGGCCAGAAAAGCCGCCGCCTCGCCAATGCAGGACAACTGTTCCGGATGAATCATGCCCGACAATCCCGTGGACAACTGTGCCGCCTCCGTAATGCCGCGCGAGGCGAAAATTCTGGCCAGCACAGGATGGATACCGGCATCGCACAAATGCCGGAAAGCGGGTGCAGGACAGGAACGGACAACGATTCGGGTCATGAGAGGACAAAAACGCATACCGCCTGATTTGACCGGTGGCGATATGGATACCATAAAAAGAAAATTCTCGCACTTTTCAGCAAATTCGGGAATATCCGCGACGATTTGTTTTTCATTTTCATATGGATACCGACCTTGCCCGGCATGCCGTGAAACCGGTCCGAACGTCCATGGCATGCGCTGCGACAAAAGACGATACCGCCCGCATGTGACGACGGCGCAAATATGTGGCAAACTGTCTGGTCTTGCCGGGAGTCACACGTTGAAACTATTTTCCAATCTGCCGTTCGAATGGCTTGTCGGCCTGCGTTACATCCGTTCCGGAAAACGCAGCGGCCGGAACCGCTTCATCTCCTTCATCTCGCTCATCTCGATGGCCGGTATCGCGCTGGGCGTCGCCGCGCTCATCATCGTCTTGTCCGTCATGAACGGTTTCCAGAAAGAAGTGCGCGACCGGATGCTGTCGGTTCTGCCGCATATCGAAGTACAGGACGTCTACGGCTCGCTGCCTGACTGGCAAAGAACCGCCGCCCGCGTCCGTGAACATCCAGACGTGACCGGTACCGCCCCCTATGTAATCGGACAGGCGCTCGTCACCCGCAACGACATCATGCGTGGCGTCGTCGTGCGTGGCATCGTGCCATCGGAAGAACCCAACGTTTCCGATATCGCCCGCCAGTTCCGCTACGGCAAGCTCGGCGACCTGCAACCCGGCACCTTCAACATCGCCATCGGCAAGGAACTGGCCCGCGTCCTGCGCATCGGTCCGGGCGACAAACTGACCGTCATCGTCCCGCAAGGGCAGGTGACCCCGGCCGGCGTTTTGCCGCGTCTGAAACAGTTCACCGTCACTGGCGTATTCGAAGCAGGGCATTTTGAATTCGATTCTTCTTTCGCATTCGTCAACATGGAAGATGCCATGCGCATGTTCCGTACGGTATCTCCAACTGGATTACGTTTACAAATCAACGACATGCAGGAAGCTCCTCAGGTAGGACGTGAACTTTCTCTCATGCTATCCGGCGACGACGTCATCGTCCGCGACTGGTCGAAACAGAACCGCAACTGGTTCGCCGCCGTCCAGACCGAGAAAAAAATGATGTTCATCATCCTCATGCTCATCATCGCCGTGGCGACTTTCAATCTCGTCTCGACGCTGGTCATGACCGTCACCGAAAAACAGGCCGACATCGCCATATTGCGCACACTGGGCGCCTCGCCGCGTTCCATCATGAAAATCTTCATGATACAGGGGGCGCTCGCCGGTATTTTCGGTACCCTGATCGGTGCCGGATTCGGCATACTCGTGGCCGTCAACATCGACGTCATCGTTCCATTCATCGAACGCCTGTTCGGCTTCCAGTTCCTGCCCAAGGACATCTACCTCATCAGTTCGCTGCCGTCCGACTTGCGCTGGACGGACGTGCTGGTCATCGGCGGATCGTCCGTCATTCTGTCTTTCCTGGCTACGCTGTACCCGAGCTGGAGCGCGGCCAAGGTCAATCCTGCGGAGGCGCTGCGCTATGAATGAACCCGTCTTGTCCTGCGAAGGACTGTGCAAAACCTTCCGGCAGGGCAGTTATACCGTCGAAGTCCTCTCGGATATCCATTTCTCCGTCTCCGAAGGCCAGCGCATTGCCATCGTCGGCGCTTCTGGCTCCGGCAAATCGACGCTTTTGCACCTGCTGGGCGGTCTGGACACACCGACTGCCGGTTCGGTAAACCTGTTGGGCAAAAACCTCGCCGACCTCAACGAAACGCAACGTGGCGAACTGCGCAACCACGCACTGGGCTTTGTTTACCAGTTCCATCACCTCTTGCCTGAATTTTCGGCACTGGACAATGTCGCCATGCCGTTGATGATTCGCCGCGAAAAACGGGAAAAGGCGCATGCAACGGCCATCGCCATGCTCGCGCGTGTCGGACTGGAAAACCGTGCCATCCACGTCCCGGGCGAACTCTCGGGCGGCGAACGGCAACGGGTCGCGCTGGCGCGTGCGCTGGTGACGCATCCATCCTGCGTTCTGGCCGACGAGCCGACAGGCAACCTTGACCGGGAAACGGCACAACAGATTTTCGATCTGATGATGGAACTTTCCGTCACGCTCAAAACCGCATTCGTTATCGTCACGCATGACAACGAACTGGCCAACCGCTGCGACAGGATTTACCGCATGTCGGGAAAAGGCCTGCAAAAAGTGGCGGAATAGGTTACAGTATTTTTGTTTCCAGTCACCGGTCGTCGCCATGTGGATAGATACGCATTGCCATCTCGATGCCCCGGAATTTGCGGGCAATGAACGGCGAATCGCCGCCGAAGCGGCGAAAGAGGGCATTTGCCACATCGTGATTCCCTCGATAGACCGTCCGGGATTCGCCAGAGTGACCGAACTGGCCCATACCTGCGCCAACTGTTCCTGTGCACTGGGCATCCATCCGCTCTATGTCGCCGGCAGCGATGAAAACGACTTGCGCATACTCGACGAGATCCTGCAAAAAGACCGTGCCGATCCGCATCTCGTGGCAATTGGGGAAATCGGGCTGGATTTTTACCTTCCCGAACTGACGC
Organism: uncultured Oxalobacter sp.; assembly: GCA_934277985.1. Taxonomy (GTDB): domain Bacteria; phylum Pseudomonadota; class Gammaproteobacteria; order Burkholderiales; family Burkholderiaceae_D; genus Oxalobacter; species Oxalobacter paeniformigenes. The sequence continues at coordinate 118,622 of CAKQWF010000003.1, forward strand.
GTTCGCCCTTGCGCGAAAAACAGGAATTTTTCTTTGTCGAACAACTGAAAATGGCGAAAAAACACGGATTGCCCGTGTTGCTGCATACCCGCCGCGCCGTCGATACCGTCCTGAAATACCTCAGACGCCATGACATCCACAACGGCATCGCCCACGCTTTCAGCGGCAGTCTGCAACAGGCGCAAGCCTTCATCGACCTGGGATTCAAACTCAGCTTTTGCGGCACATCCACCCACGAACGCGCCCGGCAACTCCGCCAGCTTGTCGCTACCTTGCCGATCGATACCATCGTCGTTGAAACCGATTCCCCCGATTTGCCCCCGGCATGGAAAAACCGCAAGGAAAACAGTCCGCTGGAACTGCCGCGTATCGGAGAAACCCTTGCCGCACTCCGTGGCATTACGGCTGACGAACTGGCAGAACACACCCGCCGCAACGCCATCACAGCCATTCCGAAACTGGCGCAACGGCTTGCAATATAAATGTACAGCGCCATCACCGGTTTCATCCTCGGCATCGCCGGCCTGCAACAGCAAGCCGCATTGCCCGGAAAAACCGTCCTGCTGATCCTGTCGTCGCTGGCCGTCGCATTCCTCGTTCTTTCCTTCGTCCCTGTGCTCAAACAGCGCTTCGAACCGGCCGTCATGCTCGCGCGCGCACTGGCAGGATGTTGCGCCGGCATCGTCTGGGCATCCGCTCTCGCGTACGTCACTCTGTCTGAAAACCTGCCGCCATCGTTTGAAAACCGCCCGATCACCGTTACCGGCACTATCGCCGACCTGCCGCAAGCAACAGAAAACGGCATACGTTTCCCCTTTCATGTTGAACGGGCTTTCTACGAAAACAAACCCGTCACGATACCGGAAAACATCTTGCTTCACTGGCGAAACACACCGGGAACAGCCGGTGGCGAAAATACCCATCGACTCATGCCGGGACAGAAATGGCGGTTCGACGTCCGTCTGAAACGCCCACATGGTCACGCCAATCCGGGCGGCTTCGATTATGAATACCAGCTTTTCGCCAAAAAAATCCGCGCCACCGGTCATATCGACAACAAACAGGCGACACACAATACCCTGATCGAACCGTTTGTATGGAGCCCGATGCACGTCATCGACGCATTACGCTTTCATATCCGTGAGCGGATCGCCGGCGCATTGCAGGAAGATGCCTATGCCGGCGTCATCATCGCGCTTGTCATCGGCGACCAGAACGCCATATCCCGCGCCGACTGGAAACTGTTCAGCCAGACCGGCATTTCCCATCTCGTCGCCATATCGGGCTTGCATATCACACTTGTGGCAGGACTTTTCGCCGTCCTGACCGGCGCCCTGTGGCGACGCTCCTTTTTCACGAATATCCCGCTGCCGCTCATGCTGCCGGCACAAAAAGCCGCCGCGATCGCCGGTCTTGTCATGGCGCTGATCTATGTGGCGCTGGCCGGCTTCGGCGTCCCGGCACGACGCACACTATGTATGCTTGCCATCGTTGCAGCTGCCCTGTGGAGCGGACGGCAAATCCGCATTTCCCGCGTCCTGCTCGCCGCGGCAGGACTGGTATTGCTCACGGATCCGCCAGCCGTCATGAAACCCGGATTCTGGCTTTCATTCGGTGCCGTCGGCATCATCCTGTACACAACCGTCGGCAGGGTACATCCCGTCACACAGAATACCTCACGACTGCGGAAATGGCTGCACGGTCTCATCGCCGCAGCCAGAACACAATGGGCCGTCACCGCAGGCCTCGTACCGCTGACCATGCTGTTTTTCGGACACATATCCCTCATCGGTCCCGCCGCCAATGCCATCGCCATCCCTGTCGTCACGCTGCTGGTCACGCCGCTGTCGCTCATCGGAAGCATCCTGCCCGAACCGCTTTGCACATACATCCTCAAAACCGCCCATCTCGCTTTCGAGTGGCTCGCCGTTTTCCTCGACTGGCTGGCATCCTTTTCCTTCGCCGTCTGGCATGCGCCATCGCCACCGCTTTACCTCATCGCATTCGCAATCGCCGGAACCTTGTGGATGCTTGCCCCGAAAGGCTGGCCGCTGCGCGCTCTGGGCATCCTGTGCTGGCTCCCCCTGTTTCTGGGTGCCCCCGAACACCCCGAAAAAGGGGAAATGCATGTCACCGTACTCGATGTCGGGCAGGGGGGCACCGTACTCGTCGAAACACAACACCACCGACTGCTGTTCGATACCGGGCCATCGTATTCCTATGCATCGGATGCGGCAGGGCATATCATCCTGCCCTATCTCCAGACACGCGGCATCCGCGAACTGGACACCATCGTTGTCTCGCACGGTGACGACGACCATGCCGGCGGCCTGCTGGCAATCACACGAGTCATGCCTGCAAAAGATATCCTCACATCCATGTCACCCGACAAACTGCTGGTCAAGGTATTGCCAACACATCGCCCGTGTCTGGCCGGACAACACTGGGAATGGGATGGCATCCGCTTCGATGTTCTCTATCCATCCAGTGATGATTACCTTGAAAAATCATCGAAAACCAACAGTTTAAGTTGTGTTCTTAAAGTATCGAACGAATATCGTTCCGTGCTGTTGACCGGTGATATCGAGGGCAGGGAAGAGCGGGAACTTGTCGCGCGTTACGGAGAAACGCTGCATGCCGACATACTGGCCGTCCCGCACCACGGCAGTGCGACATCATCGACATGGCCATTTCTCCTGGCTGTTTCCCCGGAAATCGCCATATTCCAGACCGGCTACCTAAACCGCTATGGACATCCGAATCCGCGCATCACCGAACGTTACGACATCATGAAAACGTACCTTTACCGGAGCGACCGGGACGGCGCCATTCTCATGAAAATCGGACCGGGAATCGAGACCGTCACACAGCGTTCGGAAAACGCGCGTTACTGGCATACGCCATAACACGCACAAGCCGCAACCCCGTTAGTTCGGCATACCGTTCGCCATCACCATCCTGACAAAACATCATTTGCAAAAAACTTTGAAATACAATAAATTGTAAAACAAACCGAAAGTAAATTGATAAATATCGCACAGCATCCTCAACACTTTCCGGAACCGATATCGACGACATGACGCCTCATCGGACACACCTTTTGCACGGCTGGCTGCGCAAAGCATACATGTACCGGGCAGGGGACCTCGGGCAATGAATTAAATTGCCATGACATCATCACTTTTAAGTTATAATTTGGATTTCCTGCTACGTGCCTAGAGCACCTTCTGTAATGACCAAATTCGTATTCGTCACGGGCGGTGTCGTTTCATCCCTGGGTAAGGGTATCGCCGCCGCATCGCTTGCCGCCATCCTCGAATCGCGCGGCCTTAAAGTCACCATGATCAAGCTGGACCCATATATCAATGTGGACCCCGGCACGATGAGTCCGTTCCAGCACGGCGAAGTCTTCGTCACCGACGACGGCGCGGAAACCGACCTGGATCTGGGCCATTATGAACGTTTCATTTCCACCCGGATGCACAAGGTGAACAACTTCACCACCGGGCAGATTTATGAATCCGTCATCCGCAAGGAACGACGTGGGGAATATCTGGGCAAAACCGTCCAGGTCATCCCGCATATCACCAACGAAATCCAGAATTTCATTCACCGTGGCGCGAAAGGTTACGAAGTCGCGCTGGTCGAAATCGGCGGTACCGTCGGCGATATCGAATCCTTGCCGTTTCTGGAAGCCGCACGCCAGCTGAGCCTGCGTGCGGAAAAGAACTCGACGGTATTCATCCATCTGACGCTCGTTCCGTACATCGCTTCGGCAGGTGAGCTGAAAACGAAACCGACCCAGCACAGTGTCCAGAAGTTGCGTGAAATCGGGATTTACCCGGACGCGCTGCTGTGCCGTGCCGACCGGCCGATTCCCGAAGACGAACGTGCCAAGATTTCCCTGTTTTCCAACGTCCGTGAAGACGCCGTCATTTCCGTATGGGATGCCGACACCATCTACAAGATTCCGCAAATGCTCCACGATCAGGGGCTTGATGCCATCGTCTGCGACAAGCTGGGACTGAACCCGCCCCCCGCCGATCTGTCCATGTGGAACAAGCTGGTCTATGCCCTCGAACATCCCGAAACGGAAGTCTCGATCTGCATGGTCGGCAAATATGTCGATCTGACCGAATCGTACAAATCGCTTATCGAAGCGATCCGCCATGCCGGCATCCATACAGGCTGCAAGGTCAACATCGATTTCCTCGACTCGGAAGAAATCGAGGCAAAAGGTACGGCGCACCTGTCGAAATACGACGCCATCCTCGTGCCGGGCGGCTTCGGCAAGCGCGGCGTGGAAGGCAAGATCGCCACGGCGCAATACGCCCGCGAACACAAGGTTCCCTATCTGGGCATCTGTCTGGGCATGCAGGTCGCCCTGATCGAATTCGCCCGGCATGTCGCCGGCCTGACGCACGCCAATTCGACGGAATTCGATCCGGACACCGATCAGCCGGTCGTCGCCCTGATCACCGAATGGCACAACCGCAGCGGCGAACTGGAGCATCGTGACGAAAACTCCGATCTGGGCGGCACCATGCGTCTGGGTGCGCAGACCTGTGCCGTCGAACCCGGTACGCTGGCATCCGAAATTTACGGCAATGTCGTCACCGAACGCCATCGCCACCGTTACGAAGCCAACAACCTGTATCTGGAACGCCTCAAGGAGGCCGGTCTTGTCGTCTCAGCCATGACGCCGACCGAAAAATTGTGCGAAATCATGGAATTGCCGAGAACCGGCAAACATGCGCACCCATGGTTCATCGGTGTGCAGTATCATCCTGAATTCAAATCGACGCCACGTGACGGCCATCCGCTCTTTACGGCCTTCATCAAGGCGGCGATCGCCAACAGACAGGCAAAAGAAGCCAAAGGACAAAAAGCATGAAACTTTGCGGTGTTGACATCGGACTCGACAAACCGTTTTTCCTGATCGCCGGGCCATGCGTGATCGAATCGCGCCAGCTGGCGATCGACACGGCTGGTGCCCTCAAGGAAATGACCGGCGCACTGGGCATTCCGTTCATCTACAAGTCATCCTACGACAAGGCCAACCGTTCCTCGTCCTCGTCGTTTCGCGGACTCGGTATGGAAAAGGGGCTCGACATACTGGCCGACGTCAAAAAACAGTTTGATGTTCCGGTTCTGACCGACGTCCATACAGAAGCCGAAGTCGGTCCGGTTTCCGAAGTCGTCGATGTCTTGCAGACACCGGCGTTTTTGTGCAGGCAGACCGACTTCATCCAGGCATGCGCCCGCAGCGGCAAACCCGTCAATATCAAAAAAGGACAGTTTCTCGCCCCCGGCGACATGATCAATGTCGTCAGAAAAGCACGTGAAGCCGCTCGTGAGGCAGGTGTTGCCGAAGACAATTTCACCGTATGCGAACGGGGCGCATCGTTCGGCTACAACAATCTGGTTTCCGACATGCGCTCGCTTGCCATCATGCGCCAGACGGGGTGTCCTGTCGTATTCGACGCGACGCATTCCGTCCAGCTGCCCGGCGGACTGGGCGATGCATCCGGTGGCCAGCGCGAATTCGTCCCTGTGCTGGCACGTGCCGCACTGGCGGTCGGCGTTGCCGGCCTGTTCATGGAAACGCACCCGAATCCAGCCGAAGCCAAGTCGGATGGACCCAATGCCGTCCCGCTGGCCCGCATGAAAGACTTGCTCGAACAGCTTGTCGTACTGGACAAGGCCGTCAAGCAGGCGGGCATGCCGGAATTCGGTTTCTGAGAACAAAATACAAAAGATACTAGTTAGTTTGGGAGACATATATTTATGAGCGCTATCGTTGACCTCATCGGACGCGAAATCCTCGATTCCCGCGGCAACCCGACCGTCGAATGCGACGTCCTTCTGGAATCGGGCGTCATGGGACGGGCAGCCGTTCCATCAGGTGCATCCACCGGATCGCGCGAAGCTATTGAACTGCGTGACGGCGATGCCAGCCGTTACAACGGCAAGGGCGTAAGAAAAGCCATCGAACACATCAATACGGAAATCGCCGAAGCGATCATCGGGCTGGACGCCAGCGAACAGGCGTTTCTGGACCGCACCCTGATCGATCTGGACGGTACCGAAAACAAAAGCCGTCTCGGCGCCAACGCCATGCTGGCCGTCTCCATGGCCGTGGCCAAGGCCGCCGCCGAAGAAGCCGGTTTGCCGCTGTACCGTTACTTCGGCGGTTCCGGCATCATGCAGTTGCCGGTTCCGATGATGAACATCATCAACGGCGGCGCCCATGCCGACAACAATCTCAACATCCAGGAATTCATGATCATTCCTGTCGGCGCCAGCTCTTTCTCGGCGGCACTCCAGTGCGGTGCGGAAATTTTCCACACCCTGAAAAAAATCCTTCAGGAAAAAGGCCTGACCACATCGGTCGGCGACGAAGGTGGTTTCGCTCCATCGGTCGCCCATCATGAAGAAGCCATCCAACTCATCATCACGGCCATCGAAAAAGCCGGCTATGTACCCGGAACCGATGTCTGTATCGGTCTGGACTGCGCCGCCAGCGAATTCTACAAGGACGGCAAATATCACCTGACCGGTGAAGGGCTGGTACTCTCGGCAGAAGAATTCACCCATCTGCTCGAAACATGGTGCGACAAATATCCGATCCTTTCGATTGAAGACGCCATGTCCGAAGACGACTGGGAAGGCTGGGCATACCTGACCGAAAAACTCGGCAAACGCGTCCAGCTCGTCGGTGACGATCTGTTCGTGACCAACACCCGCATCCTGCGTGAAGGCATCCAGAAAGGCGTGGCCAATTCGATCCTCATCAAGATCAACCAGATCGGTACCCTGACCGAAACCTTCGCCGCCATCGAAATGGCGAAACGCGCCGGTTATACCGCAGTCGTATCCCACCGTTCCGGTGAAACGGAAGATTCGACCATCGCAGACATCGCCGTCGGAACCAATGCCTTGCAGATCAAGACCGGATCGCTGTCACGTTCCGACCGGATCGCCAAATACAACCAGCTTCTCCGTATCGAGGAAGATCTGGGCGAAGTCGCAAGCTATCCGGGACGAAGCGCTTTTTACAATCTCAAATAACCGTTCGGGCCGGTCATTTACTGATAACCGGCCCGATTTCCAGTAACCGGTATATTTTCCGATACTGCGCCGACCATCATGCGACTGATTACCATTGCGCTGGCCGTTTTGCTGGTTCTGATCCAGTATCCGCTCTGGCTGGGGAAGGGCGGATGGCTGCGTGTATGGGAATTGCACCGTCAGCTTGAAGCCGTTCAGGAAAAAAACGAGGAACAAAAACTGAAAAACGCCAGACTGGCATCCGAAGTCCGCTCACTGAGCGAAGGCACGGAAGCCATCGAGGAACGTGCACGCAGCGAACTGTCCATGATCCGGAAAGGGGAAATCTTCATTCAGCTTCTGGAAGATACGGATGAGGCACAAAAAACAACACCTGTCCCTGAAACACAACTGGAAAGCGGCAAAAATTCCCACAACGATTAGAAATACGCTATAATTTAAAAATCGACTTGACGCAGTCAAGACGCCATTCAAAAAATGGCAAATTAAAAAAAGCTTGACAGCATCAAATGAATTGAATATAATTTTTTTCTCAATTCCTCGATAGCTCAGTCGGTAGAGCGACGGACTGTTAATCCGCAGGTCCCTGGTTCGAGCCCAGGTCGAGGAGCCAGAATACCGGGGGTTACGTGAAAACGTAACCCCTTTTTCTTTATGCGGAAAAAGGGAAATCCTGTCTGACAGGCCATTCTGGTGCCGGATATTTTTCTTACCGAAAAAATATTGTTTCGCAGAAAAAACGCTCAGGCAACTCGGTATATAATAAGCGGCATTCGATACATGACAGACATTGTCCTGTTCCACCTTAACGCACCAAAGGATGAAGATGAAAAACGAAATCGAAATGTACGTCGTGGAAGGTCACAAGGCCTGTGATCTGGCCTGCCAGTTTCTGGAATCCAGAGGTATTCCTTTCAAGAAAATCGTCGTCGGCGTCAATATGAACCTGGCTGTCGAAATGTGGGCACGTTCCGGCTGCCATACATTGCCGCAGATTTTCATCGGATACGACCATGTCGGTGGCCTTCCGGAATTGCTGGATATGGCCGAAAGCGGCGAACTGGACAAACGTCTGGGAAAATAAATACACGGCGTCCGTAATGCCGCAGGCATGGCGAAAGCCACCTGGCAAAACCGGACAAACCTGAAAGGGTAACGGAAGTTACCCTTTTTTATGCGTTTTTTGCCCATCCTGATACACCGTTTTGCCAGCTAACCGTCAGACCGGCATTTGCCGTCCGGCGATGTCATCCGGATATCGGACCGTTCGCACAACCGGCGAAAGGTCTTGTGCGGCATTGCGTAAAACCTGGTATCCGGCCGTTTCCGGAAAAACTTCCCGTCGCCATTGCAGACTCGTATTTTGATACTTTCATGAAATTCGTCGCCATTGCCTTGCCTGTGCTGCTGGCTGCCGCCGCCGGACTGGCCGGATGCAACCAGACATCCGAAAAACCTGCCGTAACGCAAAACGTCACTCATACGCCCTTCGTTCAGCACCCGGAAAACGCTTTTTCAAAAAAACTCGATCTGTACACACAAGCCTATTATCTGCTGATGAACGGCCCGGACAGCCTGCAACCGGCATACAACACTTTTCATCTGGTCAGAAAAGCGAAATCCGCCGACGACATCCGTTTTTCGACATCCCGCTCGTTGAACAGGGGACTGGAACTTTTCGGGCAGGGGCTGGCCATCGAAGATGAAAACCTGGGCGATCTGGATGACGCGGTACGCAATGCATGGCAGGCCGGAAACAAGCTGAGACAGGACGAACAGGAACTGGAACCGTATTTCCGCAATCGCGAATACCGCAAAGACCATCTTGCCAAGGCCAGGGCATCGTACAACGCTATCCAGAATGACTACGAAGCCATGTTTTCCCACATGGCGAAAATCGAAACCTTGCTGCTTCAATACCGCAAGGAAGAATCTGTCCGACGAATGGACTTTTTCCGTGAAAAAGGCGACTGGCTGGGATACTACACAGAAGAAAGCATCCAGAATGCGCAAGACTTGCTGGCGTTGTTTGCCGAATCGGAAGAACCGCTGGACAGCACCACACTGTATGCCAGGGGTAACCAGCTCTTGCGCAGACTCGAAACCTCGCTGGCTGCCCAGCGCAAGGCATATGAAGAGGCCAGGACATCCGGCAGAAAAAATACGGCCGCATCGCTTTCGGTATACCGTATCCTGACGAGCCTTGTCGGCAGTTACCGCGACCTTCGCCAGCACAAGAAAACCGGCGATCTGGCCGCCATGCACAAAAAATTCAACGACGCACTGATGGCGAACAGACGGAGAACAGGCAAACCGTACTGATACCGTACATCGCAGTCAGTATGCGCAGGACAACGACGCGCGGCCATACTGGCATAATCGGCACATTTCAGTTATCTTAATCCCGTCATCCCCATGAAATGCCGCCATGAAGCATTCTGTATTTCTCCGGCTCGCCATGCTGGCCATCGCGCCATTTGCCCTGTCCGGATGCTACTATGCGATTCCGACGATTGTCGAAGCCGTCAACCAGAACCGTCTGCAAAACGAATCGGACGGTGCGGTGGCGGAATCGGCCACCGGCGCACTGAAACTGGTGAACAAGGACGGTACCGCACGGACGGAAAAGCTCAACAACTGCATCACAGCCTACAACAGCATCATGGTCGGATCATGGAGCCTGTGGCCATCCTTTCATACCTTGCAAAACCATACTTTCAAGGCACAGTCGACCGACACCATTTCCTTCCCCATCGTCGATGGTCTTCCCAAAGGACTGATTTTGCTGAAAAAATGCCAGGCCAGCACCGATACATCAATGCCCGAACTGGATGAAGCCATCGCCGCCGCCGTCAAGGCGGGCGAAAAACTCCGTACCGATGAACAAACCAGTCTGCCATATTTTCGCAACCAGATGTACCGTCGCGACGACCTGGCCGGCGCGAAAAAAATCTTTCCGATCCTGCAACAGGACTACGACAACATGATCGCCGCGATGGACCGGCTCGGTACCATCCTGTTCGGCATGCAAAAAACGGAAACGGAAAAACGGATCACAGCCTACCGCAGCAGCAAAAGCATGATCGGATACTACACCGAAACCAGCCTGCTGCTCGCACAGGAACTCGTGACGCTGCTCAACCAGCCGCAACAAACAATCGCCATGAAGGCAAGTTGCACTCAATGCGATACGCTGGTTATGCAAATGGAAAGCGCGCTGGAAACGCAGCAAAAAATTCTGGACAAGGCCTATCCTCAGCGTGACAAAAACAAGGGACTGGACAACATCCGCGAAAACCTGACCCGGATGATCGCCTGCTATCGCGATATGAAAACCGACAGGAAAGCCATATCGTTCAACCGCATGATGAAACGTTACAGCGACGCCATCGAAAGCTACAACCGGATCGTCCGGTATTCGCCGCTCGTCTGACCGGTTCCCGATACCGGAACCGGATCGCGACAGACTGCGACAGGATACAAAAACACCCGAAAACGACAGACAGCAGGCCGCACTTTCCGGTATCATGAGGCATACCGGTATTGCCCGGTTCCATACTCAAACGCTCAATACCAGAAGGCATTTCATGACGACACCTTACGACAGTTTCATTGAATGGTTCGGCAAGCTGCCGCTCAAATACCGGCAGGATCTGGCATCGGAAATCGCTTCGCTGTTGCCGGGTATGGATGTCAATCCGTACCATCGCAAATTTCTCGATGATTTTTCCGCACAACTTGAGGCTATCCGAAAAAAAGGGCATCGCGAGGAATACGGTCTGATCTTGTGCCTGAAGACGCTCACCGAACATATCGTCACCGAAAAAAACAGGGACAACAGCGGTTGGGAAAAAGAAAAAGCAGAGCTTGACGAAATGGTCAAAATGACGGGAAGCTGCTCCATGGCGACCCATGCATCAGAACTTGCCATGCAATACAGTCAATGGAAAGCCATCGGCGACATGTGGCAGGAACTGGCAAACAGCACCCTGACGCCACAAGTCATCGAAAACTGGCGGCAATCCGTATCGCCATCGACGCACATTCTCTGACAAAACGAATACTTGCGGTGTTTCCCGTGTCCTTGCCCGACAAAAAGGGCAGGGCATTGTTCCTTTCCTCAAACATACACAATCGCCGTAAACAAACGATATCGCCTTTTCAGGGGCGGCACCGATCAAGCCGCCATTTCGTCATCGTTTATCCCCGTCAGAACCGTCATACACTTCCTGATTCTCCAAACCAATTTCCGTTTTCCGGAAAAACAGTCATCACAAGCCAAATTCCCCCGAATTTATTTTACATGTCAAATTGTTGTTTGAGAACAATAATCATTTCTTATATTTAATGATAATTGTTCTCATTTAGAGACTTTCTCTCTATAATTGCCTCCAGCATGCGCATGCGAGCAACTGTTCTTTAACAATTCATTTTGAGGATTTATTCACAATGAATAAAACATTACTCGCGTCTTTAATGGCAATGGGGATTGCCGGTATGGCGCATGCACAGACCAATGTCACCATCTACGGTACAGTCGATACCGGTTTCATCAAGGAAAGCGGATCGGATGTCCGGATGGGGAGCAACGACGACAGTCTGATCGGCGTGCGCGGCACCGAAGAACTGGGTTCCGGCGTGAAAGCGACATTCCAGCTTGAACGCCGCTTCGACCTGAACAATGGGGTGAAATTCTCCGGCAACAATGCGCTGGATATCCTTCAGGGGGCTGACCCCAACGGGGAAAACGGTGTTGAATGGCTGGGTGCCGCCAATGTGGGCTTGCAAAGCGAAAGCATGGGGGCCATCCGTTTGGGGCGTGTCAATGACATCGCCATCGAAAACTTCGGCGATATCGATCCGTTTGCCGTAACCGGTGTCGGTTCCGCTCTGGTCGGATACAACATTCTGTATTCCGAACAGTTGGCAAACACCGTCCGCTACGACAGTCCGACATGGGCCGGTTTCGGCATCAATCTGAGTTATACGCTCGGACAGGATACGCACGGTAGCCAGAACTGGTATCACAACAACGGGAACGACGGCTTCGGTATCGGCATGAAATACGATGGCGGGGCGCTGATGCTGACCGCCAACTACGACAGGCTGGCCGACTCGGACAATTCCTGGCTCTGGAACATCGGCGGTGCATATACGTACGAAGGCTTCACAGTGTCCGCAGGTTATCAGGACACGACGATCAAACGGGCCGCCGCCAGTATCCTGCTGGACAATTACGGCATGGAAATCGGCCAGAAAGACTGGCTGATCGGTCTGCAATACAACACCGGTCCGCATACCGTCAAATTCTCGTACAACCGTGGTGAGCTCGAAAGCCACGGAGATTATGACGGCAAGGTCAACAAGTATGCTGTCGGGTATACCTACGACCTTTCCAAACGGACTTCCCTGTATGCCATGGCATCCTATACCGACAGTGACAACGAAGCGGTCGGCGAAATCTACAACAGCAATGGGGTTGCTGACGATTCCGTCACCGGTGTCCAGATCGGTATCACCCACAACTTCTGACTTCCCTTCAGAGCTGTGGCAAAACGGGTTGCCGGCTATTGCCGGCAGCCCGTTTTTCATATCCTGTCCATCAGGCACGGCGGGGCCATGCGTGTATTATAACGTAACTGTTTTTATCTCGCCGGCGACCCCGTTTCCGGCCATCGGCCACAAGCGAACCGCGAAAAACGGCATGCATAACATATCTGTCCGTTCCCCCCATGCACGGTACACTATCTTTCCCGGCATGCCATCATATGCCGCGCCATACGATTTGATTTCATCCGCATATCGACAATCCAATTCATAAAAATCACTTTCAATCAAGATATTACAACGATTTTTTCATGTCATTTCATTAAAACGGAAATGTCAGTTCGTATTCCTGGAAAGCCTCCGTATATCCCCGACAGGGAAAGCTGTGCCTGTCTGTCGACAAACGATGATGTTAAGATAAAAGCATTGCGCCATCAGGAGCGGACATGCATTGTACAATCGAAATATTCGGGCAAGATCGCTGGCAACCCTGCTGTCTGGTCGAAACGGACACGCCGGAAAAAGGAAAAACATCGCCATCCAGACTGACATATCTTCCCGACTACATCAAAACGGGAACACTTCCGGTTTCGCGCCATTATCCCGTCCGTCCGGAACCTTACCTGCTGCCGCACTGGCCATCGTTCCTGTTCGATCTGATTCCGGATGGAGAAGGGCGCGACTATCTGCTCTATGAACACCACTTGCCCGATACCGCTGCCGTCAACTGGCAAATCATGCTGCTGGGTGCAATCGATCCCGTCGGCAACCTGCGGATCGCCGAAGCCTATGAAGCCTATAAACGACACCTTGCCGACCGTGCACCGGTATGGGTCAATCGTGGCTTCACGCTTAAGGAAATACTGGAGCGCAGCGAGGATTTCGTCGAATATCTCGAGGAACACGGCATGCTTTCCGCCGGTACGACCAGCCTCCAGGGCAAAACGCCCAAATTCCTGATGACACGCGACAAAAACGGTCTGTGGTATGCCGATGCCGCGCTACCTGACGAACGTGCAGCCGGTCATTTTCTGCTGAAGCTTTCGTCCGGACGCAATCTGGCCGACTGGAAGGTACTGGAAAACGAGGCGGGATATTTCCGCGTGGCGCATGAGATGGGCATCACCGTTTCCCGTTTGCCGACCTGGCAAAGCGACATGCTGTTCATCCCGCGGTTCGATCGCGAAGTTTCCGGAAACCACGTCATCCGGCATGCGACGGAAAGTCTGGTATCCCTGTGCGGCATCGCCGACGAAACCGTCATGCCGAGCCAGAATACCGTACTGGATACGCTGCGGCATTTCACAAGCGACCCGGCAGGCACCACGCTGGAATACGTCAAACGCGATATGCTCAATGTCGCGCTGGGCAATACGGACAATCATCCGCACAATACCGCGATTCTCTCATCCGGCAAACAGACCGGACTGGCGCCGCTTTACGATTTTTCGCCATCCCACCTCATGACCGACGATATCGCACGCTCGCTGGAATGGGTCGATGAAAGAGGGGAAATTCTCGATGACTGGGGAGAAATCATCCGGCGAATCGCGATACCCGAAGCGGAGCGGGAGTATTTCGACAAGGGCATTCGGGATTTCACCGAAAAACTTGCGGGACTGGAAGACCGCATGAAAAACGCAGGTATCGACGACGATATCATCGACGCACGTTATTACGGCATTGCCAATTTGCGTGCACAGCTCAACAGCCGTTCATGACGACTGGAAACGCGCCTTGAGCATGGCGATTTCATCGGCATAACCCGGCAATTCGTTGGGTGTTTCCAGACAAAACGGCAAATGGCGCAGGCACGGATGATTCACCAGCCGTACCAGCGCATCCATACCGATCGTGCCTTCCCCGATTTTCGCATGGCGGTCCTTGCGACTGCCAAAAGGTGTCATGCTGTCGTTGAGATGAATGGCATGCAGGCGCGAAAGCCCGATGACCTTGTCGAAAGTTTCCAGCACGTCATCCAGCCGGTCGACGATGTCGTAGCCGGCCGCCCAGACATGGCAGGTATCCAGACAAACGCCTGTTTTCGGATGGTTGCCGCACAAATCGAGAATGTCGCGGATTTCCTCGAAACGTCCGCCGATTTCGCTGCCGCGTCCCGACATCGTCTCAAGAAGAATCATCGTTTCCGGTTCCGTTTCCAGCACCCGTCGGAGCAGGGCGGCCGTCAGCGCGATACCTTCCTGGACTCCCTGGCCGACATGACTGCCGGGATGGAAGTTGTAAAGGGCGTCAGGCAAAAGCGAAAGCCTTTTCAGGTCGTCACACATCGTTTCGCAGGCGAACTCCCGCAACCGTTCATCCCTTGCACAGGGATTGAGGGTATAAGGGGCATGCGCGATGACCGGAGCGAAACCGTTTTCCGTCATCAGCGTACGCAATGCGGCAAAATCATCGGGATCGATTTCCCGTGCGGAACCGCCGCGGGGATTGCGCGTGAAAAACTGGAACGTCGTCGCACCGATCGACAGCGCATCCTGTCCCATCCGGTACATTCCCTTCGAAACCGACAAATGGCATCCTATACTGAACATGCTTCCTCCGAACCGCCGTCAACCGAACCGGTCAGACCAGTCCCTCAAGCAAAACGACATCGACCCATTCTCCGGCCCGAACGGTTCCGCCTTCTTCTGGCAACACGACGATGGCGTTCGCCTCGGCCATGGAACGCAATATTCCCGAACCCTGTTCTCCTGTCGTTCGCACCGTCAGATTGCCGTCGGCATTCTGGCTCAATACCCCGCGCTGGAACTCGGTTCTGCCGACACGCTTGGAAAAATTCGTCGCCGCCTGCGCCCTGACCGTCAGCAACGGAGCGGGCAGTGCACCCATCATATGCATGAGCGCATCACGCACGAAAAAGTAGAAAGACACCATCACCGCAACCGGATTGCCCGGCAAACCGAACAGACAGGCATGATCGCCACCGGCATGAATCCTGCCGAATGCCATCGGACGGCCGGGCCGCATTTTCACCGACCAGAAAACGACATCGCCCATCGACGCCATAACCTGTTTCGTATAATCGGCCACACCGACCGATACACCGCCCGATGTAACGATGGCATCGGCATTGCGACAGGCATTTTGCAACGCCTTTTCCAGTTCTGCCCGATCGTCACCGATGATTCCCATATCCAGCACCTCGCATCCCAGCCGTTCCATCAATCCGGCCAGTACAGTACGGTTGCTGTCGTACACCGCGCCGGTATCGAGTTCCATCCCGGCGGTCCGCAATTCGTCTCCCGTCGAAAAAAGGGCGACCCGAACCTTCCGGCGTACAGCTACATCAGGCAGTCCCGCCGATGCCAGCAAACCGAGATGGGCGGGGCGCAAAACCGTCCCTTCAGCCAGAACCGTCGCCCCCTCACGCAAATTTTCGCCTGCCTTGCGGATATTGTCGCCGCATGTCACCGTACCGGCCGGAATGACCACATGCGTTTCATCCTCGGCCATTTCGACATGTTCCTGCTGAACTACCGTATCGCATCCTCCCGGAACGGGGGCACCCGTCATGATCCGGATACATTCGCCATCGCCGATATCTCCACGATAAGGATGTCCGGCATAGGCATAACCGACCACCTCCAGCGCCAGCGGCCCGGACAAATCCGCATCCCGCGCGCAAAAAGCGAACCCGTCCATCGCCGCATTGTCGAAACCGGGTACCGAAACCGGAGAGACGACATCTTCGGCCAGCACACGCCCCAGTGCATAACGCAAGGGCAAGCGTTCGATACCCGATACCGGCGTGACGAAGCCTGCGATCAGGTCATGCGCCATTTTCACGGAAATCGCATCGGGATTGTAAGAGGGCAGGGACGCGGTCAGTTCAGCCATCGTCATCAATGATCCATTCATACCGCACCATCCTGTCTGTCGCCTGACATTCCCTGCAACCGCGCCAGCTCATCCGGCGTGTTGACATTCTCGAAACCGTGACGTTCGTTGAAACAGGCCGTCGCGACTTTCCGTGTCGCATACCATTGTTCGATCTTTCGTCCGCCCCGTGCCATAAAATTTTCCAGATCCGTTGCCAGCGACGCTTTCATCAGACAAAACGCCGGTTGCACCCGGCAATATTCATCATCCTTGGAAACCGCCACCGCCAGATCGGCCTGTTTTTCTTCCAGCGAACGATGCAAATCCTCGACCAGCCGTGACGGCAAAAAAGGCGCATCGCACGGCGCCGTCACCAGATACAGTGTCTTGCAATGACGAAGCCCCGTCAGAAAACCTGCCAGCGGGCCGGACCAGTCCAGCGGTTCGTCGGAACAGACCGGATAACCGAAAGCGGCATAAGCCGACTGATTCCGGTTGGCGTTGACGATCAGGGTACTGACCTGGGGGCGCAACCGGTCGATCACATGCGCGACCAGCGGTTTTCCGTCCAGAAGCTGCAATCCCTTGTCCGCGGATCCCATTCTTTTGCCCTGACCACCGGCGAGAATGACACCGGTCACGTCATCATACAGGCACGAATCGGGCATATCCGTCAATCCCGAAAGCATCCACACCATCACTATCCTCCAATATAGGACATTTCGATTTTCCGTTCCGTCGGCGGCAATCCCTGTCCGCGCAACTCGGAATAGCGATTGTCACGCTGCCGCCACAAAGCCGCCATCGCTGCTGCCAGTTCCATATCCGACGTGCCGTTCCTGAGCAATTGCCTCATATCGAAACCTTCCGTCGCAAACAGGCATTTGTAGAGTTTGCCGTCGGTGGAAAGACGCAAGCGGGTACAATCCCGGCAAAAGGCCTGTGTCACACTCGCGATCACACCGATTTCACCACCGCCGTCACGATAACGCCAGCGTGAAGCCGTCTCGCCACGGTAATGCGGTTCGACAGGTTCCAGCGGCATTTCCGCATGAATGGTCTGAACGATCCTTGCGGCGGGCACAACCTGCCGGTTCGTCCAGTCGTTTGATGAACCGACATCCATATATTCGATAAAGCGGACGATGACCGGTGTATTCCTGAAATGGCGTGCCAGCGGCAATATCTCGCTTTCGTTCATGCCTTTTTTGACCACCGTATTGACCTTGACCGGCGAAAAACCGGCTGCGAGCGCCGCCTCGATTCCGTTCATGACATCGGACACGCCGACCCAGACATCGTTCATCTTCATGAAAACGGCATCGTCCAGCGCATCAAGCGATACCGTAATGCGGCGCAACCCGGCATCGAAAAGGGTACGCGCCTTTTTCGCCAGCAACGACCCGTTCGTCGTCAGCGTCACATCGACCGGACGACCATCCGGCGTTTCAAGCTGCGAGAGCATCCCGACCAGCCGCTCGATATGCCGCCGCAACAACGGCTCGCCGCCGGTCAAACGGATTTTTTCCACGCCCATCGATACAAGCAGCCGTGAAAGTCTGGCGACTTCTTCAAAGGAAAGCATCCCGGAATGGGGAATAAAACGGAAATTCTTGCCGAATACCTGTTTCGGCATGCAATAGACACAACGGAAATTGCAACGGTCCGTAACGGAAATGCGCAGATCGCGCAGGGGACGCCCCAGCCTGTCCGGCACCATATCGCCGGATACGGATTGCCGTACCGGATGCGGCACGTCATTGGGCTGGACAATCGGACTGGACATGAATGAAAGCACCCGGAAACGACACAAATTCCAAAGATACCACGAACTGCCGTTTGTTTCATGACCCTGCACGCCGTCCCGAGCAAAGCCGGACTACCGGTTCGGTCAGTAAACCATCAGGACGATGTACACACGCGCTCCCGTCACGAAACCGGAAAGGATGCATCTTCCCGTGCACATCCTTTGCCGAATGTCATCACGGCCGCCACTGTCCTGCCTATGCTGAAAGGGCAGTATCAAAAAACTCCTTTTCACCTCTTTCTTTGACTGGAAAATCATGACTAAAAAACCTACCATCATTCTCGTGCACGGCGCATGGTCCGACGCCTGTCACTGGGAAAACGTCATTCTCGGACTATATGCCCGTGGCTATAAAGTACGTGCCGTCGAAAATTCGCTCAAATCGCTCGACGAGGACATCGACAATACCATCCGCATGATCGGACACCAGCAGGAACCCGTTTTGCTGGTCGGTCACGACTACGGCGGTGCCGTCATCACCCGCGCGGGCAATGAAGACAACGTCGTCGGCCTTGTCTATTGCGCCGCCTATTCGCTTGACGAAAGCGAAACCATCAACGACGTACTCACCTACCGCGATCCTTCGCCCAGCGCCATGAATTTCACCGAAACGCTGGACGACTACATCTGGATCAAGTACGACAAATTCAAGGAAAGCTATTGCCATGATCTCGGCGACAGCCAGGCCTATGTCATGAGCGTCACGCAAAAACCGATCCATGCCAACACCATGAACAATCCATCCGGTGAAGCAGCATGGAAAAAACTGCCTTGCTGGTACCAGATTTCATCAGCCGACCGGATCATTCCCGTCGAAACCCAGCAGTGGCTGGCGAACAGGATGGCAGCCCGAAAAACCGTCACCCTTGATTCGAGCCATGCGTCCATCGTCTCTCATGCCGACGATATCGTCGCACTGATCGACGAAGCCGCGAAATCACTCGGCTGACAACGACAATATCTCCGCAGACAAAAACGCCTTTTTCCGGTAACGGAAAAGGGCGTTTTCTTTCGTGCGATTCATGGGGACGAATACATGTCATCCGTTTCCGGACATGAAAAAACCGCGTTTGAAACGCGGTTTTTTCATGATATGCCGTATCAGGAGGGCTTGCGGGTATCCACCTGAATCAGCGGACCTTCATCGACCACGACCGGCGGTTTTCTCTGGCGAACGGGCCGCTTGACCGTTTCGTCCTGCGGCTGGCTTTCCCGAACCTGTTTCATCTTGTCCGGATCGGTCACCGCCATTGTCAAACCGGCTTCGGCCAGCATCTTTTCCAGTGCGGAAACCGGATCGTCGGCAACGGCAGGCGCCTTGTCTTCCTGCGTTTCGGCGTCCCCGGCAACCGGTACTTCCGGCGCTTCGGCAGCGGCAGCCGGTTCGGCATCCGATACCTTGACGACGTTTTCTTCCGCTACGGTTTCACCTGAGGCAGACGTTTCCGTTACGGTAGCCGTTCCGGCTGCGGGAGCCTGTTCCGGTTCGGGAGCGGCATTCGTTTCGACCGTTACCGTTTTCACCACGACGGCTTCCGTTTCGATCACGACCGGTTTCGCCTCGACTGCCACGACTTCGGCTTCCGCAACGGTATCGGCCTGAACCGTTTCGACTTCGGCATGAATCTGAACCGTATGGACATCCTGCACCGTGTCATTGTCCACAGCAACGTTCGGTTCTTTTGCGACTGCGTTCACGACATCGGCATCCGCTGCCGTATCCGCAGCGGCTTCGCGGCGGCGTCTCGAATGCGAACGGCGACCTTCACGACGGTGTGGAACCGCATTGTCGTCCACATTGCTGCCATCCTGTACCGTACCGGCCGTTTCCGCGACACGTGCTTCTTCATTTCCTGCTTCCTGTACCGGCACGGAAACCGCTTCGGCAACCATGACTTCGGTTTCGACCGGCATTTCGGTCTGTTCGGCAGACGTATCCGTCTGATTGTCGCGGCGGTTGCGTCCACGTCCGCCACGGCGACGGCGACGGCGCGTTTCTTCTTCGGTACCTGCCGGACGTTCGGACGAGGCGGCTTCCGCCGATGTTTCCGTTTCCGTCGAAACGACCTGTACCGCTTCGGAAACAGGAACCAGCGCTGTCATCACCGGTTTGGCGACAGCGGTCGTTGTCGGTACGGATGTTTCCTGTTTTACGGATTCTTCCTCGTTCTTCAACGGCTTGCGTTCGTCACGCTGGCGTTCGGCCTTTTCGCCACGGGTACGGCGCTGGCGGGCGGGTTTCTGTGCAGCCTGTACACTTTCATCCTGTTCGGATGCAGCATCGGCAGCCGGTTGCGTTGTACGGTTCTTGTCATCGCGTGTTTCTCCGCGGCGTCCACGGCCACGCGAGCGATCCTGGTTCCTGCCTCTGCGGCTACCTTTGGCCGACTGTTTTTCTTCCTGTTCTTCTTCATTGGGCGCTTCATCCTTGCCGATACCCAAAAAGCCCAGAAGCCGGTCGAAAAAGCCTTTTTCCGCAACAGCGGCCTGTGCCGGTACAGGGGCCGGCGTGTGATCGACGACCGGAGCTGGCATGCCTTCGGGAATATTCTTGACCTTGGCTTCCTGCGGCGGCTTGGACGGTTCTTTCTGGCGTTTGGAAAAACTCATGTCCACATCGGACTGTTCCGCCAGCTTGTAGCTGACTTCCGGCTCTTCCAGACGGGGATCGTCATGCTTGATCCGTTCGAGCTTGTAATGCGGCGTTTCCAGATACTTGTTCGGAATCAGGACGATCTTGACCTTGTGACGAGACTCGACTTTCATGATTTCGCCGCGTTTTTCGTTCAGCAGGAAAGCGGCGACATCGACCGGAATCTGGACATGGATGACGGCAGAACTTTCCTTCATCGATTCTTCCTCGATGATACGCAATACCTGCAAGGCGGACGATTCCGTATCGCGAATATGGCCGGTACCGTTGCATCGCGGACAAGTGATATGGCTGCCTTCGGACAGGGAAGGGCGCAGTCGCTGGCGCGACAGTTCCATCAGACCGAAACGGGAAATCTTGTCCATCTGGACACGCGCCCGGTCATAATGCAATGCTTCTTTCAGACGTGCCTCGATTTCACGCCGGTTCTTCGGCGATTCCATATCGATGAAGTCGATCACGATCAGGCCGCCCAGATCGCGCAAACGCAACTGGCGTGCGACTTCCTCGGCCGCTTCGCAGTTGGTCGTGAACGCCGTCGTTTCGATATCGGTGCCGCGCGTAGAACGGGCCGAGTTGACGTCGATGGCAACCAGCGCTTCAGTATGGTCGATGACGATGGAACCGCCGGAAGGCAGCGAGACCACGCGGGAATAGGCCGATTCGATCTGGTGTTCGATCTGGAAACGGGAGAAAAGCGGAACACCGTCACGATAGCGTTTGACACGGTTGGCCATGTCCGGCATGACATAACTCATGAACTGGTGTGCCTGTTCGTAGATTTCGTCCGTATCGATCAGGATTTCGCCGATATCCGGCTGGAAATAGTCGCGGATGGCGCGGATGACCAGAGACGATTCATGATAAATCAGGAACGCACCCGGTGCGGAAGAACCGGCGCTTTCGATCGCGTTCCACAGCTGAAGCAGATAATTCAGGTCCCACTGCAATTCCTCGACAGTCCTGCCGATACCGGCAGTACGGGCGATGATGGACATGCCGGGCGGCACATCGAGCTTGTCCATCGTTTCGCGCAATTCCTGGCGCTCTTCACCTTCGACGCGACGCGAGACACCACCACCACGCGGATTGTTCGGCATCAGAACCAGATAACGGCCGGCCAGCGAAATGAAAGTGGTCAGCGCAGCACCCTTGTTGCCGCGCTCTTCCTTTTCGACCTGGACCATGATTTCCTGTCCTTCGGCCAGCGCGTCCTTGATTGTGGCGTTTCTGACATCGACACCTTCGCGGAACAGGGAACGCGATACTTCCTTGAAAGGCAGAAAACCGTGCCGGTCTTCACCGTAATTGACGAAACAGGCTTCAAGGGAAGGTTCGATCCTGGTGATGACCGCCTTATAGATATTGGATTTGTGCAGTTCCCGGGCATTGGATTCGATATCGATATCGATCAGTTTCTGCCCGTCGACAATCGCCACGCGCAATTCTTCCTGCTGCGTCGCATTGAACAACATACGTTTCATAAAATACACTCCGTGGCCTTTCGCAAGGCCGATATTCTGTAATTGGAACGCCTGGGGGGACGTTACCGAAAATCAATCGGGTGTACGCATGGAATGGACAGGATGGAAAGCGGGCCGTGCAACGGCCAAAAGGGCGCAAGCGAGCGCGCCGTCCTGCGGACGGGGATGAGTTCGATCTGCTTCAGGATTGGCGATTACGCCTGTAATCAGCATCTCAAATAAGACAGCCCACACGTTGAAAACGGCAAATCAGAACCAAACAACAAAATTCCGGTTATCAAACACATCACTGGACAAGCAGCGAACCATTTCTGCTTGTCCTTCAAATCCTTTGCATCCAGACGCAAATCCTCATTCCGTTACCTTGTCCGGCCTGCGCTGCGGCGCCGGCCTGGAATACGACGGAAGGTGCGTACACATCTTTTCCACTGAATTTGTTTCAAACAGGGCCAATGGAAGCCACAACTGTGTAGAATGCTTGTTTTATCATACACAGACAAGCCGGGAAAACGCCGGCCAGTGCAGGATTATATAGATAAATGAACCCGACTCATAGAGGAAAAGTCAGCAAAGGCATTAAAAAACAGGTCGATAATGAGGCACTTTCGCCGATGGGACAGGTTCAGCTCGTCACCGCGACGGAAAACGACGAAGGTCAGCGCATCGACAACTACCTGTTTAAAGCATTCAAGGGCGTGCCGAAAAGTCACGTTTACCGCGTTCTGCGTTCCGGCCAGGTACGCGTCAACCGAAAGCGTGTCGATCAGACCTACCGGCTGGTGGCAGGCGATGTCATCCGCATCCCGCCCGTCAAGACCGCACAGCGCGATACTCCACGCATACCGGATGCCCGCTTCGACATTCTCTACGAAGACGACAGCATTCTGGTCATCAACAAACCGGCAGGCGTCGCCGTGCATGGCGGTTCCGGCGTTTCATTCGGTGTGATCGAACAGCTGCGCGCCACGCGGCCGGATGCCCGCTTTCTGGAACTCGTCCACCGGCTGGACAAGGAAACATCCGGCATTCTGGTACTGGCAAAAAAACGTTCCGCGCTGACGAAACTGCATGAACAGATACGCGAGGGCAGTGTGGACAAGCGTTATCAGGCACTCGTTCACGGCGACTGGAAAAACAAACGGCAACATGTCCGCTTGCCTCTGCTCAAGTACCATACTGCGGAAGGCGAGCGGCGGGTAAGGGTCGATCCCGCAGGTCAGGAAGCGCATACCGTTTTCAATGTCCTGAAGCATTACCCGGATTTCACCCTGCTCGAAGCGGAACTGAAAACCGGACGTACCCACCAGATCCGGGTACATCTCGCGTCGTCCGGACACGTCATCGCCGGAGATGAAAAATACGGCGACTTCGAACTGAACCGGCAACTGCAAAAAGGCAGAAGAGGTGAAAACGCTCTCAAACGCATGTTCCTGCATGCCTACCGGATCACCTTCATTCATCCCGATACCGGAAAACCCATGACGATCACTGCACCATTGCCCAGGGAATGCAGCGGTTACCTGAACGCACTCGAAGCCGGAAGCGACAAGGATTCCTGAAAAAAGTTGGGGTAAAATGCGCTCAGTGCCGCGCCATGCCGGATTGCGCGATGAATAATCCGGCCATGTTTCCCATAAACGACCGCCATGCAAAAACACACTTTCAACCTGATCGTTTTCGATTGGGACGGTACCCTGATGGACAGCACAGCCGCCATCGTCAAAAGCCTTCAGGATGCCGCACTCGATCTGGGATTGCCCATACCGGGCAGACAAGAGGCATCCCATGTCATCGGACTTGGTCTGAAAGAGGCGCTGGAGACTGTCTTGCCGGATCTGCCGGCGCGATACTATCCGGAGCTGGTTGCGCGCTATCGTATCCATTTTCTGGAAAACAGCCGGAAAAACATGCTTTTCGACGGTGTGAAGGCCATGCTCGACGATCTGAAAAAACAGGGGCACCTGCTGGCTGTCGCAACCGGCAAGAGCAGGGCGGGGCTGAACCACGCTTTTGCGGAAACCGGATTGCAAGGCATCTTCGATGCCAGTCGGACCGCCGACGAGACATGGTCCAAACCGCATCCGGCCATGCTGCTCGAATTGACCGAACAACTGGGCGAGCCGATGAGCAGCACGGTCATGATCGGCGATACGACACATGATTTGCAAATGGCCATCAATGCCGGCGCCGCCGGAATCGCCGTCCGGTATGGCGCCCATCCGGTCGATGAGCTCAAGCGCCTCAATCCGCTTTATACCGCCGAATCAGTCACCGATCTTCACCAGTGGCTGAACCGGCATGCATAAACCTTATCTGATATGAAACGGGACTGTCATGAATGAAAACGGCTGGGAACGCGATGTTCTCGAAAAACTGATGTTCCAGACCCTGAAAGAACAGCGGGCACGCCGCCGCTGGGGGATTTTTTTCAAGCTGACCACGATCGTTCTGGTCATTTTCGCCATTGTTTCCATCCGCAACCTGTCATTTACCGAAGGTGATGGCGCACCGGTACAGCAGCATACCGCCCTGATCGAAATCAACGGCACCATCGAACCCAACGGAAACGCTTCCGCCGCCAACATCATCAAGGCACTGGACAAGGCATATGAAGAACCGATGGCAACCGGCGTCATCCTCAAGATCAACAGTCCGGGCGGAAGTCCGGTACAGGCCGGCATGATTTATGACGAAATCCGTCGCCTGCGCCAGATCTATCCCGACAAGCCGCTGTACGTCGTCGTCGAGGAACTGTGCGCGTCCGGCGGTTACTATGTCGCTGCGGCGGCCGACAAGATCTACGTGGACAAGGCCAGCATCGTCGGTTCGATCGGCGTCATGATCAACGGCTTCGGCGTAACAGGACTGATGGACAAACTCGGTATCGAACGCCGTCTGCTCACAGCCGGCGAATACAAGGGTTTTCTTGACCCGTTCAGCCCACAGACACCCCAGCAGGTGAAATACGCCCAATCCATGCTGAACCAGATTCACCAGCAATTCATCGATGTCGTGCGTACCGGACGGGGAGACCGCCTGAAAGAAAACAGCGAAATTTTCAGCGGACTGGTCTTTCTGGGGCCTGAAGCCATCCGGCTAGGACTCGCCGACGAGCTGGGCACTGTGGAAAGCGTCGCCCGCGACGTCATCGCGGCACCGGAAATCGTCGATTATACCGAACAGGAAAAACTGGCGGACCGCGTCCTGAAAAAATTCGGCGCATCTGTCGGCTACGGCGCAGCCAAGGCAGGTCTGGACTGGAATCCGGTATCCGTACAATGACACCAGCAAAACGTCCGGCCAATCCGCAAAATGCTGACGCCGGACATTTAGCAATTGCATCATTACCTGTTACTATAAGGAAATCGGTGCGAGGTGAAAGCCCGAAAGATGGTCATGTCTGATTTTGCCTTCTCATGGAGATCGTGGCGTGTCGATGAACATATTTTCCGGAATACTGGCCAGTGCGGCAGCCATATGGCTGGTGCTGACTCCGGCTGTGGCAGAAAATACCGACATGCAGCAGACTGACCAGAGCGAACTTTCACCGCGGCAACAGCAAGCCATCCGGAACGCCTTTTCGGGATTGCACTCGAAAGCGGAACAGAAAATGGCCATGCAAATGAGCGACGCCCAGAAAGTGGCGGAAACCATGTGCCGCCCGATCGCACTGGAATATTTCAGGGAACGCTATGAGACAGCCGACCGCGTTTTCCTTGGTACCGGCGGTGAAGGCAGTCACACCCTTCACGGAAACAGCAGACTGACCGGAACAGGGCAGGTCAGGGAAGGTTTCAACTGGCATTATTTCACCTTCGACTGTCATCTCAACCCGGCCACAGGTTACGCCACATCGTTTTCGGCGAACCTGACGAAAACGGAAAGTTTCCGGCGGCACCCCCTGTAACCGGACATGTCAGGAAATAGGAATATCATGCGAAAACACGATATTGCGGGCGTAATGGCCATCATATGCGGACTGGCGTTTTCAGCCGGCGCGGCCATGGCGGAAACAGCCGAACCCCCGCTGAATCCGGCCGATGCGCCTTCCGAATACCGCAAGGACAGCGCGGTCATCGACATCAACCTGTTACGCAAGCGGATCATGGAAACGCCACGGCAAGTCAATATCTGGATCGACAACACCTACGGCTTCCAGTTCATCTATCCTGCACATATCAAACCGGAACGGAAATTCACAGCCGATTCTTTCCAGAACGGCAACTGGAGCTGGTTCGGTGAAAAAGACCAGGGACACCCGCTGGTTTCGCTGGCACTGCCCGGCACCCAGCAAAAAACCACGATCGCCGAGGTCCGGATCGGTGTCAGTGACGATCCGGACACCGTCGCACAGTGTCGCAAGCTGCCTGAAAGCGCAGCACAAGACAGCCTCAAAACATTCCGTCACCGCGGCACGCTTTACACTTTCTTCAGCGGCGGCAAAACGGAAACGAACCGCTCAATTGCCGTACAAGCCTACCGCACCGTTCACCACAACCACTGTTATTCCATCGAACTGATGGCTTATGGCACCAAACCGGATACGCTCACACCGCCGGACTACGGTGCCATGAATCCGGACGAAGCCATGAACCGTCTGACCAGCCTCTGGCGACAGATGGACTTCCAGTGGCTGCCTGAAACGTCCTTGAGCCAGCCATGACCGCCTTGCTCATCGCCCTGATACTGCTGGCACTGCTGCTAATCATCAGCCAGCTTTTCCGCCTTATCCGACGACATGGAAAAAACCTGCAAGAAGACAGCCGCACGCTTGCACTTCAGGAACACGTCGCGCGGATGTTGCAGACACTGAATCTCGACCGTGCCGACAAACTCATGATCGTTGCACATCCCGATGACGAAACCATCTGGGGAGGCGGGCATCTGCTCCAGGACAAGGGGCGCTATCTTGTCGTTTGCATCACAGCCGGAACCGACCCGGTCAGGGACGATGAATTGCGCAATGCCATGGCCATATGCGACGCCCAGTATCTCCAGCTCGGCTTTCCTGACCTTGACGCCATGAACAAACAGGATCGCTGGAAAACCGTCGGTATCGACATCCGTGCGACGCTTGCCAATATCATGACCGCCAAGGCCTGGGAAACCATCGTCACACACAACCCGCGGGGAGAATACGGACACCGCCACCACAAAATGACGAGCCGTTTCGTCACATCCATCTTCAAAAGAAAAATCCGGCATGGCGAACTGTATTACTTCGGTGTCTATTACAAACCGCGCCACAGCAAAAAACTCGGTCGTCACCAGCCTTTGCCAGACGACATCGTCGCTGTCAAGACCGGAAAAATGCTACCGGTCTATGCCAGCCAATCAGGACCGCGCAAGTCTTATGAACACATGTTCCGGTACGAAGACTGGCTCAGACATGACCGCTGGAACGGTTTTGTCATCCTGCTGCGAAGCCGCAATATCATTCCGTAACTTCCTTGGCCAGCCTACGCGTCTTCATACCATCCGATGCCCCCATACTTCATGCCGTTCGACGGCAAGTTCCGTCGCTTCGATGGGCGGAAAAGATCGTATCATGTCTGACTCTCGTCCTCGCATGAACAATACCTGTTAGCTTTCATCGGAAAGCGGGGCAGGTAACAGCGTTTCGGCATACCGGCCCGAACTGCCGTTCCCGTTACACCGTCATTCTTACCAGATCGGCAATTCATACAATGAAAATATAAATTGCAAACCAAAAAAGTATTTTTTATATAGATAATGGCGCGCTAGACTATCAACAAACAGTCGAAGCATTTTGCTTTTCCGAAAAGAAAGAAAAATCATGAACGTCATTATCACATTCATCAAAAACTGGACGTTGCCGCTTGCCATCGTCGTCGGCGCGATCGGTTTTCCCTTATGGAGACATTTCGGTGCACTGGTGCCTTATTTCATTTTCACCATGCTGCTTTTGACATTTTGCAAAATGCCGTTTTCCAGCCTGCGTTTCCGCCCGCTGCACTGGTTACAAGTCGTACTGCAAATCGGTGGCGCGATCGTCGTCTATTTCATCCTCAAACCGGTAAACACATTGTTTGCCGAAGCGGCCATGGTCTGCATCATGACGCCGACAGGCACCGCCGCGGCCGTCATCACGCAAAAACTGGGCGGCAATCCCGGCAGTCTGACCAGTTACATGGTGCTGTCGAATCTGGCGACAGCGATTGCCGCACCGCTGTTTTTTCCACTCATCCATCCCATGGAAAACGGCATCGGATTTATACCTGCCTTTTTCCTCATTTCGCAAAAAGTATTCCCCGTACTGGTCTTGCCGCTGCTGACCGCATGGTTTCTGAAACGATATGTCCCCGCCATCCAGACCAAACTGGCCCGCTGGCAGGAAGCCGCCTTTTACCTGTGGGGGGTTACGCTGATGATCGTGATCGGAAAAACCGTCCATACGCTCGTTAATGAACCGTCGGATCATATGACGGCCATCTGGCTCGGCGGCCTTGCCATGGCCGTTTGCTGTGTCCTGTTCACATTCGGTAAATGGCTTGGCGTTTTTTTCGGTGAACGCATCACCAGTGGACAGGCGCTCGGCCAGAAAAACGCCCTTCTGGCCGCATGGTTGGCACAAACGTACCTCACCCCCATCGTCGCCGTCAGCGCCAGCGCCTATATCGTCTGGCAAAACCTGTTCAACGCCTGGCAGCTCTGGATGGAACGCAGAAAAACGGCCCCCTAAACCGGCGCAGGCCGGAAAAGGGCTGCCAGAGAGAAACAGTCGTCAGAAAAAGGCTCAGGATGTATCATTGCCCCTGTTTTCAACGAATGCAGCCAATTCCATGAACGGAGACCTGTTTTCACCACGGCAGCCAGACCTTTTCGATACCGGCCAGGTACAGCCACAGGCCGAAGCCCACCGCAAGGAACGTCCGCCCATCCGTGATCGCCTCAGGCGTCTCATTGCCCAGACAGATGATTTCCGTCTGCTGGAACGTATTCCGGTAACGAAACCCGGACTGGTTTTACCATATGAACTGGCAAAAGCCGTCGGAGACGAACGACCCATCGTATTTCTGGATACGGAAACCACCGGACTGTCTGCCGACTCGGACGTCATTATCGAACTCGGCCTTGTTCGTGCATCGTATTCGCCCTCCGCGAAAAAACTTGTCTCCATCGACCGTATCGTCAGCGCCTACGAAGATCCGGGCAAACCGCTTTCGCCATTCATCACGGAACTGACCGGCCTCACCGACGATATGGTGCGAGGCAAGCATATCGATGAAAAAACCGTCGCCAGCTGTCTGGAGAACGCATCCCTGATCGTGGCCCACAACGCCTCGTTCGACCGGCCGTTTTTCGAAAAACGCTTTACGGGCTTCGATGACATGAACTGGGCCTGCTCGCTGGAAGGCATCGACTGGAACCGGCTCGGTTTTTCACGCCGAAAGCTGGAAGACCTGTCGCTCAAATCCGGATATTTCTACGAAGCCCATCGCGCCACTATCGACTGTCTGGCACTGGCGTGGCTGCTGCATATCCATCCTGACGCGATGGCCGACCTGCTTGAACAGGCCGGCCGAAAAACCATTACCGTCCATGCGTTCGGCGCTCCCTTCGAAGTGCGCGATACACTGAAAACCCGCGGTTACCGCTGGCATGACGGGACATCAGGCGCCAACAGGCACTGGTGGAAAGAAATTCCCGAAACCGCACTCGAAGAAGAGAAAAATTTTCTGGACGAGCTGTACCCCAACGGTTCGGACCGTGCGGGTTTTGAAACAAGGACAGCTGCCGACCGTTTCAAACGCCGTTAACTTTCATGGCAGATTCCGTCTTTTGCAGCCATGCCCGGATCGCCTGATCCGCCCGGTCGCAACGGCTGCCGTACACCGCCAGTCCATCCAGTACCCGCACCCCCGGACAACACCGGCGGATATACGAGACACTGTCGCCCATTCCGCTGCCTTCATGTGTACAGAACGGAATCACCGTCTTGCCGGAAAAATCATATTTTTCCAGAAAGGTCAGCACCGGCATCGGCATCACGCCCCACCAGATCGGATACCCCAGATACACGATATCGTACCGTTCCACCGGACATGGTGGGCCCGACAGTTCAGGGCGTGCATTGTCTTGCAACTCTTTTTGCGCCAGTTCGGTCGTTTCATGATAATCGGCGGGGTAGGGATGCAAGGGTTCGATACGAAACAGTTCACCTCCTGTGATTTGCCGGATTTTTTTCGCGACGACCTGTGTATTGCCTTCCGCCAGATCGACAATGCGCCCGTCGCGATAGTTTTCCCCATCCCTTGAATAATACGCAATCAGTACGTTCGCCATAGTCACCTCCATCACGCTGTCTATATATATGGCACGATCCGTGAACAAGAATACCTGCCGGTGCGATGTAACGAAAGCAACGAAAATATCCGGTTATTGCCTGATCCTCTCTACCTTGAAACCAGGGAAAACCTGTTCAAACGTTCCCGTTTCAACTTCGGCGAAGCGTCTTCAGGATATTGAGGGAAGAGAGCAGAATGCCGCCGATAATCAGCACACCACCGGTGATCTGTGAAAACGAGACTTGTTCATGCAAAAAGACCACAGCTTCCAGACTGCTGAAGAGCGGAATACTGTAATAGACGATACCGGCCCGTGCCGCACCGATATATTCGACAGAACGGTTCCAGAGCAGATAACCCGTCAGTGTCGGAATCGCTGCAATATAAAGCATGATGAGCATCGTCATGCCGTCCGGCAGGACATAATCCGGACGGATGGCTGACACCGCCATCATGGGAGAGAGCGCCAGCACGCTGCAAACCAGCATCGCCATCATGAAAACCTTCTGGGGCAGGGCGGCAGGACGCCGCCTGACCAGCATACTGTATATCGCAAACAGAAACGCCGCCACCAGCATCCACAAATCACCCATCGTAAACGACAGATCGGCCAAATGACGCCAGTCACCATCCAGCACCAGCACGACAACGCCGGTCACGGCGACAGCCAGCCCGACAAACTGGAGCGGCGACAACCGTTCGCCCATGAACGTACATGCCAGAAATGCCATGAAAACCGGTGCCGTCGCCGCGATCAGCGACATATTGGTGGCATCTGTCGTATGTCCCGCTTCAAACATCAAAATACTGTATGCCGAAAATCCCAGAACCCCGGCAGGCAAGAGCCATTTCCAGTTATCGCATACCAGTGACCAGTGTGTCTTCAGGGCCGTCAGGCCGAAAGGCACCATACACAAAAACGTGAACAACCAGCGCCAGAACGCCAACTCGACCGGCGACAGACTCTCCGGCAATACCCTGACCAGGGGGAAAACGGTACTCCATAGCACAGTCGCCAGCAAAGCCAGCCAGTAACCCCGTGCCGTCTCGGAAAAACGCATCGGAAAAACAAACCCGGATATAAAGAAAATACCGCATGTTACACTACCTGTGCGACATACAGCGCATCCTTTTGCCATACCGCAGACCTTGCCTGTCCGTTTTCAGCCATTGACCAGTATGTTTGCCCGAAAACAAACCGGCAACGTAACGGCATTGGCACAATCAGGCCATCCATTACCCCAACGAAACGGCAGGTTCATCATGAAACCTTTCTCCCGATACCTCGCAAACATGCTGATCGTCGCCATCTCCTGTACCGCGACCATCCATGCAACGCCGGTTGCAGAAACGCACAAGCCACAGGAACAACTGATACGCTCCGTCATTCTCAGCCGTCACGGTGTACGCTCGCCTACCCAGGCTCCGGAAAAACTGGCTGCATGGGCCGACAAGCCATGGCCTGCCTGGCCAGTCGCTCCCGGCGAACTGACGCCACGCGGGTACGAACTGGTATTGGCACAATGGCGTGCGCTCAAACCGGAACTGTCAAAATACGCCCTGTTGCCGGAAAACGGATGCCCGGCACCGGAACACTATTCACTGATCGCCGACAAGGATCAGCGAACCGTCCGGACGGCCATGGCCATTTCCGAAGGACTTTTTCCGAACTGCGGTATCGAACCGGAACAGGGAAGCCGATATAACCGTTTGTTTCATCCCGATGCCACCGCATACAAACACCTCGACAGACAAGCTGCACTGGAAGAAGTCCGTGACAGGCTTCAGGCCCTTGAAAACGATCCTGCCATTACATCCGCACTTGACCGGATACAGGAAATCACCGGCTGTTGCAGCATACCTTCACAACAACGACAAAACATTCCGCTTGAAAAACTGGCGACCATGATTTCCATCAATACCGCCAATGCACGGTTCGCCATCACCGGAAAATGGCCGATCGCTTCCACACTGGCTGAAATCATGTTACTGGAATACGGGCAATGGCCCGGCAAGAATGCGGGATGGGGACAGGCCGATCAAACCGTTTTGCAAGAAATCGTCCCGCTGCATGACAGGATATTCGACGCGATCCACCGCACTCCCGCGCTGGCGAAAGCCGGCAACAGCGAGCTGTTGCGTCATATCCGGGATACCCTGCTGTCGGACACATCGCCTGCATTGTCCATACTCGTCGGACACGACACGAATATCGCCGGTATCGGCGGATTGCTGGATATAGGCTGGAATCTGCCGGGGCAGGGACCCAATTCCATCTTTCCGGGCAGTTTCATCCATTTCGGACTCTGGCAAAAAGCGGACGGCAGCCGTGAAGTCCGTATCGACTACCATGCACCGACCTATCTGACACTGCATACCGAACCGGCGCCTGTGGTCCTACCGGAATACGTACACGCAAGCAAACCGGCCTATACACCGGAAGTTTTTTCACAGACTGTCGACGACGCCTGTGCACCATAACCCTGCCGCCGCATGAAATGCCCGGAAACGGTCATGCAAGGGCAGGGCATGCGGCCTAGATTTCGCGGGCATGCACCATATCGCTGCTGACGACGAAATTGCCGCCGCCAAGGTGGTGGATCGTATGCAGATCGCGGTTTTCCTTCGTGAAATTCCACAATCCGTCCCTGAAAATACGTTCGTCGGCCGCCGCGGAAACCACTTCGCCAAAACAGGTATCGTAACGTTCCTGTGGTCCGGGTTCCGGCAACAGACGGCACTCCATCCAGGCCACACATCCTTTTTCGATCACAGGAATATCGAGTTCCGGACTCTTTTCCACAGCAAGATTGAACTGCGTGAATTTGTCCATCTCGCGCCCCGAAACGCTGCCGACGGCATAAACCTGATTGACGATGGAAACCGTCGGTACACAAACCGCAAACACACCGCTTTCCTCGATCAGGGAACGGGTATAGGCATCCTTGTTGATGACAACGACCAGACGCGGCGGATCGAATTCCACAAGCGTCGACCACGCCGCGGTCATCACATTGCGCTTCTTGCCATCCTTGCTGCGGCTGGTGACCATAATCGTCGGACCATGATTGATCAGTCTGGTCGCATATTCAAGAGGTACAGGACGGAATCCACTCATTTTTTCATTCCTTTCAAAAGTCTTCGACAAAGAAGCGACGATCCCGGACGGAAAAACGGCATGCACATCTTCCTGCACGACACCGTTTCCAAAAACCACCCGTATCCGGTTACCGGCTTACAGCATGATAACATCGCAACGCCATCGCAAACGTATTCTTTCCGTACTTTTCCCTCTGAAAAACCTTCATCCAGTCGTCACATGCCATTCACGAAAACAGCAAGCGGGACTGTGCATACCAAAGATCGGAACGACACGGCAAAACGGAACGAATACCCCGAATCCCGCCACACAGATCCCGCATCATAAAAAGACAGGTACCATGCTCAACATCGCATACAGTGAAAAAATATCCGGTATGCGTCAACGCATTCGGGAAAAAACCGTTTTCCAAACAGCGGCTTTCAGCTTAAAATGCCGGTTTGACAACATCCATATCGTTTTCGACAACGATCATACAGAAAAGGAAACATAGCATGGCGCTTCTGCAACGCGGAAAAACAAAAGACGTGTACAGCCACGGCGACTACACGCTGGAACTGAAATTCACCGACCGGGTGACCCTCAACGATCAGGGCGAAGTCGATCCGGGCGGCAACAATGTATCCGACTCGCTGGCAACCGGTCAGGGGTTCGCATGCCTGTCCATGACCACCACCATTTTCAGTTATCTGGCAGCCAACGGCATCCCGACCCACATGGTTTCCTACGACCTGGACAACCTGTCGATGGTCGTCAGAAAAGCCGTTACCTTCAAGCCGGGTCTGGAATGGGTCTGCCGCTGGAGAGGAACCGGCAGTTTCATCCGTCGCTACAAAACCGTTCCGGGCGCACAGGACGGCATGATCTTTTCGTCGCCGGTTTATGAAATCACCATCAAGGACGACGCAGGCGGCGACCCGCTGATCGTTCCCGACTCGATCGTCGCACTGGGCATGATGTCCCGCGAAACCCTCAACGAACTGATCGAACTGAACGCACGTGCCATGGGCCTGATCCATGACCTGTTCAAACAGAAAGGCCTCGATCTCTGGGACATCAAGATCGAATGGGGCCGTGATGCCGAAACCGGCAAGCTCATGCTGATCGATGAAGTCAGTGCCAATGGCTGCCGTGCATACGACATGAGCGGCAAAAACAAGATCGCAGGTACGGCACTGTCGGACTGCTTCCGTGCCTGATATACCGCTATCGTATACCGCAAGGTACATCCCGAAACCGGCAAGCGACGCTTGCCGGTTTTTTGTTTCACCTCGGATTCCGGGCAAAAAAAAGACCGGACGATATCATCCGGTCACAACCATTCAATGGAAACTTTTTCTCTTCCGGAAAAAAGAACCCTACCTCCGGGATTGCATCATCCCGTCTTTGTCCGGAAAAAACCGTTCAGCCGGCTTCAGCCACACGAATACTGATCAGACGATCCAGTTTTGCATCGATCGTCTTGTGCGTATTGACCGCTTCATCCAGCGTGTACAACTCGTTATGCAACGACAGAACAGGGCAGGGAACAGGTGCACTGGCCGGAAGCACTTCACTCAATACATAGGTCGATTTGTGGCCATTGTTTTCTTTCCTGGAAAATTTGGCATATCCCAGCACTTCGGCATCGTTGCCACCGAACGCCAGATAAAACTCCGGCATGTTCGCCTCGTGGGAAAGTTTGACACGGGTCAGATAACCGACGTCATTTTTCGGAACACGCATAAAACGCATACGATATTTGGAAATGGCATCGCCGCAATCACGAACAAGCATATCTTCCAGCCGATGTCTGGTTTCATCGATTTCCTTGCGTTTCTTTTGCATGACATACAACTGGACGATCACAATACCACCGAAAATAAATACTGAGAGCGTCAAAAATACAAGCATCGTTTCCATTTTGAATGACTCCTCATATAAAGATTGGCTTAACGCACAAGATACTTCGGTTTTTTCTGTCATATCGTTCGATTAATTATTAATATAAAACGCTTGCTTTTTTTTGTTCATGATCTAAGGCATGTTTTTGAAAAATTGTTTGAAAGTAATATCCGTTTATGGTATGAAGCCGTGAAAAGGAAACGCACATGCGCCGGAGGTGCAAAATTCGCTCACCGTGCTGTGCGACACACATTTTTCCGATGAAAGCATCGGCAGATCAGGACCATGGTCACCGCCTCGCAAGGCACCATGTCCAGCGCTCGCGTAGAATATGGATCAGTGCAAAACCGCAACCTGCGGAAAAGGTCGCGAGCTGTAAAGAGTTTTACAAAAGAAAAGTAGAGAAAAAGGACAATCCGCTCTACAATGAGCAGATTTTATTCATATCGCCCCCAGGGGACATACAGCCATTCCGTCAGCGGCTGCACTCCAGCATGCCGGTGAAGGTGCCGTCCGGATACGGCAACGCCAGGAACAATGTTTTAATCCAGTCTGCATACAACGTGGAACTTTTCACAATGATCGCTCACATATTGACTACCGCAAAAAGATTCGCACTCGGCTTCATGCTCGCACTGTGCACCTTTGCAACCGCCGCCACCGCGGCAAATACCGAAACGCCGATTCCCTCGTTCATCACACTGTGTTACCACAATGTGGTTCCCGCACTCGGAAACGGCATCCTCGACGACACCGCACCCGTCTCGCAGGAGGAGCTGAAAACCCACTTCGACTGGCTGAAAGAAAACGGCTACCACATCATCAGCGTCAAGGATGTCCTCAAGGCAAAAGAAACCGGAAAACCGCTGCCGCCAAAATCCGTACTGCTCTCGTTCGACGATGGTTACAGCAGCTTCTATGAAATCGTCTATCCGATGCTCAAATCCTACGGCTACACCGCCTTTCTGTCTCTTGAAACAGGCTGGCTGGAAACGCCGGAAGGCGAACTCGTCGAGTACGGCGGCCGGACCCGTCTCCCGCGTTCGGCGTTCCTGAACTGGCAACAAATCCGTGAAATGGCCGATTCCGGTATCGTCGAACTGGCATCGCATTCCCATAACCTGCATCGCGGACACCAGGGCAACCCGCAAGGCATCGAACTGCCTGCCGGCGCACACAGACTGTATGACGCAAAAACCGGCCAGTATGAAACCGTCGAAGCCTTCAAACAAAGAATTCACGACGACTGGAAAAAATCCTACGACATCATTTACAGCAAGACCGGACATCGTCCGCTCGTCGCCGTCTGGCCATACGGACGTTATAACCAGGTCGGTGTACAGGCTGCACAGGAAGCAGGTTACCCGCTGACCGCATCGCTGGCTTTCTTCTCCGACTGGCCGACCATTCCAAGACTCATGATGCATGAAGAAATCGATCTGCCGAGAATGATGCGCAAAGTCGAAGCAGGCGTCATGGGCGGCAGCACCGATTACCGCCGCCGCAACGCCATGGCAGACCTGCCTGTCGCCGATCTGCCTATCCAGCGCGTCATGCATGTCGATCTGGACATGATCTACGACGAAAACCCTGTACAGCGCCAGAAAAACACCTCGCTGCTGTTCGACCGCATCCAGGCGTCCGGCGCCAACGTCATCTATCTTCAGGCATTCGCCGATCCTGACGGCAATGGTACCGCAGACGAACTGTATTTCCCGAACCGCCATCTGCCCATGCGTTCGGACTTCTTCAACTATATTTCCTGGCAACTGGCCACACGATACAAATGTGAAGTCTATGCATGGCTGCCGATTCTCGGTTTCGACCTGAAAGACCGTCCGGTCGTTCAGGCCGTATCTCCTGACAAGAAAGTCTTTTACACCCGTCTGACGCCATTCGACGCCGACAACCGTCGTATCATCAACGAAATCTACGAAGATCTGGCAACCCATGCACCGATCATGGGCATCATCTTCCATGACGACGGCATCATCGGCGACTTCGAAGACGTCAGCCCGGCAGGAAAAGCATGGCTGAAAAGCATCGGCCTGCCTGATGACCCGGAACAGATCCGCAAGGACCCGAAACTCATGCACACCTTCACCCGTGCGAAGAGCAGGGCACTGATCGACTTCACCAAGGAACTGCAGGCCACCGTCGAAAAATGGCATCCGCCGGTCTTCACGTCCCGCAACATGTATGCGCCCGTCATCCTCACACCACAGGCAGAAGAATGGATGGCTCAGAACTTCGACGACTTCCTGACGACCTACGACTATACCGGGGTGGAAGCCATGCCTTACATGGAAGGTGCTGCCGACCATGCCGACCAGTGGATGCAAGACCTCATCGACAAGGTCGCACAACATCCGCTCGGACTGCGCAGAACGGTTTTCGAACTGCAGGCCAAGGACTGGCGTCCGGAAAATCTGAGACCGATGCCGAACGAAATCATGGTCAAACAGATGCAACAACTGCTCGAACACGGCGCCTATAATTTCGGTTACTATCCCGACGACCCTATCATCGGCCATCCGGATGTCCGTGCAATCGCCCCTTATTTTTCGGCACGCCACTGAGAACACAGAGAAAAGATAGAAATGTTTGACTCCTTGTTCGAATTGCTGTTCGATTTCGCCTTCTTTTATCCGTTGCTCATGTCATACCTGTGGATGACAGGGGCACTGCTGTACTACTACCGCTACGAAAGAGGGCAGCACTACACCGTTCCGCCGGAACTGCCTGAATACCCCTTCGTATCCATACTGGTACCGTGCTACAACGAATCGTCCAACGTCATCGAAACCTTCACGGCGCTGGCCGATCTGCATTACCCCAACTACGAAGTCCTCGCCATCAACGACGGCAGCTCCGACGATACCGGCGAACAACTTGAAGCCGTGGCGAAAACCATCCCCCGGATGCGGGTCGTCCAGCTCGCCACCAACCAGGGCAAGGCCGTCGCCCTCAAAGCCGGCGCGCTGGCTGCCAAAGGCGAATTTCTGGTCTGTATCGACGGCGACGCCATACTGGACCACTACGCCGTCACCTGGATCATGAGCCACTTCATCAACAACCCGCGTGTTGGCGCCGTAACCGGCAACCCGCGTATCCGCACCCGCAGCACGCTGCTGGGACGCATCCAGGTCGGCGAATTTTCCGCCATCGTCGGACTGCTCAAACGCGCACAACGGATATACGGACGCATCTTCACCATCTCCGGCGTCATCGGCGCCTACCGCCGCCGTGCGCTGCACAGCGTCGGCTACTGGAACGAACTGACCATCACCGAAGATATCGACATCAGCTGGCGATTGCAGGTCAAACACTGGGACATCCGCTTCGAACCGCACGCCCTGTGCTGGATCCTCATGCCTGAAACACTGGGCGGCCTGTTCAAACAGCGCCTGCGCTGGGCAGTCGGGGGAGGGGAAGCCTTCAAGAACTATTGCCACAACCTGTTCAACTGGAAAGCACGCCGTTTCTGGGGTATCTTCATCGAATACATACTGAGTGTCGCATGGAGCTACATACTCCTGCTGTTGACCGTCATATCCATCGTCAAACTGTTCATCAATCTGCCCGACACCTCGACAGAACAGCTATTCTCGCTCCCCTATACCGGACTGATACTGGGCGCGACCTGTCTGTTGCAATTCGCCGTCTGTTTCTTCATGGAACGCAAATACGATCGCGGACTGCTGAGCATCTACCTCGCCATCATCTGGTACCCGATTTTCTACTGGCTGCTGAACTGGATCGTTTCCATGATCGCCTTCCCGAAAGCCATGTTCTTCTCCAGCGGCAAAAAACGCGGACGGTGGCATACGACCGACAGGGGAATCAATTCCCGAAAAGAAGACAACGCAACATCCTGACACGTCCAAACGACTGACCAACCAAACGGAACACCAAGATGCAAACCGATCCAAAAGACCTGATAGTGTGCTATCGCGACCGTCAAACGGCGGGACAGTGCACACTGGGTATCCTGCTGCACATCGTATTCTGGTGCATCATGCTGTACCTGATCGTCACCTTCATCGCCCTGTGCTGCCAGATGATCGACGACACCCTGTTCACCAGCATCATCGACAAAAAAGACTCATTGGCAATCAAGCACCTCATCACGCGCTTCTTTCCGTGGATAGGCGGCTTCATATGCGTATTCCTGCTCTGGGCGCTCTACAACAAACTGCGCTTCAAGGGCGAACGCGACCGCCGCCAGACCCAACCACCCCCCATCACACTGGAAGAAACCGCCCAGACCACACGCCTCGGCAAAGAAGACATCCTGAGAATGCACCAGTCCAAAATCATGACCTGCATGTTCGATGATAACGGCAACATCGTCAGCGTACTCTGCGATACCGCAAACGAAGCCATCAGGGAAAAACAACCGGAAAACGCCGCCATCATCCACGAAAAAATCAGCGCATAACCCGCACTGAACCCGTCCTGTCCTGCCACACGGCAGGGCGGGGCATTCCCCCCGCAATCTCCCCATATCATCCCGCCCGGAACGGCACCCACCAAACACGGCCCCGTCCCCATCCGCACATCGCCAGCCAGACCAGCCCATCCACCGAAACTCCAGAGAATTTACAACATTGCCATTTTCCGCACGGCAACATAATTTGCTATATTGATGAAATTTGTAAATTGAAAACGCAGAAAAGGTGAGAAAAGTCCTCAACACCAGCGGTCATGCAAAACTTCCTGCCAAAATACAGGATGCATTTAATATAGGAATGATTGTCATTTACAAAACATGAACACCCGCAAAATTAGAATTAGTCATACTTCAGGAAAAGAAAAATGCGAACAAGCAATGTCAGAACAAAATCAAAGTGTATCAAACAACCATTTTTAAGATAAACTCTCGCGATTTATATAAACGATATTTTCAATACCCAAATTGAAAGTTCATTAATATGTCAATCTCTCTTATTATTGCAATAAGCGCACTCGTTATTACTATTGGCCTTGGTCTTATATGCAGCGCAAAAATATACAAAAATGCGAATGAACTGAAAAAGGAATTGATTGAAATTGAAAATAAGATTCGCGAAATACAAGAAAATAACGAAACAAAGGAAGATGAATATAGAGAAATAACAAAACTGTTTGAAAATTCATCTCTCAACAGGTTATGGAAAGAGTTTTCGGAAACTCTTTATATGCAAAGATCAGAAGATGAAGATGGTATCCTGCGAACAGAAAATATTCGTGCTACAGTACCATCAGAATATTTCTTTTCAGAAACTGCTGTCATCGACCTGAAACTTGAAACAGAGTTCTACAAACATGTCCCAGGAATGTTTCCTGCAGGAGGTATTATTCTGACATTTTTCGGATTAATATGGGGTTTAATAAATTTCAATCCTACTGATCTTGGAAATATACAAGCTGGCGTAGCCACATTACTAGATTCGGTACGAGATGCATTTATGTGTTCTGTAACAGCAATAGCTATGTCAATCATAATTCTTATGATTGAACGCAGAGCATATAAAAGTTGCACAGAATGTCTCAACAAGTTGCAACTCACCATTGATAATTCTTTTGATCTTGGAATCGGAAACGAATTTCTGGAACGAATTGCAACATCAACCGAAGAAAGTGCAACCCAATCGAGACAGCTGAAAGATGGTCTGGTCAGTGAATTGCGTCCTTTGTTACAAAACCTTGTTGACAATCAGATCAATGAACTGAAACCGATGCTGGAAAAAATGGTGTCAACACAATTGGAAGCAAATCAAAAACTTCTCGAACAATTGACAGTAACCACGGCGACATTATCTCAGACATACAGCAATACAAGTCTGAGAATGGAAGAAGTATACAAGGAAGCTAGTAAATATATATCTGACGGTGTCAGTAACTCCATACAGACGACATTCGAGAAACCACTTGCCAAAATATCCGATACAGTTCAAATCGCTAGTAGCTCGCAATCGCAGGCCGCAGAAAAAGCGCTACAAAATTTGCTGGAAAATTTTATCAAAAAAATGGAGAATTCCTTCGGAAACCAGCTGGTAGAAGCTGTAAAGGTCGTTTCAGGCGCTCAGGATGGAATGAAAATTATGGCTTCTGAAATAAGCACACTTATAGAAAGAATCAGGGAAGTCGGAACATCCTCTCAGCAAGCCGTATCTACCCAAATAAACAAGACATTGTCTGATATGCAAAATGGACAACAAAAATTAATGGAACAACTTCAGAATTTCCTGTTGGATACACAAGAAAAAATAGGAAGCGGTCAGTCTGAAATGTCGTTGGGACTTACAAACACGATGCAAGTACTAGGCGAAAGAATCAGTAACATTATCGAAAAAATTGACCAATCAAATACACGCACAGGGAATTCACAGGAGAAATTGATGGTCAATACAAACCAGATGGCTGAAAAAATAAAAGATATGACCGAAACACAAATGCAATCCATTCAAAAACAGATTGATGAACTCAATGAAAAAACATCTATCGTTTTGGAAAATATTGCCAATTCCGGCCAACGCTATCTGGTTGCGGCAGAAAAAATGGAAAACGCAATACAGAAAGCCTCTCAGGTAGTATCTGGTGGCAGCACAATGCTGGAAAATACACGCCTCGTGTCAGACAACCTTTCAAGTTCATCAGCAGTCATTTCCAATTTGCTGGATGATTATAAAATCTACAGAAATGAGGTTGCGAATCTGATAACAATTGGAAGACAGGATGCAGATTCGCGAAATAGTGTTCTGGCAAATATGCGGGAAGTATTAGATCATATCAATGAATATCATCAGGAAGAAGAAGTGCATCTCGAAGAAATCAATGATATCCTGATTAAAAATTTCGACAGCTATTGCAGGAAAATAACAGAAACAACAAATACGTTCAATAGTGGTATGACTGAAGCAGTAGCGCATTTAAAGAGCACTATTGATGATTTGAATGAAACACTTGAAGAATTTAATGAGGTCTTTGGAAATTTCAAGAAGACAGTAACAACAGCAGTCCCAGGAAGAAGAGTTTAGTTCATGCTCAATTTGCCAAGAAAAAGTTCAGGCAAATCTAAGGATGAGCCTGAAAAACCATTCTGGATATCATATGCAGATCAGATGACTGCATTAATGTTTCTTTTTCTTTCAGTTATGGTTGTCTCGATATTATCAATATCACATGAAGTCAATCTTGCGACAGTAGGGGAAAGAAGCAGAAATTCTGAAATCGCCTCATTCTGCAATGAAATAAAAAAAGGAGCTGAAAAAACGAACAAGAATATTCAGGTCGATTGTCACAACAACAATATCCATTTTGGAAGTGTCGGAACATTTGCACATAATGATTACCGTTTATCGGATGAAGGACAAAAAGCGTTATCAGATATTGTTCCAGTTATTCTTGACGTCGCTGAAAGCCCTGAAGGGAAACGCTGGTTCAAGCAAATTGTTATAGAAGGCTTTACAGATACAGACGGAGAATATCTGTACAATCTCGATCTCAGTCTGAAGCGTTCAGAGTGGGTAATGTGTTCACTAATTGATCCTTATATAGGAAAATACGCATTAACACCAGAACAACGCGCGATGGTAAAAGAATTGTTTCTTGCTGGCGGTGTATCATTCAACAATGCAAAGGAAAGCAAGGAGGCTAGCAGAAGAGTTGAACTCAGAATGCATTTTTTTGGAATAAAAGACGATGTAAACAGGAAAACACACCACAAGTTCAAAACAGACCAGATTGAACGATGTCCCTTGAAATAATCCATATGAAAAATACAAACTTCCGGATTAATATCGAAAAAATCAGTCAAGTGCAAAGCACGCAGCTTGAAAATATAAGGACTGATTTTAAAAAGAGGATATCTGAGTCATTTTTCGAAAAAAAAGAATTCAAACCACGAGTTCCTTCAAATGAGGTATTTTTAAAGCTGGACCGAAATTACACGATGGATGACCTAAGCATTCGCGAAAAGAAAAATGCTTGCTGGGGCATGGGAAGTGTCATAGATGAAATTGGCATACCGCTTGAAATTACACATATATTCAAAAAAATCGAACAATTTCTTATTAATGATATTGAATCCGGAAACGTTAGAAAATCAATTTTGGCAGGAATATTGTTCAGTTACTTCAACTACATGCATGGCGGGAAAAATTGTAAATCAGAAAACTGGACACTTCTCAGAAAATATATATGCGAATATATAAAATACTTTATCAAAGATAATACAATCCACAGAAAAATATGGCTTGAAAATATCAGGGAATACCAGTGGCTTTTGTCTAAAAATCCACTTGTACATTTAAACAACAATTTCTTTACGTCATTTACGATAAGACAAGTCAGTAATTCATTAAAAATTCCAGAACAGAGCTGGTTATGGCGAGATATAGCGCTATCAAAGGCAAGCGAAATTGCAACGCATGATGAGCGTACCTTTAGCAAAAAAATTGTTTTCTATCTTGAAATTTCCGATCTTTTTCGATTTCATTCAAATGAAATTCTTGTTGCACTTCTTGAAAGATATTACAAATCAACCAGCTCATATATTCCAAACAATGAATTGAAGGATCGTGCGATAGCAAAATGGGGAAAC
This sequence comes from uncultured Oxalobacter sp., assembly GCA_934277985.1. Taxonomy (GTDB): domain Bacteria; phylum Pseudomonadota; class Gammaproteobacteria; order Burkholderiales; family Burkholderiaceae_D; genus Oxalobacter; species Oxalobacter paeniformigenes. Next base: position 162,904 of record CAKQWF010000003.1, read on the forward strand.
CCGCAATTGTGGCGAAACAGAGCCAACTGGAAAAAATATGTTTCCGATGAAATTCTGCATATGGTTTCAAATTGGATTGCATCTGAGGACTTGCAACATTTTTTCGATGTACTAGCAGATACAGATGAAGATGTTGACCACGACAGACTGAATTTCTGGCGAAATTATATTAACTCAATGACATTTACAAAAATTTATCTTGGAAGAGATGCGTTATATGACAATACTCCAGTTTTGAAGGAATTCAGAACAAAAAACGAAGATCGTCTTGGAATACTTTATAACCAAAGCTATGCGAATGCATTTTTAATGCAAATAGAAGATTTATACGTCATTGAATTTTCAACAAAAGGGCACGCCTGTTATATATACCATAAAAACGAACTTCCATTCAACATTGAACGCAAGGAAATTTATCTTTCACATTTAAAAAACCCAAAGATAAGTTTGAAACGTTTTATTCATTCGAGAGGCCGATGGCAAACTGAAATAAAATTTTTTCTATCTAAACATAATATTTTTCCAGACAGGGTTGGCAAATGATGATTGGTTCCGAAAAAACACATTGGACAATATCTGAAGATGAACATGGTTTGTGTTTCTCAACAACCGGTTCAGATGAATATAAGATTTACCTTGAACAACTTGAGGAAGAAAATTTTGTTGACAACAGTAACGGTTACCCGTTTCTTTCATGGGAAAAACTCTACTTATTAAAAGACAACAATGAACACGCAGACAGTATTTCACTACTTTCGCTTCCAGAAGAACTTAACATTTGTCCAATCCTGACAAGCAAAGGGACTTTGTCAGATCCGGATTTCAGAATATCGGTCAAATCATGGATCACTGTTGAAAAACAATACATTCCAGTTGGTGAAATAAAGTACCATGGTGCAGTAATTGAATGGAATAACAAGAAGTTCTTGTTTCCTAACTCGCAATATCAATTCTGGAAATCAGTCCGGGCGTTCCACAAGCGATCAGAAAGAAGTTTTGAATACCATCAGGAAAAATGCGCAGAAATCAAGAAACTGGCTTATGCAGCAAATGCCAGAATGGATGATTTTCTCAAAAGAACAATTATTCTGAAGCCAGATACACTTAAACTGCATATAACAAGAGGATCATCAGATAATCATATTGATTATGAGGTAGCACCCGGTTTCGAAAAAGAACCCACTGAGTGGATTGAGGCATTTGACAAAACAAATTCTGTCAGGAACTCCTATAAGATAACAACAGCATCCGGCGAGCTTGTTCATATAATTATAGATAAAGAAGTAAAGAATGTTCTTGAATATATCAAATCACTGCCAAGACGGCGTATCCCGAAAGATATTGCAGAAGAGTTTGTTTACAACCCATATGCTTTTCTTGGCGAAAATGCAGAATCAGTTCTCCCACAAGAAGAATTGGACAATTCATTTGAAAATGCTGGGTTATCCATATATCAGCATCAGCTTGAAGTACACACAGAAAAAAACAAGAAAATAGAAAAGGTAAATATAAAACTGAGTCAACTCAAAGAATCAGGAAAAACTGATTTGTTGCCGCTTAAAAACTCAAACGATCTGAAGAACTATCTGGAAAAAGCCAGAACTGCCTTAAACAGAAACAAACCCACATTCATATGGAACAAATATTTGCTACGCACAAGCGACGTCAACCCAGAAATCGTCGCAACAATACTTGATGAATTAACAAAAAATGAAAAAGACTATTTGAATTCAATTATTGATATCAGCAAATATGGCGATCGTGTAACAGGAATCGGCCCCGGAAAAATAATCCAGTCAGAATATCTGTTAAAGGATTCAAGAATAATCTGGATTGACCAGGCCGATAGCGAATTAGAAAACAGCCAACATCCTACTGAAAGTCCAGCATTTGATGATTTAACATCCAGAGATAACAGTACACAGAATGCGACGACCGTTTCGGAAACAGGTCATTCTAAAAAATCAGAATTCAATGAATTTCCAGATTCAGGATCATCGAAAAACATCGCACGGAACGAAAATACTGATTTTTTAAAAAAAAATAATTTTACAACAAATCACATCCTACAGATCAATCATAATATCGAATCTCTGGAATTCACCGGACAGTCAGAGCAAAAGGATTATGAAAAAAACCATCCTGATTTCATCCCAGATTCATTCAGAAAAAATTATTCCTTGCTTCCACACCAACAGCAAGGCATTTCATGGATAAACCATTGTTACACAAGCGGTCTGCGTGGCTGTATATTGGCTGACGATATGGGACTTGGAAAAACCGTACAGCTTCTTTCTTTCATTGTCCGTTATTTTGAAAAAACAGATGAAAAAAATCGCCTTCCAGTTCTTGTACTGGCACCCGTTTCACTTTTGACAAATTGGGAGCAGGAATTATATCGTTTTTTCAAAGAACCACCCCTAAAGGTACAAGTTCTCCATGATGAAACACTAAGATCCTTACGATATAAGAAAGACGAGCTTAAAAAAGATGATTATGAGTACAGCGGATACTATCGCATTCTGAAATCAGGATGGAGAAATGGCGACCTGATTATTACAACCTATGATACATTGCGCACTCATCAATTTTCTTTCGGCCGTGAGGAATGGTTCTGTGTAATATGCGACGAGGCACAGAAAATTAAAAATCCAACATCATTTGTCACACAAGCGGTAAAGGCTGTTGGTTCCAACGCAAGATTCTGTATTGCTTGTACAGGCACACCTGTCGAAAATTCTCTTGCTGATTTATGGTGTCTCTTCGATTTTGTATCACCCGGTTATTTGGGATCACTCAATCATGACTTTGGTCCGAATTATCAGCGTCCAATTGAGCAAAGAAGAGCAGGGCATGAAAATATAAGTAATGCTCTGAGAGAAAAGATAAAACCGTTTGTATTAAGACGCATGAAAGAAGATATTGCTCATGATATGCCAAAGAAACTTGAATCCAGTCCTGAAATCGAACTTAGTGATTTCCAGATAGCATTATATAACGATGCCATCATGAATTATCGGCAAAATGTCAGATACTCGAAAAATATAAAGGAAAAGAAAAATCCTGTACTTACATTGCTCAATGAATTAAGACTGATATGTGCCAATCCAAAAGCTGAATACTCCGCAGATCATTTACATGATTCCCCCAAGTTGATGTGGTTAAAACAAAAATTACAGGAAATCCAGAAAAAGGAAGAAAAAGTTATCATCTTTACTGAATTCCGCTCAATTCAACGTGCGCTTAAGGAAATGATAAGATCACACTTCAATCTGAACCCTCATATCATCAATGGCAGCACAACGACTTCAAGATACTCTGAAATGTCTCGACAAAACCAGATTGACGAATTCCAGCGTGCTAGCGGTTTTAACGTCATCATCTTATCGACTAGTGCCGTTGGTTTTGGCGTCAATATACAGGAAGCAAACCACGTCATACATTTTACGCGAAGCTGGAATCCTGCCAAAGAAGATCAAGCTACTGATCGCGCATACAGAATTGGACAAAAGAAAGATGTATACGTCTATTACCCGACAATGAAAAGTAACAGGTACAGGACTTTTGAAGTTAACTTGGATCTTTTATTGCGTAACAAACGTCAGTTAGCCAAGGATATGTTGGCTGTCCAAAACGATATAACAGCCGATGAACTTGTCAACAGCATTGAAATTGACGAACAATCTTGACGTTTTGAGCAACACAAACTTCGCATAATTTATATTATGTAAAATTACTGACGCATTTCACTAGACAGTATCTGGCACATCGTGCAAAAGTCCTCTATCCTCTATTGCATGACCGGAACAAACCCTACGTTTGAACGTTACTGCAATCATGGCAAAAAAACTGTCAGGACAGAAAGAACCGCACCTGAATCGATCAGGATTCGCGGTGCGAGAGTCCATAACCTGAAAAATATTGATGTCGATATCCCGCTGAACCGGATCGTCGCCATCGCCGGCGTTTCCGGTTCCGGGAAATCGTCGCTGGCGCTGGGTGTCCTGTATGCCGAAGGATCGCGGCGCTATCTGGAAGCGCTTTCGACCTACACACGGCGGCGGATGACGCAGGCTGCCAGACCGCAAGTCGATGAAGTGTTGTATGTACCGGCCGCGCTGGCATTGCGCCAGTGTCCGGGTATTCCCGGCATCCGCAGCACCTTCGGCACGGGAACCGAATTGCTCAACAGCCTTCGCCTGATGTTTTCGCGACTGGCCAACCATCGTTGTCCGAACGGGCATTATCTGGAACCCTCGCTGGCTGTCGCTGCCGGACAGGCGCTGCGCTGTCCTGAATGCGGTACATCGTTTTACGCGCCCTCGGCAGAAGAACTGGCTTTCAACAGTCAGGGCGCATGCCGTACCTGTGACGGGACGGGCATGATACGGACCGTCGATCTGGCGACACTCGTGCCGGATGACAGTCTCTCTATCGACGATGGTGCGGTCGCGCCATGGAATTCCCTGATGTGGTCGCTGATGACCGATGTCTGTCGTGCGATGGGCGTCCGTACCGACATACCGTTCCGCGACCTGACCGAACAAGAAAAAGAAATCGTCTATCACGGCCCCGCCGAGAAAAAACACATCCTTTACAAGGCCAAAAATTCCAATCAGGCCGGCGAACTGGACTTCACCTATTACAACGCGGTCTATACCGTCGAAAATGCCCTTGCCAAAGTCAAGGATGAAAAAGGGATGAAGCGAGTCGAGAAATTCCTGAAAGAATCTCCCTGCCCCGACTGTGGTGGAACACGACTGTCCAAAGCGGCCAGAATGCCGAAACTGTGCGGTATCTCTCTCGACGAAGTCTGCCGCATGACCCTCTCGGATCTGGTGAAATGGGTAGCGGCCGTCCCGGCCAGCCTGCCGAAAACCATGCAGCCGATGGCGGAAAGCATTTGCGGGGCATTCGACACAACGGCAAAACGTCTGCTTGATCTGGGATTGGGTTATCTGACGCTGGACCGTGCCGCGTCCACGCTTTCCACAGGCGAACGGCAACGCATGCAACTGGCACGTGCCGTCCGCAACCGGACAACCGGTGTGCTTTATGTACTGGATGAACCATCCATCGGGCTGCATCCATCCAACATCACCGGACTGACCGGCGTCATGCAGGATTTGATAGCCGACGGCAACTCCGTCATACTGGTCGATCACGACACACAGATTCTCTCCGAAGCGGACTGGCTGATCGAAATGGGACCGGATGCCGGAGCGTCGGGCGGCCATGTCATTGCAGAGGGAAAAATCGCCGACATCGCCGACAATCCCGTTTCGCGGATAGCTCCCTTCCTTTCCGGAAAAAACCGTATCCACATGCGCAAGACGGACATGTCCGCCCTCTTCTCTTCCGGAAAACTTCACCTTTCGACAACAGCTATCCATACCGTCAAACCCGCGGAAGTCGATATTCCAAAAGGCAAACCGACCGTCGTGACCGGCGTTTCCGGCTCCGGCAAAACCACGCTGATTCTGGAAAGCCTTGTGCCGGCACTCTCTGCCTTTATCCATAGAGAAAACCTGCCGGAACATATCCGGTCGATAGACGCACCGGGTATCAGACAGGTCAAACTGATCGACGCCACACCGATCGGCATCAATGTGCGCTCCACCGTCGCGACCTATGCCAACGTCCATGACGAACTCAGAAAAGTATTCGCGAAAACAACGGCAGCAAAAGAACAAGGCTACAAGGCAGGCGATTTTTCCTACAACACCGGAAAACTGCGCTGTTCCGTCTGCGACGGCACCGGTATCATCAGTCTGGACGTACAATTCCTGCCTGACGTGGACATCCCCTGCCCCGCATGCCGCGGCTCGCGGTTTTTGAAAACCGCCGGACAAATCCGCTACGAAAATCGCTCCGGACAAGCCTATTCGATGCCCGAACTCATGGACATGGACATCCGGACGGCACTGACCGCCTGCAAGGATCTGAAAATCGTCAGCCAGCGGCTGAACGTATTGCGGCAACTCGGACTGGGCTATCTGACGCTCGGAGAAGAAACCCCCGCCCTTTCCGGCGGAGAAGCACAGCGCCTGAAACTGGCCAGTGAAATGGGCAAGGCGCAAAACGACACCGTATTCGTATTCGACGAACCCACGATCGGCCTTCACCCGCTGGATGTCCAGACCCTGCTGGACGTATTCGCGACGCTGATCGAAAACGGCGCCACCGTCATCGTCATCGAACACGACCTCGATCTCATACGAAATGCTGACTACATCATCGACATGGGACCGGGCGGTGGCTCAGACGGCGGGAAAATCGTCGCCGCCGGAACGCCATCCGAAATCGCAGCCAATCCGCACAGCGTCACCGGGAAATATCTCGCCCGGAAAACCACGATTTGAACATCGGTGAACCGTATGAAAACCCGTTTGTTTTCATACGGTTATTTTCCTTTATCCGAGCGCAACGCAGCGATGATACGCGCTTTTTCGTTATCTCCCTTTGTCGAAAGACGAAGCAGCGGAATCGAACATTTCCGGAAAATCCGGTTTTTCAATTCATCCCGTTGTCTCTGGCTCATATCGGAGTGATGAAAGCGGTAACCGTCCACCTCGATCGCAAGAACCGGCTTGTGTGTCAGCTTCTTCCAGATCAGGAAATCCAGATGCGACAGCGGATTCCGGACAAACTCTGATTCTTCGGCATCCAGTTTGTCGTGGCGGCGTATCAGGCGATTGAGCGGGATATGCATGGATATCTGCAAATCACCGAATGCCGGAAATTCCTGCCATATATCCTCCAGCAAGCCATAAAGAAGATTTTCGGAATCGTATTCCGAAACACGGGTATGTCTGGCCAGAAATTCCTTGCGTATATCGGTATATTGATGATAGAGAAAATCAAAAATCGAAACGACGGAACCGTTATGTTCCGGTCCACCCTCGTAATTGATATATTCCAGCAAATTGGAAATATGGGTATTTTCCGGTATCTCGTTGCCCGTGATGACGATACAAAGTTTTTTCTTCGCTCTGGAAACGGCGACATTCAAAAGATCGGGGCTGTCGGCAAACGATGAAATCCGGCTTTCGGCCAGTGTCAAAATGATGGCATCTTTTTCCCTGCCCTGAAATTTGTGCACTGTATCTATTTCAACATCCGGATAATCGTGTTGCAAAACATCACGCAATGCATCGATCTGGTTTCTGAACGGTGAAATAATACCGATACTGTCCGTTCCGGAAATCGAAGGCAATATCCTGGACTGTATCTCTTTGATTTCACGCAAATTGACATGAGATCGTCCCAGCGTATGCTGACCTGCCACGGTACGGAAAATTTCAAGGGGAACCATGCCATCGATCGGTTCGGTCATAATGAGCAATTGACCGTCATAAAACTGTTTGTTGCAAAAATCGATGATGGCCGGTACACAACGATAATGTTCCCGAAGTATGGTTTGCGGAATCTTCGGCAAAACGGCAAGAATCGAACTCAGAAAATTTTGCGCTGCGCAATGATATCCGTAAGGTACGCTGAATTTCCGGTAAATATCATCCAGTTCGATATGATCCTTGTCGGTGACCACATTGCGAAGCTGCATCTGATCACCGACGATAACGGCATTTTTCGCGGATGTCAGCGCCAGAAATCCGGTTTCGACAGAAACCTGCGACGCTTCATCCATAATCACATAATCATATTCGACATCCTGCCCCAGACAACGTGAAGAAAAAGCCGAACTCAGGACAATGGGATACCACTCAAGAAACGCACGCCAGTCCGAACGCATCGTAAACGAATCGAAGCGCAATCGTGATTTCTTATGATATTTCCGGAAAAGACGATCCTTCAACAACAACATCGAAACCGACTGGATACGCTTCATAATACCATCTGCCGACATGGCGGTATCGCTGTGGATCTGTCAAGTTCCGCCCTGATCGTCCTGATCTTTTCACGCAAAACGTTTTCTTTCAGATCATAAATGGCATGCTGGAGCAGCAATTCCTGCTCATGATCGGGCAAATGATGGAAACCGGGTGAACGAAACGTCCATAAACATTTGATTTTCCACAAAAATCCAGACAATCCGGAAGAAGCGGATTGCAAATTTTCTCGCACCTTTTTGCTTTTCCATAACCTTATCAGACGATCGAGCTGTTTTTCCTGATCGAACAGTTTCCATCTGATTTCAAAAGGAACATCCGGACGACGGCAATCCTTGCGGAAATAGGAGGCTTCCAGCAACAATTCCGACAAGGCGGTTTTTGTCTGTACCTCTTCCCTCTCCAGCCGGAAAATACGGTCCAGATTCGCACTCAGTACCGACAATTCATTTTCCAGTCCGGCTGCATATGCGGAATCCAGTCGCCAACCCGAAAAACCGTCCGGTAATCCGATATAACCCTGATTATCGAGAAACGCTTTCCGGTTATCGGCATTGCCAAGCGCCGCGACCAGAAAATCCAGCTGGCAGTCCGCCAGTTTATCCGCCACATTTTTCGTCGCCGAATTGTTGTTGGAAACCACCAGAGCGGTTTTGCCCTGCCATACCAGATTGGCAAGAATATTCAGAATCGTCTGGGTTTTCCCTGTACCTGGCGGCCCCTGAATTACACTGGCCCTCGATGCCAATGCATTTCGTATCGCCGTGCACTGGCTTTCATTCAGACCGAACGGATAAAGCACTGTTCCGACTTGCGCTCTTATATCCCGATATTCCGCTGGCGACAGATATTCCTTTGCGATAGCTGTATCGGGAATACAAACAATATCAGCATATTGCCCCTGAAGCAAAAGCTGTCCGTTTTCGTTTTTGAGTTTGCTTGCGCCGGCACTTGTCCTGAGATATTCAAAAACATCGGTCACCTTGCGGTCAGTCAACAAAAGATTGTCGACCGCCACGACTTCCGACTCGTCAAAAACAAACCACAGTCCGCTTTCTGTTTCGGCATACCAGTATCCGGTCTTCGAATCACTCCCGCTTTCCCTGATGACATCATCGGAAAAATGGCACAAATAAGAAAATGCTTCTTTCGGCCAAAATGAATGTTTATTGAAATATTTTTTTGTCGGCTTCAGCACCTTGCTTGCCGGATCGTAAACTGCGGGCTTTTTAAACCATCTGATATTATCGGCACGATAAGTATAAGAACGGGATGGCGAATTGCCATAAGCACCGAATTCAACCCAGACTTTATTGCCCTTTCTGGCAATCGCCACAATATTGGCCGTCCTGTTCTGGCCTTTGACAAAAATCAGATTTTCACGAGGGAACATACCAGCGAAATCATTCATCCCGAACGGGGAAACCATCATCATCGCCTATTCTAGAATAATCCGGTACACGCAGACAGCACTCCCGTTGTTCATAACCGAAACGACGATTGTTTCCAACAACATCGATCAGATCAGGCGCCCTCCATGTTCTGCCATACCCGCCTGAAATTTATTCCTTTCATAACGGAAAAGACCATTGTTTGGCGGTAATATAAACAGTTTCTTCCCGAACACCGCCTCGATACGTACCAGGCCCACGTTTTCATGAAAATCCTTCACACTTCCGACTGGCACCTCGGCCGCTCGCTGTACGGCAGACAGCGTTATGACGAATTCGAAGCCTTTCTGGACTGGCTGTCCGAAACAATCTGGCGGAACGAAGTCAGCACCCTGCTGGTGTCTGGCGACATATTCGACAACAGCACGCCATCGACCCGTGCGCAGGAACTGTATTACCGTTTTCTGGGGCGAACCATCCGCTCGTCCTGCCGGCATATCGTCATCATCGCCGGCAATCACGACTCTCCCGCCTTTCTCGACGCACCGCAACAGCTGCTCAAGGCACTCGACATCCATGTCATCGGTCACGGCAACCATCCGCCGGAAGAAGAAGTTCTGGTACTGCATGATGAATACCGCAATCCCGAACTGATCGTCTGTGCCGTCCCCTATCTCCGTGATCGCGATATCCGGACATCCGAAGCCGGTGAAAGCGCCGACCAGAAAGAACAAAAACTGCTCGAAGGCATCCGCACGCATTACGCAAACGTCACCGCGCTTGCCGAACAAAAGCGGCAGGAACTCGGCGGCGATATTCCCGTCGTGGCGATGGGGCATCTCTTCACCGCGGGTGGCCAGACAATCGACGGTGACGGTGTACGGGAACTGTACGTCGGTTCCCTCGCCCACGTCACCGCCGGCATCTTCCCGGACAACCTGGACTATGTCGCGCTGGGGCATCTTCATGTACCGCAAACCGTCAATCACACCGACACCATCCGGTACAGCGGCTCCCCGCTTCCGATGGGCTTCGGTGAAGCGCGGCAACAGAAAAGCGTTTGCCTCGTCGAATTTCAGGGAACCGTCCCGACGGTCCGTCCCCTCGGCGTCCCCGTATTCCAGCGACTGGAAAGCATCCGCGGCGATCTGGATACCATCATGGCGCGCATCCGCGAACTGGCTGCGGAGGACGAAAACATCTGGCTGGAAGTCATCTACAAAGGCGCCGAAATCATCGGCGACTTGCGCGAGCAGCTGGAAAGCGCTGTCGAAGGCACCCGGCTGGACATCATCCGCGTCCGCGACCAGCGCATTATCGACCGTGTGCTGGAACGGACACAGCCGGAAGAAACACTGCATGACATGGACGTTTACGAAGTATTTACCCGCTGTCTGGATGCCCACGACATTCCACAGGAACAGCGCCCCGCACTGACCGCCACTTACCGCGAAGCGGTTTTCTCGCTGGAAAACGACGAACGACCCGCCACACAGAAGGACTGACGATGCGCATACTGCAAATACGTTTCAAAAACCTCAATTCGCTGGCGGGAGAATGGTTCATCGACCTGACCCACCCTTCATATACATCCGACGGGATTTTCACGATCACGGGCCCGACCGGCGCAGGCAAAACCACCATACTCGACGCGATCTGCCTCGCACTTTACGGACGTACACCAAGACTGGAGCAAATGTCCCAGAAAGAAAACGGTATCATGTCCCGCCAGACCGGAGAATGCTTCGCCGAAGTCACGTTCGAAACGCCGACAGGACACTACCGCTGCCACTGGAGCCACCGCCGCGCATATCAGAAAAGCGACGGCAATCTCCAGCAAGCCAGACATGAAATCGCCAACGCCGATACCGGCGAAATCATCGAATCCGGTATTCAGCGTACCGCCAGCACAATCGAATACCTTACCGGCATGAACTTCGACCGGTTCACACGCTCCATGCTGCTGGCGCAAGGCCGGTTCGACACCTTCCTGAAAGCCAGCCCGAGCGACCGCGCACCGATTCTCGAACAAATCACCGGAACCGGCATATACAGCGACATCTCCATCCGCGTACACGAATTGTCGCGCGCCGAAAGCGAAAAACTGAAACTGCTCACAGCCGAACTGGGAGCGATCACCCTGCTGGAACCGGAACAGGAAAACGCCTTGCAACAGGAACTGGCGACCCACAAGACAAAAGAAACCACGCTTGCCGGGCAGATAGCCGAAACGACCCAAGCCATCCAATGGCTGACCACGATTGAAAACCTGCAACGTGAAATCGGTGAACTGACCGATCAGGAAAACGCCCTGCAAAGAGCCATCGAAGCCTTCGGACCGGAACGCGAAAAACTGGAACGCGCCACACGCGCCGCCACACTCGACGGCCGGCACGCGACACTGCTGGCGATACGCAAACAGCAAACTGACGACCGGCAAACCCTCGAAACGGAAAAAACCGCCCTGCCCGGCCTGCAAGCCGCACTCACGCAACAGGCCCATGCACTTGAAACGGCCACGCAACTGACGCGCCAGCGCAAAGAAACCCGCCAGCAAATGCAACCGCTCTGGCAACAAGTCCGTGCGCTCGACCAGACACTGGATGGCCTGCAAAAACAGCTGGTCGACATCAACACGCAATACCAACAGGAAAAAGCGCACGCCGACACCGACCGGAACACGCTGTCCGAACAGACACAACACCTTGCCCGATACGACCGGACACTGGCGACCATCGACCGTTACCTCGTCGAACATGCCCGGGATGAGGCGCTTGCCACCAGCCTGCCCGCCATCGAAGAACAATCCAGACACCTGGACGCGATGGCACAGGACACCGCGCAAAAAGCCGCCGCAGAAAAAGCGGCGCGACAGGCATTGACACAAGCGGAAACCGCCCTCGCCGAATGCCGGAAAGAAACCGGGAAAATCCGTCAGGAACAAACCCGCACCGCTTCTGCCCTCGAACAGGGAAAAAACGCACTGGAAAAAATACTGGCAGGTCGCACATTGCGCGAATACCGGCTCGAAAAAGACCTGTTGAACGAAAAATTGCGCAACATCCAGCTCGTCGCCTCGCTGGCCGAACACCGTGCGCGCCTTCAGGACGGCAAAGCCTGTCCGCTGTGCGGCGCGCTGCACCACCCCTACACACAAGACACGATACCGGCACCGGACGAAACCACAGAAAAAATAGCCGCCATCGACCGGCTGATCACACAGGCCGAAACACAGGACACCGCCAACGCCCGACTGCAGGAAACGGTAAACCGGACGCGTAACGCCCTCAACGAAGCAGAAAAAAAAGAACTGTCGGCATCGAGCCGGCAACAGGCGGCACAACAACGGCTGGACGAACGCACGCAGGAACTGGCAACCGCGCGCGAAGAACAGGAAACATACCGCAACGCCCTGTCGGCGCGGCTTCAGACACTCGGAACCGATGCAACGCCGGAAACGGATATCCCTGCACGCATCGACACATTGCGAGAACGTCTGGCGGCATGGAACACACATACCGCGCAAAAAGCGACCGTCGAAAAACAGCGTGCCGACACGGACGGCGAAATCAAACGGCTTGCCGCCATCATCGAAACACGGCGCGAAACACTGCAAAACCTCATGCAAAAACGCCAGACCCTTCAGGAAGAATGGACTGCGAAACACGATACGCGCAACACCCTGTTCGGCGAACGCAAGCCCGACGATGACGAAAAACGCCTGAACCGGCAAATCGACGAAACCGAAGCTGCGGAACAGCAAGCCAGAGAACGGCACGACACCGCCCGCCAGCGATGGCAGGCCGCCGATACCCGTATCCAAACCCTGGAAAACGCCATCCGGCAACGCACCCCGGAGCTGGAAAAACAGGAAAACACTTTTGCCGAAGCCTGCCGGACAAAAGGTTTTCCCGAAGAAACTGCCTTCCTTGCCGCCAGACTGCGAGACGAAGAGCGCGCCGCACTGGCAGAAACCGCCAGCAATCTCGATAAACGTCTGACAGGGCTGACCGCCCGCAAAAAAGACCGCGAAGAACGACTGGCCGCCGAAACCGCGAAAGCCGTCACCCCGTTATCCCTGACGGAACTGCAACAGCAATCCGGCCAGCAAAACGAAGCCATGAAAACCCTGCGCGACACCATGGCAGACATCCGGCACACATTGCAAAACAACGCCGAAGCCAAAGAACGGTTCAGGGAAAAACAAACCGTCATCGATGCACAAAAACAGGAATGCGCCCGATGGGAAAACCTGCATGCACTCATCGGCTCGTCAGACGGCAAAAAATACCGGAACTTCGCGCAAGGACTGACATTCGAACTCATGATCACCCATGCAAACCGGCAACTGCAAAAAATGACCGACCGGTACCTGCTCATCTGCAACCGCACCCAGCCGCTGGAACTGGACGTCATCGACAACTATCAGGCCGGAGAAATCCGCTCGACCCGCAATCTCTCCGGCGGCGAGAGCTTCATCGTCAGCCTGTCGCTGGCACTGGGTCTGTCCGGCATGGCCAGCCGGAATGTCCGCGTCGATTCCCTGTTTCTTGACGAAGGCTTCGGCACGCTCGACGAAGCGGCGCTCGAAACCGCGCTGGATACACTGGCCGGCTTGCAGCAAAACGGCAAACTGATCGGCATCATCTCGCATGTCAGTGCACTGAAAGACCGGATCCGCACACAAATCCGGGTCATCCCCGGCAAGAACGGCAAAAGCAGAATCGAAGGCCCGGGATGCAGCCTGCAAAACGACGCATAACAAGACAAACCTTGCGGCATGAGCGAAACCGCCATGCCGCATGACGGTCGTACACGATCAAAAACACACTGTCCGTTCGATAAAATATCCGCCACTTTCATGGAAAAACAGCATCTTCTCCATCCTGTTTACCATGCAGAAAATCCTGCTCGCGTCCTTCCGTGTATCCCATGAAAGAAACGTCATGCTGGATGTATCCGCCATGAAAACCACCGCCGGATCACCGGCATAAAATTCCCCCGTGAAATACCGCCACCATCCCGACACATGCCCCTCTCGTCCATCGAAATCGGACAAAAATGCCGTTTACGAACTGCCGTACGGAACACTGCCCGGAAACACCCCGCAAAAGACCGCGACAAGCGAAAAATCCCGAATAGGCACCCTTCAGGCATTATGCCGTCGTCACATTTCATCAATTTTTAATATTGGTTTCACTTTTTTTTATCAGAAAAAACAGAACAATATTTCGGAAAAATTACTTTTACAAATCATGGAGTTATGTAATTACTTACAGTATCTCGATGCAAATCGTAACTTTGTTCGGAAAAAAGCGAATAAATATGTATAAAAAACTTTATTGAAGTCGATTCCCAATTGCTCAAAAATAAGGCTATCGACTTACAGGAAAACGCTCCGGGAAAAATTGCAGGATATCCGACATTCGCCCCGTTAAAACCGTTTTCTGAAAAGACAAGTGCACTTATTGAACTATCAAAGGTGGTTATCATGTTTAATCCAGCCAAGTTCCAGAAAATCGATTCTTATGTATCAGCTCTGTGCATCGGTGCTTTGGCAAGCCTGTCGTTCTGGTTTCTGATCATCGGCTCCCTGCTGGGCATCGTATTCGGCCAACAGGACACAACACCGGCCGATCCGATCCATCCGGTTCATTATGTACAGTCCGGAACATATGATGCCGGGACATCTCATGGACTGCCATCCCTGTACGCAAGCCATACGCATACCGATACCCGACTGTCCTGACTCGTCCTTCCCGAATCAGGTTCCGTCCTTTGTGGCCTGCCTGATTCGGGACACAACCTACCCGTAACGCACCCGACAAAACCTCTCCATTCCGTTACGGCGCTTTCACCGGCTTTTTGCCGATTTCTCCATACCCAGCCGTACCGGCCAAACCGGCAGCCTGCCTGATCTCCTCGCCATGCCCGGCGACAGCCTTTCATACACCCCGCCTCTTCATCGCTTGTCCGCCCTCAACCCCGGGTGAACCTTCCTGAAAATCCCGCTTTTTCCATTCAGCCGATAGAATCAGGCAAGAATGATAAAGAATCGTGCCTATCCGTATCCTGCATGTTTTTCTATACTGGATTCTGATACAGGCCGATACGGACAATACAAACTGTCGGCCGCCAACGGCATAACCGCTCCGGCCGTCCGGAAGCTACCCGTCATGAAAATCGCACGCAACTTCAAACGCTTCGGCATAACAACCGCCCTGCTGCTCTGCCTTTTCACGGCAGGCAAGACCGTTTCCGCAAACGACATGCCGATTGCCGAAACGCCGGACACAGCCTCTGCCGTCACGAAAAAAGCCATGCGAAACAACGAAAAAGACCACTCAGCCATGAATGAAGAAATCACCATCAGAATCGGCCCCTCGACCTTTTCGGCAACCCTGTCCGACAACCCGACCGCACAGGCATTCCGGAAACTGCTGCCGCTGACCATCACGATGCAAGATCATGCCGGAAACGAGAAATTCCACACACTGGCAAATACCTTGCCGACCGATGCATCCCTGCCGGACAAAATCCGGACGGGTGACCTGATGTTATGGGGAAACGACTGCATCGTCCTGTTTTACAAAACCTTTTCCACCTCATACCGGTACACCCCCATCGGAAAAATCGGCAACCCGTCCGGGCTGGCCGAAGCACTCGGCCATACAGACGTAACCATTACCTTTCAATCCGCCAACCAGACATCCCCTTGAGCTTGCCATGAACCGAAAACGCCTTGCCAAAAACCTTATCATGGGCCTGTTGATCGCCATCGGCACCATGTCCGTCAACGCAACCCCTGTTCATACTGAAGGAAACACTATGGAAACACTGAATCTGACCAGTGCATGGGACAAGACTTTCCCGCAAAGCGACAAAGTAACGCACAGCAAAATCACTTTCACGAACCGTTACGGCATCACACTGGCCGCCGACCTGTACATCCCGAAAAACGCCAAAGGCAAACTGCCCGCCATCGCCGTCAGCGGCCCGTTCGGTGCCGTCAAGGAACAAGCCTCCGGCCTGTATGCCCAGACCATGGCCGAACGCGGTTTTCTGACCATCGCATTCGACCCATCCTACACCGGTGAAAGCGGCGGCACGCCCCGTTATGTCGCCTCGCCCGACATCAATACCGAAGACTTCAGCGCCGCCGTCGATTACCTGTCGCTGCGTGACGACGTCGATGCAGAACGCATCGGTATCATCGGCATCTGCGGCTGGGGCGGATTCGCGCTCAATGCCGCCGCCAACAACCCCCGTATCAAGGCAACCGTCGCATCCACCATGTACGACATGACCCGCGTCACCGCCAAAGGCTACTTCGACAGCATGGATGCAAACCAGCGCTATGCACTGCGCCAGCAACTCAACGCCCAGCGACTTGAAGACGCACGCAACGGCACCTATGCCCGTGCCGGCGGCGTAGTCGATCCGCTACCTGAGGATGCACCGCAATTCGTCAAGGACTACTACGCCTATTACAAGACACCGCGAGGCTACCATCCCCGCTCCCTCAACTCCAACCAGGGATGGAACACAACCTCTGCGCTCTCGTTTTTGAATATGCCGATTCTGGCGTACAGCGACGAAATCCGTAACCCCATACTGATTATTCACGGTGAAAAAGCCCATTCCCGCTATTTCAGCAAAGACGCATTCAAAAAACTCAAGGGCGACAACAAGGAACTGATGATCATCCCCGGCGCGAACCATACCGATTTGTACGACCGCACCGACATCATCCCGTTCGACAAACTGGAAAACTTCTTCAAAACCAGCCTGAACTGACCCGCCAATCCCCCTTCATCCGGGAAAGCGTCCACAGGAACACGCTTTCCCGGACAAAAGCGGCACATACCGGAAACACAACAGCACATCCCGCAGTTTCCGGCCATACCCTATCCATCCCTCACACTGCTTGCCGGACAACTGCATAACCTGCCGGCAATACGGTAAACTGAAAACTTGCACCCCGCCGGAAAACCATCCCGAAATACCTGAATTCACGCCTGACACAAAACCCAGCATCCGGCGGAAAACGGCTTGCAAACAAAACAGGCACACGATACGTCAAAAAAATGCGGAAAATCCCCTCACTCCTTCTCTTGTCCCTGCTCGCCTTCCATGCAAACGCCGCCGAATTCTCGCAACCCGGACGACACTACGACGAACAGGGCGTCTATCAGGGCCGCATGGATACGAACGGTCGCATGTACGACCGGTCCGGACGCTATATCGGACGAAAAGACGCGAACGGGCGTCATTACGACAGTCAGGGACGCTATACCGGTCGCGAAGACACCAGCGGCAGACGCTACGACAGTCAGGGACGCTATACGGGGCGCGAAGACGCCAGCGGCAGACGCTACGACAGCCAGGGCCGCTACCGCGGCCGCACAACACGCTGAAACGGCAACACAAACGGCATCACATGTCGGGATTCAAGTCGATACCATATAATTGGACGTTACTGGAACCACAACGACGTCACCGAGGCACGCGCCATCTGCCGCGTTTCAGTAATACAGTAAACTTGGACGTTACTGGAACGTCACAAATTTGTCACAATAAGCCGCTTGTACATGGTTTCAGTAATACAGTAAACTTGGACGTTACTGGAACCGTTCTTGAGCGCCTGCCACCGCTTGAGAATTTGCGTTTCAGTAATACAGTAAACTTGGACGTTACTGGAACCCTCTCTCTCCTTATGCGTCAGGTGCCTCATAATTAGTTTCAGTAATACAGTAAACTTGGACGTTACTGGAACTGCGCCAGAAATCTGATATTTTTCAGGGTTTTGGCGCGGTTTGTCTTTACTGCTTTCTTCGAATACCCTTCACTTGCACCGGAAATGCCGTTTTTTTCGAAAAGTCTCATAACCTGTCCGCACAGAAATTCTGGTATTCGCACTGGCTGCATTGCGCTGCGGACGCAGGTGAATCAGGCAGGGTATATCGTTCCATATTGTCCAGCATCGCCATCAATGTCCGGTGCGCCCATATGCGTGCGGTTTGGTCTATCGCCACTTCAAGCACCTTGCCACGATTGCCATACAGTACAAAACCCTTGTCCACGGGTTTCCGATAGGTATCTTCCAGCATGAGCCCGTAAGCGACAAGCTGGATTTTTGCACCTGCAATATGGGTAAGCTGTTCTCCGCTTTTCATTTCGACCGGACAAATGGCATCGGGTGATTCCAGCAACGCGTCGCATATCCCGTGTACAGGCCACTGTTTTCCGGCAAGCCCGACATTGACACGGACAAGCCGGTAGCGTTCGTCCAGTCCATAGCGGCTCAGATTGCGACGTTTGCTTAATGCCTGTTGTACTTCATGATAGCGGATACCGCGCCTTACCCATGACGGGGTCGCAGGATACAGGTTCCTGACTACGTTGAACCATGGAATACGCGGACAAAAAAGGTACTGCCTGAGCAGATGGACCGGATAACTGTCAGATGAAGTCATGCTGATCGGGTTCAATATAGCTGAAATGTTCATAACCGGGACAAGTACGGACAAGATCGACCGGCAAGGTACATTGTATCCAGAGACAACGGTCGCCTTCATCAAGCAAGTCGGTGACACGTTTTTTCATATCCCGGAATTCAGGTGGTTTCAGATCGCCATAAAAAACGGATTTCTGAATCGGAACAAGTCCGATATCTTTCAGACTGTCAAAAAGTTTTCTGCGTTTCCTGTCGCTTTCGACATCGTAACAAACCAGATATTTGGCATACTGTGACATGATCGCATTACCATCTGAAACGGTAACCCCGGTACAAGTTGTTTTCCGCAATGGCGCCAGCCAACCGGTAAACCTGACGCTGCAATATATTTTCGAGTTTGATCTGCTTGCCGGTATAGGGATAGGTGCGTTGCATGGTCTGGAAAATTTCCTGTGAAATCTGCTTTTTGATTTCCGGCGTCAGATACCGTGCCTCTTTTGTCTGGTGTCTGAGTTTTATCACGCTCCTGTCAACGACCCATGCGCGGTATTCTTCCATGACGTCAAGTACCAGAGAGGGTTTTCCCGGACGATAGGTATGGTACAGCCCCGCATAAAGTTCGAACCCTGCATTGTCCAGTGCATTCCAGACCAGTCCCGTCAGGATGGTGTATCCATAGTTGAGCATCTGGTTCGATAATTCCTGGCTGCCACGCCCTTCACGGATTTCAAAGGTGGCGGAAAGCAAACCGGTCTCTGCCAGAGTCTCCCAGTAAACACGGGCGGCTATGCCTTCCAGCCCAAGCAGTCTTTCCCGCCAGTTATCCATTCTTTCCCATGGCATATTCGCTATTTGCGTCGCCAGATTTTTCAGCGATTCGGTTGCACGGTCGAGTTTGCCGCGCATTTCGCCGTTTTTTTCACGTGATTTGCCGTAATAGTTCAGTACGGCTCGCTGGTTGCGGATTTTGGCAAGAATGATTTCGGCGGACAGACGGGCAGCCAACGGACTGTGTATCGCGGTGAACTGGCGTTCACGGAATTTCGCCACACCATGCTGGTGTGTACCGGATATTGCAGCGACAGCGGTATTTTTCCAGTCGAGAACGAACAGGCGTATGCCACGCGCCGCACAAGCCAGTATCAGATCGCTCGAAAAAGAAACTCCTCGTTTGCTGATGAATACCGCCCGCAAGCGGGAAAGCGCCGCTTCCTTGACTACTTTCCCGTCTTCCCTGACAACCAGCCGTTCCCCTTCCGTCCCCAGAAACTGGCCATATTCTCCAACGGTCAGATATCGCATTGTTTTCGATAAACTTCCTGATACAGTTGACGCAAGGGACTGCCTGTACTTTCTTCCGTATAACTGTATTTCACGTTCTCGCCGACAGAAAGCACTTTAAGGTTATTGCGTGGAGCATTAAACGCGTCCCGAACTGCTTCCGGCAAAAATTCCGCAAAACGTTTTTTGCTGTCTTTGCCCGGTTTGAGTTCGGGAAGAATCTGGAATGGGGAATCGATGCGTGTATCGCATACCGTCTCTGCCATCCGTGCAAACTCCTCAAACGGTTGGCTCATCCGGATATTGAACCGATCCTGACTGCCCGTACTGGCTTCGATCGTTATCTGTTCATCACGATATACCGTCAGCCATAAATCAAGCGGTACGATTTTGTCCGGACGCGCCTGTTCCGCATAAGTTTTTTCGGTATAAACGGATGTTTTGACTATCCTGTTTTTGTTCCATTCGATACGTTTATCCTTGTTCACGGCAAACCCTTCGATAATCGCTCCGTTTATCAGTTGCCGCTGATATACCGTATCCCCGGTAAAGGACTTGCGTCCGATCTTCATGCTGCCCTTTTGTGAAGACGGTATCATGGGAAGGCTCCATACCCGCCGTGTACCGGCATGCGGTCGCGATTTCGGACGATTGCCGATGAAATAATCACGTAACGCGACAAAGGCTTTCTGGTCATCCAGTTCACCGGCCAGACTTTCAAGCGCATGGATTTTTTGCCATTCCTGATATACCGGCAAGACCAGTTCGCCCTTGAAGCGGAACGATTTGTCTTTTGTCGTGTAATCCAGTTTGACGGTGAAGTCTTTGGCAGCCAGTTTTTTCTCACGTTCCGCTTTTGTCCGGTACTTGCCTTTATCCTGCAAAAAACCGGATATGACGGGCGTTTTGACGGTCACATAGCACAGCGAGTCAAGCAATTTTCTCAGCGGTTCGTTCTGCAACGATTCCGGACTGGACATCCAGTCAAAAGCCTTCTTTTTGCTGACTTTCAGTACGGCATGGTTGTCCGGTCCGCATCTGACCGGTTTTTCTGCGAAAGGCGCCAGCCATTCAAAAATCGTTTCCGGTTTTTTGCCGGTAATTTCCACACGGTTGCCGCCGCTTTCATCCCCTTCCCTGCCAATCAAATGAAATCCTGCATAGGCCTTTCCTTTTGACCAGTACAACGGAATGAAATGTTCGGCATACATGCCGGCATCGAACAAGGGGGTCGATGCCTTGTCGGTCTTGCTGCCGAACGGCTTTCTGGCAACCCGTATGATGTCGCACTGCTGAGGCAGGCGATTCGCCAGTTCGGAAAGGTCTTCCAGACTGTACAGGTTTCCGGATTCACCCAGCTTCTTGCAGAGCTGATTGTCCGCTGTCGCCACGGTATATACACACAAGGCATCGACAGCATGGGATGCGACAGGCTGGGGTCTGGTTTTTTGCGTATCGGCCCGTGCTTCACCCAGTTTCTGGCGCAGTTGCCGCACTTCTTCCGCAGGAATCTGACGTGTCGAAAACATGATATCCGTCCCGTTTTCAGCCATCCAGTCTTTCAGCAAATCCAGCAATTTGAGACGGAAGGCCTGAATCATATAGGCCTGCGTTCCATTGACCAGCGTACTGTTGCGTGCGCCGAACCATTCCATCGCCCGCGTTTTGGCGGGTGACGTTCCTTCGATAAAGAGCGCATGCCGCAGGGCGCGTCTTTGTTCTCCGGTCAGCAAATCCAGTTTCGGTTTCTTTTCGCTTTGCCGGATACCTGCAACGGTTTCCTCGATCTTCTGGCGAATGAGCGTCACGTCTGATGTACCGAACTGTTTTTGAAGGTAGGTTTTGTCAAGATTGGCAAGGGTATAAATGGTCGAACCTTTTCTCTGGTTGCCTTCACGCGTGCAGTAAATGAGATTCACTTCACTGTTGAAAATCGCTGCATTGATGTCACGTGTCATGGAACGCGGCAGAATATGGTCGATTTCGCCATTTTCATCGAGTGGCTGACCGGTATAGGGACATATTCCTTGTGAGTCTGCCTTGATTCGCTCGATCTTGCCTATCCACTGTGCATCTTTTTTTTCCAGTTCGTTTTCCAGCTTCTTTTTCTTTTTGGCCGACAGGTTTTTGATGTCGGCCAGCGAGGCCGTATAGGCAAAACGGTTTTGCTCGACAAGACAGATGATTTCCAGTTTTTCCGGCATCACGCCCGATGTGCGGATTTCTTTGGCTTTCATTTTCGCCAGTTCCCAGGCGGTACGATCCAGTGTCCTGCGCACGAATCCGTCGAATGGCCGTACGGTATCGGCCGCCAGCCGGACACAGGTAGCGCCTTCCTGTTCGTCGGTCATGCGGAATTGCATGCGCCATGTGTTTTCGGCGTGTACGGCATAACAGGTTTTGGTAAAGCCATGCCGCTGGCCTTCCATGATGTTGTAGAGCTGTGCCAACGAAAACGGATTGCGGAATCGATCGATCTGTTTCGTGTCCAGATGCAGCATGTCACCGATCATTTGCGAGGCATTGCCGATCTGGTCGTACATGCGTTTGAGCGACTTCATTTCCGTCAGGTCGGCTGTGTTTTCATCATCGGGAATCACGCCATCGACAAATCTGGAAATCATCGCCTGCCATCTGTCGTTGAATGCATTGCCCATGTCCTTTCTGCGCTTTTCCGCCATTTGACAGATGCTGGCAATGGTGGAACGACCGCTGACCTGCTTGCGCCAGATATTTCCGGTAAATTCATCTATATCGATGTTCGTTCCCAGTATGTTGCCGACGAGTTCTTTCCGTACTTTGCCGAGCATGGGAGGATGCAGGTCGGAGCGTTCCATGAGCGCGGTATCCGATGGTGACCATAATCCGGAGCGAGCCTGACCGATCTCGTCATAATAGCGTGATGCCATTTCCAGAAACGCATCCATATGCTGGCTACCCAATGATTTTTCAAGCCGCGTTCTGGCTTCCATACTGGTCTGCGATGATGGCGACTGGACAAGCCGTCTTATCGAATAAGGGTCGATCGCCATGCCGCGATCAAGGAAGCGCCGCAATATATAGGTCGCCCTGATCTTTTCCTTGCTGTGTGAATCCGGCACTTTCCAGCCTTCTGCCGTTTTCACCGGTCTGGCCGACCGTCTGTCATTATTCCTGAGAATTTCATCGAGTGCATCCGCCATTTCCGGCTCTGCTTTCATCAGGTTGTTCACCCATATTTGCCAAACCATGCCGTATCGTTTCGTCAGTGCGGCCGGATTCAGAAGCAATGTCTGGTCAAGCGGTGGACGCCGGTTGTTCTGGTCTTCGTAAGGTGGAATGGTTTTTTCGGCATCCAGTGTAGCCAGCGTGTCGAGAATATCACCGGAATGTTTCAGGGTTTCCATCAGATTTCTGAAACTGTCCTTGCGCTCCGCTTCGGGATGGAAATACCGGTAAGCACGGATAATGGTTTTTTTCAGATGTTTTTCATCGAAATAAAAACCCTTGCGTTCTGCGCCATCGAAATACCACCGTTCGGCACGCAATTGCAGATTGGAAATATTGCAGACAACTCGCCAGAAACGCTCTTTGTCGCCAAAGGCGCGAATGGCAGGATCAAGCCGTTTGTCCTGTTCGATTTCACGGCGGATGGCCTTGAAATAATCCGAACGATGCTTGTGTCCCATCCTCTCCAGCATCACGACACTGTTCGCGGCATTTTTCAGGCACATAAAGGCATCTTTGGCTTCTGCCATGAGTACCTTGCTGTCCTGATTGCCCTTCTCGGGTTTGAATATGACCTTGGCATCGACGGTCGAGCAGGCATCTTTCAGGCTGGCGATCACATCCGGGTTTTGTGCCATTCTTTCCCACTGATCCCGTATGTTTTCATACGGACTGAATCCGTCAATGCCGTTATCCGCCAGTATTCCGGAAAAAAAGGCAGGGTCTGTTTCTTCCAGCGGAGTCATATCGACTTCCGCTTCAATACGGGAATAACCACGACGTTTCAGCAAACCGCTTAACGCTTCATCCAGTTTCTTCTGTGTTTTCTCATCAGGCACAATGCCTGTCTGACGCATTTTTTCCCGTACGATGGCGATCAGAAGTCTTCTTGCCAGTTTGAACCGTTTCTGGCTTCGTACACGATGCCGGTTCATTCGCCGGTTTGTCATGGAATATGTGAAATCAGCACCATCTGTCGGCAGAACCAGCGTGCCGAAATGCACGTTTTTCTGCACCTGACTGTTTTCATCGCAGGTATATGACATGATGCCGGTATATTTGGCGCCCATATCCAGCGCCAACATGGATAATGCTTTTGCCATGATATTCCCGTAAAAAAACAAGCAATAAAAGCAGTATAAATAATATGACTGTATAAAGTGTTGTTTTCCGGAAAAACTTCTTGCGGCAATGAATACGTAAAAGGCAGGCAATAAAAAACCCGGATGCCGAAGCAGTTGCCGGGTTCGATCTCTACTTTTGGTGATTTCAGCCGGTCCGGAGACCGTTTCAATACAGTAGACTTGGACGTTCAGGAAAAATCGTAATGCTTCATGTATTCAATGTCAAGTTTTTCCTTGACGGAAAACATCCTGCCCGTGCCCGTATATCCCCAGAAGCACGAACCGCCGAGGCTTCATTTCGACCAACAGGCAACTACGCGATTCTTGCAAGACAATTTTCAGGTTTTACCGTTATAACAAACTTGTATGGTAGTCATTCCATCGAATCCGTCCCGAAAAACAACGCCTGAAAACGCCATGAGAACGAATGAGGAAAATCCGGCGTTCATTTCCAGAATCCAAAACAAAACATCAAAAAACCTTCAAGACAACACATGCAGATCATCGCGTTCCTTACAAGCAACAATTCCCTGCCCATTCTCCTGCCCTGATATTTTTCGAAAACTTCATTCCTGCATTTTTCCGTATATCCGGGACGGCAATACAAGAAATGAAAAAGCGGCGAGACGGGAAAATCCCATCCGGATGCCAGCACAACATAACCCGTATTTTGCCATCATCCTGCGCTTTTTCCTTTCCATGGAAAAACTCGCTGGCGACCCAAATATAACCGGTATATTTCAACACATTAACAATCTTTATTAATCAAATAGTTATAAATGATAGTTAACGTTGTTTTTCATGATTTGACATTGAATATGTCTTTCGATTTTCCCGAAAAAAAGTAAAAAACAGACAATGAAAACCGGTGACGGAAAGAGTTCACGAATCAGTTACGGTTTCGGTGATTTCAGCCGGTCCGGAAAACGTTTCAATAATGCATATCTCAACGTTCGATTCAAACATAACGATCGGCAATCCGTCTGACAGGTTTCCCCATTAAACAGATATGCCATCCGGATTTTTCTGGATATTTCACCCGAAATATCCTGTTATTCCGTTTTTCACTCATATTTTTGACTGATCCTGTTTTTTCGGACGACTGTCAGAAAAATCCTGCTGAACGTTATCCCATACGGTTCTTTCTGAATTCACCGCCGGATATATGATATTTTCCATTAAGGTGATCGTTCTGTCCGATAGCCGCGACAACCGTCCGGATTGCACATCAAGGAAACAGAGCCAGCCGTTTCATGCCTGTCACGGAAATGCCCCGACAACTGATGCAAGAATATAAAATGGCGGATTGTTTTCCTGCGTGTCTGCCACCTGCAATGCGCCGCCTCTGACCGGAGCGGTTTCCCGGCATGTCGCAGCCAACCGTTTTCAATAAGACTTGTATAAAGGAAATGAACAGCCGTAAAGCCGAATTGCTGATGGCCAGTGTGACGCTGGCGTGGGGTTCGTCCTATCTTCTGATGAAGGTCGGGCTGGACGGCATCGGGCCGTACAACCTGATCGCCATGCGCTTCGGCATCGCTTTCATCGCCATGTCGCTCATGTTTTTTCCCCGCTTTCGCCAGTTGACGCTGCCGACACTGGCGAAAGGGCTGGTCATGGGCGTGATTCTGTTCCTCATTTTTTACGGCATGGTCAACGGGGTCAACCTGACGACAGCTTCGACGGCAGGATTTCTCACAAGTACGACAGTCGTCATCGTGCCGCTTCTGCAAAGCCTGATCGGCAAAACGCTGCCCTCGCGAAATATCGTGATCGCCATTCTGATTTCCATTACCGGACTGTTTTTGCTGACGGCAAAAGATGGCGTATCACTCGATGCCGGTGCGATTTACTGTCTCATCGGCGCATTCTTTTACGCGCTTTATATCATCGTGTTCGACAAACTCGCCAAAGGCAACGATGCATTGATAATCAGCATTATCCAGCTGGGCGTCGCTTCACTGATCGGTGCGGCTTTCATGCTGTTCTTCGAAGTACCGTCCCTGCCAGAGACACCGCTCCAGTGGGGCGCGATCATGGGACTGGGACTGATATGCAGCGCTTACGGTTTCGTGGTGCAGCCAATCGCCCAGCGTTATACCTCGGCTGAAAACATCGGGCTGATTTTTTCGCTGGAACCGGTATTCTCCGCCCTGCTTTCCTATATCTTTCTGCATGAAATTCTGGCACTGCGCGGTTATGTCGGTGCCGCGATGATTTTTGGCGCAGTCGTTTTCACGGAATTGTCGCGCAAACCGCCGAAGTAAGAGACTGCCGCTTCCGGCTTTCGCCTGTCCGCAAGCGTTTGCCGCAAACGACTTTCCATGCATGGGATGGCATTTTCAGGCAATTTATCGGGATTTCCATCTCTTTTTCACCGGCATTTTCCATGAAAAAATAATGCCGTCCGAACAACGGCCGCACACGCCGTCACAATACACAACACGAGGAAAAACACATGGATCTGAATACATTTCTGGAACATATGAAACAACGCCGTCCGGTTCCGGTACCGTCGGAATGGCAAGACTTCATGACAAAAACCAGTCAGGAAGCCCGACGCATCACAACTGAACTCAACGCTTCCTGTCATTCACCTGAAACCATCTGCGAACTGATGTCCCGGCTGACGGGCGTCCCTGTCGATCCCACTTTTCGCCTGTTTCCGCCGTTTTATACGGATTTCGGCAAGAACATCCGTTTCGGAAAAAACGTTTTCGTCAATTCCGGCTGCTGTTTTCAGGACCAGGGCGGTATTACAATCGGCGACGGCACCCTGATCGGCCACCAGGTAGTACTGGCGACGCTCAATCATGCGCTGGAACCTCAACAGCGTGCCACAACCCTGCCCGGACCGATCGTTATCGGAAAAAAAGTCTGGATCGGTGCGCATGCCACGATATTGCAGAATGTGACGATCGGCGACAATGCCGTCATCGCCGCAGGCGCTGTCGTAACGCGGGACGTACCGGCCAATACGGTTGTCGCCGGTGTCCCCGCAAAAGTGGTCAAAACCCTCTGACGCTATTTGTCCGTCCCCACAGACCGGCATCCACAACTTTATCCCCTGACATCTATTCCGTAGAGAATCAGGCAAGAATGGAAAAGAAATGGGTATTCAGTACTTTTTATCGCGTTTTTATACTGGATGCACATGAAAATCCTTTCAAAACGGAGTGAAACCATGGAAAAACGCGAACTTGGAAAAAGCGGCCTGAAAGTGTCCGCACTGGGTCTGGGATGTATGGGAATGAGCATGGGATATGGTCCAGCCGCCGACATCGGTGAAATGGTCAATCTCATTCATGAAGCCGTCGATCTGGGTGTCGATTTTTTCGATACTGCCGAGGTTTACGGCCCGTTCACCAATGAAGAATTGCTCGGCAAGGCACTCTCGCCCATCCGTGACAAGGTCATCATCGCCACGAAATTCGGTTTCGCGCCCGATCCCGCCAATGGCGGTGCATGGACAGCAGTCAACAGCCGTCCGGAACATATCCGCGAAGTGGCAGAAGCTTCTCTCAAAAGACTCAATATCGATACGATCGACCTGTTTTACCAGCACCGTGTCGATCCGTCCGTACCGATCGAAGACGTCGCCGGAACGGTTGGCGACCTGATCGCAGAAGGCAAGGTACGGTATTTCGGTTTGTCCGAAGCCGGCGCCAATACCATCCGGCGCGCCCATGCCGTCTGTCCCGTCGCGGCACTGCAAAGCGAATATTCCCTGTGGTACCGCAAACCCGAAGAAGAAATCCTGCCGCTGCTGGAAGAACTGGGAATCGGTTTCGTACCTTTCAGCCCGTTGGGACAGGGGTTTCTGACCGGTGCCCTCAAGGCGGATGCCACGTTCGACAAAGGTTTCGATTTCCGCAAATTCTTCCCGCGCTTCTCCCCGGAAGCCCTGAAAGCGAACCAGCGGTTCGTCGAAAAACTCAAGGCACTGGCAAATGAAAGAGGCGCAACGCCCGCCCAGATCGCACTGGCATGGCTACTCGCGCAAAAACCCTGGATCGTACCGATTCCGGGAACGACGAAATCACACCGTCTGAAAGAAAATCTGGCATCGGTCGATGTCCGGCTTTCGGACGCCGATTTGCGGACCATCGGCGATTCTCTGGCCGAAATCGAAATTTACGGCGACCGCTTCCCCGAAAGCTACGAAAAGGGAACCGGCATCTGAAACCGATCCTGACGAAAACCGCTTGCCGGGCCTCCGATTCTCTTATCCGGATATTGGCTGGCCCGGCAACCTTTCCCATCCCCGGCAAAACGTCATCCACTTTCCGAGCGTCGGCGAAACGTACTTGTCCCGATGGTAACAAAGCGTAAACGGCCGAACGAAACGGCGTTCCGTATCCAGTACCACAAATTGCCCGGTATAAAACGGCTGTGCCAGAACGCGTTTTGAAACGAAAGTCACCCCCAGATTGTTGCCGACACAGGCCAGAATCGTGTCGGGCGCATTCAGCGAGAGGAAAACAGACGGGTTACCCAGACAAGGAGCAAGATGATTGTCGAAAAACGCACGACTGCCTGAACCCGGTTCGCGCAACAGCCAGCGCTCACCGGCCAGTTCGGCAAACGAAACCGTTTTTTTGCCTGCCAGCCAGTGCGTTTTCGCTGCCAGCACAACCATTTCATCTTCCAGCCACGGCTCGCAGACAATCATGGGGTCCGTCAGCGGAGCTTCCACCAGTGCCATATCGATCTCGAAACGGCAAATCATCCCTTCGATAGCTTGCGAATTGTCGATTTCCGCACCGGGCAACCAGCCGTTTTCCCGATTGAACGCCGCAAACATATCCGGCAACAGATAGCTGCCGATGGTGCGTGTCGCACCTATGGCCAGTCGGGTATCTGCGCCCTGCCGGCCGAAAAGCGCAGCGACGCCTTGCGAGCGCGCCAGCAATTCATCGGCCAGCGGCAGCAATTTTTCCCCTTCGCGGTTGAGATGCAAACGTGCATGCTGCCTGTCGAACACACAGACACCCAGCTGGCTTTCCAGCTCGGCCAGTGCCTGCGAAACCGCACCTTTCGTCATGAACAGTACATCCGCCGCACGGGTCATGGTTCCGTGCCGCGCGATGGCGACGAAAACCGAAAGCTGTTTTAGGGTAATCCTCATCGTTTGATTTTTCTAAACACAATGTCAAAAATTATTCGATTTTCCAAATGATACCCGATCATTACAATCAATGGCATGGAAAAACAATCAACGGAGTGCGACATGTTCAAATGGATACACACAAAAACACGCGAAATCCCGACACCGGTTGCCGGTCTTGCGCTGGGTATCGCCAGCATGGGATGGTGTCTTGAAAACCTCTTGCCACTCGACGGACGTGGACAAACCGCAGGAGCCGTCATCGCCGGTATTCTGCTGTGTATGCTGACAGTCCGGTTCATCTGCCACCCGGATACCTTGCACCGTGATCTCAAGCACCCGGTCGTCGGCAGCATCGTCCCGACATTCGCGATGGCGACCATGGTAGTTTCCAAAGCACTGGGACGGGTATTTCCGGTAACAGGCGAGATTCTGTGGTTTCTGGCTGTCGGCGTCCATCTGGTCGTACTGGCCCTGTTCATCTGGCACCGCGCCAGAGACTGGCAAATGAACCACATGGTACCCAGCTGGTTCGTGCCACCGGTCGGCATTGTCGTCGCCGATGTCACCTGCCCGGGAGCCGCCTATACGGAACTGGCGCTGATATTGCTGGCGATCGGCCTGACGAGCTACCTTGTCATGTTGCCACTGATGGTTTACCGCCTTGTATTCAGAAGCGAAGTACCTGATGCCGCCAAACCGACCATCGCTATCATGGCTGCACCTGCAAGCCTGTCGCTGGCAGGTTACCTGACAGTGGTCAAAGAACCGTCCCTGCTCGTCTGTGCGGTTCTGCTCGGTATCGCTCTGCTGATGACCCTGTTTACCTATATCGCACTGTTTCACCTGATGCGCCTGCCGTTCACGCCGGGTTACGCAGCCTTCACCTTCCCCATGGCGATCGGCGCGACAGCATTGTACAAGATGGCCCATCTGGTCGCGGGTTTTCCGCAAGCGACACAATACGCCGAACAGCTGCGTATGCTGGCAACAGGGGAAGCCGTCATCGCAGCACTGGTCATCGCCTACGTGTCCGCCCGGTTCTGCTACTATTATCTGTGGCCGCAAACCGTTCGCTTCCGCGTGAAAAGTCCGGCCCGCTAAGCTGTCATCGACCACGTGCCATCCGGGGTGATATTCGCACCGGATGGCACTAGAACGTCAGGACACGGTCACATTCCACCACCCATTCCGACAGTGCTTGCATCATTAATTCTTATCCAACAAAGGTGGAAGCATATGAAGTCACATTCCACCACCCATTCCGACAGTGCTTGCATCGTGGATTTTTCCGCACCTGCAAAATAGGGATGATTTCTGTATATGCCACAACGTGCCATACAGGTACCGCACACCCTGACGGCAACACCCTGCGCGATCAGATCACGAAGCATCTGCGACAAATCCTGGTCATAATTTTCCGGCGGCCTGCAAATATCTCTCGCCATATCGACCGCGTCGTTCATCAGAAACAGACGGACATCATGTCCGTTTTTCCGTAATGTATTCGCCAGCCTGAGTCCGTTCCATGTGACATCGGTGGAATCATAGGGTTCGCGATTGAATACGATCAGTATTTTCATTTCCCTTTCCTTTCAAAAGCCATCCGCATACCGCCTGAATCGTCGGCACTCCCCTGTCACGACCATCCGCAACGTCGCCATCACGATCCGCGACACGAACATGATGATGAATACACAATACACATATGACGACTATGCCATACCTGACAATCAGCTTACAACAGCCGATTCAGCCGACGTGACAGGATGCCGTTTTATACCGGCTAGCGTGTCATATCATTCCGGTTCCAGTGCACACGGCACGATCCGCTTGATATACTGTCGGTATTCATGTTCCCCGGGAATACAATGACCGACAAACTCAAAGACAAAATCGAAAAATTTCTGACGATGTGTCGGAAATCGAAAGCGAAAACGGAACAGGACGACGACAATGCCATCAAGGTCGATACGATGACGGAAGACCTGCACAGCGAACTCGCTGCGGATGCAGTCGCCATTACCAGCAGCCTCATGGAACTCCAGCGCTTGTTGCCGCTGTCGCGCAAACTGGCCGATCTGGGTCGCCTGCTGGAAAGCCAAGGCAAGATCACCTTGCAAGCCGATGAAGCCTATGATGAAGCCGCACTGAAATTTTTCAGTGAATTGTATGGCGGAGGCATATCGCCTTCCAAAGCCTTGCACTGACATATCCATCCGGGGCCTCCCCTGCTTTCCTTGTCTTTTCGCACCTGCCGGAAAACGGCATTTTCCGGCATGATATCTTTCCCTTTCATGCCCCTGGCTTTTCCAGCCGCTCCACAACGAACTGTCGCCATGCAAACCCCTTTCCCATATGGGTTTTCCCATCCATGAACCGGCACAAGTCCGGACCATCCACCAGTCATCCATGCCATAACCTGAAAACCTTCCGTTTCACGCCGATCTTTTGTCGGATTGAAAACGGCACCATCCGGTACTTGACAGGCACCAATGATATATATTTTAATATTATATCTTTTTATATATTATTCACCCCCAGCCAACCAACAGGAGAGCAGATGAATCCCTTGAAATTACTGATTATCGGCGGTGTAGCCGCTGGAGCTTCTTTTGCCGCACGTGCCAGACGGCTCGATGAAAGCGCCGAAATCACGATGATCGAACGTGGCAACGACGTATCTTTCGCCAACTGTGGCCTGCCTTACCACGTGGGCGGCGAAATCACCGACCGCGATGTACTGGCTGTCCAGACACCTGCCTCGCTCAAGGCCATGCTCAATGTGAACGCACGTACCCGATGCGAAGCGATCCGTATCGACCGGCAAAACAAAAAAGTGCAGGTTCGCGATCTGTCGACCGGCCGGGAAGAATGGCTCTCCTACGACAAACTGATGCTTTCTCCGGGTGCGGCACCGCGCGTCCCCGCCATCGAAGGTGTGGACAATCCACGGATTCATGTGCTGCGCAATCTCTCCGACATGGACCGCATCATCGCCGATACGGCTGCTGGCATGCAGGCCGTCGTCGTCGGCGCGGGTTTTATCGGTCTGGAAATGGCAGAACAGCTCCATCGCAAGGGACTGAAGGTGAAAATCATCCAGAAAGGCCCGCACGTCCTTCCGCAAGTCGATGGCAGAATGGCCGTACCGCTGGAACGCGCACTGGCAAGCCATGGCATCGAACTGTTCACGAACGATGAAGTCGTGCGTTTTGAAAAAGGCGACGCATCGCTGGTTTGCCATCTGGCATCCGGCAAAACGCTTCCGGCCGACGTCGTCATCCTGTCTATCGGCATCGAACCGGAAAGCAAGCTGGCACGCGAAGCCGGCCTGAAGCTGGGCAAGCGCGGCCACATCGTCGTCAACGAATTCATGCAGACATCCGACCCGGATATCTATGCCGCCGGCGACGCTGTGGAAACCACCGACCGGGTTTTCGGAAAACCTGTCGCCATTGCACTGGGAGGCCCGGCCAACCGGCAGGGACGTGTCGCGGCCGACCACCTGTTTCTGGGCGACAAGGCACGTCCCTACCCGGGATCGCTCGGTACAGCCATCGTAAGAGTATTCGATGTCGCTGCCGGTTCGACCGGCTGGACCGAAAACCGCCTCAAGGCTTCCGGACTGCCGTATGCCGTCACGACCGTCAACGACGTTCACCATGCTTCCTACTATCCGGGGGCGCAAATGGTGACGCTGACCATTCTCTGGGATCCCGAAACGGGACGTCTGCTCGGTGCAGAAGCCGTCGGCATCGCCGGTGTGGACAAGCGGCTGGACGTACTGGCGACCGCCATCACCGCCAACATGACCATCGACGACATTTGCCACCTCGAACTGGCTTACGCGCCGCCATTCGGTTCCGCCAAGGATGTCATCAACATCGCCGGTTTCGCAGCCTGCAACCAGCGCGACGGTCTGGTCGATGTGACGACGGCATTGCCGTCCGATCCGTCAGTACAGGTCATCGACGTACGTGGCAAACCGGTTGCGCAAGCCAGTCCGGTACCCGGTTCGGTCAACATCCCGGTACCGTCTTTGCGAGACAACCTCGACAAGATCGATCGCAACCGTCCTGTCGTCACCGTTTGCGCACTGGGCAAAAACAGCTACTTCGCATCCCGCATCCTCAGGCAAAACGGCTTTAATGTCACCAGCCTTGCAGGCGGCTTGACAGCGCTGACCGAAAAACCCTGAAAAACCGGCAAGGCTGCCGGTACAACAAGATGGCCTGTCATTAAAAAAACGGCACGTTTTCCGTGTAGTCGGGAAACGTGCCGTTTTCATTACACATCATTCATCATGCGCCCCTGTCCGCAATACCGGATACCGCCTCTTTCTTATGATGAATATTATTTTATATTCATCATGTTACCAGATGATCTTCATGTTGTTTCATGGATTTTGCATACGAATCCGGTCATCCGTTCGCACCGTCACTGTAATCAGGAAAACATGATGTATCCAGAGATATTGCTGTTCTGATTATCCAGCATGTCGCCATCCATTCCCCTATCCCGCGCCATTGCCTTCATACAAACGACATGACCTTTCAATGCACTCGCGCGCAATCCATCTCACTTGCGATTCTTCGGATATCCCGATCATCCAACACTGTAGAAAACGGTTTAATAAAACACTTTATAATAATGATTTTATGAAATATTTATAAAACGTTGCAAAAACTCGTATTGCTGCATACCGCTCCGGTTGCCGCATATATCCATAAAATCCGACTATACGGCACCGCCATCCCTCGTAACCGGATGACGACACACATCAGACTTGCAATTCCCTGACCTTGTGTACATTGCGGGATGGCGGTTCCCCGAACAGGCGCTTGTATTCGCGATTGAATTGCGTCGGGCTTTCGTAACCGACAGCCAGACAGGCTCGCGAGGCATATTCGTTTTCGACCAGCATCAGCCGCTGTGCCTCATACAGACGCAAACGCTTCTGGTACTGCAAGGGAGACAGCGTGGTGATCTGCTTGAAATGGCGATGAAACGTAGAAGTCGCCATATTGACTTTTTTCGCCAATTCATCGACTTGCAACGGTTCCTTATAGTTTTTTCTCAACCATGAAACAGCCTGCGCGATACGGTTTCCCTGGGAACCGGCGGTATTGATCGCACGCAAAAAACGGCCTCTCGGTCCGGCCAGCAGGCGATAATGGATTTCCCTGACGATCATCGGAGCCAGCACCGGTATCTGTCCCGGATTGTCCAGCAATTCGGTCAACCTCAAAAAAGCGTCAAGCACATCCACCTCTATCCGCATGACGCACAAGCCTCTGGCTGTTTCGACACTACCCTGTGCCAGTTCAGGCTGTTCCATAAGCAGCTGGCCAATGATGTGCCGATCGATTTTCAGCGATACCCCCAGAAACGGTTTTTCCGGTGTGGCATCGAGAATGTAATTCTGGCTCGGCAAATCGACACTGTTTAACAGGCTGTCGTACTCATGGTAAAAATATTCCTCGCTGCCGACAACCGACCGTTTGTTTCCCTGAACGACGACACCGACTGCCGGTTCGTAAAAACAGTTCTCGCACGATTCGCCTTCATCGAACCTGAACAGGGAAAACCCCGCGATCTGTGTCTGGTACTCACCCTGTTCCGGCAACCACTTGAGCAGCTTTTCCCGAATAAGACGGTTTTTTTCCTGCAAAATAATCTGGCTGTTTTCCGGCATGATTTCCTCCCCTTCCGCAATCATTGCGCTTGTTCTCTGCATGATAGGTCGTCCTTGTCCGATTTTGCACAAACAGAGAGAATCAGGCAAGAACAGGATAGTTTCATATCTTAAATTTCAGTCTGTTGAAAATTAAGATTTTCCCTGAGGAAAACCGCATGCGGGCGGTCATACGCAAGCCGATCCGAACCGCCCGTCATGATTTACGGACACACCACAGGAGGAATCATCATGCAAAAACGTCGACTCGGAAAAAACGGCCCATTCGTATCGGCTATCGGTCTTGGCTGCATGGGTATGAGCTTCGGCTATGGTTTGCCGAAAGACCGTACTGAAATGATCGGCCTCATTCGAGCTGCTGTCGAACGCGGTGTCACTTTTTTCGATACTGCCGAAGTGTACGGCCCCTTTACCAACGAAAAACTGGTCGGTGAAGCACTTTCGCCATTCAAGGGAAAAGTCATGATCGCCACCAAATTCGGTTTCGCACCCGATCCGTCAGAAGGCGGCCAGTGGCGCAAGCTCGACAGCCGTCCGGAACATATCCGCGAAGTGGCCGAAGCGTCCCTGAAACGGCTGAAAGTCGATGCGATCGACCTGTTTTACCAGCACCGTGTCGATCCGGATGTCCCGATCGAGGATGTCGCCGGTACCGTCGGCGATCTCATCGCCGAGGGCAAGGTCAGGTATTTCGGACTTTCCGAAGCCGACGCCAATACCATCCGCCGCGCCCATGCCGTCTGTCCTGTCACCGCCGTACAGAGCGAATATTCTCTCTGGTGGCGAAAACCGGAAGAAGAAATTCTGCCCACGCTGGAAGCACTCGGCATTGGTTTCGTACCGTACAGTCCGCTAGGCAAAGGCATTCTGACAGGAGCGTTCAGTGCCAATACCCGTTTCGACACATCCGACTTCAGAAGCATCCTGCCGCGTTTTTCGCCTGAAGCCCTGAAAACGAACATGACTATCGTCGATCCGCTCAAAAAATTCGCCGCACAAAAACAGACGACACCGGCACGTATCGCACTGGCATGGCTGCTGGCACAAAAACCCTGGATCGTTCCGATTCCCGGAACGACGAAACTGTCCCGTCTGGAAGAAAACATCGGCGCAGCCGACATGTCGCTGACTGCAAAAGAATTGCGCGAAATCGATCAGGCTGTCTCGAAAATCCGGCTGGTCGGCGCACGATACCCTGAGAAACTGGAAAAAATGACAGGTCGCTGACCATACTTTTCCGGAGTCCGGCAAAACGAAACCGCGAAAACGTAAAATGAAACCCGAAGGAAAAAATTTTTTGTCCATACTGGCTGCCATCGTGTTCACACTGTGCTGCCTGTGCAACTGTGCAAAGGCAGATACCATGAATACCGAACAGAAAAACACGCAGCTCGCCCGGCAGGAAAAAATCGTCATGATTGCCACTTTTACCGCCAACGGTGATTTGTCCCGTCTGAAACCGGCATTGCATGAAGGACTTGACAGCGGTCTGAACGTCAGCGAAATACGGGAAATACTGATCCAGCTTTACGCCTATACCGGTTTCCCGCGAAGTCTCAACGGTATCCAGACTTTCATGGATGTCGTCGCGGAACGGAAAAACCGGGGCATCCATGACCCGGAAGGTGAAATGCCTGCCGCGTTACCACCCGGAACCGACCGGGACGCCTATGGCGAACAGGTCAGGATGAAGCTGGCCGGCATCACGACCTTGCCCCCCAAAGCCGGCTACCAACTGTTCGCACCCGGCATCGACACGTTCCTGAAAGAGCATCTCTTTGCCGATATTTTCGGGCGTGGCGTGCTGGATTACACCAGCCGTGAAATCGCGACAGTATCGGCACTTGCCGCCATGCACGGCACCGGCGCCCAACTGCAATTCCATATGCAAGCTGCCATGAATGTCGGCGTGACACCGGAACAAATGGAAAACATCCTCTCCGTCCTGAAAAAACGCGTGGGCAACAAGGAAGCGGAAAACGCCGCCTGCATTTACAGGAAAGTACTTGAAAAAAGATCTTTAACAAAATGATTATAAAAATAAACCATAATTTCATGCACGGGAAAACACCATGAAAACGCAATACGGTATTTTTTGCGCTGCCGTCATGATGGCTGCATCATGCTGCTGTCAGGCTGCCGCTACCGACAAAACGGTACCTGAAAAACCTGAACAAACCATCATCCACAGCGAGACGCACAATCGCTTCAAAGGTGCGTCAGACTATTTCACTGGCGATGCCGAGATCGAAATGCTGTTTCAACCGACGGCGGAATTACCGGCATCCGGCGCCTATGTAACCTTCCAGCGCGGCGCACGAACGGCATGGCATACCCATCCTGCCGGACAAACCTTGCTGGTCGTCTCTGGCAAGGGACTGACGCAGGAATGGGGCAAACCGGTCGTCGTCATCGAAGCGGGCGATGTCGTCCGCTGCCCTGCCGGTATCAAACACTGGCATGGCGCCGCTCCCGGCAGTACCATGACACATCTCGCCATTACCGGCGATGTGAACGGAACAAACGTCGAGTGGCTGGAAAAAGTGAGCGACAGGCAATATGCCGGACACTAGTCCAGGGTATCCTTGTCCTCCAGCTTCGTAAGATTCTGTAAAACTCCTGTGCAGGATGATGGATTGCCGATATGCTTCCCGCATTTGTATCTTCCGGCATCCCCAGTCCGGCACCAGTGCTTCCGTTTGGAGAACCGTTTTCCGATGTTTCACCTCGTCGCCACCCTCATCGGCCTGTATGTCATCATACGATTCGTACCGCCCCTGCCGGTCGGAACGGTCTGGAAATGGCTCATTGCCGCCTTCATCTTCCTGATCGCGCAATACCATCTCCTCAATCGCATTTTTTCAGGCAGCATGGCCTCGCCTGAAATGCCGGTTCCGGTACTGATACTCGCAGGATGGCTGTTCGGTGGACTCTTGTTGCTGATGTTCTTGTTACTCGTCAGGGACATCGCCATACTTGCCATGCTGGCGATGCACAAGGCCGGACTGACGGGGACGACCTTGCGTTCAGGATACCGTACCGTACTGGTCATGGCACTGGTCGCCCTTTCACTATCCGCCTTCGGTGTCTGGCAAGCCATCCGCATTCCCGACATCCGTCGCGTCGACATCACATTAAAACGTCTGCCTGCCGCACTTGACGGCATCAGACTGGTACAAATCACCGATCTGCATGCCAGCCGCCTGTTCAGCGAATCCTGGACACGCGCCGTCGTCGACAAAACCAACGCCATCCGTCCGGATATCATCGTCATGACCGGCGACCTCGTCGACGGTACCCCCGCCAGCCGTGCCGCCGATGTCGCACCACTTGCCGACCTCAGGGCACGACTCGGTGTTTTCGCCGTCAGTGGCAATCACGAATATTATTCCGGTCATGACCAATGGCGACAGACATTTGCCCGACTGGGCCTGAATTTCCTTGAAAACGCCCATGTCCGGCTGACCGACCAGGGACAATGCCTGATTCTGGCCGGACTGTCCGACCCCGTCGCGATACGGTTCGGTCTGCCGACACCCGATCCCGACAAGACCCTTCGTGAAGTCTTGCCGGATGTTCCCGTCATCCTGCTTGCCCACCAGCCATCCGGTGCCGCCGCCCATGCGCAACAAGGCGTGGATCTGCAACTGTCCGGCCATACCCATGGCGGCCAGATACTGGGATTGCACTGGATCACGCAAATGGCCAACGAAGGCTATATCTCCGGCCTGTACTCTATCGGCGACATGCAACTGTACGTCAGCAACGGTACAGGACTGTGGAGCGGCTTCCCGCTGCGGCTGGGCAAACCGTCCGAAATCACGGAAATCGTGCTGCATGCCCCGACAGGGAAATAATCGTCCGGACACGCCATATCCTCCTCTTCCATCTCCCGCGCCATGGTATCGTTCATCATGCCGTATCCCGGACTTTCCCGTCTTTCCTTCATCCTGTCCACCCTGCCAGCCATGCATACATTTTTTCGTGAGTGAAAAAACGCTTCAGTATCATGAAGTGACACCCGTTTTCTGCAATCTCCATACAAAACGGCATTGACAAAATACTTCGCATGCGAATAATATGCGCCAGAACTTTTAGCAATCTAACAGTGAACACCGAATGTCCGGAAACGATCGCTCCCTTATGGAACTGATGATTACCCTGACACAAGTCTCGCGCGCCTACAAGGCGGTGTGCGACAGGCTTGCATCCCGTTTCGGGCTGACCCAGGCCATTGCATGGCCAATCGTCGCCATCAGCCGTCTTGGCGATGGTGTGCGCCCCGGCGTGATCGCCGAGGCGGTCGGCATCGAACCCTCTTCCGTCGTCCGTCTGATCGACCAGCTGGTCGCAGCCTGCCTGATCGAACGACGCGAGGATATCAACGACCGTCGCGCACGGCTTTTGTTTTTGACCGAAAAAGGACGTGAAAAGGTTCGTGAATTCGAGGCTGCGCTCGCACCGCTGCGCCGCAAACTCCTGCACGGCCTGACCGAGGCTGAACTCGACGTCTGCATGCACGTCTTCAAAACGCTCGGCCAATCCATCGAACGACACAGAATCGCACAGAAACAGCATGATCAAGTTGCCTGACCGGGAAGAATTCATCTTTTCCCTGAAAAGTTTTGTCGGCGCCATGATGGCCTTGTATCTGGCGTTCCGTATCGGCCTGCCTCGCCCGTTCTGGGCGCCGCTGACTGCCTATGTCGTTTCGCAGCCACTGGCGGGAGCCGTCCGTTCCAAGGCACTCTACCGTGTCATCGGCACGATTATCGGTGCGCTGGCGATCGTGACCCTGATTCCGACATTCGTCAATTACACCGGCATGTTCGCGCTGGTCATGGGCGGCTGGTTCGGATTTTGCCTGTTCATGTCGCTGATGGACAGGACGCCGCGTTCATACGCTTTCCTGCTGGGGGGCTATACCATCGGTTTCGTCGCGATGCCCGCACTGGCCGACATGTCCACTTTCAATATTTCGGGCATTTTCGATGTCGCGCTGGCACGCTCTGAGGAAATCATCCTGGGGGTGCTGTGTTCCACCCTGGTACACAGCCTTGTCCTGCCCAAAGGTATCGGCAGTGTGATCCTCAAACGTCTCGACCAGGTATTGAGCGACGGCCAGCAATGGGTCAACAATATCCTGACATCGGCAAAGACCGGCGGCGAAAGCCGGATGGATATCAACAAGCTGGCGCTGATCATCACCGAATTGCGTATCATGTCCACCCATTTGCCCTATGACACGGACAATGTACGCTGGACATCCAATATCGTACGTTCCATGCAGGACCGCTTTTCCACACTTGTCCCTGTCCTCTCGGCGATAGAAGACCGGCTGCATGTCCTGTACAACAGCAATCAGGGTACCTTGCCGGATGAATGGCAAAAACTGCTGACCGATATTTCCGACTGGATCGCGCGCGGTGCCGAAGACGACCGGCCCGAAAACGCCATCCGTCTGAGACGCCGCATCGACCGCATCATTCCCGTACTCAACAGCGAATCGCACTGGGAAGATATGCTGCTGGCCAATCTGGGAACGGAACTGTACCGTCTGGTCGATATCTGCGAAGACTGTTTCGACTTGCGCAGCAAGGTCGATATCGGTCTGAAAGGTGAAATGCCGCCTAACGAAATGCGTGAACCGAAAGTATCGACCATGACGCTTTACGTCGATCGCAAACTGGCGCTTTCCTCGGCTTTCGCCACAGCCATGTCCATGATCGTTTCCTGCCTGTTCTGGGCCGCCTCCGGCTGGCCGACAGGATTTGCCGCACCGATGATGGCAGGGATGTACTGCATGTTCTTCTCGACATTCGACAATCCGGTACCGATCCTGAAAACCCAGTTCTACTGTACCCTACTCTCCAGTCCGGTATCGGGCATTTATCTGCTCTGGCTGTTGCCGTCCGCACACAGCTTCGAAATGCTGATGCTGCTGCTCGCACCGTTTCTGATCTGGTTCGGCACCTATCTCTCCAAACCGGCCACTGCCGTGAAGGTCATTCCGTTCATGTTCACTGTACTGGCGACACTGACCATGTTCGATATGGGTTCAGCCAATATGACCTCATACATCAACTCCCAGATCAGCCAGGCCATCGGTGTCGGTTCGGCCGCCATTTTCATGGCCATATTCCGTACCGCCAGTGTCGATTCGCTTATCCGCAGGCTGGTTCATTCCATCTGGGAAGACATCTCCAGACTCGGTTATGCCGTCAGGGCACCGTCCGTCGTCGCCGTCACTGTCAAGATGGTCGACGGCATCAGTCTGCTGGCTCCCCGCCTTGCGCTGGCGACCAAAACCGGCATGGCCGACCATCCCGGCGTGATGGCCGCCACGAATATCCTGTCCGACCTGCGCGTCGGGCTGAACATGACACGCCTTTTGCGTACGGAAACCAAGCTGGAACACCAGAACCTGAGCGTCCGCCCCGTACTGGAACGTCTCTCGGAATACTACCGGCATGAGAAAAAAACGAGGGATGTCGCGACAGAAGGACTCCTCGATGAAATCGACATGACCCTCTACCGCATGGCAAACGCCACTGGCCCCCATCTCCAGCAAAGCCAGGCAATTGCCGCACTGACCGGTATCCGGCGCGATCTCTTCCCGGACGCGCTCCCTTATTCACCGTCATCGGTCAGCTTCCGGCATGCCGAAAACATCCGGCAGCAACCCCCTGACAAGACCCCGAACAACCCGTAAAACTTACCTGTCCGGCACCTTCATCAACCTATTGACACAACTGGTTGAAATGATAATATTTACAACCTTAATATTTGACATGCAAATTATTTACATGTAATGGAAACTCCAGACCAGTTATTCATGCGTTTCACGAGTGTTCTCACCCGAGTGGCACGTGCCTACAAAACGTCTGCCGACAGGGTCGCCTCGCAGCATGGTTTGTCACAGGCCACGGCATGGCCTGCTGTCATGATCGACCAGATGGGCGATGGCGTCCGTCCTGGCGAAGTCGCCGAAGCGCTTGGACTCGACCCTTCTTCCGTCGTCAGGGTGATCGATCAGCTGATCACCGCCGAGCTGCTCATTCGCGAGGAAGATGCCAACGACCGGCGCGCCCGCCTGCTGACCCTGACGGAAAACGGCCGTCAGCGCGTCCGTGAAATCGGACAGGCCATGCGGCCGTTCCGGCGTACATTGTTCCAGGATATCGACCGGGAAGAGCTCGAAACGGCAATGCGGGTACTGGAAAAACTCCGTTTGGCAATTATCAGGCGCGACAAGACGACATCATGCTGAAGGCTTTCCTGCAAAAACCGACTGCCGACGAACTGTTGTTCGCCTTCAAATGCCTGCTGGCCGCGATCATGGCGCTTTATATCGCCCTGCGGATCGGTCTGCCACGTCCATTCTGGGCACCGATGGCGACCTGCATCATTTCGCAATCCATGTCCGGCAGCGTTTTCGTACGTGCTTCCTCGCGTTTGATCGGCACACTGGTCGGTACGGTAGTCGCCGTTTTGTTGCTGATTTCCTTTATCAACTACACCTTTCTGCTCTGTTTTCTCATTGCGCTGTGGGTCGGCACCTGCATGTACTTTTCGATGCTCAAACGCACCACAGATGCCTATGTCTTTACCGTGGCGGGCTT
The DNA here is from genome assembly GCA_934277985.1 of uncultured Oxalobacter sp. Classification (GTDB taxonomy): domain Bacteria; phylum Pseudomonadota; class Gammaproteobacteria; order Burkholderiales; family Burkholderiaceae_D; genus Oxalobacter; species Oxalobacter paeniformigenes. The sequence continues at coordinate 205,641 of CAKQWF010000003.1, forward strand.
TACCGTACCGGTCATCATTTACGGCATCATTGGCGATATCGAGCTGATCAATGTCCAGGATGTCACCGATATGGCGATCGCACGTGCCGAAGAAACCGGTATCGGTTTCTTTTCCGCCATCGTGGTGCACAGCCTGTTCTTCCCGCGCTCCATTGGTCCTGTCGTCGTCCGCAGAATGGACGAAGTCTGGAAAAGCATCCGCCAGTGGACAGCATCCGTCCTGCAGGGACATGCGACCGCAAACGACTCGCCACGGACCAATGCCACCCGCATCATCACCGATTTGCGGGTGCTCTCGGCCAATCTGCCGTTCGATGCCTCGAACGAACGCTGGGCAGTCGCCAACATCCGCCTGCTTCAGGATCGCCTGACGGTCATGATTCCCGTGATTTCCTCGATCGAAGACAGCATCTCCACCCTGCAAAAAGCAGGCAAACTCCCAGGATACTGGAAATATCTGCTCGACAACATCGCCGTCTGGATCGAACAGGACAATGTCACACCGGAAAGCGCGCAATGGCTTCGCGAACGTATCCGGAGCGGATTGCCGAAAATCACACCGCAATCCACCTGGGATGAAACCATGATCATCCGTCTGGCATCGGATCTCGGAAAACTGATTTCCTACTGCGAAAGCCGTGCGGACCAGCGCCGTGCCATTGACGCCTGCATCAGCGGCAAGGCGACCGTCATGCCGAAAACTGCCCCTGTTTCGCTGACCGAACTGCACAAGGATCGCAGACTGGCATTTTTCGTTTCGGCATCGGCTGTTTTCACCATCACCATCGTTTCCCTCATGTGGGTCGTCAGTGGCTGGAATGCCGGTTTCTGCGCCCCGATGATGACCAGCATTTTCTATCTGTCCTTCATCCGTAACGACAATTCCGTCCGCGCCATGAAAATCGTGCTGCTGTTCACGATCTATTCGCTGTTGCCTGCGGGCATTTATCTGCTGATCGTGCTGTACAGCACCCATTCTTTTGAAACACTCATGCTGCTGCTGGGACCGTGCATCGTTTTCGTCGGGATATTCATGGCACGTCCCGCCACAGGGCTGGGTGCCACCATTTTCATGATGGGCATCTGGTCAACGCTCACCATGTACGACCTGGATATGGCAAACGCCACCTCGTTCATCAATGGCCAATCCTTCGCACAATGCTTCGGTATCGTCATGGCTCTGCTTTCGGCCATGATTTTCCGTTCCTTCGATGCGGAATGGACGACACGCCGCCTGCTCAACAGCCTTTCCGAGGAAATTTCCCGTCTGTCGCAGTCAGCCAAATCACCGTCGGTCATCCAGACGACCGTCCGCATGATCGACCGGATCAGCGTACTTGCGCCCCGTCTTTCCGCTTTCGGCGACGAAAAGGAAAACATCATCTCCGGACTGTTCCGCGAACTGCGTATCGGCATGAACATGGTATACCTGATGCACATGCGTTCGCGTCTTGAACGCAACGGCATCGCCATCCAGCCGCTTCTGCAGGCGCTGTCCGCCTATTTTTCCAAGCGTGACCATAAAACGGACGAACAGACGGCCCTGCTCGAACAGATAGACAATACATTGCAAAAAGTCTGCCACATGTCCTCGACCGTCCGCCAGAACGCCGCCATTGCGGCCATCGCCGGCATCCGTCAGGACCTGTTCCCCAAGGCACACCCCTATTACCCTCAAACCCTGATTCCCAAGGAGATTGTATGACTGGTGAATTCAGTTTCTTCGGTATGTATTTTCCATGGCTGATGCTGACATCGCTGCTGGCGCTCGTCGCCACCCGATTGATCAGCATCTTTCTGGCGCGCATCGGTTTCTACCGCCATGTCTGGCATCCCCCGTTGTTCGATGTCGCGCTGTTTCTCGTCGTACTCGGAATTTTCGTCACTTTGTTTAATCTTGGCAGGTCTTGATTATGTTTTCCAAAATATCCCTCTCCACCGTCAGGCGCTATCTGGTCACCCTGGCTGTCGTGCTGGCCGCACTGTTCATCGGCTGGCGTCTCTGGATACATTATGAGAACGACCCCTGGACCCGTGATGGCCGTATCAAGGCTGACGTGGTGCAGGTCGCTCCTGATGTATCCGGTCAGGTTACAAAAATCAATGTTATCGACAACCAGACGGTCAATGTCGGCGATGTACTTTTCGAAATCGATACCGCCCGTTTCGAGCTGGCGCTCCGTCAGGCCAAGGCTGCCGAGGAATCCGCCCGTGTCACACTGGCGCAGGCCATCCGCGAAGCAAAACGTAACCGCGAACTGAAAGACCTGGTCGCAACCGAAGTGACCGAACAGGGGCAATCCCGTGTCGAAGAGGCACAGGCCGCCCTGCTTGAAGCTATCGTGAACCGGGACAAGGCACAACTTGATCTGGATCGTACCAAAGTCGTCGCTGCCGTAGACGGCATCGTCACCAACCTCAATCTGCGTGTCGGTTCCTATGTCACGGTCAGCACGCCGGTCATGGCACTCGTCGATCGCAACTCCTACTACGCCGAAGGATACTTCGAGGAAACGAAATTGCCGAACATCGCCGAAGGCAACCGCGCGACTGTTCGCCTCATGAGTGATGATGAAGTGCTTGAAGGTCATGTCCACAGCATCTCCCGCGGTATCGAAGATCGTGAAAGAACCACCGGCGGAAAACTCATGCAGAACATCAATCCGGCTTTCAACTGGGTTCGTCTCGTCCAGCGTATTCCGGTCCGTGTCGAACTCGACAAGATTCCGGACAATATCAAGCTGGTATCGGGACAGACCGTCACTATCGAGGTTTTCCCGTCCGAAAAGGTCACCGTCGCCAAAAACGACAAACCGGCACAATAAGGATTGGCCATGTGTAACAAAAAACTGCTTTCCTGCCTTGTTCCGCTTCTTGCCTGTTCGGTACTGACCGGCTGTATGACCGTCGGCCCGGACTACAAGATTCCGGAAAATGCAACCGTCAACCAGCCCGATGCCGCCAAACCGTTTGCCGCCGCCGAAACCGGTACCTATGTCCAGGAACCGCTCCCCGAATACTGGTGGAAACTTTACGACGACCCGGTATTGACATCCCTCATCGAAAAGGCGCTCGTCGCCAATACCGATTTGCGTGTAGCCGCCGCCAATCTGGCACGTGCCCGCGCCGTACTGGAAGAAGTCGAAATGGGTACCGTTCCGACTGTCGATGTCGAAGTCGCACCGAAATTCGGACGTAACTCGGCAGCCGCTGACGGTTTGCCCGAACGGTATCCTGATCGGTGGTCGCATGACAGCGGCATCAATATTTCCTACCAGCTCGATCTGTTCGGCAAGATTGCTCGCGGTATCGAAGCCGCCAGTGCCGATACCGAAGCTGCTCAGGCAGCCTATGATCTGGCACGGATCACGATCGCGGCCGATACCGCCAAAGCCTATGCGGATGCCTGCTCGTCCGCCTACCGGGTCAAAATCGCCGAACATTCTGCCGACTTGCAGAAACAGTTTCTCGATACCACGACCCAGCTGACCGTAGCCGGACGTGGTACCGCCATGGATATTTCGCGCGCCAGTGCACAACATGAAGCCCTGCGGGCCGCCATCCCGCCCCTGAAGGCCCAACAAAAACTGGCACTGTACCGGCTTGCCGTCCTGACGGGCGAATTGCCCAACACACTGGTCGATACGGTCGGCCAGTGCAGCAAACCGCCGCAACTGTCGCAACCGATTCCGGTCGGCGACGGAGCCACGCTGTTGCGCCGTCGTCCCGATATCCGTCAGGCCGAACGACAGATGGCTGCCGCCAGCGCCCAGATCGGCGTCGCCACGGCTGACCTGTATCCAAGCATCAATCTCGGACTTTCCGGTGGGATGACCAGCCGATTCTCATCTTTCGGCGACAACAATACCTTCCGTTGGGGCATCGGACCGCTCATTACCTGGACACTGCCCAATACCGGTACAGCCAGCAGCCGCATCAAACAGGCCGAAGCCGAACATCAGGCTGCCTTCGCACGGTTCGACGCCACGGTATTGAATGCCCTGCGCGAAACCGAAAGCGCACTGACGACCTATGCGCGTGAGCTCGACAGAAACGCAGCCCTCAAGGCGGCACGTGACCAGAGCGCCCTCGCCAATGATCAGGCAAGACGTCTTTATCGTCATGGCCGGATCGATTTTCTATCGACCCTGGACTCGGAAAGAACACTGGCTGCGGATGAAAGCGCCTATGCCGCTTCGACGGCCAAACTGGTCGATGACCAGATTTCCGTTTTCCTGGCACTCGGCGGCGGCTGGGAACAGAATGTGCAGCCTGCCGAAAGCGATAAACAGTAAGGCCGTTTCGCCGGACAGTGTTCTGTCCGGTCACCGTTTTGTCAAAGGGCCGGTTTTCCTTCCAGAGCCGGTCCGCCCGTTGAAACCGTCACTGCGGTTTCAACGGCACCTTTTTTGCCGGATTGCGCCGGTTTTGTCACACTGCCGCATTGTGATACGTTCTTTGCTGCACATCCGTCATGACAGGCGATTGCGAGAAATACCATGCACCATATTTTCATCCTCAATGCTTCCAAACGCCTTGGCAATTCCCGTGGCAATCTGAACGATCATCTCACCCTGATCGCCGAACAGACGCTCGTCGCCCTCGGTTACGAAGTCCGTTCGACCCGTATCGATGACGGCTACGATATCGATACGGAAGTTGCCAATCTGCTCTGGGCCGATACCGTGATTTACCAGATGCCCGCCTGGTGGATGGCCGCCCCCTGGATCATGAAAAAATACATCGACGACGTTTTCACGGCAGGACATGGCAAACTCTATGAAAGCGATGGCCGTTCCCGTACCGACGGCGCTCGCCGATACGGTTCCGGCGGTCTGCTCAGGGACAAAAAATACATGTTCTCCATCACATGGAACGCACCGCATGAGGCATTTACCGATCCGGAACAGTTTTTCGAGGGAAAAGGCATCGATGCCGTCCTCTTCCCGTTCCACAAGGCCAACCAGTTCATCGGCATGACGCCCTTGCCCACGTTCATGTGCAACGACGTCGTCAAGGATCCGCATATTGCCGACGATGTCGCGCGTTACCGCAAACACCTGCAACAACTGTTCGACCGTCATTAAACGGCAAGGACCGGTCAGCCATGCGACTGTGGACATTGCATCCTGTCTATCTTGATGCGCGCGGGCTGACCGCTTGCTGGCGCGAAGCCTTGCTGGCGCAAAAAGTCCTCTCAGGACGAACACAAGGCTACCGTCATCATCCGCAACTGCAACGCTTTCGCCAGTCCGGCGATCCCATCGCGGCGATACGCTATTATCTCCTGGTCCTCTGGCAGGAAGCGAACCGCCGTGCCTACCGTTTCGATTTGTCCCGTATCGACACACCGGCGGGTACACCGCCTGACATTCCGGTCACGGCCGGACAACTGGCTTTCGAAAAACGCCATTTGCTGTCCAAACTGTCAAAGCGTGCGCCCCGGCAGGCGGAAACACTTGAAAAAACGGAATCCCCCCTGCCCCATCCCCTGTTCTCCATACATGAAGGCCCTGTCGAGGAATGGGAAAAAGCACCTGGATGACTTTCCTGACACACGACGCCATCGTTTTTCGGGAATTGCATGACCCGGCGGAACTTTTGCCTGTCGCCATACACAAGCTATGATGACATCATCAAGGAGCATCCCATGACCAATTTTTTTCGCCGCCATGCGGCTGGCCGTTTTTTTGTCATCACGTTGCCTGTCGCCTGTACCCTGATCGTCGGCGCTCTTGCCGCACGCATGCAATCCGATTCACTGCGATTGTGGTATCCGACACTGGAAAAATCGCCGCTGACACCCCCGAATGCGGTTTTCCCTATCGTCTGGACATCGCTTTATATCCTGACAGGTCTCTCCATGGGGCTGATTCTTCTCTCCGATGACAGGCGAAAATACAAGGCATTGCTGCTTTTCACCTTCCAGCTTGGCCTCAATTTTCTCTGGTGTTATCTGTTTTTTATCTGCGAAAAGACGGGTGTTGCACTGCTGTGCCTGATCGTACTGACTGGCACGGCCATTCACTACACCTTCGGCAGCTGGCGGATACGAAAAACCGCCTCCATTCTTTTTATCCCGTATATCGCCTGGCTCTGCTTTGCACTATACCTGAATCTTTATATCTGGTTGTATAACTGAAAAGACAGGCAGATACCACAGTCGTGCCAGGCAGACTTTGCCGATTTCACATACAATCGACACGAAACCGTAAAAAAACCGGTCGTCACTTCAAGGAGAAATGCCATGACTGCCATTGACCTGTCCGCCGTCGATACCGTCATCACCAGCCGGAAATCGGTCCGCGCCTACAAAAAAGATGCCGTATCCCCCGAACTGCTTCGCCACCTGCTTGAAATGGCGATGCATGCCCCTTCTACCACCAACACACAGCCATGGAAAGTCTATGTCCTGACCGGTGCGGCGCTCAAAAGACTGACCGACGCCGTTTGCGCCGCTTTCGACACGGAAGCGGAAAAACACCGTTCGGAATACGCCTACTATCCCGACAAGCCGCTTGAGCCGTATCTCTCACGCCGTCGCAAGCTGGGACACGACATGTATCGCCTGCTCGGCATCGCCCGTGAAGACCGCGAAAAACGACTGGAACAACACCGGAAAAACCTGGAATTTTTCGGTGCGCCCGCCGGTCTCATATTCACCCTGCACCGCGATTTGCCGCCTGCGAACTTCATCGACTACGGCGCATTTTTCCAGAACATCATGCTTTCCGCAAAAAGCCACGGTCTGGACACCTGTATCCAGGCATACTGGAGCGATTATCACCGGGTTATCCGCGATGTACTGGGACTGGCTCCTGAAGAAATGGTACTGGCCGGCATGGCGGTAGGCTATGCCGATACCGAAGCCGTGATCAACCGGCTTGTCTCCGAACGTGAACCTGTCGATGCGTTCGCCACCTTTATGGATCGCTAGCTTCCGGCACCCGCTCCGTCACCAGCGAAAACGCCGGTATGCATGACGCATACCGGCGATTGTTCCGTCATCCTGCACGATGAAAAACGCTTCACCGTACTGATACTGCATCCCTGTTTTTCGTCTCCCTGAAAAACCGGTCACTTTCCGAAACTGGCATAGATGGCGTTACGGATATCGACTGCCACGACTTCATCAAGCGCCGTCGTTGTCATGGTGACGACAGAGAGCTTGATCGACGGATCGGCAAACCATTTGGAACCATACACACCGCCCCAGGCCAGCGTACCGGGTGCCTGCGGCGTATTGTCGGCTGCGACAGGATCGACAAGAACCCCCCAGCCAAGACAGAACCCGATACCCGGACGTGCTTCCTTGCCCGTCGGCAACTGGTTGGTCGCCATTTGCGTCATCAGTTTCTTGCTGGCAAAAGGCGCTTCCCTGGTTCTGATCGCCTCGACCATACGCATCAGATCGGCTGCGGTGCCAGTCAGTCCGACGCCGCCGGAAGGATATTCGTTCTTGTTGAAAACCCGTTCCGGTGAAAAATGGAAATATCTGCCTTCCGGATCCGTCAGATACTGGTCATCAGCCATGCGGGTCAGCACGCCATTATCCAGATAATAAGGCGCAGCCACTCTTTCACGTTCGGCTACCGGAACATGAAACGCCGTATCCTGCATACCCAGCGGTTTGAGCACCAGTTCGGCCATGGCTGTATCAAAACCGGCTCCGTATGCTTTCTCGATCACTGCACCCAGTACATCCGGTGCAAGCGAATACAGCCAGTCGCTGCCGGGAGCGAAGCGCAAGGGGGCTGAAGCCAGCCGCCTCATGTTTTCTTCAAGACTCAAGCCGGTGATATCGAGACCATCCGATACACCTGCGGAGGCATAAGGACCGTCTTCCGTTTGCGACCAGCGGTAATCCAGCCCGGACATGTGGCATAACAACTGCCTGATCGTCATGACCGGTACACTGCCGTCTGCCAGTGCCGGTGTGAAATACGGCAACCATTTCGTGACCGGATCGTCAAAGCCTACCTTGCCCTGTTCGATAAGCGCGGCGACCGCCAGACTGGTCAACGCCTTGCTGATCGACGCCAGACGGAACATCGTATTTTCCTGCATCGCCTTGCCGGCCTCGATATCGGCCATGCCTGCTGCACGACTGTAAACGAGCTTTCCGTCATGGCATACCTGAACCACTACCCCGCCGGTCATCTTTCGTTCGAGATTCCTGTCAATCGCCGCATTGACCCTGTCCCTCAACTTGTCAGGCCTGCATACCCATGTACTTCTCATCGCCACCCCCTTCTTCTTATGCTGTCCAATCAATCGCGAACGATTATAAACTGCCATTCGCGCGACGCTCCATAACGCCAGTCTGGATTTCCTGAAAAAAACCGTACATCTTCCCTTTCGAAATCCTGTGGCACCGTCCGGTCATGAAAAACGCGAAAATCGTAAAATGACCTGTCGTTTGGCAAAAAAATAACGTTATACTAGAAAATTATCCGTTTTGTTTCAGTCTTGAGGAAAAACCCATATCATGATTCACAGATTCAAGAAAAATACGGTTTACGGTGGAGAAACCCTTTTCGGCGGATGTGGCTGCCTGGATCGCAACAAGATCACCATCCTGAAAAGAACGAAAGGCTGGCTGGTTTACCGGGAACAGTATTGCAACCGTATCTTCAAAATGAAAAGAGGATATGCATCGGGATGGGGCGATTGCCTGATTACCCGTTTCGATGAATTTCATGCCTATTGCACCGAACCGACGATCCAGCCGTTCTGATCGTTTCGTTCGCGTAACACTTCCATAACCGGACGCTTCCGGAAAACATCACGTCATGGTTTGGTCCATGACGGATGGTCTTTTGCGTCCTGATGGCAGTCTGGATGCGCAGCGATATCACCTGATTTCATCCGTATCATACTTCTGTCATTCAGCAAAAAACGATACGCGTTGGGCATCTGTCCGTGTCACCATGCGAACCGATGCTTTTTACGACACAATGCCAGTTGTCATCCGGCACGCGGTTTTCCATCCCCGCTTTTCACGCCATTTCCCTGAAAACCGCACCCTCCGAACGGACACAACACCCGGATGCATCCACGAGAAACCCCTCGACGGGATATCGCCGTGAAATGGCGGCCATGCTGCCGGAAAACGTTTCTGCCGTTTCTACGAACAATGCCGTCGAAGCCATATCGCCGATGGCACAGTTGTCGCTTGTCATGCAAACCAGCCGGTTCGGCGAGGGATAGCCGGTACGCGGGTCAAGAATATGGCCGTAACGCCTGCCTGCTATCGTGACATATGTCTGCGACTGGGACGATGTCGAAAAACACTGGTTGCACAGTGAAACGGTATAAACCTTGCCGCTATCGAGCGGATCGGCCACCGAGACATCCCAGGCCTGAGAGATATCGGGAGCAAGTGCATAAATCGTGCTGCCGCCCGCATTGATGATACCGTCATCAATGCCCATCGCTCGCATTTCGGCTACCATCCGGTCAAGTGCCCACGCCTTGATAAACGAACCGGTGACGATTTCCTGCCCTTTCCGGATTCTCGCACGCGTTCCATCGACATCGATCCCCCTGTAATCGACAAATCGTCTGATTGCAGCAATTTCCTGATCCGTGGGAATACTCGTCACCCGGTCTTTGTAAAAGCCCCACAGTCTGATCAGCGGCATGACCGTAATGTCATATCCCCCGTCAGAAAGTTCCGAGAAAGAAACGGCTTGTTCCAACATCGAGACCGTCTCTTCATCGACTTCGACAAACCGTCCGGCATTCCGGTTGATACGGTCTATATACGATCCTGCGGTATGGGAATTGTATTGCCGGTCGAATGACTCCATGACGAAAAACAGCCGGTCGAAAACGTCATCGTCGAACGATGCCGGAATCTTGACGCGAATATGCGCCCTGAAAAGAAAGCGTGTCTGAACCTTGTAGAGTTGCCCGTCCATGTTTCCGTATCATTGCGACCCGGAAGCCCATTCCCGTTTTTTCTTTTCGAGACGAACTTTTCCCTTGTCGGTACCGGCATTGCGGTCTTTTTCAGCGTTTTTCGCCTCATTCGTCTTTTCAGGCGCCTTTTTCACGTCGCCATGCTTCACGGCACGTTCATTTGCTCCAGTGGCGATACCTGAAATCACCAGCAACAGCGACGCAAGCGCCCATCCCGGTTTTCCGAAAAATCCCTTCATCTGTCCCTTGCATGCATACCGTCATATCCAGTACTTCGGATAATGCCGGTTTTTGTTCGAGGAAAAATTGTTCACAACCACGGCAACCGCCAGCATGATCAGCACACCGACCAGCACCGGTGACAATATATACATCCATCCCAGTTCATGAACGGACGCCCCCCCCACCACGGCGATCAATGCTGTCGCACCACCCGGCGGATGTGTCGTATTCGTCGCCATCATGGCGGCGATCGCTGTCGCGACAGCTAGTGCGGAAGCCAAGGGTACGTTATCCGGGAAAAGATTATACGCAATCACACCGACAAGTGCCGAAATGACATGTCCTCCGACCAGATTTCTGGGCTGCGACAACTCTCCCATCGGTACCCCGTAAATCAGTACGGCCGACGCGCCAAACGAACCGATCAGAAACAAATTGGCATTTTCCTGTATACCCATCCAGTAGTTCAGCCACCATACGCCGAAAATGCCGGCAAAACCGCCAATCCAGGCCCATGCGATTTCAGACAACGGCTTTTTTACCAATGTTCTGGAACCGCCCTTCATTTTCGACAAATAGCTTTTCAGCACCACTTCAAAACCTTTCATTCATGCACAACAGTGCGAACATTGTAAAATCGGCGAAACGCGTGATTTTACCGCCGCTTTTCATCGTCATCCGGAACGAATACCCCTCGCCGCAGCCATGAGACTGTCAACCAATACCCGATACGCCATCCGTATCATTTTCGAACTGCATCTGGCCAACGCCCCCGTTCCGATCGCTGCCCTCTCGGAACAGACCAACATCAGCCAGAAAACCGTCGAAAACATCCATGCCATCCTCAAGTCAAACGGTATCACGGAAGCCATCATCGGCGCACACGGCGGCATCCGGCTAGGCATGCCGCTCCGTGAAATCAGTCTGGGAAAAATGATCGACCTTTTCGACGATGGCGTGCGCTTCGTCGTCTGCTTCGGCAACAAGTCCAATGACTGCCCACGCCAGCATATCTGCGAAACCCGCTCCGTCTGGAAAACCGTTTCCGACAGAATCAGCGACGTACTCGAAGGCGTTTCGCTGGAATCCATTCTGGACCAGTACCGTCAGGAAACGGATCGGGAACGCGGAGAAAAAATCGTCATCCGGTGCATCAACCGGAAAGGCGATATCCCGCTCTGAACTTTACCGTACCCTCTTCAGGCATATCCCCCGTGCCTGCTCCCGTTTTCCGGCGCGCGTCCCTGAAATCAGGAAACAAGTGGTCACCGCTCCGGCGGCAAACACGCGTTTCCCGCGCAACCGGCTCCGTCACGAACCGTCAGTTATCCGCACATGGCGCGACAAGACAGGTATCGCCATCCTCCTTGAGCCTGACGCCTTCGCTGTCGTATACCGTGACATTGACCGGCACGGCCGTACTGATACTGCTGGCCACCGTACAGAAATTCTCGAACTGGTTCAATGCCCGTTCCAGATGCGCCAGCGATGCGGCAGGTTTGCCCAGACGGATTTCCACGTCGATAGCCAGTATCCGCAGACGGTTGGCATCGTTACGCCCGACCCGCGCTCTGGCGACCGTCCTGATCGGCGAAGGGTCCTGCCTGAATTTCGACAAGGCGAACATCAGGGAATCCGACAGGCAGTTTGCCACACCGGCCGTCACCAGCTGTTCGGGACTGGGACCTCCGTTTTTTCCGATCGGTTCCGGTTCATCGACGACCCATTCGGCACCGCTTCCGCCGAAACGCGCCCTGAACTGGAACTTTTCGATCTGTTCCAGTACGACTTCATTGGCATGATTGTCTTGCATTTCCGCCTCCATTGATCCGTTATCAAACTGTCTGACGTAACCTTATCAAGGTTTACACCGGTAAAAAACCCCCTTGCAAGGGGGGTTTTCCGGAAAATTCAAAGGATACCTGTTCCCAGCAATCGGGCATCCCATGATTCGATCCGGCCGGACCCGATTCGCTTGCGCAACGTATTTTGCCATCTTTCCGACAACCCTTTCGTCTCCGACAAAGCTTGCCAGTCATCCGGATTCATCGAAGGTTCTTCGCTTTCTGTACCGAACATGACCGACATGATCTCATGTATCGTCACACTGCTGACACGTTCCTGAAAACGGAAAGGCATGTTCGCGCCGACCGTACCGGTTCGCAATACCCGGTAAAGCCATCCGCAGCGCGCCTGCTGCTGCATGACCAGCGCCATGGCATCGCACCCCGTCCGGTACGTCAGCTTGTAACAAGGAGAACGCGGCTGACTGACTTGTATCACGGCATCACCCCAGCGAAATATGTCCCCGATACACACGTTCTTTTCATGCCAGCGCGGATCGGAGAGGTTTTCGCCGAAAAGCGCCGGTGCGAACATGCTGCCCTTTTTGGGATAGCGTTTTTTCCACCAGTCGTAATGCAGCGACGAATAATGCAGCAATGCTCTTTCAGGGCCGCCATGAACCTTTCCGGAAGCCTGTTCATCACCTTCCAGTCCGTTTTCGCCAAGCCACAATTCCCCGAATACCTCCGACTTGAAAATAGCGCTGGGAAAGCCCATGTCCGTTTCACGCACCTTGCCGATAAAAACTCGCATCATGTCCACCTGACATTCAGAAAAAATTCATTTTTGACGTTATGGCACGCTTCGTCAATGACCCGCGATAAACGCCGTGCACTCCGTTCATCCGGTCACCATAAAAGCGAAACGCAAGACAAACAACAGACAAAGTATCACCGTCAGACAGTGAATCTGCCGGATACGTCCCATCAGCAAGCCGATCAACACATAGGTTATCAGGCCAAACGCGATACCATTGGCAATGGAATAGGTAAACGGCATGAAAACCATCGTGGCGAAAGAAGGAATGGCCGAAGTCATATCCGAAAAATCCACTTCCCTGACCGACCCCATCATCAATACCCCGACAAATATCAGGGCCGGTGCCGTCGCAGCGGCAGGAATGACCGTAATCACCGGTGCGATCACCAGCGATGCCAGAAACAGTAAAGAAGTCACCAGTGCCGTCATCCCGGTTCGCCCTCCTTCGGCAATACCGGTACTGGATTCGACAAACACCGTGGCAGTGGAAGAGCCGAGGCAGGCACCTGCCGTCGTGGCGATGGCATCGCACATCATCGCTTCTTTCATGCGCGGCATATCGCCGTTCCCGTCGAGCATTTTCGCCTGTTTCGCCGTACCGAGCAGCGTACCGATCGTATCGAACATATCGACCAGAGAAAAGGAAATGACGATCATGATGACGGTGAGCGCCATTTCAAACAAATTCGATGTATTCCGGAAAAGGCCTGCAAAATCCATATTGAACAGTGAAATTTCCCGGAAATCCTGCATCTGGCCGGTCAGATTGAATGAAAACTCGTGCAGTGCCGTCAATCCGAATGGTATCCCTGCCAGTGTGGAAACCAGAATACCGATGAAAATCGCACCCCTGATTCGCCGTGCGAACAGCACACCGGTCACGACCAGTCCGATCAGTGCCACTATCGCGGAGGCGATCATCCGGTGATATTCCACTACCGGATACTTCATACCGCCCGCCATAATCATACCTGCCGCATCCCCAGTATCGTTCCAGAGCGAAAAATCGATCATGCCGACAAAGGTGGCACCGTTGGAAACCACGATCGAGGCATTTTCCAGACCGATCAGTGCCAGAAAAAGCCCGATGCCAGCCGACATGGCAGCCTTGACAGGTTGCGGAATCGCCCTGACACAGGCTTCCCGGAAACCGATGGCCGTAATGAAAATGAACAAGAGACCGGAAATAAAGACCATCGCCAGCGCCTGCTGATACGAATATCCCATTCCCAGAACGACGGTATAGGCAAAAAAGGCATTGAGTCCCATACCCGGTGCCTGCGCGAACGGTACTTTGGCATAGACTGCCATCAACAGCGTTCCGATGAACGCGATCAGGCAGGTCGCGAAAAACACGCCATTGGCCACTTGTGCGGCATAGACAGTCTCACCCCGAATGATGAAAGGCGCGGACAGAATCTGTGGATTGACCACCAGAATATAGGCCATCGCAAAAAACGTCGTGATACCCGCCAGAATTTCGGTGCGCATCGTCGAACCGCTTTCGCTGATTCCGAAAAAACGGTCGGGGAAATTTTTTTCCTGTCTTTGCGTTTTTTGTTCAGCCAATATATTCCCTCCTTTTCACCAGCCACACCGGCATCTGCCGACATCACCTTCAGATGCCGGTTTCATCCGAAAATTTTTCTGCCTTGCACATATTTTTGCCGGATACACCGGTCATCCCCCAGATAAACCAGCCGTTCCAGCCGTTTTTCCGGAGCAAGCGGTCGCAACGAAGGCCACAATGTATCATCAAGTACCAGCGCATCGAATTCATATCCCGCCTCGAAACTGCCGACCTTGCCGAAAAACGCGCCACCACCTTTCGTCGCCAGATAAAACGCTTCCGGCAACGTCAGCGGTTTGCAACCGTCATCGACCAGACGCCAGTACAGTCTGGAAACCGAAACGGCATCGGCGACGGCACGAAACCCCGACAGGGAATACCCGCCCGCGATATCACTGCCCAACCCGACAGACAAACCGTTTTCCAGATATTTCCTGACCGGAGCGATACCGGACGAAAGATTGACATTGGACTGCGGACAATGCGCCACGAAAACCCCTCTTTCGCGCAACAATTTTATTTCGGCATCCGAAGAATAGACACAATGCGCCATGACTGTCGGTCCCCCGCTGCCGAACAGGCCGAAGCGGTCATACACATCCCCGTAACATGTACTGTCCGGAAAAAGCGATTTGACCCAGTCCACTTCGCCAGGATTTTCCGAAAGATGCGATTGCACAGGCAAGCCGTATTCCCCCTGCAATCGCCCCAGCCCCGCCATCAGGGCCGCACTGCAAGACGGCACGAAACGTGGCGTCAGAATCGGCGAAACATACCTGAACGCGGACAGACTTTGCCTGATCCATGCCACGGTCGCCGCCAGCGAGTCCGCCGTCGTCTCGACATAATCATCCGGACTGTTCGCATCCATATTGACCTTGCCGACTTTTGTGACCAGACCGGTTTTTTCCAGCATTCGCATCAGCAACAATGTGGTATCTGGATGTATCGTCGCGAAAATGCAGGCCCGTGTGGCGGTCGAATGTTTCAGATCGTCAACAAACACCCCGTAAGCTTTTTCCGCATAAGCCATATCACCGTAACGTGATTCTTCCGGAAAGGTATAGGCACGCAACCAGTCCAGCAATTCCATATCCATGCCCAGTCCGCGAAAAGCATACTGTGGTGCATGCACATGCAAATCCGTCATTCCCGGAACGATCAACGCACCGCTGCTATTTTCCACCGCAATACCGGCATAACGGGCTGGCAAAGTATCGAATATCCCTGCCACATGACCATCCTCGCAAACAAGATAATGATCCTGAAAAGATTCCAGGCGGGACGGACCCGCCGTATAAAGCAGATTTCCCTTGAGTGCAAATGTTTTCATCAGGCTGTTCAATACATGAGCATTATCGTAAAAACGTCATTATAATCGGCCGCTTTTCCGGGAAACGGCACCTGTCTGCCTGATGGCTGGCACATCCTTGCCGATACCATGCCCATCGAAGATTCCGCATGCCTTTCATCCCGCCGCAACAGCAGTCCTTTCAGAAAAACATGTATTGAAAATACCTTCCCTGCCCATCCCCGGCAAGCAGAGATCGGAAAAGCATTGTATCCTTAGGCATTCAATCCGGATTCATTTTTCCGTTACGGAGTCTGCATGAAACTGTTCGACATTATCGGTCCCGTCATGATCGGCCCATCGAGTTCCCACACGGCAGGCGCCGTCAAGATCGGACTGGTGGCACGCAAGCTTTTGGGCGAAAAACCGGTGAAAGCCGATATCAAACTGCACGGCTCGTTCGCCATGACCGGTGCGGGGCACGGTACGGACAGAGCCATCGTCGCCGGTTTGCTGGGAATCCGTCCGGATGACGAACGTATTCCGGAAAGTTTCGACATCGCTCGCAAGGAAGGCCTGTCGTTCGACATCGACACCACCCACATCCCCAACGCCCATCCGAATTCCACCCTGATCTCGCTTGAAGGAGACCATGGCCGCAAGCTGGAAATCGTCGCGTCCTCGCTGGGTGGCGGCCGCATTCTGGTCTCCCGCCTCGACGGCATCACGACAAATTTCTCGGGCGACGAAAATACCCTGATCGTCCATACCCACTACGACAGGCCTGGCCACGTCGCACTGGTGACCTCCGCACTGGCGCGTTACGGAATCAATATCGCCACCATGCAGCTCTATCGCCGCTCCAAAGGTGGACAAGCCGTCATGGTCATCGAATGCGACGATCCCATCCCGCCGGAACTGGTTGAAAAACTGGCTGGTATGGAGGGCATACTGAAAATCACTTACCTCAATCAGGAACAGGACAGGGGCTGATATGGCATTTCAATCCGTCAAACAACTGCTGGAACGTGCGGCTGCTGAAAACCGGCCGCTGTGGGAAACGATTCTGGAAGACGACATCCATTCCCAAAATCTCAACCGTGAAGAATCCCTGGCGCGCATGCGTTATTTCTGGGAAGCGATGAAAGCGTCGGTGGACAGCTATCACCCTGCCGACCGTTCCAACAGCGGACTGGTCGGCGGTGACGGAGAAAAAGTCCGTATCGCCAGCGAAAAGGGACTTCTGTTCGGCGGCACCTTTTTCAATGAAGTCGTATCCGAAGCCCTGAAAGTCAGCGAAAGCAATGCCTGCATGAAACGGATCGTCGCCATGCCGACGGCAGGATCATGCGGTGTCATTCCGGCCGTTCTGGTACCACTCATCAAAAAACGCGCGATTCCCGACGACACCATCATCGAGGCCCTGTATGTGGCCGCCGGCTTCGGACAAATCATCGCCACACGGTCATCCATATCGGGAGCCGAGGGCGGTTGCCAGGCTGAAATCGGCACCGCATCGGCAATGGCCGCCACCGCACTGACCCATCTGGGCGGCGGAACAGGCCAGATGTGTTCATATGCCTGCGCCATGGCATTGTCCAACCTGATGGGACTCGTCTGCGATCCTATCGCCGGACTTGTGGAAATCCCTTGCGTCCAGCGCAATGTCATCGGTGCCGTCAATGCCCTGTCCTGCGCCAATATGGCACTGGCAGGCATCGAACACAAAATCCCTGCCGATGAAGTCATCGACGCCATCCGTGCCGTCGGAGATTCCATGTCCTCCGACCTGAAAGAAACGGCACGCGGAGGGCTTGCCAGCACACCGACCGCCTGCATCATCGTAAAAGAACTGATCCGCAAAAACCAGTTCCATTCCGAAAACTGACCTTGGCACGCGCCTGCACAGGTTCGCCGGCACAGGCGCATGTTCATGTCAGCACATCGCCTTGCGCATGACTTTGGCGCTGGCCACCATATTGGACAGCGCTTCGATCACTTCCCGCCACTGCCGGGTTTTCAGTCCGCAATCCGGATTCACCCACAGCTGTTCCGGTGAAATGACACCTGCCATCCGCTGCAACAACGCTACCATCTCATCGACCGAAGGCACGCGCGGCGAGTGAATATCGTACACACCGGGACCGATCTCGTTCGGATAGCGGAAATCGCTGAATCCCTTGAGCAAATCCATATCGCCGCGGCTGGCTTCCAACGTGATCACATCGGCATCCAGACTGGCGATATCAGGCATAATGTCGCCGAACTCGGCATAACACATATGCGTATGAATCTGGGTATCGTCCCGTACACCGCAAGACGCGATCCTGAAAACGCGGCATGCCCAATCCAGATACTCGCGCCACTGCGCGCGGCGAAGCGGCAAACCTTCGCGCAAACCGGGCTCATCGATCTGGATGATACCGATACCCGCATTTTCAAGATCCCTGACTTCATCGCGGATAGCCCACGCGATCTGTTCCGCCACGACAGAACGTTTTTCATCATCGCGAACAAACGACCATTGCAAAATCGTGACCGGTCCCGTCAACATCCCCTTGACCGGCTTGTCCGTCAGACTTTGCGCGAATTTCGTCCATTCCACCGTCATCGCACCCGGCCTTGAGACATCCCCGTAAATCACCGGCGGTTTGACACAACGGGAACCATAAGACTGCACCCAGCCGTTGAACGTTATCGCCATCCCGTCCAGCAAGCCGGCGAAATACTCGACCATATCGTTGCGTTCCGGCTCCCCATGAACGAAAACATCCAGTCCCAGCGACTCCTGTTCGGCGATACAAAAGGCGATTTCGTCCTGCATGGCTTTCGTATAATCGCTTTCGTTCATGGCACCCCGCTTGAACGCGGCACGTACCGACCGTATTTTCGCCGTCTGCGGAAAAGAACCGATCGTCGTTGTCGGAAAAGCCGGCAAACCGAAACGTTTGCGCTGCAAGCGCTGACGAACACCGAAAGGTGAATGGCGATGATCCACCCCGTCGCCTGCCTTCGCCATCCTTTCCATGACACCGGCATGGTGTACCCAGTCCCCTTTTCTCAGCCCGACTGTCTGGCGCGATGCTTCCAGCGCCCCGGCGACCGCACCATCCCCTTGCCGCAACGCTTGCCTGATCACCCCGATCTCGTCGAGTTTTTCAACCGCAAACGCCAGACACTGTTTCAGACGCTCATCCATGGCCGTTTCGCCTTCCAGCGAAAACGGAACATGCAACAGCGAACAGCTTGATGAGACCCATACATTCGGTCTTTCCATCAAACCCGGCATGCGCAAAACCGACAGCGCCTTGTCCAGATCGGTTTTCCAGATATTCCGTCCATCGACAATCCCGACAGACAAAACCTTTTCCTCAGGCCACATCCGCAAGATGTCCGGCAAATCCTTTCTTCCCCTGACCGCATCGATATGCAAGCCATCGACCGGCAACGAACATACCTCGGCGACATGTTCATCCAGCGAAGAAAAATAAGTCGCCAGCAGCAATTTCACACCCTGACCGGACAATTCCCCGTATGCGCGCGAAAAAGACGACCGCCACTTCTCCCCAATATCCAGTCCGAGTACCGGTTCATCCATCTGGACCCATTCCACACCCTCATCATGCAACCGGGACAAAATCCGGCGATAAACCGGCAACAGCCCCGGCAACAGCGAAAGACGGTCGAACCCTTCGGCTTTTTCCCTTCCCAGATACAGGAAACTGACAGGCCCCAGCAAAACAGCCTTCACGGCATGACCAAGCGCTTTCGCTTCCCTCACTTCAGAAAACAGACGCTCGCTCGATAATGAAAAAGCGGTTTCCGGCAAAAATTCGGGAACGATATAGTGGTAATTCGTATCGAACCATTTGGTCATCGACATGGCCTGTCCCGACTTGCCGTCAGTAGCTCCTCTCGCCATCGCAAAGTAACGAACCAGCTCCGGAACATCGGGCGTAAAGCCGAAACGTGCCGGCTCGCACCCCAGCATCTGGACATGGTTGAGGACATGATCGTAAAAAGCGAAATCGCCGACCGTCACCCAGTCCAGCCCCGCTTTTTTCTGCAACGCCCAGTGCGCAGAACGCAGACGTTTTCCAATCGCTTCAAGATCGTCCGCATCATGAAAACTTCCATCCGTACAGGAAACGGACTTCCAGTACGTCTCTAGCGCCGATTTCAGCTCCCGCTGTACTCCCATTCGCGGAAAACCCGGAATATGACTGCAAACCATGAATTTCCTTTCTTTCAACAAAATACGGTTGGAAAATCATAGTCACCCGTATATCATTATTCAAATGAAAGTTTTTAAAACTTATCATAAGATTTTCTAATGATAGAACTGAAACATCTGAAAACCCTCAGGGCATTGCGCAAAACGGGCAACCTGACACGGGCGGCCGACATGCTTCATCTGACGCAATCTGCCGTATCGCAACAAATTCGCCTGCTGGAATCCAATTACGGTCTGCTTTTCGAGCGAAAAAGCGTGCCAGTCGCTTTTACCATCATCGGACAACGTCTCCTGGAACTGGCCGACACCGTCATACCTGCCATCGAAGATGCGGAACGCAACCTGATCCGCCTGAAAGACGGTACGGCCGGTACACTGAGAATCGCAGTGGAATGCCATACCTGTTTCGACTGGCTCATGCCCGCCATGGATATATTCCGTTCGCGATGGCCTGAAGTCGAACTCGATATCATCTCCGGTTTTCATGCCGATCCCGTCGCGTTGCTGCACCAGCACCGTGCCGATCTGGCGATCGTCGGCGTTCCGGAACCGGAAACCGGCATCGCCTTTTCCCCGTTGTTTCATTTCGAAATCCTGGCCTTGCTTGCCAGACACCACCCATTGAACAACGAACCGTTTTTACGCCCTGAACACTTCGCCACGGAAACCCTTATCACCTACCCTGTCCCGGATGATATGCTCGACATCATGCGACAGGTTCTCTTGCCGGCCGGCATCTCTCCCGAACGCCGCACATCGGAACTGACCGTCGCCATCCTCCAGCTGGTCGCCAGCGGACGCGGCATCGCCGCATTGCCGTTATGGGCCGTCAAAAGTTATCTGGACAAACAATATGTCGTTTCAAAACCGGTCACGGAAAAAGGACTGACTGGCAAACTGTACGCAGCCACCCGCTCCGACATGAGCGATAAATCCTATATCCGCGATTTCATCCGGCTTGTCCGTGAAAGAAGCCTGTGCGAACTGCCGGGAATCCGGCTGCTGAACTGACGCCTGTTGACCAGTCATCCCTTCATGAAATCATGCAAAGTACCGATTTCTTGCCGGACATCGTCACGATTCGGCGATAATGATGGTAAAGTGCTGATTCGATATACAACGTACCGTTCCCGTAACCGGAACGGTTTTTCCCAACGCCCTAACCGGACTTGACAACATGAAAAGCAATTTTCCGTCCAATCTGCATGAATTCGACTTTTCAATGATGCCGCCGTCCATTCTCGGACATCTGACCTTCCAGTTCAAAACCCCGGATCAGCCGCCGCTTCCGTCCGGCACCCATTCCCTGAATGTCCTGATGGGGCTGGATGGTGAACGCGATACGATTCTGATCGTCCCTGAGGGGCTGGATACCGGCAAACCGGTCAAGCTGCTTGTTATGTTTCATGGCGCAGGCGGCAGTGCCGAAAAGGTGCTTCCGTTTTTTAAGGAACACGCCGAAAAAAACGGGTTTTTGCTGATGCTGCCGCAATCGACCTATCAGACATGGGATCTGACCATCGGCGGCAACGGTCCCGATCTGGAACGACTGGAAAGAGCACTGGAAAAAGTCAATTCCCACTTCGATCTCGACAAGAACCATTTCGGTTTTTGCGGTTTTTCCGACGGCGCGAGCTATTCCCTGTCTATCGGTCTCTCCAATGGCGAAACCGTTTCCCATGTCATCGCCCTTTCCGGCGGTTTCATGAATCTCTACGTCCCGCGTGGCCGTCCGCTTGTTTTCATCGCGCACAGTCCGGAAGATGAACAGCTGCCGATGGATACCAGTGGACTGTATCATTATCATGAACTGAAAAAAGCCGGTTACGATGTGGAATTTCTGGAATTTCACGGACGACATGTCATCCATCCCCACGTCGTCGAAAAAGCCATCCGCTTCTATCTTGACCGTTCCCTGAACAGGCCGCAATAACGTATTCCCATTCCGGCAACGTTTTTCTGACGCCGTTTGCCTTCTTGTTGTCATCGCTGCCAAAAATATCCCCCATATTGGCAGTGATGGCAGTTCATGGCAGTATTGCGGCATCGCTTTTCCGAAACAGACCGTAGAGGCTGCCATGCCATTTACCGAACTCGCCTCGTTTCTCCAGGCACAGTCCGAACCGCATATTCTTTTCGATACCCAATACCGGATCATCGCGGTCAATCAGGCTTTCCGGAAATACTGCAATCCACAAACATCCGTGATCGGAAGAACCTGTTTTGAAGTGTCGCACAACTACGACATGCCCTGCGACCGCTCCGGCGAAACCTGTCCACTGGCGAAAAGCCGGCGATCCGGCAAGACAGAACGTGTCCTGCACATGCACCATACCCCCAACGGCGAGGAATATGTCAGTATCGAACTGACTCCCGTCAAAAACGAATCCGGGGAAATCACCTGTTTCGTGGAAAAAATCGAGCCTGTCAAGATGGCCAAGGGCATCACCGAAAGAAACAGCCTGCAAGGCCAATCCCCGTCTTTCGAGCATATGATGCACCAGATCGGAAAGGCCGCTTCCGCCGACATCAGCATCCTGCTCTACGGCGAATCCGGCACCGGAAAAGAACTGGTCGCGCAGGCCATTCATCGCGCCGGCAAACGGGCCGCAAAACCGTTTATCGTGGTGGACTGTTCCGGTATTTCTGAAACCTATTTCGAAACCGAATTGTTCGGACAGGAAAAAGGGGCATTTTCAAAGACCGGTTCTGCCAAAAAAGGACTGGTCGATGCAGCTGATGGCGGAACCCTGTTTCTGGACGAAGTCGGTGATTTGCCCCTGTCGATGCAATCGAAACTGCTGCGCCTGCTCGAGACGGGAGCCTACCGTCGCCCGGGCTCGGCAGACCCGCGCCGTGCGGATATCAGGATCATTTCGGCCACCAGCCATGACCTGAAACAGAAAGCCGATGCCGGCCTGTTCCGTAAAGACCTTTACTACCGGCTCGACATTTTTCCGATTCATGTTCCTCCCCTGCGGGATCGCCTGGAAGACATTCCCCTGCTGGTGACCTCGCTGCTGAAAAAAATGGCCCCCGAACGCAACCTGAGCATTTCGCCTGAAGCCATGTACCGCCTGCAAACCTACCCGTATCCCGGTAATGTCCGCGAATTGCGCAACTTTCTCGAACGTGCCTGTCTGTTGTGTGACGACAGTGAAATCACGCCCGAACATCTTCTGATACCGGAAGACACCACTTCGGTCGACACCTTCGGCTCTGCAAACCCCGCATCACAACAAGCCAGACTCAGACAGATACTCTCCACTTTCAGTGGTAACCGCAAAAAGCTCGCCGCCATGCTCGGTATCAGCGAACGCACGCTTTACCGTCGTCTCGCCGAACTGCAGAACATACCGGAAAACGACAGGCATGGACTCGATGAAACATGACAGACGCACTTGATTTAAATGACTTATCGAGTAAAATATAAGAGCTATACATAAAGCTTGCTTCATTTTGAGATGTTATGCGAAGTGTTAGCAATCCAAAGTTAGTACCTTCAACCCTTTAAGGGTGAACTTTTTCTTTTTGGGCGCCTCCTTCGGGAGATACGACCAGGGAGAACAAAACCAAAAGTTGTACCAACGACAAGGAAATGAGAAATTATGACTAAACCATTAGATGGAATTAACGTGCTCGACTTTACCCACGTTCAGGCAGGTCCTGCTTGTACGCAGATGATGGGTTTCCTGGGCGCAAATGTCATCAAAATTGAACGTCGCGGTTCCGGCGATATGACTCGTGGCTGGCTGAGAGACAAACCAAACGTTGACTCCCTGTACTTCACGATGTTCAACTGCAACAAGCGTTCGATCGAACTGGACATGAAGACCCCGGAAGGCAAGGAATTGCTGGAACAAATGATCAAGCGTTCCGACGTCATGGTCGAAAACTTTGGTCCGGGCGCTCTGGATCGTATGGGCTTCACCTGGGAACGCATCCAGGAACTGAACCCACGTGTCATTCTGGCTTCCGTCAAGGGTTATGCAGAAGGCCACGCCAACGAACACCTGAAAGTTTATGAAAACGTTGCACAGTGCTCCGGCGGTGCAGCTGCGACCACCGGTTTCTGGGATGGTCCTCCGACTGTTTCCGGCGCCGCTCTGGGTGACTCCAACTCCGGTATGCACCTGTTGATCGGTATTCTGGCTGCTCTGGAAATGCGTCACAAAACCGGCCGTGGTCAGAAAGTTGCCGTTGCTATGCAGGACGCAGTTCTCAACCTGGTACGTATCAAACTGCGTGACCAGCAGCGTCTGGAAAGAACCGGTATCCTGGCTGAATACCCGCAGGCTCAGCCGAACTTTGCATTCGACAGGGACGGCAACCCGATGTCCTTCGAAAACATCCACTCCGTACCGCGTGGCGGTAACGCAGGTGGCGGCGGCCAGCCTGGCTGGATGCTGAAATGTAAAGGTTGGGAAACCGATGCTGACTCCTACGTTTACTTCACCATCGCTGCCAACATGTGGCCACAGATCTGCGACATGATCGACAAGCCGGAATGGAAAGACGACCCGCACTACAACACCTTCGAAGGTCGTGTCGACAAGCTGATGGACATCTTCTCCTTCATCGAAACCAAGTTCGCTGACAAGGACAAATTCGAAGTTACCGAATGGGCTGCCCAGTACGGCATTCCATGCGGCCCGGTTATGTCCATGAAAGAACTGGCTCACGATCCGTCCCTGCGTAAAGTCGGTACGGTCGTTGAAGTTGTCGACGAAGTTCGTGGTAACCACCTGACCGTTGGCGCTCCGTTCAAATTCTCCGGATTCAAACCGGACATCACCCGTGCTCCGCTGCTGGGTGAACACACCGATGAAATCCTGAAAGAACTGGGCTGCGACGAAGCCAAGATCAAAGAACTGCATGCAAAACAGGTAGTTTGATAGACTCTGGTTCCCTCGAGGAAATGGCGCTCTCCGGAGCGCCATTTTTTATTGCCTGTCCCGTCGGCCTTCTCCAGGCTTTCTTGCTCTTTCAACCAAATCGCAAACAAAAACACGTCCCGGCATAAAATCTGCTGACATGTCGCCATCGGCGATATCACCCTTTTCACTTCCTTCAATCGGCATATGACTGCCAAATAACTGCCAAATACTGCCAAACATTACCTTTTTGACATGAAATAACAGTGGAACACAGAATGCAGTTCATTCAAAAAAATCGTCAACTCGTTGATTTTTAAAAGATTACCATCTCTTAAAATAATCATTGAAGATATTGAAGTTTCATGGATAAAATGGTGTTTCGAAGCGGTATGACTTCACTTTAACGGAATAACCATCATGTCAAACGCAACAACTGAAAAACAATCCGATTGCAGCCAGCAGCCTTCAAGCATTACGCTGCTCGTCGACAACAAGGCCGGCGAAGGCCTTGAATGTGTTCATGGTTTTGCTGCATGGATCAAGATTCGTGACCGGCGTATTCTTTTCGATACCGGTCAAAAAGATGTCATTCTGAAAAATTCCGAACGTCTGGGCATCAATCTCGCCGATGCAGAAGTACTGGTATTAAGTCACGGCCATGATGACCATACGGACAATCTGGCCGACTTTTATGCCATAAACCCCAAGGCACCGATGTATTGCGGACGCAATATCGATGCAGACCGTTTCTGTTGCCGCCCTGGAGAACAGGCCCTGAACTGGTCCCCTCCTCCGAGTGCCAAAAAGATTTTCGAAACGCTTCCGCCGGAACAGAAACACGTACTCGACAAACCGCATTACCTGTTGCCGGGCGTAGCCATTACCGGCCCGGTTCCCCGTCTGACGACTTTCGAGGATGTGGGCGACGCCCTCTTCCTGGATTTCGAAGGCAGCAAACCTGATCCGGTATCCGATGACATGTCGATGTGGTTCGAAACGGATAAAGGACTTGTCATCCTTCTGGGATGCTGCCATTCCGGCATCGTCAACACAGTCAACTATATCCGCAAGGTCAGCGGTATCGAAAAAATCTCCGGCATCGTCGGTGGCATGCATCTGATCCGCGCTTCGAAGGAACGGATGGACAAAACCCTCGAAGCCATGAAGAGCTGGAATATGGACTTCCTGATCCCCTGCCACTGTACCGGCGACAATGCCATGCAGCAGATGAAAGACTATCTGGGCGACATCGTCACTTTCGGACATACCGGTACCGTGATCGCACTGGGTGAACTGCCGAGAAAACAGGAAGGCGATTATTCGATGTGCCGTCGCCAAACCTGTGGATGTGGCTGTGCCTGATAATGGAGATGCGATAGTCAGTGGAAAATTCCGTGCCGGATGGCAACCTGAACGTTTATCACTCTCATGCTTTCCGGAACGACTTCAGATAATGACCTGTAACATATAAATGGCTGAATCCTTGTCGCAGCCGATTTATATTTCCGGCACGGAATCCTTCCCGACAGCAAAAAAGCCGACATGATGTCGGCTTTTTTGTTTCCGAAAACTTTTACCGTCTTCCCCTGAACACGGCACACTGGTGAAACGCTTCCAGAGACACGGGTTCATTGCAGCTGCTGCACAAACGGCTGGTCAGTTTCAGCAATTCCTTGATATCGCGTCCTGTCGAATTCGGGAAATCGCGTACCAGATCGGCAACCAGTTCATCGGACAGCTTGACCTGGAACTGTTCCGACAGGGACTTCCACAAACGTATCGCATCGTCCTTCGGCGGTACTTCATAACGGATCACGGCGATACATCGCGAGAGAATCGCATCGTCCACATCATCGACACGGTTCGTCGTCATGAACAGGAGACCATCGAAATATTCGAGCGTCCTGAGAAATTCCGCCACGATCGCATTATGCTGCAAATCATTGTCGCGACGGCGGATATACACGTCCGCTTCGTCGATCAGCAAAATCGAATCCCAACGCGCGGCACGCCGCAAGACTGAAGAAAGTGCAGCTTCGACGCTTTCTGCCGATGTTCCCAGCTGCCCTGAATGGACACGGTACAAGGGTTTTCCGACGACTTCGGAATACACTTCGGCCGTCAGGGTCTTGCCCAGACCGGCGGCCCCCATACACAAAATGGTGGTTCCTCCCGACTTGCCCTCGATAATGTCATCGGTCAGGATATCGGAATGTGCCGTCAGGATATCGATCAGCTTGCGGTGTTCCGACGGCAAAATCAGCTTGGTTTTCAGTTCTGGTCTGTACTGGTATTCTTCCAGGTTCTGGACATGTACCCAGCAATTCTGGTGCAGTTCCAGATGGAACATATGCAGATAGCAATGAATCGGAATCTCTCCGGATGTCGCATTGACGATGGTTTTCTTGTTGGAATGCGTTTCGATACGACGTTCGATGATTTCTTCATCATTGACGCACTTGACCGAAGTTCCTGGAGAAATCCTGAAAAATTCCAGATTCTTGACCAGACGGTTTTCCCCTTCACTGATCAGAAAACCCGAATTTTTCGCACGGAACTGTTTTCCGTAAAACGGCTGGTAATTGGCGAAATCACGTCTGTGTTTTTCGTATTCTTCCTTGAATTCAGGACATTCCTTGTAATAGCCCTTTCTGGCCAGCAATTCCGGAATGGAGAGTTTTCCCATTTCACGCTGGTAAAACAGGATAGCGCTCGTCATACCGGTACGCCACTGATCCGGCGCTGCGTTATCGACATATCCCGTCGCGGCAATCGTATTGGCCAGTAACTGGATACAGACATAAGGCAGTCCCGGCATCCCTTCTTCCCGTGGCACATATTCAATACTTTCGATCAGCCATGGCAAGAGAACACCATCCCGATTGCGACGATACAGCCAGCCGTCGATGGCATCGGTCGACAAATATGCCTGCAATGCCGGAATCAGCCAGTCGATATTGGAGACGACAGGTGTACTGAATTTTTCCCTTTCGACATTGCGTGCAGCGATCAGCTGAAAATACAGGGCTTTGTCCTCCATTTGTTCAGCCATCCGCCACAGCTGTTTCATCGATTCTTCATCGAAGATATGATCAGGCACCAGAATACGGCCGTTGGTCATCGCATGTGACGACAGACGCTGTGCCAGTTCGGTTTCCTTGCCGACATGGGCAAGCAAATCATTAACCTGGGAAACGGAAAGATCAAATTCCATATGACAAACCAATCTGAAGCATAAATGTTACAGGTCAGCCATAAAAGGAAACCCTTTTATGGCTGTCTTTACGATTACGTCATCCAGCCGGCAAGCTGAAGCCAGCATGATATATGCTGGCTTCACAGACAGACCGTATGACTCGTGGGTCATTCGTCGACCAGATACAGGTCTTTGTCCTTGTCCTGCAAAAAGACCTGTGCGTAGCCTTCCTTCTTGCCCTGTTCGAACTGCTGTTCACCCCACTTGCGGCAGGCATCGCAGGCATAGCGCGGAATCTGGATAGCCTTGATATGGCTGTGCCGTCCGGTATCGGCCTGCGAATCGATCACGACGGCGCCCCCGCAATCCGGACACGTTCTGACCGTTTCGGTCTGTGTTTCGCGGATGTAATCGGTATCGTAGAAGATACTGCGGTTGCGACGGTGGAAAGGCTGGTTCGGATACGCCTTGCGTTTGAGAGCTTCCTTGTTCTTCCAGTTTTCCAGCGTGTAATCTTTCAGTTGCTTGAGATAATTGGTGATGTGTGGCGACTGGATCTGGTTGCGCGGATTATAGTCCGGTTCCTTGATATGACTGTAGTCGAGCCCCGCCATCGCCAGAATGATACCGGTATTGATGTACGGCAACGCGCTTTCGATGGAATAGCCGCCTTCCAGCACAGCCAGATCGGGTTTCAGACGATCGTTCAGGATCGCATAACCCTGCGCCGTGAACTTCATGTTCGTGATCGGGTCGGAATAATGGTTGTCCTGGCCGGCCGAATTGACGATCAGATCAGGCTTGAAATCGTCAAGCAACGGCATGACGATATTGTCCAGCGTGTAAAGGAAACCTTCCTCGCACGTTTCCGGCGGCATCGGCAAATTGACGATGGTACCGTAGGCATTCGGACCACCGGCTTCATCGGGGAATCCCGAACCTGGATACAGGGTACGGCCATCCTGATGCATGGAAATAAACAGGGTATTGGGATCATGCCAGAAAATATCCTGTGAACCGTCACCATGGTGGCAGTCGGTATCGACAACGGCGATACGTTTCACACCGTATTTGTGGCGGATATATTCGATCATGATCGCTTCCATGTTCAGCGTACAGAAACCGCGGCTGCCATGGACGACGCGCATGGAATGGTGTCCGCAAGGACGCACCAGCGCAAAGGCATTGTCCACTTCACCGGTCAGCACCTTGTCAGCTGCCGTCAGCGTACCGCCCACCGAAATCAGGTGGGAAGTGTGGACGATTTCGTCAATGCCGGGAACGCAAAAATGCACCCGATTGATATCGGCCGGAGTCGCCAGATCAGGCTTGTATTCCTTGATATTGTCGAAGTCCAGAAGACCTTCCTCGACAACCTGATCCTGTGTGTAAAGAAGACGTTCTTCACGTTCCGGATGGGTCGGCGTGATCGCGTAGTCGAACGCCGGGAAAAAAACCAGTCCTGTTTTCTTTTTCACGAAAGCCTCTTTCAATTCGATTCTTCTTTGATCAGACCCGGTTTGACCTGAAGTCTGACACGCATGTTCTTGCCGATGGTGGAATAGCCTCTGACCACATTGAATACCTGGCTGTCCGCCACCTCGACAACGATATCCTCGTCTCTGGCACCGGCTTCTTTCGCCTTTCTGACCAGTTTTTCGGTACCCAGTTCGATTACGTCTTCCAGCGTGAAGCGTTTCGGGATTTCCTGCTGGATACCTTCTTCGGCGATGCTCAATACCTGCGCTTCGGTATCCGCGACGATATTGAGTTCGACTGTGGTTCTGGCAGTTGCCGCACCGCTGGCGTTGATGACATCGGAATCGTTCGGCACCTTGACCGGGCAATCCATCATTTCGCCGATCCGTTTCGCCATATACGGTGCCGGACCGCCGACGACCAGAATTTCCTTCGGTTCGATCTTGCGACCTTCCAGCAATTCATGAATGGTATAAACCGGCTTGCTGTTGATTTCGGCAAGCATGGTCTTGATTTTTTCCACGATCAGCGAACAGGCCAGATCGACAACCTCCGTTGCTACCTCTTGCGGCGTTTTCTTCATGTCCGCAGCCAGCTGCTTCATGGCATCCATCGCCTTGGCCTTGTCACCGATATCGGCGATACCCAACACGATCAATGCATCCGTCGTCGTGGGAACCGGACCTCCGAACGCCATGGCAGCTCCCTTGCGTTCCGGTCCGAGACGCAACACACCATCCTCGACACGGACATGACTGTCGCCACCGACGCCGATCGAATGTGTCAACAGGCCACGCACCGAAGTCTTGTGATCCTCGATCGTGATACCTTGCGGTTCCAGCAGCGGAACCCCGTCGGCGAATAGGGCGATATCGGTCGTCGTACCACCGATATCGACGGAAATCGAATCTTTTTCCGGCGAGACATAAGGCAAAACGCCCATGATCGTGGCAGCCGGACCGGACAAAATGGTCTGCACCGGCATTTCACGCGATGCTTCGACCTCGATGGTACCGCCATCCGCTTTCAGGATATACAAGGGAACCTTGACGCCCAGCTTGTCCATATATGTCCTGAGCTGGTCGGCCAGCGTACGCTGCAAGCCCCAGACCGCTTCGTTCAGATAAGTGGTCGCGATTCGGCGCGGAAAATTCAGCGCGCCGGACAGCTGGTGGCTCTGGGAGGCGTGTTCCGCCATATCCTCGAAATAGGCGTCCACTTCCTGTTCATGCGCCGGATTGCGTGTCGAAAATTTGCCGACGATGGCAAAACGGTTGATGTTTTCCTTTTTGAATTTTTCTTTCAGGGCGGCCAGTTCCGAACGATCCGGCGCTTCTGCCTCGATACCGCGGTGGCTCATGTAGCCGGCGATATAGTTGGCCTTGTCATACAGCGGCAGATCTTTCGGTGCGACACCCGGGCCGTTCATGACGACCAGTCCGACGGGATCGAGCTGGTTCTGGACGACGGCATTCGTCGTCAGCGTCGTCGACAACACAATACGCTGCAAATTCCGGATATCTTCCGGTTTCGCAACGGCCTCCGTCGCCATCAGGACGGACTTGAGAATATTTTCCTTGTCCGTCAGCACTTTCGATTTGCGGACAATCTTTCGGTTATTCATCAGAACCGAATCGGTATGCGTACCTCCAACGTCAATTCCAAGGATCATGCGCATCTCCCTGTAACCGGTTTTATCGAGGATTTCAAAAATGAGAATCGTGCCATATCGTTTCTTGAAATGTAAAAAATCAGGTTGTTACATCACGAAAATTCTTGCCCAAAACACGCACACCGCCCCACCGGTACGGCATGCCCGATACCTTGTTCCAGCATTGTAACATTAGCGGAGAAGAACTGACCCGATCTTGCCAGAATTTAGCGGCGGCCTGCCCAAATACCTGCCAACATTTCGGGATATGACGTGTCGAATCGCTCACAACCGCATTTTTCGGTACCATCGCATGCGGTACGGACACAAAGAAAAACGGCATTTTCAGAGAAAATGCCGTTCGTATCATGTCTGCGCGATATGTTTATTCCTTGCGTTCAATAACCGCCGCAAAAAAACCGTCCGTCTGATGCCGGTTCGGCAACAGTTTCAGAAAGTCGCCCATTTCCAGATCGACCTTGCTTTCTTCCAATACCTTTTGCATGGGTACCAGCGCGAACCGCCCATCTTTCGCCAGAAAATCCGATACGATTTTCTCGTTTTCATCATCAAGCAAACTGCATGTGGCATATACCAGTCGCCCGCCCGGCTTGACCAGCCGCGCCGCCGATTCCAGAATCTCGCGCTGTTTTTGCGCCATTTCGGCAATCGTCTCCGACGTCTGTCGCCATTTCAGGTCAGGATTGCGCCGCAAGGTTCCCAGACCACTGCATGGCGAATCGACGAGCACTCTGTCCGCTTTGCCTGCCAGACGCTTGATCCTCGCATCCCGCTCATGGGCGATCTGAATGGGATGAACATTGGACAAGCCGCTTCTGGCCAGTCTGGGTTTCATCTTCGCCAACCGCCGTTCCGATACATCGAATGCATACAACCTGCCGGTATTGCGCATGGCGACCCCAAGCGCCAGCGTCTTGCCGCCTGCGCCGGCACAAAAATCGACGACCATTTCACCTCTTTTCGCACCGACGATCTGTGCCAGCAACTGGCTGCCTTCGTCCTGCACTTCCACGCCGCCGTCCTTGAACAGCGGCATATTCTGCAAGGCGATTTTCCTGTGAAGGCGGATACCGGATGCGGCATACGGCGTCGCTTCGCACTCGACCGGCACTTCCCTGAGCACCCTGACGGCTTCTTCCCGTTTCGTCTTGAGCGTATTGACGCGCAAATCCAGCGGCGCCGGCGTGTTGAGGACACGCGAAAGCTCCTGTGTTTCTTCCTCGCCATATTGAGCGAGAAGCCTGTCATAAAGCCAGTCCGGCAAATTGGCCTGCATTTTTTTCGGCAACCGGCTGCGGTCGATCTTCATGACATGTTCCAGCCAGTCACGTTCGTCGTCACTGACACCGCCCATCGCATCCAGTCCATACACATCGGCCAGCCCGAGCAATACCAGACGTCGCATCGCAGGCCCCGATCCGGATTCCGAAAGATGGTTATATACCAGACGGTTGCGCAAAATCGCATAAACCGTTTCCGCAATGGCGCCACGCTCACGCATACCCAGTTTGGCATGCTCACGGAAATAACGTGAAATCACGACATCGGCAGGCCCTGAAAATTGCAAAACCTCCCGCAATACCTGTTCGGTATGCGTAATCACCCAGGGAGACAGTCTCACAATCCGCCTCCCTTGACGACGAAATCCAGCGAACCGGCGATATCATCGGCCAGAACGACCTTGCCCTCACCGGTATAGGAAACCTTGTCTTCCGTAATCCAGCGCACGACCCGCGGATACAGGCGATGCTCCTGCGCCAGCACCCTGTCGGCCAGCGTATCTTCATCGTCGCCCGGCAAAACCGGTACGACAGCCTGCGCGATGACCGGTCCGCCATCGAGTTCCGGCGTGACGAAATGCACGGTCGCGCCATGCACCCTGACACCCGCCTCGATCGCCTGCCGGTGGGTATGCAATCCGCGGAAGCTGGGCAACAGCGAAGGATGGATATTGATCATACGGCCGGTATAGTGTTCCACGAAACCGGTCGTCAGAATCCGCATGAAACCCGCCAGAATGACCAGATCGGGTTCATAGGTATCGATGACCGCCTGCAATGCCGCATCGTATGCCTCACGATCGGCATAATCCTTGTGCGACACCACCCGTGTCGGAATACCTGCCTCTGCGGCGAACACAAGCCCGGCTGCATCGGCACGATTGCTGATGACGGCACACAGTCTGGCAGACCACTTTTCCTGACGGAAAGCACGGACGATGGCTTCCATATTGCTGCCACGTCCGGAAATAAGAATGACAATGTTTTTCATGCGCAAATTGTACCCGTCCTCTTCCCTTTATTCCATGCCGGGAAACGAATTATTCCGCACTCCTGGACAGTCAGGCATTTCCGTCACAACCGATTCATTCCGGATCGTCCCGCCTTTTTCCGTCATCGTGAGAACCTGTACAGCAGAAAAATCCCGCATCCATACGATTTCACAAAAAACCGCCTGCTCCTGAAAACAGCTTTTTTCCCGAAATAAAACAGGATTATCCGGCGACCGGAACCGCAACGAAGTCCGCCAGCAACTTTTTCAACCGATCCGACCAGAAAAAACCCGCACAAGTCAGCGACATTCCCTTTCCGTCACTGCTGTCGGCAAGCAATCCCGCCTCTTTCCATTGCGCAAGCAGTTTTTTTCCCGATTCGCGATACGATACCGGCCATTTGCCTATATCAGGCAAGCGCAAACTTTCCATGGCGATATCCAGCTCATGGGAAAAACCGCCACGATCGACGGAAAGCGGAGAAAACGCGATTCTCGAAAGCGGCTTCTCGCCACGTTCGACCATTTCCGTATAACTCGCGATATCCCTTGCCGTACCGAGACCGATCGTCCCCAGCCGACCGCCTGCAGCCGATCCGAAAGGAATCATATCCGTCTGCCTTCCTGCAAGACGGTTATACAACGACCTTTCACGACGATTGCGGCGCCAATGCTTCGGCGAAAAATGCTCGAACCCGTAATCGTACAGACGTGCATACGCAGCGCCGAACATTCTGGCTTTTTCATGAAATTCCGGCAGCATCGGCATTTTTCCGCGCTGAATCGCCTTGTCGAGCGGACTGTCCGGAAAACACCGGAGTTCATACAGATCAAGCCCTGCGATATCCGTTTCCTCGCTGATATACCGGATATCGTCCAGCAGCATCGGAATATCCTGTCCGGGCAACCCGTACATCAAATCGATAACGACCGAAGCACCGCTTTCGCACAAACCATTGAGCGTTTCGCCGACCTCTTCCCTGGAAGATATCCGGCCAAGTTTTTTTCGCAATGCCGTATTGGCTGACTGAACCCCCAAAGAAAAACGGTTTGCACCTGCTTCGACCCACGCCTTGCCTTTTTCCGCGGTAAATCCGGTCGTCCTGCCTTCCACAGTCACTTCCGCCTCGGGAGATATTCTGAAACAGTCATGCAAGGCACGAATGACCGCCGCCATATCGTCCCGATCCAGATCGCTCGGCGTTCCGCCCCCGAAATAAATGGCATCGACCGACCGTTTGTCCACTACTTCTCTCAGCACATGCGCCGTATCGACGATTTCTTTCAGAAGCAACGAAGCATATTCCTTGCTGAAATCCTTTTTGGTCTGATTGATATAAAAAGGGCAAAAAGTACAGTGGTGATGACAGAACGGCACATGAACATACAGAGCGAGCGGACGTTCCGGTCGTGCCATAAACGCTTCCGGACCGAACTCCGCAAAAGACCCGCCCTTCCACTCCGGCGGCTGACGTTGCATCCGCGCAAGTGAAGGCATCGCTTTCTTTTCTTCAGCAAAAGCCATCGTCAGCGGATCGGACGAGAGCCGTGCATAAAAATCGGAAATTTCAGGCTTGAATCCCATCCTCTACTCCCTTATCGCATTGAACAGTCACGGCACGATACAGCCAGACAGGATCGTCCAGCACCCGCAAAACCGCAGCAGCCACATCACCACGGGAAACATAGCCTTTCCTGCTTCCGTCTGGTTCATCCAGCAGGCAGAAATTGCCGGATGCAGGCTTGTCACTCAAACCGCCCGGACGGACGATCGTCCAGGGCAATCCACTTTCTTTCAGATAATTTTCCGCTTCGGTTTTGGCCAGCAGCGCCTCGCCAAGAAATTTTTTGACATGATCGTTCAACGCTTCATACTGTTCGCCGCATCCCATCGACGTCACCAGCAAAATCCGCTCTACCGCGTCACTTTCTTTTAGCGCGCGAATGACATTGATATTGCCTTCTCCGCAAACACGGCGACCCTGTGCATTCTTCCCACCCATCAGGCTGACCACCCTGCGAGGCCGTATTTCATTCAGTGTCCGTCTGCAATCCTGGATATCGAATGCATCACCACGAACAACGGTCACTCCCAACGTTTCCAAACCGGATACATCGCTCTCTTTCCTTGCCATGACTGCAACCGTCTCCCCCTTCCCGACAGCCAGACGGGCAATGGAAAAACCGGTATGGCGTGTCGCGCCAAAAAGCAGCAAATCGACCTTTTTCATACCGTCGCTCCGGTTTCGTCACCGGAAAACCAGGATCGCATGACGGCAAGCTGTTCCGGGACAAGCTCCCCTTTCTCGTCACGTCCGGCGAAAATCTTGAACATGGCATTTCCCGCTTTATTGATGAATTGCAGACTCACCGTCTGCTTTTTCATGAAAGGCCTTTCCACCAGATAAATCGACTGGCAATGACTGGCACGCAAATGACCGTGCAACGGACCGTTATAGGCAAAATTGTAAAAACCCTGCCCCAGCTTTCCATTCGGCAATACACCGGAAAATTCCAGGATCGCATCTGGCGTATTCATGACCAGTGTCACCTTTCCCAAGGCAGGAAGCGATTGCATGATCTCCACAAAACAACTGCCATCTTTCTTTTTCCACATGGATTCAGGAAGCAGCTCGATCACTTCAGCCAGCGTCAGACTGGCATTGGTGGCAATCCCTTCGAGCATAAGTCCCGGATTTTCCAAAAGTTTTTCACGAATAGCCGTCTTGTTCATGGGTAATGTTGTATTCGTCATGTCGTATTTCTTCTCTTTCTGAAAACTTCGTGAAGTTTGTTGAAGACCCGTCGATACCTGAAACCTGTCTTCGCCAAACAAATGAGAATCATTCTTGTTTGTGTTGACAATTTTAAATGAGAATGATTATCATTTGTAAAAAATTTTACAAAAAATTACATGCCTTTCTTTCATTGACCGAACCATGACCGTACACATTCCGACGTATTTCCAGCTCCGGCATATCGACCGTTTGCCTCAACCGGTGGTCCTGGGATTGGCAAGCGCTGTTCTGCTACTGCACGGTATTCTCGTCGCCATCGCACTGGAAAACATCCCTCTGGTCGAGCCGGGAGGAAACGCCAGTGGCGGCAACGGTACCGGTGGTGGAAACAAGGCGCTCATCGTTTCCGTTTTGCGAAACAGTCCTTCCACGTCAGGAATGTCGGTTGTACGGCAACCACTCAGTTCCGTCCAAAAACCCGCTCCCGGAAAAAAGAAAAAACTGACGGAACTCATTGCGACAACGAACGCAACACAAAAAACCACGCCAGAAAGCAATGTCGTCAGAAAATCTCTTGCCGAACGGGCATCCCCTCTTGCACCTGAATCAAAAACGATTTCCGGTTCCTCTTTCGCTTCCGCCAAGCCGATGCATTCCTCTCAGGAATCAAACACTGCTAACGACAACGGTGCAGGAAACGATAAGGGAAACGGTGCAGGAAGCGGTGTTGGACAGGGTGAAGGGAACAGAACCGGTAACGGTATCGGAACAGGCCGTACCGGAAACGGCATCGCCCGTTCGGTATCGCTTTCCAGCTTACGCTACAAACGGGCTGTCAAACCTGAATATCCGCCCCGTTCCATCCAGAAACATGAATCGGGCCAAGTCAATGTCCGTGTCGTCGTCGATACGGCAGGTCGTGTCCATGACGCACGTGTCGTCCTTTCCTCAGGATTCAGCAGACTGGATGAAGCGGCTCTGAAAGCGGCGCGACACAGCACATTCCACCCCTACACCGAACATGGCCGCCCGCTCTTCGCCATGGCCATCATCCCTTACCGGTTCAACCTGAGCAGCAAATAACCCACCTGTTCCACCAACGGAAAACATCACAAAATGGAAACTACAACCAGCAATATCGGATTCAGTCATTTCATCGCCCAAAGCGATTTTCTTGGGAAAACGATTCTTGTCATACTGATCGGCATGTCCGTCGTATCCTGGACGCTCATTATCGTCAAAGGAATCGCCGGATGGCGACGCAAACGTTACGGCAATGCATTTCTCCAGTTTTTCTGGAACGCCACATCCCTTGACGCGGTCCGACATGAAATCCAGACACACGGCATCAAATGCCCCTTCTCGCATCTGACCGCCCATGCACAACATGCCAAGGAACATCATATCCACTACGGCGCCGCGAAATTGTCCGAAGCGGGGACACAACAGGAATTCGTCACACGAACGATGCGCATGGTCATGGATGAAGACGCTGCCCGTCTTGAAAACGGGCTGACCGTTCTGGCGACCATCGGATCGACCGCACCGTTTATCGGCCTGTTCGGAACAGTCTGGGGCATCTACAACGCCCTTATCAATATCAGTGCAAGCGGTGCAGGCACGCTCGACATGGTCGCCGGTCCTGTGGGAGAAGCACTCATCATGACCGGTATCGGACTGGCAGTCGCCATCCCTGCCGTCATCGGATACAACTGGCTGGTACGCAGCAACAATGTCACGATGTCCAAACTGGACATGTTCGCCAACGAACTGCTGACCTTCCTGACGACCGGAAAACCCTATTCCATCAATACCGAACCGCATGAAAAAACAGCCATGTCGCCGGTAGTCCATCACATCAAGCGGGGCTGATCATGGCTTTCGGAGGATTCGAAAACAAACACGGCCGGACGCCGATGGCCGAAATGAACATGGTACCGTTGATCGATGTCATGCTGGTGCTGCTTGTCATTTTCATCGTCACCGCACCGCTCTTGTCTCATTCGGTCCGGATCGAACTGCCACAGGCCAGTTTGAAAAATGTCGAAACCACACCGGCGAAAATCGATCTGGCCATCGAGTCGAACGGAAACCTTTTGTATAACGGAACCCCTGTCGGGCGCAACACGGCACAGGCACTTTTCGCGGAAGCGGCAAGGGAAACCCCCATGCCTGAAGTCCATATCTATGCCGACAGACATGCCGATTATCAATATGTCGCACAAACCTTGTCGGACGCCAGTCGCGCCGGCCTGACCACCATCGGTTTCATCACCAGACCACAAGAAAAACAAACCTCTCTCCCTTAACAGCGGACACATACAAATGAAAAAATTTTACAAGCTTGGCATAGGCCTCGCCTCTGCCACACTCTGCCTTGCGCCCATGGCACATGCGCAACAGGATGAAACACCATCTGAAACCACACATGCCGTCACGTCAGACTGGAAAACCCATGAAGAATCGCCCCATGAAATGGGTGCCATCACGGTAACCGCGACACGACAGGAAGAAAAAGTGCTGGATACACCTGCTGTGGTCAGTGTCATCACCCGTGAAGAAATCGAAGATCACAATGTCAACAACATTCAGGAACTGGTCCGTTACCAGCCCGGTGTTTCCGTCAATCGCCAGGCATCCGGAACCACACCTTTTGGCGGCCTCGGTGGATTTACGATCCGCGGTGTGGGTGGAAACAGGGTCCAGATCGTGGTTGACGGTGCACGCGTGATCGAAGCCAACGATGCCGGCAACCGCGACTTCGTCGATATGTCGACCCTGAAAGCCGTCGAAATCCAGCGTGGGCCTGCATCGGTTCTGTGGGGCGCCGATGCGCTGGGCGGCATGGTATCGTACCGGACACTTGATCCTGACGATCTTCTGAAAGGCAATCAGGTAGGCGGAACGGCCAGCTACGGATTCGATGGCAGCAATTATGCCCACAGCCAGAATGCCATGGTCGCCGCCCAGATCAACCCGGCAGCCCAGGTCATGTTCGGCTACACGCACCGTACCTATCACGAAACCCGGCTGCGAAATGCACGTTCCGACGGAGGACAATGGGGATGTAACCGCAATGGTCTTGGCTGCGACCGTTTCAACCCGACAGATGCAGAAGTCAACAATGCCCTGACCAAACTGGTTCTCCGTCCGAACGCCGACCACCAGTTCAAACTGACGGGCGAATTTTTCGAATCAGATACCCATATCGACCAGCTTTACGACAGAGGCATTCTTCCCAGTGCGATGGGAATGTCCAGCACCGACAACGGAGACCGTTTCAGAAACCAGAGACAGACACGGCTGCGCGTCGCACTGGAACACGATTGGGATATCAATGCGGCGGCACTGGACAACGTGATCTGGCGTCTCTCCTATTCTCCACAGAAACGTTCCCTTTCCGATCGCCGCTGGTACAGAAACACGAAGACGAACCAGAACTTTTACGCTTCCGGACACACGGACTACGGTCAGGATTTCTATCAGGCCGATTTACAGTTCACATCCAGTTTTGACCTCGGTGCCACGAAACATAAACTGACGTACGGTTTTCAGGGCGACAAAACCGATACGGACTACTACAACAAAAGCGTTACAGACAATCTGTCGCTGGGAACATCGACTACCACCATAGGTGGCGGCAGCAATTTCGCCAATGCCGAAACGATTCGTGCCGACCTGTACCTTCAGGATGAAATCAAACTGTTCAATGACCGTTTCAAACTCATTCCCGGTATCAGGCGTGCATATTATTCCCTTGATCCGACGCCAAACCGGTATTACGACATCATCGAGGGAAGCGAACCTCGTAAGATCAGTGAAACAAAATGGCTGCCGCAACTGGGAACGCTTTTCAAACTGAACAACCAGTACTCCATTTATGCACGTTATGCGGAAGGATTCAAAATGCCGACTGCCGAGCAGCTTTACACGTCCTATGACATGGGTGTCATGCAGCTCGTTCCGAATCCCGACCTGAAACCCGAAGAAGTCAAATCGTTCGATATCGGATTCAGGGGACAATTCGATAAAGGCTGGTTCTCTATCGGTGCCTTTTACAGTGATTACACCAATTTCATTCTCGGCCGACAACAGATAGCCAACGAACTCAAATATACCTACAAAAACGTCGACAAGGTCAAACTGTACGGTCTTGAGGCTTCTGCAGAGTGGCGGTTTGCGAGAAACTGGACTTTAAACAGCAGTGCCGTTTACCAGTATGGCAAACAGACCAGTGACAACGGACGGGAATATGTCCCATTCGACGGTGCTTCCCCTTTGTCAGCGATACTGGGAATAACCTATGAAATGCCGAAATACGGTCTTACCACCCAGCTGTTCGGTACCTTCACTCACGGAATCGACCGTGTCAGCGACAACGATTACTTCAAACCGGGCGGATATGCCCTGTTCGATGGTTACGTGAACTGGCAAATCGACAAGACCTTCCGTCTGACCGCATCGGTACTGAACATCCTGAACCGCCGTTATTTCGACAGCTCGGCAGCCACGCTGGAAGATCATCCGGCCAATCCCGCCACGATCTACACCAATCCGCTGGAACTCCATACCGGTCCGGGACGTACATTCGCCGTCAGTCTTTCGGCAAGTTTCTGACGGAGGCGACATGACTGACACAATCAAACCGCAGACCGTCGCACATCCGCGTGCCACCTGGATAGATCCTGTGACAGGCAAACTCCTGTCCTTCAAACCGCTGATGACGGAAATGGCAAAAAAATCCGTCGTCATGCTTGGCGAAACACATGATGTCGCAGAAATCCATCGCTGGCAGTTGCATGTAGCCGCAACGCTTTATGCCTTACGTCCGAATATGATGATGGGTTTCGAAATGTTTCCGCGACGTCTTCAGCCCGTACTCGACGAATGGGTGGATGGTCGGCTCGATACGAAAACATTTCTTGAAAAATCCGAATGGCTCGATGTATGGGGATTCCCGGCCGAAATTTACCTGCCGCTTTTTCACTTCTGTCGTCAGCAAAAAATCCGGATGCTGGCACTGAACTGCTATCGTGAACTGGTTTCACGTATCGGGAAACTGGGGTGGGATGCCATTCCAGAACCCGAACGTGATGGACTGACTCCGGCGGCACCGGCCACCGATGCCTATCATGCCCATCTGGCTACGTACGGAAGCCTTCGCCGTCCGAACAATGCAACCAATGCCCCCTTGCCTGACCGCGAACGTTTCATGCGTGCCATGCAAACCTGGGACAGGGCATTCGCCTGCAATATCGTTCATGCACTGGATGAAATACCGCCAGCCGCGCCCAAACCGCTCATCATCGGCATCATCGGCCGTGGTCACCTTGAATACGGTCACGGAACACCTTATCAGCTGGCCGATCTCGGTATCACCGACACGGCCGTATTACTGACTTCCGACCAGCCCGAATGGCAACCGGAACCAGACCGGAAAATGGCCGACGCCATTTTCCGGATCGACATGCCGGAACCCCGTGCGACAAGAATCGCCATGCCGAAAAACCGGGAAAACAAACGATCACAAGATGAATAACACCTTAAAACGCATTGCCACCCTGGTCAGTCTGTGTATCAAAGGACCGGGAGGCAAAATCGGTATCCTTTACTGTTTCATTGTACTGGCACTGAACCTTGTCGAAATCCAGCTTGCCATCAGGATGATCAGCTGGAACAAGGATTTTTACAGTGCACTGGAAAAATACGATGCACGCGCAGCCTTGTGGCAAATCGGAATTTTCGGTCTTATCACACTGGTCAGTGCCTTGCAATTTCTGGTCGCATCCTATATCCGGCAACTCGTCCAGATCCGCTGGAGAACCACATTGACCCGTGCTTCGCTGGAACGCTGGTTTTCCCACAAGGCATACTGGCACATGAATACGGATGAAAATTCGCCACTGGACAATCCTGACCAGAGAATATCGGAAGATTGCCGGATTTTCGTCGACAGGCTGACAGGAAAAGGACTGGACCTCTTTACCGGTCTCGTCGGTTTGACGACCTATCTCACGCTATTGTGGCAACTGTCGGATTTCCCGATCGCTTTCACTCTCTTCGGAACGGAAATCGTCATCGAGCATTATCTTGTCTGGGCAGCTCCCATATACGTTCTGGTTTCCAGCGGTCTGACCCACTGGATGGGTGCACCGCTCATGAAACTGAACGTCGTTCAGCAACACCGGGAAGCCGATATGCGTTTCGCACTGGCACGCCTGCGCGAATCCCGTGAAGCCGTTGCACTGGAAAACGGTGAAACGGCAGAAAACGACATCATCGACAAACGTTACAAACGCATCATCGAAAACTGGCGTCATCGTATCAACCGTGAATTCATCCTCGGTCTTTTCACACGTCCCTACTATATGACCGTCCTGCGCATTCCACTCTTTCTGGCGTTTCCGGCCTATCTGGCAGGATTCGTCTCACTTGGAGGACTGATGCAACTCGGATCGGCTTTCACCCGTCTGGTCACGACGCTGTCATGGTTCATTTTTTCCTACAAGGAACTGGCCGAACTTTCGGCTACTGCCAACCGTCTGTCTTCTTTCATGCATCATGCCGAAACTATCGGTAAACAACCTTCGCCCCTTGCTGTTTCCCATTCAAGCGATAACCGGCTTTGTATCCGTAACCTGACTTTACGTAACCCATCCGGGCAAAATCTGCTTCACATCCCCGAACTTGTCGTCACTGCGGGTGAAGCCATATGGATTGACGGCCCTTCCGGCATCGGCAAATCGACCCTTTTAAAAGCGCTTTCCGGAATCTGGCCTTACTGCAATGGCGAAGTAACATTGCCTACCGGCAAAATACTGTTCATGCCACAAAAAGCGTACCTGCCACTGGGCAGCCTCGCCGAATGTGTCACCTATCCCTGCAAACCCGACGACCCGGAATACATACGCCAGTTGCTGAAAAAAGTCGGACTGACATGCCCGCGCCACGAAGCACAACTTGAACAGGCGGGAGAAATCGGCAGCGACTACCGCCTGTCCGGCGGCGAGCAGCAACGGCTG
This sequence comes from uncultured Oxalobacter sp., assembly GCA_934277985.1. Classification (GTDB taxonomy): domain Bacteria; phylum Pseudomonadota; class Gammaproteobacteria; order Burkholderiales; family Burkholderiaceae_D; genus Oxalobacter; species Oxalobacter paeniformigenes. The sequence goes on from CAKQWF010000003.1 coordinate 248,741, forward strand.
ATGATGGCACGCATTCTGGCCACCCGGCCAAAATGGGTATTTCTCGATGAAGCTACCAGTTCACTGGATGCCTGTGCAGAGGAACAACTCTATCATCTTTTACGTACTTCGCTGCCTGATACCGGATTCATCGTCATCGCTCACCGCGAGCCGAAAGGCCTCGGTCAATATCGCCGTATCGACCTTTGGCCATCATCAAGTCAACCTACACAACATACGTTCATGCATGCCACTGCCTGAAAAACCGTCATTGCACGCCCGTGCCTGTATTGACATGGCGACAGGAAACCGACAAATACCTGTGAAGGTCATACAATAAACTTTTTTCGCACGAAATTATCCTGACATGAATGAACAACAGAAATTTCCGCTATGAAGAACGGCTCGGACAGGAAAACCTGCTCCCGCTCATTTTCAGAATGGCTCTGCCTGCCATCACGGCACAATTCGTCAACCTGCTCTACAACATGGTGGACCGGATCTATATCGGCCACATCCCCGGCATCGGAACCGATGCACTGGCCGGTGTCGGCGTCACGACATCCATCATCATTCTGATCGCGTCTTTCTCGGCGATCGTCGGCGGAGGCGGCGCACCATTGGCTGCCATCGCGCTGGGACAAGGCGACCGCGAACGTGCCGGCAAGATACTGGGCAACGGTTTTTTGCTGCTGATTCTGTTCACCCTGTGCACATCGTCCACGATCTACGTTTTCATGGAACCGGTATTGCGTTTCGCGGGCGCATCCGAAAACACGTTGTCATACGCCACCGACTATCTGTCGATTTATCTGCTCGGTACCCTGTTCGTCGAAATGGCCACCGGACTGAACAGTTTCATCAACATACAGGGCCGTCCGACCGTCAGCATGTTTGCCGTACTGACAGGCGCCATACTGAATATCATTCTCGACCCCATCTTCATTTTCTGGCTCGATTTCGGCGTCAGGGGAGCGGCCATCGCCACCGTCCTGTCGCAAATGGGCAGTGCCGTCTGTGTACTGGGTTTCCTGTGTTCACATCGCGCTTCACTGCCGCTGGAAAAACGCCATATCCGCCCCGATTTCCGAATCGTTTTCGGCATACTCGCCCTGGGCGCATCCCCGTTCGTCATGGCAAGTACGGAAAGTCTGGTCGGTTTCGCACTGAACGGCCACCTGAAAATGTACGGTGATATCTATGTCAGTGCCCTGACCATTCTGCAAAGCGCCATGCAAATCGCCGGCGTGCCGATGGTCGGTTTCGCCCAGGGCTTCGTCCCCGTCGCCAGCTACAACTATGGTCGCGGCAATACATCCCGTGTGAAACGCTGCGCCATCATCGCCATCACCATCATGTTCTCGTTCAACCTTGCGCTGATACTGGTCATGATGTTGTTTCCCGCCACGATCGCCCGCGCCTTCACCAGCGATGCCGCACTGATCGAAACCGTCAGCTGGACCATGCCGATCTTTCTGGGTGGCATGAGCATTTTCGGGCTGCAACGCGCATGCCAGAACATGTTCGTCTCATTGGGACAAGCCAGGATCTCGATCTTCATCGCATTGCTCAGAAAAGTCATTTTGCTGATTCCGCTGACCTTTCTGTTATCCCGCCTGATAGGCGTTACCGGTGTTTATGCCGCCGAAGCCATCGCCGACGGGACAGCCGCTATTTGCTGTACACTGATTTTTATCTGGCAGTTTCCAAAAATCCTCAGAAAAGCACCTCAACGCATCAAATCCTGAGTGTTTTCGCCATATGGAACGAAGCGCATTTCATCCATGGATAAAAACCGGCGCCATCTTCTGCCCCATCGGAAACAAACGCCATAAAAAGATGGGAACGGCAACATTCAGATGCCGTACCGCCCGCCGCTAACCCTTTCGATACCGGCCAGATCTTTCCAGCTCTGCACGAACACATAACCCCGTGACAACAGCATGTCCCTAACGGCGATGGACTGGTCATAACCGTGCTCCATCAGCAGCCATCCCCCCTTCGCCAGAAACGCAGGCGCATGTTTCACCAGAATTTCAAGCGCTGACAAACCGTCTGCATGGTCCGTCAGGGCATCGGGTGGCTCGAACCGCAAATCTCCCCGACGCAAATGATCGTCCTGAGCATGGATATAAGGCGGATTGGAAACAATCAGATCGAAACGTGCATCATGTGAAAACGCATCGAACCAGCTGCCCTGCAAAAAACGGACGGAACGGCCTTCCGGCAAATTGGCATCGGCATTTTTCCGGGCGACAGCCAGTGCCTTTTCGGACACATCGCTCGCCCACACTTCGGCATCGGGTCGCATGGCGGCAACCGAAACAGCTATCGCACCGGAACCGGTTCCCATATCGACCAGTCTGCCCCGTTCGGGCAAACGTTCCAGCGCCAGATCGACCAGCAATTCGGTCTCCGGCCGGGGAATCAGCACATCCGGGGTCACAACAAAGGGCAAGCCGTAAAATTCCCGCGTCCCGACAATATAGGCCACCGGTTCTCCAGCCAGCCGTCTGGATATCGCCTCAAGAAGCGCTTTCGCTTCCGCTTCCGTCAGCACATGGTCAGCGTGTGTTATCAGCTTCACGCGTGTAAAACCGAGCGTATGCTCCAGCAGCATGCGCAATTCCAGCGGCACCATCCTTACCGTTTGCAAAACGGACTGAATCGTCATACCGGCATGAATGGCCGGCATCCCCTGTTCTGTCTGTACCTTATCCACGGCGTATCAAGATGAAAAAAACGACAGCGAATACCGCAAACCAGCATGCCCCCCATTGCGGAGGAGTCAGACCCAGTATGGGTTCGAGAATATCGCCACACAGACTGTCCGAATGGAACAGCACCGGCAACCATTTGGCAGGCCACAACCCGTTGACCGCCGCCTCCAGCGGATCGCGACCGCACTGGATCCCCGGATGCGCGATGACCCACAACTGATAAAGCGCAAGTCCCATACCGGTTATCGAAACCGGAAAGGCGAAAAAAGCACACAAACGTACCCGATGTGTCATCAGCCCTGCCAGAGCACACAAGCCGATGACGATGAAGGCATACCGCTGCAATACGCAAAGCGGACATGGCAGCATCATCCAGAAGAGCTGAAGATACAATGCGAACAGGATGAACCCTGTACACAGCAACGAGATGGTTATCAGGACATATCGGGATTTCATAACCGATTTATACAACCCCGTTGAAAATCAGGCAATCGCACCGGGCATTTCCATGAAAAAAACTTCCATCCGTTTGACACGCTGCAAACTCAGGCATGCGCCGCCATTTCCGCCAGCAATTCGGTACGATGTTCCGCCGCCAGCGCATTGACGAGTTCATCCAGATCGCCATCCATGATGAATTCCAGCTTGTACAGCGTGAGGTTGATCCGGTGATCCGTCACCCTTCCCTGCGGGAAATTGTAGGTACGGATACGTTCGCTGCGATCACCCGAACCGATCAGGCTCTTGCGTGTCGCCGCTTCCCTGGCCTGTTGTTCGCGCAACTGTTTGTCCTTGATACGCGCCGCCAGCACCTGCATGGCCTGCGCCTTGTTCTTGTGCTGGCTGCGGTCATCCTGACATTCGACCACGATACCCGTCGGCAAATGAGTGATCCGGACGGCAGAATCGGTCTTGTTGATATGCTGCCCGCCGGCACCGGACGCCCGGAAAGTATCGATACGGATTTCCGATGGATTGATATGCACCTCACTGACGTCATCGGCTTCGGGCATTACCGCGACCGTACAGGCTGAGGTATGGATTCGCCCCTGTGTTTCCGTCACAGGAACACGCTGCACCCGATGACCACCCGACTCGAACTTGAGCCTGGAATAAACATCCTGTCCAACCAGCCGGACGATCACTTCACGGTAACCGCCCAGTTCCGACATGGAGGCCGAGACGACTTCGACTTTCCAGCGGTTTTTTTCCGCAAAGCGTGTATACATCCTGAGCAGATCGGCCGCGAAAAGCGCCGATTCATCCCCGCCGGTACCTGCGCGGATTTCCAGATAGATGTTCTTGCCATCATCGGGATCCTTGGGAAGCAGCATGATTTGCAATTCTTCCTCGATTTTCGCCATCTTTTCTTCCGCCTCGCCGATTTCCTGCTGGGCGAATTCCTTCATTTCCGGATCGGCCAGCATTTCCCTTGCAGTTTCGACATCCTGCTGCACCTGGGAAAAATCCTTGTACAAGGCGACCACCGGCGCGAGTTCGGCATGCTCGCGATTGAGCTTGCGGTAGTTTTCCTGGTCGGACGCCACATCGGGTTGCATCAGCAACTCGTCGATTTCCGTCAAGCGATCGGATAACTGTTCCAGTTTGGCCAGCATGGAAGATTTCATGGTCGTACAAAAAATATTTCAGGAAGGCATTTCGGTAAAGCCGACATTATAGCGTGTCCGGTACCCTTGTTTTCGTTCATCGCAAAGTCTGTACATGGCGCAATCATCGCCGGACAAGCCGATATCCGTATCCATAGACCTGCTGCAGACTGAATCCGGATCCCTCATGCAAACCGAGTTTGTTCCGCACCCGCGAAACGTGCGTATCGACAGTCCGGCTCAATTCGTTTTCATTGTCCGGCCAGACCGTTTCCTCAAGCGTCAGACGTGACAGAGGTTGCCCGATATGCGCGAACAACAACGATGCCAGTTCGAATTCACGCGCCGTCAGAACGATTTCCTTGCCGTCACGCGTCACCCTGTTGGGATAACGTGAAAAAACAAACGGGCCGATGGTACTCACACCGGCCGCATATTCGGACGGATAGACCTGTCTGACCACAAGGCTTACCCGTGTAACCAGTTCATGCAAACGAACCGGCATACACAGATAATCCTTAATGCCCGCGTCAAGCAACGACTGGATCGCATCACACTCCCCTGCCCTGACTACCGCAACGACCGGCATGGCGGGCACCACTTCATGGCAATGCCGGACGAATGCCTGCATGACGCGAACATCCAGCCCATGCCCCAGCAACAAAACCCCTTTGGTTTCCCCATTGTCAGAGCTTGCGCCAAAATCCGGAAATTTTCCGGAAACTATATGCTTTTCACAGGAAAATCCGGAAAATGCCAATGCCCGCTCAAGTTTTGAAACCGCCGGCATACTTGTATCAACCAGAAAAACTTTCATGAATACCAACATGGAAAAGCGGCAAACCGGAAAAAACAAAAACCGATTCTCCGCAATCACTTATCAAAACCTGTCAATCGGCGTTAGAATTAACGTAAAATAACCAATTTTATACCCTTTTGTATTCATATACTTGCAAGGTATGCGGAATACAAAAGAAGTTTCATATCGACTTTTCGTGTACCCCGTTTCCGTCAGAAAAACGGAAAATCACTGTTAAGGAAACAAATTGGAAAACAAACTCGCAAATTTTACGGGAAAAATCGTTTTTATCGGTTTCGGCAGTATTGCCAAAGGCGTTCTTCCGTTATTTTTGCGGCATCTGCCGATTACGCCTGAACGGATCAGGATTGTCTCAGCCGATACCGATGACGAACAGATCGCCAGTCAGTACGGCATACCTTACCAGCAAATCCGTCTGACGGAAAACAATTACCGGCAGGTACTCGAACCGCTGCTTGAAAAAGGCGATTTTCTGGTCAATCTTTCCGTATTTGTTTCCAGTCTGGCCTTGATGGCGCTCTGTCACGAAAAAGAAGTGCTTTATATCGATACCTCGATCGAACCCTGGGAAGGCGGCTATACCGATACCAGCACATCCGCTTCCGACCGTTCCAACTACGCCTTGCGCGAAGCCGCACTGGATTTCGGGCGCAAGCATCCGGGCGGCCCGACCGCCATCGTCTGCCAGGGCGCAAATCCCGGACTGGTTTCCGGCTTTCTGAAACAGGCGCTTCTGAACGTCGCGAAAGACAATGGCATCGATACCAGGCCGTCTAACCGTGAAGAATGGGCGAATCTGGCACGCCTGCTCGGCATCCGCGTCATTCATGTCGCCGAACGCGACACACAAAACACTTCCGTGCGCAAAAAACGCAACGAATTCGTCAATACATGGTCTATCGACGGCTTCATCGGCGAAGGTCTCCAGCCTGCCGAACTCGGCTGGGGATCGCACGAAAAACACTGGCCGAAAGACGCCGGTACGCACAGCTTCGGCTGCAAGGCAGCCATCTATCTGAACCAGCCTGGCGCGGCGACACAGGTACGCAGCTGGACACCGATGGAGGGATCCTACCGCGGTTTCCTCATCACCCATTCCGAATCGATTTCGATTGCCGACTATCTGACGGTACGCGAAAACGGCGAAGTCGTTTACCGCCCGACTGTTCACTATGCCTACCACCCCTGTGACGATGCCGTGCTGTCCGTTCATGAACTGGCCGGCAAGAACTGGCGTGAACAACCCGTCAAGCGCCTGATGCGCGATGAAATCGAGGAAGGTGTAGACGAACTGGGCGTACTGCTCATGGGCAACGCCAAAGGCGTGTACTGGTACGGTTCCCATCTGGGCATCGACGAGGCACGCAAAAGCGCCCCCTACAACAACGCCACGAGCCTGCAAGTCGCGGCAGGCGTACTGGCCGGCGTCGTCTGGGCGATCCGCAACCCGAAACTGGGCGTCATCGAACCGGACGATATCGACCACGACACCATGATCGACATTGCCCGCCCCTACCTGGGTGAAATCGTCGGTTCATACGGACAATGGACGCCACTGGAAGGGCGCAACTGGCCTTTCGAGGAAGACGTCGATCCGTCCGATCCATTCCAGTTCAAGAACATCCGCGTCAGCTGATCGCGTGAAAAAACACAAAAGCCGTAACGTGCCATGCCGTTACGGCTTTTTTATTCGCCTTTTCTTTACAAGGCAATCTTGTGCTTTCTTCCACCGGTTTCGTAAAACCGCTCCGCATTGAAAAAAGCAAGCGCATCATCAAGCACGAAAAAAGCGGACAAGGTCGCCTGCAAACGACGACATTTCCGGGAACGTGCGAAACGCTTCGCGTCCTCAAGCAATTGGTGCGCAATCCGGCGACGCCGGTAATCCGGCCGCACATACAGCCTTTCCAGAATGGCGAAAGGATCCTCTCGTATCTGAACTGGCATCTGGAAAACCGTGACGAACCCGAGGGGATGCCCTTTCGGTGAACGTGCGACAAAAACGGCATAATCCGGCATATCCAGAAATTCCGCGAGTTTTTCGCCGATTCTTTCCCTGTCCGGTACAAAACCATCCCGACCGGCAGCACGTGCCACTTCCTGAAGATACTCTGACGTCAGAACTACCAGATCGCGTATATCGCTTTCTCCAGCCCTGCTGATGACGGCATTGCTCATTGTTTCCAGTTGCACCCGCCGCTGTAAGCCGTCTGCGTTTCAAACGGTTTGGCCGTGGCGATACGGACATCCGTATCCGCACGCTTGATATAGGCGATCTGCCTGTCCTTGTCTTCTGCCATCATGTAATGCATTCCTGCTTCCAGATCGGCTTCGATTTTGTAACAGCGCAAGTCCTCAGGCATCATGATATGACCGCCCTGGATATTCATGGCATAGATGACATGTCTGCCGCTTGTCAGGACATAAACGACATGATCATAGGGGTTCGGCGTATCGGCCAGATCGAGATGCTTGCCATCCAGTCCACGGAAAAACAGGGAACCTTCCTGAATGATGGCGGTTTTCGAGGGTTCATGCAACGGCGCGCCGTTGATGGCGATCTGCCGCGGTTTGGAACAGGCCGCCAGCATCAGAAACGACAGACAAACACAAGCCTTCAAAACATTACGCATAATCCATCCATTAATGAGAACGTATCGTTTTCGTGTAGAACTTCCAGAGCCCACCCAGAACAAGCGGTATCACGGCACCGCCGACCCCGATCAGCACGATCGTATTGAGATGATCCCGGATAATCGGAATATTGCCGAAGAAATACCCGCCCAGCACCAGACCACATACCCAGAGAATGGCTCCGGCGATATTGTAGAGCTGGAACTTGATCAGATGCATTTCGGTCACGCCTGCGACAAACGGCGCGAACGTACGAATCAATGGAATGAAACGGCACATCGTGATCGTTTTGCCGCCATGCTTTTCAAAAAACAGATGTGTGTGATGCAATGCCCTTTTGTCGATCCACCGATAATCCTTTGTGAACACCGCCCTCCCGATCTTGCGCCCGATAAAATAATTCAGGTTATCGCCGATAATGGCAGCGATAATCAGCAAAATCATCAGCAATTCGGCATTCAGGGCTCCCGTGGCACAGAAAGCGCCAGCGATGAACAATAACGAGTCGCCCGGCAAAAACGGCATGACGACCAGGCCGGTCTCGCAAAACACGATAGCAAACAGGACGACATACACCCAGGTCCCGTATTGTGAAATCATCGTGCCCAGCACTTTATCGACATGCAGGATCATGCCGAGCAATTGCATGATATCCATAACAGGAAAACGTATAAAAAGAACAAACCAGAAGTATAGAAGAAAATCGCCAGTAAAAACGCATTATTTGACGCATTTGCCATCTTTTTTCGCAATATGCATCCATGAAAAAACCGTTTCCGATGATATGTGAAACTTCTGTATGCCAAGACTGAAACCATAAGCCAACCTGCATCCGTGAAGACGCCATACGATATAATGCCATCATGGAAAACGATCGCCACGCACCAGCCCCATCCGGAATCATTCAACTGTTGCCCGACATTCTGGTTTCGCAAATCGCGGCCGGTGAAGTCGTGGAACGCCCGTCCGCTGTCGTCAAGGAACTGCTTGAAAACGCCATTGATGCCGGCGCGACGCAAATCGATATCCGCCTCGAAGGTGGCGGCATCAAGCGTATCGCCGTCACGGACAACGGCTGCGGCATCCCGCCCGAACAACTTGCCCTTGCCTTGACGCGGCACGCCACATCCAAAATCGCCAGCCTGCACGATCTGGAAAACGTCGCGACACTGGGATTTAGGGGTGAAGCGCTGGCATCCATCGCTTCGGTCGCCGACATGACCCTGCAATCACGCAACACCGGACAACCTCACGCATGGCAAATCAGGGGAAACGACCCCGCCATGACGCTATCGCCGGTACCCGGCGCACAAGGCACCACCGTCGATGTACGCGAACTGTACGCCAACACACCTGCACGCCGAAAATTCCTCAAGTCGGAGCAGACCGAGTACGGACACTGCGCCGAAGTCGTCAGACGCATCGCACTGTCCCGCCCGGGCATCCGTTTCAACCTGTCGCATAACGGCAAGACAACGGCGCATTACCTGGCCAACAACCTGTCACAACGCTGCCACCAGATACTGGGCGAAACTTTCCTGTCCTCTACTCTGCCGGTCGATATCACGGCAGGTGAAGGCAACGACATGCTCTCACTTTCCGGTTTCATCGGCTTGCCCACGGCATCCCGTACTCGCGGTGACATGCAATATCTGTATGTCAACGGCCGTTTCGTCCGAGACCGGCTATTGACACATGCTGTCCGCGCAGCCTATGAAGACGTCCTGCATGGCAACCGGTTCCCTGTCTATCTGCTGTATCTGACGCTGGACCCTTCCCGCGTCGATGTCAACGTCCACCCCGCGAAAACCGAAGTCCGCTTCCGCGACAGCCGCGCCATCCATCACTTCATTTATCAATCCATTGGACGCATGCTGTCGCAAACGCTGCCATCCGGAACGGAAACCGTCGAAGAACAGCCACCAGCAACGACTGCCATACAGTACAAACCATCCGCCCCGACTTCATCCGTATCATGGCGTCACACCCCGCCACCTGCATCCCTGCGAATCGCGCAGAACATCGAAGCGTACGGCACCCTGTTCCGCGACACCTTGCACCAAACCGAAACGGTACACTCATCCCCCATCGGCGATACCGTACCCCCAACGCCAGACAATGCCGTTCAGAATCTTGTCGCAACGCAAAACGATACAGACGAATTTCCGCTTGGTTTTGCACTGGCGCAGCTGCACGACATCTACATCCTTGCACAAAACCGGCACGGACTCGTACTCGTCGATATGCACGCCGCTCATGAACGTATCGTCTATGAAAAACTCAAATGCGCACTGGACGAACAAAACCTGCAAACTCAGACCCTGCTGATTCCGGTCACCATCAGTGTCAATGAAACGGAAGCAGGCACTGCGACAGAAAACCGTGATACCCTGCTGGCACTGGGTTTCGACATTTCCATCCTGTCGCCTGAAACACTCGCCATCCGTACCGTACCCACCCTGCTCAGACAGGCCGACCTTACCGCAACCCTGCATGAATTGCTGCGAGACTTGCACGAATACGGTACATCCAGCATCACACAGGAAAAAAGAAACGAAAGACTCGCCACCATCGCCTGTCACCATGCCGTCCGTGCCAACCGCAGCCTGACCATACCGGAAATGAATGCCCTGTTGCGCGACATGGAAAAAACCGAACGCGCCAACCAATGCAACCACGGCCGCCCGACATGGACACAACTGGGAATGGCCGAACTCGATGCCCTGTTCATGCGTGGACAATAACCCGAAACGTGAATATCCCGTATTCCGACGGTCAATTGATGAAAAAACGGATTACTGGCTATACCGAACCACCGATCAGATATCCCTTCCAGAATCCGGACAAACGTCGACTGTATTTTCATGCTGAACATATCGTTCCGACAGCGTATCATTGGCAAACAGGATATCCCTTTTGCCCATACCTATATCGCCGGAAAACCGCTCCATTCAGGCAATACACTCCGGCAAACGCATATTTCCACTCATACATCGCAAACAGAAAGGCAAACCATAAAAATCAAAACCATCACTGCCGCAGCTTTACTTGGCCTGCTAACCTGTGGCTCTGCCATCGCCGGAGACTACGCCACCGCACTGGGAGAATGCCTCTACAACAACACCACATCCGAAGACAAAACGACATTGACGCAATGGGCTTTCGTGACACTGGGCAAAAGCAGCGCCACCAAATCGATTGCGACCATTCCTGCTGAAAAAACCAGCGAGGTGGATCAGAAAACCAAAAGCCTGCTGACACGACTGGTCGCCTCGTCATGCAGCAAGGAAGCCGTCCAGGTCGCCCTTCGCGAACCCACGACCGGACTGCAGGACGCCATCACCACCATGAGCTCCTACATGATCCGCGAACAAATCAGGACAAACGCGAAAAGCATCCTTTCCAACTCCATCCTGACATCCGGCGACAGCACCTCGACGAGCCAGGGAAGCAACCTTCTGAAAAACCTGCTCAAGAGATAACACATCGCATCATGCACTTCCGCCAGTGCATGCAATGCAACCATTCCTCACGTCCGTGTAAAATCATACAAGCGATACAGATATCCCGTCTGTATCGCTTCCTGTTATCACAACGGGTATGCCGGAAAAACATTTACAACCGGCATTCCATTTTCAAAAACAACAAGGCAACACCTGTTCCGTAGCCGCATCACACACAACATGAAGGATACAAAACCCTCTGTCATCGCCATCATGGGACCGACAGCTTCCGGAAAAACCGCCGCCGCGCTCGAAATCGCCCGCCATATCCCATGCGAAATCATCTCCGTTGATTCCGCCCTCGTCTATCGTGACATGGACATCGGCACCGCAAAACCATCCCGCAAAGAACAGGCCGCCGTTCCGCACCACCTCATCGACATCATCGACCCGGCTGATACCTATTCGGCAGCACAATTTCGCGAAGACGCCCTCTCGCTCATTCAAAGCATCATACAGCGCGGAAAACTGCCGCTGCTCGTCGGCGGCACCATGCTGTATTTCCACGCGCTGACAAAAGGACTGGACAACCTCCCCGAAGCCAACCCGACCATCCGTGCCAGACTGGATGAAGAAGCCGCACAAGCCGGATGGCCAGCCCTGCATGCCAGACTGGCCGAACTGGACCCTGAAACCGCACAGCGGCTCAAACCGAACGACGCCCAGCGAATCCAGCGCGCACTGGAAATCATCGAACTGACCGGAAAGCCCCTGTCCGCCCTGCATTCCGGCAAAAAACAGGCTAACCTGCCCTTTGAACTGATACCCTTCGCCCTGGAACCGTCAAACCGCAGCAAACTGCACGAACGCATCGCACTGCGGTTCGACCAGATGCTCGAAAACGACGTATTAATCGAAGAAGTCCGCCGATTGCGCCAACGCGGCGACCTGCACCTCGGCATGCCCTCCATGCGCTGCGTCGGCTATCGCCAGACCTGGCAATACCTTGATGGCGACTACGACCGAAAGACCCTGCGAGACAAAGGCATCGCCGCCACCCGCCAGCTTGCCAAACGCCAGCTCACATGGCTACGCGCTATGCCAGAACGCATCATCATCGACTGTCTCTCACCCGACGCACCAGAACAAATCATGGCACACCTCCAGAAACTATCCGTCAGATAATCATTCGCAGAACAAAAAAAGAAAAAACAAAACGACAACATGCAAACATCAGAATATTCGAAAAGACACTTGACAATCCGGCACAAAAACGTCAGAATGCATATCTCCTTGGTGATATAGCTCAGCTGGTTAGAGCACAGCACTCATAATGCTGGGGTCGGTGGTTCAAGTCCACCTATCACCACCAAAAGTCAAATTGTTATAACAGTTTTTGAATTATTAAAAAAGCATGTTATAATATTAAAATTGGCCTGGTAGCTCAGTTGGTAGAGCAGAGGACTGAAAATCCTTGTGTCGGTGGTTCGATTCCGCCCCGGGCCACCAAAATATATTATATTATTTAACAGGCCTGTTTTTAACAGGCCTGTTTTTATTGGAAGCTACAACGCAATTAATACTATGGCTCCAACCCTATATTAATCTTTGAGTTCTTTGAAAAAGATTTGCACTCTCTTTCAAAGAACTCAAAAAACTGTACGCCAGACTCTTATCCAACAATATATGCTATAGTCCCGACTTTCAATGTTGAAGCTATATTGATGAATACCTCAGCAGTATTCTGGAACATACATTTCAGGATATTGAAATCATTTTTGTTGATGACCATTTTGAGGATGCAGCGCCAACCATTATTCATAAGCGCTATTCTGGCCATTATAACATTGTTTTTATTCAAAACAGAAAAAAGAAAGGATATTATATATCGTAACCGAGGCTTGAAAGCAGCAAAAGACGAATATATATTTTTCATTGATAGCAATGATTTCTCTTTTCAAAAGATGCTCTGAAAAAACTCTGTCTGGCAGCAAAAACGGATGATGCAGACGAAGTCATCGAAAAAAGTCTTCTCTAGTTTCCTGATGAAAATCGCTTTGAGGAAGGATATTTCTATCATTTGCAACGACACCGAACATTTCACAACAAAACATTAAAAGAATGTCCAAGTTTCATATTTGGTTCCTTTATCTATCAAAGAGAAAGAAATGCCTTTATTGCCAAATATCAGCGTCTATTTTCGTTTTCACGATTTAACATAAAAATTCATTTTTCATGAACAGGAAATACAAACCTTAATGCAAAGGCAAGCAAGCTTCGACCGTGATACCATTACCTTCTCGATAACCCGTTATTTGAAAAATCACTTTTATTTATTGAAGAATATAAATCATCCGGAAGGCTCTTCAGATCATATCTACGATCAAAAACAGACTCCAAAATGACGCCCGATTCATCTTTCAGATATTGGTATCCTATTTTCTGCATTTTGTGATCAGGATCAAGTTTTTCATACAACTTGACACGTTTTTCCCTATCCTGAAAATCTATCATTTTCAAATGATAAAGACGATTATCAAGAAGCTGCAATGTGTCGATATCATCATGATGCCAAGGGATATGATGCTTCTGTGTCATGGTTTTGTCAAACGTCATGCTTTTTTTTACAGAGAAAAGAATGTTCTTAGATTTTTTTCTCCAGATACCGTCAGATCGCCATGTCAAGGGACTATCCCATAGCTCGCATACCTGCACCCCAAGTGCCAGCTTTGGGCTATACAAACATCTTTTGGCCTGTTCTCTCAACGAGAAGCAAAAAGATGTTTCAAAACGCTCATCGGCATCACAACACAATACGACATTAGCCCCCAATCTGACCGCTTCATTCAGCAAGCGAATGCGATTTTCCTTTTCATTCCAGCCTTCCGGACCATGAGGAGGATTGCTCATACATGAAAGCACTTTACTTTCACTTCGAATAATGAATGGCGTTTGATCTGTCGAACCGTCATCCAAAACGACAAAGCCATCTACATAAGGACGCAAATGATCAAAATATCCTTTGAGATAACGTGCTTCATTTTGTACTGCAATCACAGCTAGCAGGCATAAAACTGTGCCATCCTCAACAGTTTTATGCCCGTTGCTGAACATATCGACTAATAGAGAAACATCTCGAACCTTTTTCTTATAATGTTTTCTACGCCAGAACACAAAAGAACTTAAACTTCGATAAATCCATTTTAATTTATTTAATTCACGACTAATTTTTTTATGAAATCCTCTATCTATCGTCTCAACATAAACCATTGTTTCCAAATCACGCAACTGATGGAACAAATGAGAATTCCAGCGAATCATAGAATCAGCATATGAAAGCAAAAAACTATTATCTTCCAGTGAAACAGGACATGAAACCGGTGCTTCACTGATTTTATCTAACAGAATAGTCATTTTATCAGATAAAAGGCAACGGTTTTTAATAAATTCCCTAAGTTTCTCTACTTCGGATCGAGCTTTTGAATATCCCAAAAAAAGCTCTTGTGCAATTTGTTGCGTTAAAATTTTTCTATTCGTTGCACGCCCTGAAAAATTATGCCTTAGTTCTTTTTCGATATTTTTAGAATTTAACCAACCACTACCACCAAAATGGTCATAATTGTAAACAGGAATGCCCATTCCTAGCGCATATTGAACTGTTTTTCCGATAGTTATCACCGCATCATATTGTGAAAGTATTTCAGGCGTAATCAAACCATACTTCGCCTGCCCGATCCCCCAAAAATCAAAAGTCGTATTTTTCAGAAGATAAGGCAACGCCTTAATCTCCTTGGGAGGATGATTGGAAACAACAGCTATACGATCCAGACTATCTCCTAATGTATATTTATCAAAGTAACAATAAAAGGAATCAGGCAACCAATTTTCAAAAACACAAATTTTTTGTTCTGATATTCCATAATTATCAATCAATTGTTGTTTCAAAATCTCATTATGAACAAGAAGGAAACTATAATAGCAATCAGGAAACGGAAGCGGTGTTTCCAAAGTCTCTAAACCAGAAAGGCTCCCTTGTACTAATTTTTTATACCGCACCCCTTTTTTCAGTAAAAAAGGGAAAACTGGCCAGTGATAAGCAAAAACAATATCATAATTTTTTTGGGGCTTGAATGTCAAAGCATCATGTAACTCTATCCCTTTTTGAGCTAACAAATCACGAATATTTTCCCGTATATGCACAGAAACAATATCAACCGTATCACCTCTGGCTATAAAAAATTCCCCCATCTCCATGATATGAATCATGGAGCCATGAAAACCATCAAAGACGTAACCCGTAAAAAGAATATCCATTAATTGTCACCATAAAAAATAGATTAATCTGCACAATTTCAATTTCAGCAAAAATACATCCAGAATAAAAACTTTTTGCTTCGCTCGCAATGCCTCATCAAACCTTCAAAATCAGCAGCGGAATATTTTGACAACCTTCGGCATTCTTAACACCTCTCGCCAGTTCTTCATAATACGAATAAACAATAATTACATACTTATACTTAGCAAAAATCTTTTCTTTCCATCCTACACAACATATCTATCATTTTCTTCTTTCTAGACGTTGTCCGCCCTTCTGCCAGGTTCTTCGGTCAGTTTGGTGGCATCTATAGCATAGCGGAGATCATGTCCTGGGCGGTCTGTGACAAAGCTGATCAGATCGGCGTATTTGCTTTTTTCTGCTGTCTTTTTCATCCAGTATCCGGCAAACCGAATGAACGATCTGAGGATTGTTTCTTTCATTATAACCACCAATATTGCAGGTTTCTCCGAATTTTCCCTGATAGTAGATCAGATTGATTACATTTGTCTGTTGATATGTGGTGGAATCGTCAACCCTCATATCATGCACGATACTGTCCGGAATTGACACACTGATTTCCTATTATTTATTATTTTTCTTAATAAACACAGGAAAGCCTAAAATCCTTGTTATTTTATGACGTAATGTATATTGTTTTCTATAAAAAAATCTTTTTAAACCTTCTATTCTTGCTTCAAACTCCACATCCTTACCTTTACAATTAACTATTTCGTATCCTTGCGCACCGATAGCATATCCCAATATACGTTCCAGAATATGAGGCAATTCCTGTCTTTTATGTTCAGAATCAGGTTCTATAAAGTCTTTCTCCTTAAACCTGTTTTTCAAATAACCAAACAAAGGAGCTTTTCCAACAAACATCGTTCCTGCGACGAACTGAAATTTAGACTCATATGGCAAAGAGTACGCATTCATCAATTTTTTGATAAATGGATACAATTCCCTTGCACAGTCATGATGCTTGTTCATAAGAACATTTATACCAGAAACCATTCCTATTTTTTTCTTTTCTAAATATGCCAAACTTTTTCTGAACACATCTTTTGTTTTTACAAATATCAGCAAGTTTTTTCGCCATGCATCATATGGCATACACACTTTTTTCAGAAATGTCGCTTCAGGCATATCCCGTTTTGTATGCAACTTTACGATCAAATCATATTGATTTAGATCCAGCTGGTTGATAATGCATAAAAACGGCCAGATATCGTATCCTACATTTTTGACAACACTAATCCTTGCATCAGGAAATTTTTTGGCAATTTCATCTTTCTTATCATGAATACTTTCAGATACAGTCAAGAATATATCTTTCTCCACATCGCATATATTTTTGATCGCCTCTGCAAGCTCATCAGCAATCTCGTAATAAAAAATATGGATGATAACCGCGCATTTCATCGGAATTCCAGGCATTTCTGTCAAAATGGCTTAACCCGTCAACACTTATATCCGGCTATTTTTGTCAAGATACCACTCAACCGTTTTGACGATACCGGTATCGAAATTCTCATCCGCCTTCCAGCCCAGTTCCTTCGTCAGCTTCGTCGCGTCAATCGCATAACGCAGGTCATGTCCCGGTCGGTCCGTCACGAAGCTGATCAGGTCGGCATATTTCCCTTTCTTTCTCGGTTTTTTTTCGTCGAGTATCCGGCATACGGCTTGTACGATTTCCAGATTGTTCCGCTCGTTGTGTCCTCCGATGTTGTAGGTCTCTCCCGATTTTCCTCTGTGGTATATCAGGTCGATTGCCTTGCAGTGGTCCAGTACGTAGAGCCAGTCCCTTACGTTCTGGCCGTTTCCATAGACGGGGATCGGTTCTTCCGCAAGGCATTTCCGGATGATGGTCGGGATCAGTTTTTCGTCATGTTGTTTGGGTCCGTAGTTGTTGGAGCAATTCGAGGTAGTGACGTTCATGCCATAGGTGTGGTGGTATGCCCTGATGATGAAGTCGGAGCCGGCTTTGCTGGCGGAGTACGGACTGTTCGGCGCATAGGGGGTCGTTTCGGTGAAGTATCCGGTTTCTCCCAGTGTTCCATAGACTTCGTCTGTGGAGATGTGGTGAAAGCGGCAATCTTCATATCCTGCACGATATTGTCCTGGCACTATCATCCAGTGCCGGCGTGCGTTTTCGATGAGGTTGAAGGTTCCCATCACATTTGTTTCCATAAAGGCTTTCGGTCCCTTGATGGAGTTGTCGACATGGCTTTCGGCCGCGAAGTGGATGACGCCCCGGATATCGTGTTGTCTGAATAATGTCTGTATCAGCGCTTCGTCGCAAATATCACCTTTGACGAATGTGTAATTCGTCATGCTTTCGCATTCCGTCAGGTTGTCAAGGTTTCCTGCGTAGGTCAGCTTGTCCAGGTTGATGATGTGGCAGTCCGGATATTTCTCCGCAAAATACGGTACGAAGTTGGAGCCGATAAAACCTGCACCTCCGGTCACCAGAATGGATCTCATTTGCTCTCTCCCATTTGTTTCAAGACATCTGCCAGCGCTTCGCGCCAGTGCCGGATCTTCACATTGAAATCCCGTCTGATTTTCGCCTTGTTCAATACACTGTAATAAGGCCGTTTGGCCTTTGTCGGATAACCATCGCTGCCTATCGGATTCACTTCACACGACAATCCCGCTATTTCCATGATGGCGACTGCAAAGTCATACCACGAACAAACGCCCTCGTTCGTATAATGATAAACCGCTTTTTGCCCTGACCGTATTTGCGGCAATATCGCCACGATCGCTGCCGCCAGATCGCCTGCAAACGTGGGCGACCCGATCTGGTCATATACGACATTCAAGCTCTGGCGTTCCTTGCCGAGCCGCAACATCGTTTTGACGAAATTGTTGCCATGGGCACAGTAAACCCATGCTGTCCGAATGACAACGGCAGTATCGGCATGCGCCATGACCGCCTGTTCGCCCTCAAGCTTGGTCTTGCCATATACGGAAACCGGATTCGTCATATCGTCTTCGACGTACGGTATATGATGAATACCATCGAATACATAATCGGTCGAAATATGAATGATGCATTTTCCGTACTTGGCCAGCCATTTCGCACCGAGATGATTGGCCAGTTCCGCAGCTTCCGGCTCGTCTTCCGCCTTGTCCACGGCGGTATAGGCGGCACAGTTGATGACCCCCCTGAATGAACGTATTTCGAAAAACCGTTTGACCGCATTTTCGTCGGATATATCGAGTTCCGCACGATCGACATAAACGGCATCGTCACCCAGCAAACATTTCAGCTCCGTTCCTAGCTGACCATCCGCACCTGTCACCAGCCACATCATGCTTTCCCTGCTGCAAAATAATGAAACGCCGGGGACTGGCTATATGTCCTGAAATCCGGAGCCTGTCTGTCCTTGTCGGAAAGGAGCGCTTTTTTCATATCAATACGCCAGTCGATCGCCAGTTCCGGATCATCGAATCGCACACTGCCCTCATGAGCCGGCGCATAGAAATTGTCGCATTTATAGGCAAAAACCGCCGTTTCGCTCAATACGCTGAAACCATGACCGAACCCGCGCGGTATCAACAACTGCCGGTGATTGTCTTCGGACAGCTCGACCGCAACATGCTGGCCGTATGTCGGTGAACCTGCACGCAAATCGACGACGATATCCAGAATCGTCCCTTGCAATGCCCTGACCAGCTTGGCTTGTGCATAATCGCCTTTCTGGAAATGGATGCCGCGAATCGTGCCATAAGACGACATGGACTGATTATCCTGCACAAACGTGTAATGAAGTCCTGCCTTTTCAAACGCATTGCGGTTGTAACTTTCATAAAAGTAGCCGCGCGCATCCCTGAAGATCGTCGGCTCGATGATATAGACGCCATCCAGCGCTGTTTCAATAAGGTTCATGACGTTCCCTGTAAACTTTTTTCAGATATTCCTTGTAGCTTGATCCATCTTTCATCGCTTCGATCAGATGCATCATTTGTTTATCATCTATATATCCCATCCGATAGGCGATTTCCTCAATACAGGCAATTTTCAACCCCTGGCGTTGTTCTATCAACCCGATAAAGGTCGATGCTTCCAGCAACGAAACCGGGGTACCTGCATCCAGCCAGACATTGCCGCGGCGCATGGGAACCACGCTCATGCGACCTTCTTTCAGGTACATATTGTTCAGGTCGGTGATTTCCAGCTCGCCCCGCGCGGATGGCACCAGTTGACGTGCCTTTTCCACCACATCGCCTGGATAAAAGTACAGGCCGACCGAAGCATAATTGGATTTGGGTTTTTTTGGTTTTTCCTCAATCGAAATCGCCTTGAAATTCCTGTCGAATTCCACCACCCCGAAGCGTTCCGGATCGGGTACATGATAGGCGAAAATAGTCGCCCGGGTTCCTCGGTTTCGATTGACTTCCTTCTTGAACTCCGGCAACGCCTCCAGCATCCGGAAGATATTGTCGCCGAGAATCAGACAAACATCGTCGTTGCCGATAAAGTCCGCACCGATGGTGAAGGCCTGCGCGATTCCCTTCGGCTCCGGCTGAACGGCATACTGGATACGCAAACCGAATTTTGCGCCATCCCCGAACAGCTTTTCGATATTCGGCGTATCCTGCGGTGTGGAAATGATGAGGATATCCCGGATATCGAACAACATCAGCGTGGACAGCGGATAATAGATCATCGGCTTGTCATATACCGGCAACAGCTGCTTCGACATGACCTGCGTCAGTGGATACAGACGGGAACCACTACCGCCTGCCAGAATGATGCCTTTCATGGGATTCCTCTCTATCGTTTATTTTGTAGTCTTTTACATACGCCATGTACGTCCGACGCACTTATCACATTGCCACTTTATCATCCAATCAGATCAAAGTCATGATAGGGAATCACTGAATAAGGTAATTTGGTTACTGGAGAGCAGTTGAAAATCCTGTATTCATGCTGTTCATACCATGCAGCCGCCAGTTTCATGAAAGGCAGAATCAGCTCGTCATAATCTCTTAAAAGTCCTGTGCGTATCTTGTCCTGTCCGCTTTCATAGAAACGCGGTTCGGTTTCCGCATTGCCGATATCCAGCCCCAGCAGATAGACGTTCTGCACCTTCATGAAAGCGGCCAGCTGGATACCTGCACTCATGACGGTACCGGCACGGAATACGCCATGTGTGGGCTTGTCGAATTGCGAAAGGTTATACGTATCGACACCCAGTTTTCCATGAAAATCCTGATTCTTTTCGTGCAAGAGAAAAATCCTGTTTCTCCGGATGATGTCCGGCCGTTCGAACGCGATTTCCTTGATAGCAGGAAAGGTCAGAACCATGTTGGTTCCGTCGGGTACGCTGGCCAGCAAATCAAGCCGCTTCCTGCAAAAAAGTTCGTCCACGACCAAAACGCATAAAGGATGCAGACCTGCATCCTTTATCAATGTCACAGCACCATTGAGCAATATGGTATTTTTATTCGCCAGCTTGTCGATTGCCTGTTTTCGGATAGACGGCCCGCTACCGATGATGAAAAGCTCATCTGATGGTACCTTCAGATCGTTCGGCAAATCATAAAGAGACAACGACCGGCACAAAAAGTCCGTCCGGTCGAACAGGTCGTAATGCAGCGGCATTTCCTCGTAAAGTGGTTCAGCCCGGATACCTTCCAGATAATGGATCAGTTCCGTATCCTTGGAATAGCCCGCTTTTGCGAACAACCGCTTCAGATAGCTGCGACGCATCCTGCGAAAAAACTGCCCCATGCCACTCATTGCTATTTGCCCTTCCTGACCAATTAAATCACAAAGTTATTGCTATTTTCAGATTTTACGATTGCCAGACTATAGGAAATTAGGAAACGTAGCATTTCAATAGAACCAGCATCTACAAATGAAATTTTCAGCATAAAACAAAGAAATACAACAAGAATAAATAAAATTATACAGAAACACCAAATCCATTTAATTTTTTATGACATATAACAGATTAACAAATCCCAATAAGTTTAATGCTGCGCTTTTTTGATTATTGAATATAAATCCATATTATTTTTTTTGATTCGCTTCAACAATCTTGAAATTTTCCCTCTTTTTCCATAATATGTTCCATCTATTGCCTTTCTCTTCACAAGAGGAATACCCAGCGAAACATAGTCCAACCCAAGACTTCCTGCACCAGTCATTGACAAGTCTGCCACTGTATCATATATATATCCTCTTTTTTCTAGAAAATCTGTTAATTCAACCTCATAATTTAGTATGACTTCTCTTACATCATCATGGCGTTTAACCGAAAGAAGAAAATTGACAAATTCAGGATCTGAAATAACTCGTTTCTTGAATACAAGAAAGAAAGACTGGATATGATTTTTTACAACAAAATTCCTGCTAATCCCCCAAAAATCAACTTTCTTTTTTCTTTCAAGCATCGATAAAAAAAGCGACTGAAATGAAAAAACAGGGCCATAACAAGAATCATTACACAAAATCAACTCATTAACCGAACCGAGCAAGTTATTTGCAATAATATAGCTCATCCCTATTTTATATGAACCAAAGTCATATTCACCATGCCTATGACAATCAACATAAATAACATAAGGTTCAATCTTTTTCAATTCCTCCGGAAAAATAGGATTATCACAAACAAAAATGATTCCATCAACCACTTTCTTCAGTTCACGTAAATAATAAACAACAAATTCATCCACAACACCATTTGGATTAAAAGATGCAAATACAGCAATTCTCCCAGTTCGAAAAGCAAATGTTCCGAAAGAATGTTTTAAATTTACACATCTCCTATCAAAAACCAAATCAACATGGGTTCGATAACCCATAAGCAAATCCGCCTTTGATATTAACAACTCTTTATAAATTGGATGCAGATTGAACTTTTCAATCTTTCTTTCTGACACCCCAAGAATTGCCAATTTCTCAGAAAGCATTATGACTTCATTAGTCTTGCAAACCTGTCTCAAAATCCACCAGTCACTCAACAATTCATTCGGCGAATTCAAATCACATGACAACAAAATTTCTCTATCTATCAATAAACAAGAAAGCGAGGAAAGACAATTCCTCTTTCTCCATTGTTCATCAGACAAACGATTTACCCGCTTAAACAGCAATTTTCTATCTTTTATTTTTTCAACTTTTATTAACTCATGATAAACACTTTTACCAGCGACAAAAGCGTCATTAAAAATTACATGAGGATAATTATACCTTGCAAGCGCTTCGACTCTTAACAATAAATTATCATCTACAAATTTATCACCACTTTCACAAAAAGCGACATATTTTCCTGTCGCGCTTCTCAAACCATCCAGAAAATTACTTCCATCAAAATAAATTACATTTATTCCATATTTTGACACCAATTGATCCACTTGCCTTTTTGCATCATATGATACAATAATTTCAAAATTCCTGAATGACTGTTTTAAAACGCATTTCAATGCGTTCAAAAACTCCACATTGTTACTCCATTCAATCAAGACGCTTATTTTTACAGGTTCCTTGTTTTCATACCGATCCTCAATACATACCGGTGTAAAATTTTCAACCATATTCTTTACACTCAAGCCGTTTGAGTCGTAAATCGGCACACCGAAGAAACAGTATTCCTTCCATCCTTCAAGAGAACATGTTATTTTCTTGAATATCGTGATATTGAACAGATTATAGATTTTTATCGTAATACCACCTATTTCTATTTTTTTCTTTTCAAACAGCATAAATGTATGACCTGTATATTTCCTCTACTCTATTGATTTCATTTTCTATAAAGAAGATCGGAGCTATCTCGTTGCAGGCATTCTCCCCCATATTCTTCCTATATGCAGAATTTTCAATCAGCCGCGACAGGCAGCTTACCCATTCTCCAGTATTATTCACAACAAAACCATTATGGCTGTTCTTTATTGCCTGAGAATATGGTTCTGTTGCCGAAACCACCGAAGGAATCTTCAACATCGCCGCCTCAAATATTTTCAACTCGCTTTTAGAATTATTAAACTCATTGATTTGCAAAGGTGCTATATTTATATCCATCCCATAAACATACCGAAGCAAGTCAAGATAATTCATATATCCGACCCTAATTACCCTACTGCGATATTTTTCAAATTCCTGTCTTATATTTAGCGGCCCTATCAGATGAATTTCCACGTTTTCATATTTTTCCAGAATTTCAAGCAATGCATCGGAACATTCCAGAAAATCGCCATCATGAGTGCCAGTCCCGGATTGATAAACAATTTTTACCACATCTGAATTTTCTTTGTTTTGCTCAACCAGTTTGCTTGACGCCAAATATTGCTGATAGTTTATCGTATTCCTTATCACATATACGCTGTCATGGACATCTCTCAGCAGATTGGCGAGATATTCTGTCGTTGTCGTAACCGCAGAGCTGGATTTAATTATTGACCTGACATTATTTATTGTTTTTTCGCGATATCTTTTCTTTTGCAACAAATAATCATCAACGTCATAAATGACTGATTTTCCTGATGACCTGAAATTTGCAATTGTTTGCATAACATCATCATATACGTCTTCATCTGTATCTCCGCTTCTGAATACAACAAGCAGATCGTACTGAGTTCTATTTTTTAATATATCTATATTGCTGTTATAGTATTTGTCGCCTATTATATTTCTCTTCTCTAGCGCTTCTATAATATTATCAACACGATATCTTTCAGACCTTCCATCCGGGCAACCAACATAAAATGCTATTTTCAACAAACTATTTTCATAAAAATTACACTCATTTCCTTTCCATAACCTGGAATACACTACCTCTCGTTTTATTTTAAGCCTTATTTTGAAACCCAACAAACGCAAAAGCCTATAACTATTCTTGTTTTTTATTGAAAAAATATGTTCATAAAATTTCATTAAGCGTCCCTACACAAATTATTGCATAAGAAAAATACCTGAATCAAAACCGTCTTCTATCTACAAAAATGCAAAGATATAGTGTATACTCCGGTACGTCATTATTTTGTCATTGACAGGGCAATTGCATTATAAATTTTACATCCCAATACCGTCCTGCACATCATTCCAGAGATAAACGTAATTTTCCAACTGATGCTTGAACAGCTCCGCAACTCCCCTTTCATCGTCAACTACCGCCGCATGTGGCCATTCGTCAAGCCTTACTGGTTTCGTGCGTTGCTGGCCATGCTCATGTGTTTCCCGATCGGTTCCATGGATGCCGTCATCGCATGGTTCCTCAAACCTTACATGGACATGGTACTGATCGAAAAAACAGCAGGTTCATCTCCATGGTTCGCGCCACTGTTCATTGTCGGTTTTACCGTACTGCAAGGTGGTATGACCTATCTGGTCACTTATCTGAATGTCTGGGTTGGTACACACATCACACAAGACCTCAAGACAGCACTGTACGACAAGCTGCTGTCTTTTGAAACCTCGTTCTTCGATACGCGCAACTCCGGTGACATCATGTACCGCTTCCACAACGATGCCGATGTCGCCTGTACCGGGCTGTTGAGCAACTTGCGCCTTTTCATTTCACGTATCTTTTCGTCACTCTCGCTCATCGGCATTCTTTTCTACAATTCCTGGAAATTGTCACTGATCGCCATCATTGTACTGGGCTGCACCTTCTATCCCATGACGCGGGTACGCAACCTGATTCGCTCGATCGTCAAGAAAACCATCGCTTCCGGTTCGCAAACCATGACGGTCTACAACGAAACGTTTGCAGGCAATCGCACGATTACGGCTTACAACTTCCAGCCACAACAAAGGCAGAAATTCCGGGATATCATGAAATCGCTGTTCAAGCTCAACATCAAAATGACACAGCGTTCTTCATGGCTGTCACCGATGATGCATATTACCGCCTCAATCGGGATCGCCGCCACGATCGGATACGGATCGCACCTTATCCTGACCAACCAGCTGACACCGGGCGGTTTTGTTTCCTTTATCGCCGCCCTGCTGATGCTGTACACCCCCATCAAAAATCTGGGAAACAATTTCACTTCTGTCCAAGTCTCATTCATGGCGATTGAACGTGTCTTCGAAATTCTCGACACCACCCCTGCCATCCATGACAAGAAAGATGCCATCGAACTCAAGGCCGTCCGCGATACAATCGAATTCAGGAATGTCAATTTCAGCTATCGTCCGGATATACCGATTCTCAAAAACATCAACCTGAAAGTCAATGCAGGTCAAAGTATTGCGCTGGTCGGCAATTCAGGTGGCGGCAAATCCACCATTGTCAGCCTGATTCCTCGTTTTTACGATATCGATTCAGGCAATATTTTCATCGATGGTGTGGATATCCGTGACCTTACCCTGACCAGTCTGCGAGACCAGATCGCCGTAGTCTTTCAGGACAATTTCCTGTTCGCCGGTACGATTCGTGAAAATGTCAGCATGGGGAAACCGGATGCCACTGAGAAAGAAATACGCAATGCGTTGGATATGGCATACCTGACCGACTTTATCGATTCCCTTGAAAACGGGCTGGATACCTACATTGGTGAACGCGGTATTCTTCTTTCCGGTGGACAAAAACAACGTGTCGCGATTGCTCGTGCATTCATCAAGAACGCACCGATCATCATTCTGGATGAAGCGACATCGGCACTGGACAACAAATCGGAAGCAGTTGTTCAGAAAGCGATCGACAATCTGATGCGAAACAGAACTGTTTTCGTCATCGCGCATCGCCTGTCCACTATCCGCAATGCAGACAAAATCGTTGTCATCAACCAGGGAGAAATCATCGAAACCGGTTCGCACAACGAATTGATGGAAATCGAAAACGGTGCATACAAGTCACTTTACAACGCACAGTTCAAAAACTCGGCCAAAAAGGACGATACCGCTTCTTCCGAAAACATGACACCGAATGCATGACAGGAAACCTGCTTTTCCCCGGACGATTGCAGGTTCTGTGATGCTTGCCGGTCAGAAAATGCCACCTGTTTGCACGCACAGTCTGTATGCCCTGCCTTCAGCCGGATCGACTTCGTCAGTTGCCCGTTGAGGCGTGAGCACACATTTGACACACTTCAATCAAATTCAAGCCATACAAACTCGCGCATGGGTGAAAACTTCCTGTATAATTTTCTTTTTTCCGGAAGGGTGGCAGAGTGGTCTAATGCACCGGTCTTGAAAACCGGCGATGTGCAAGCATCCGTGGGTTCGAATCCCACCCCTTCCGCCAGTATCCCTGACAGCTTGCATTTCGGCGACAAATTTTCTCTCTTCTGTCACTGCATCATTACCTGCATAGCACACACCATGACGCATTTTTATCAGCGTCAGTCATGTGCCAATTGCATGCATACATCAATCCGGCAGGAAAATCTGCTGCAAGTCGTTCAGAAAGCGCTTGCCCAGTGCCGTAGGCTGGATATGGACAGGTGAGACTTCCAGAAGGCCGAGTCCGGACGCTTTTTCCAATGGTTTGTCGAGTATCGAAATCGGCAAACCGGTTCTTTCCGTAAACAAGACAGGTGAGAAACCGTCCATCAACCGCAAAGCATTGAGCATGAATTCGAAACCGAGGTCGGCAGCCGGTACATCGAACTGTTCTTCCAGCGGAATACCTTGTGTGATATTGCGCATATACAATTCAGGATTGCGTAATCGCATTTGCCGGACAACACGCTGGTCCGGCAAGGTGATTTTCGAGTGTGCTGCTGCACCGATACCCAGATAATCGCCGAAAAGCCAGTAATTCCTGTTGTGCCAGCATTGCCGTCCGCTCCGCGCATAAGCGGAAACCTCATAATGAGAAAAACCGGCATCCGCCGTCGCCTCTTCCAGCCATTTTTGCATGCCGTCAACCACGTCTTCGTCAGGCAAGGCAGGCGGATGCTTGAAGTAATAGGTATTCGGTTCGATCGTCAGCTGATACAGCGACAAATGTTGCGTTCCGAAAGAAAGCGCTGTCGAAATATCCTCCTGCAACTGCATCTGCGTCTGTTCCGGCAAACCGTACATCAGATCCAGATTGACATTGTCGAAATACCGCTGTGCGATTTCCACTGCATTTCTGGCTTCATCCGCGTCATGGATACGCCCGAGCTTATGCAAAAGTTCCTGATTGAAACTCTGAATCCCGATGGAAAGCCGGTTGATACCGCTTTCCCGGTAGGACTTGAAACGTCCTGCCTCAAAAGTACCCGGATTCGCTTCCATCGAAATTTCCGCATCCGGCAATACCGGCAAACATTCGCGGACAAATGAAAGCAGCTTGTCGACACCGGCAGCCGAAAGCAGACTGGGGGTTCCCCCACCGATGAAAATACTCGAAACCTTGCGCCCCCAGATCATGGGCAACGACAATTCCAGATCACGCCTCAAAACATCCAGATAGTCGCTTTCAGGCAAAACCGAATGTTTTTCATGTGAGTAAAAATCACAATACGGGCATTTGCGAATACACCATGGAATATGGATATACAGCGCAAGCGGTGGCAACACATCGAAATGTGGTGTATTGCCCCCATCCGTTTTACCTGTATCCCTTGAGACAACCCTGTTTGCCGTCACCGGCCTGATCGGAATCACGATAATTTCTCCAGAAGCGAGCGTAACGCCATACCGCGGTGGGAATGGCTGTTTTTTTCTTCAGGCGTCAGCTCGGCAGCCGTTTTGCCGAATTCTTGCAGCCAGAAATACGGGTCGTAACCGAAACCGTTGGTACCTTTGGGATGATCAATGATTTTGCCGAACCAGCGCCCGTCTGCGATCACCGGCTGCGGATCGTCAGGTGAACGTACATAAACCAGCACACAATAATAATTGGCTGTCCGATCTGCGACTCCAGAAAGTTCCTGAATCAGCAAGGCATTGTTGCGATCGTCCGACTTGGGTTCTCCGGCATAACGCGCCGAGAGCACACCGGGCCTGCCACCCAGTACATTCACACAAAGACCGGAATCATCGGCCAGCGCCGGTTTTCCGGTCTGCCTTGCAACATGACGCGCCTTGGCAAGCGCATTTTCCACAAACGTGAAATAAGGCTCATCTGCCTCGCTGACCTGATAGTCCGACTGTGGAACGACACGATAGCCCGCCGGTTCGAGCATCTGGCGGAATTCCCTGAGCTTTCCAGGATTGCCGGAAGCCAGCACAATTTCTTTGGTCATAGGAATCCGCCGGTTTCAGTATTCTTCCAGTCCGAGTACCCGTTTTTGCATGTGGATCAGTTCTCCGATGCCCTTTTGTGCCATACCGAGCATTTCGCCAAGCATCGCATGACTGAAAGCACCGCCTTCCGCCGTTCCCTGGATTTCGACGAAGTCACCCGATTCCGTCATCACGACATTCATGTCCGTATCGCATGAACTGTCTTCCTGATAATCCAGATCCAGCATCGGAACACCCTGACTGATGCCAACCGAAATCGCAGCGACGAAATGGCGCAGCGGTACTTTTTCGATCAGTCCCTCTTCCACCATCAGAGAAAACGCATCATAGGCAGCGATCATGACCCCGCTGATCGAAGCGGTACGGGTACCGCCGTCTGCCTGAATCACATCGCAGTCCAGCTTCAGTGTCCGTTCACCGAATGCATTGAGATCGAACGCCGCACGGATCGAACGACCGATCAGACGCTGGATTTCCTGTGTCCGTCCCGACTGGCGTCCGCGAACCGCTTCACGTTCCATACGGGTATGTGTCGAACGCGGCAACATGCTGTATTCCGCCGTCAGCCATCCGCGTCCCCTTCCCCGCAGAAAAGGCGGCACCGATTCTTCAATGCTGGCGGTACAGATCACTTTGGTATCGCCGAACACCGTCAATACGGAACCTTCGGCATATTTGGTGTAGTTGCGGATAAATTCGATAGAACGCATGGCATCCAGCGGACGGCCATTGGAACGGATGATTTGGGAATTAGACATTTTCTCGTTTCATGAAGATTGACAGATGGTTCAATAATGCCACCGAATAAAAAGAATGAAAACCGTTAATTGACTCCATTCTGGCTATCCGGCCGTTTTCCCTGCCTGTACAGAAGCGCCATCGGCCAAAACAGCGATTGCATGGTCCGGTTTCCGATAAAAGACAAATTGTACGGATGTTCCGATACCTTGCAGTCGAACGAATCCGCCAACGGAAGCGACAACAGTTTTTCGGCCATTTTTCCCCAAAGCACCAGCACAATCTTTTCCTGCCGGTTCCGGCTAGCCGAAGCCAATGCTTCCAGTACCACATGAAAAAACGGTTGCCATGCACGCGCCTCACGTGCCGCAGGAACATGCTGCCGGTACACCAGCGCGGCATTCAACAGTAAAAACCCTTTCTCCAGCATCGTTTCCTGCATTTCATCCAGCGTCCGGATATACGGCGCCCCTTCGACAAGTGCCTGCCGTGCAACCGCTTTCATTGCCTCGCTGCCTGTATTATCGATTGCCAGCTTGCCTTCGGCGACACATAGCATCTTGATGAAATTCCGCAATGAAGTCGCCCGGTTGACCGGTTTGGACAAACCGTTTTCCGACCACAAGTCCGTAACGGCCGCATCCATGAAACAATAACCCGATGCGCTTTCCGCTCTGGGATAAGGCCCTTCACCCACCAGCACATACCGCACCGCATCCATCGGCTGTGAAAACGCGGCAAAAAGCCTGTTGCCGGTCGGCAAAAAAACATCGTCCGCCAGTGTTTCCAGATAATCCGGCGACTGTCGCGCAATCGCAGCCAGCCCATTACGCAATACCGGTATCCAGCTGGAATGCACTCTTTCTAGCGTTTTTTCGATGAATTCCGGAAAATTCGTCATTTTTTACCTGCCTTTCCGGTCTTGCCGGCTTTGCCCGCCGCTTCCAGTCTTATCCTGTCGATCACTGCCGCGCCAAACGCACGTTCGCGCAAGACATGCAGCTGATCCCGCGCTTTCGCCGCCTTTTCGAATTCCAGATTTTTTGCGTAATCGGCCATTTGTTTTTCCAGTTTCCGGATTTCACGGCTCAATTCTTTTTCGGACATAACCTCATATTGCGCCTGTTCGCTGGCGACATGCGGTTCTTGCAAACGATCCTGCGGATGGAATACCCCGTCGATCAGATCCCGAACTTCTTTCATGATGCCAGACGGCGTAATCTGGTGTTGTTCGTTATAAGCCAACTGCTTTGCCCGCCGCCTTTCCGTTTCGTCGATCGCCCGTTTCATCGAATCGGTCATCGTATCGGCATACAGAATCGCCGCACCGTTGAGATTGCGCGCCGCACGCCCGATCGTCTGGATCAGACTGCGTTCCGAACGCAAAAACCCTTCCTTGTCCGCATCCAGAATCGCGACCAGCGACACTTCCGGAATATCCAGCCCTTCTCGCAACAGGTTGATGCCGACCAGCACATCGAATGTGCCCAGACGCAAGTCCCGGACGATTTCTACCCGCTCGACCGTATCGATATCGCTGTGCAGATAACGGACACGCACCCCGTTTTCGGTCAGAAATTCCGTCAACTGCTCCGCCATGCGCTTGGTCAGCGTTGTCACCAGAACCCGCTCGCCTTTTTCCACACGGTCATGAATTTCCGAAAGCAAATCATCGACCTGCGTCGCCGCCGGTCTGACTTCGATAGCCGGATCGACGAGTCCTGTGGGGCGGACCAGCTGTTCGACGACCTGTCCCGAATGCGACAGTTCGTAAGCGGCCGGCGTGGCGGAGACGAAAACCGTCTGCCGCATCTTGCTTTCGAATTCGTCGAACCGCAAGGGACGGTTGTCCAGCGCGGACGGCAAACGAAAACCGTAATCCACCAGATTCGTCTTGCGCGAACGGTCTCCGTTGTACATACCGTTCAATTGTCCGATCGTGACATGCGATTCATCCAGAAACATCAAGGCATCGCTCGGCAGATAATCGACGAGTGTCGGCGGCGGTTCTCCGGGTTTCATGCCGGTCAGATGACGCGAATAATTTTCGATTCCCTTCGTGAATCCCAGTTCATGCAGCATTTCCAGATCGAAACGGGTCCGCTGGTCGATACGCTGCTCCTCGACATACTTGCCGTTTTTGCGGAACCACTCCTTCCGCTCGCGCAACTCGTCCTTGATCGTCTCGATTGCACGCAAGACCGTTGCACGCGGTGTGACGTAATGCGACCCCGGATAAATCGTAAAACGCGGAATTTTCTGCAACACCTTGCCTGTCAACGGGTCGAAGAAATGCAAGCTTTCGACCTCGTCATCGAACATTTCGATACGCAATGCATAATCGGCGTTTTCGGCAGGAAACACGTCGATCGTGTCGCCGCGCACACGAAACGTTCCACGGGCAAATTCCATATCATTGCGCTTGTACTGCATCTGGACAAGCCGTGCGATCACATCGCGGTACGGCATTCTGTCATGTGTGCGCAAGGTCAGGATCATCTGATGGTATTCGTTCGGATTGCCGATACCGTAAATGGCCGATACCGTCGCCACGATCACTACATCACGTCGTTCCATGAGCGACTTGGTACACGACAGGCGCATCTGTTCGATATGCTCGTTGATCGCCGAATCCTTCTCGATGAACAAGTCGCGCTGGGGAACATAGGCCTCCGGCTGGTAATAATCGTAATAGCTGACGAAATATTCCACGGCATTTTCCGGGAAAAACTCACGGAATTCACTGTAAAGCTGCGCAGCCAGCGTCTTGTTCGGCGCGAACACGATCGCTGGACGTCCCAGACGTGCAATCACATTGGCCATCGTATACGTCTTGCCAGACCCCGTCACACCAAGCAATGTCTGGAACGACAAGCCGTCGTCTATGCCTTCCACCAGCTTGTCGATCGCTTCGGGCTGATCGCCTGACGGTGGAAAAGGTTGATGCAATCTGAAAGGGGAATTCGGGAAAGTAACGACTTTTCCGTCATCTTTTTTTGAAGAAATAAGCGATAAGTGAGACATGAGTTCTTACCTTTGATAAGATGTTAGCCGTTGGAAAAAGCAAAAAAATTTTGTTTTTTCGCTCTGCACCGGTTGCTTCATGCACGATGATGCGGATTGCATCTTGCACTAGATATTGAATGTTAACACGATGAACCAATCTATTCCGGAAACAATCTTTTCCGCCATTCCGATGGCACCACGCGATCCCATTCTGGGTATCACCGAAGCTTTTCATGCCGATACCAACCCGAACAAAATCAATCTCGGTGTCGGTGTCTATTATGACGACAACGGCAAGGTTCCCCTGCTTAAATGCGTTCAGGAAGCCGAAAAGCAGATCACCGCATTAGGCAGCCCGCATACCTATCTGCCGATCGACGGTCTGCCGCTGTATGACAACGCCGTCCAAAAGCTGGTATTCGGTGAAACAAGCGATGTCGTCAGCCAGAAACGGGTCGCCACGGTACAAGCCATCGGCGGAACCGGCGCCCTGAAAATCGGTGCCGACTTTCTCAGGCGTTTTTCTCCGGGTTCGCAAGTCTGGATCAGTGATCCCAGCTGGGAAAATCACCGCGCCCTGTTCGAATATGCCGGATTCAAGGTCAATACCTATCCCTACTATGATCCGGCCACCCGCGGCGTGGACTTTTCCGGCATGAGCGATACCCTCAAGGCACTGCCTGCCGGCTCGATCATCGTATTGCACGCATGCTGCCACAATCCGACCGGAGCCGACCTGTCGGATGCGCAATGGGATGAAATCATCGACATCGTCAAAACCCGCAAACTCATTCCGTTCCTTGACATGGCCTATCAGGGCTTTTCGGAAGGTATCGAATCCGATGGCCGGATCGTTCGCCGGTTCTCGTCGCAATATACGCCAGTACTGGTATCCAATTCCTTCTCGAAATCCTTTTCCCTGTATGGCGAACGTGTCGGCGCATTCAGCATCGTCGCCGGCAACGCGGATGAAGCAGCACGTACCTTGTCACAACTCAAACGCATCATCCGGACCAACTATTCCAACCCGCCGATTTACGGCGCGAAAATCGTTGCGACGGTACTGGCCAATCCGGAACTGCGCCAGATGTGGGAAAACGAACTGACCAGTATGCGTGTGCGTATCCACGAAATGCGACACAAACTCGCCGATGAGCTGACGGCACGGAAATACGGCCAGGATTTCAGCTTCATCACCCGCCAGAACGGCATGTTCTCCTATTCAGGCCTGACCCCTGAACAGGTCGAGCGCCTGAAAAACGAATTTTCGGTTTATATCGTCAGCACGGGACGTGTCTGCGTGGCAGCACTCAATTCGCACAACCTGGATTACGTCGTCAACGCAATCTCCAGCGTTCTGTAAATCCCGCGTGAAATCCGCTCCATCCGGCAAATGCCAAAGCATTTGCCGGATTTTTCATAACCATTTCAGAAACAGACTTTGCCAGCCGGCAATACACCGGCGCGATGATTATCATCCGGCGGCGAAAAACACAGACGATTTTCCGGCTCGCCATCGTCCGGCACAAAAGCGGTCACCTCCTTACCACGAGGCCGTCTCTTTCAGATATACCCGTTCGGATTGCTACTTTGCCAGTTCCAGTAATCGCGGCACATCTCATCCAGACCATAGCGCGCTTTCCAACCCAGAAGCGATGCCGCCAAGGACGGATCAGCATAATACAGCGGCACATCGCCGGCACGTCTCGGTGCAATCCGGTACGGAACCGGTTTTCCGCAAGCCTTTTCAAAGGCATGGACGACATCCAGTACACTGTACCCGACTCCCGTTCCCAGATTGACGGTAAATCCCTTGTGTTCACGGAACAGGTATGCCAGTGCATCCACATGCCCGCGTGCCAGATCCATGACATGAATATAATCCCGGACTCCGGTACCATCCTTTGTCGGATAATCGTCGCCGAATACCGCCAGTTCCTTGAGCCGTCCGACCGCGACCTGTGCGACATACGGCATGAGATTGTTCGGGATACCGTGAGGATCCTCACCGATCAGTCCGCTGGGGTGCGCCCCGACAGGATTGAAATAACGCAATATGGCAACCGCCCATGAGGAATCGGAAAACGACAGATCATTCAGGATTTCCTCGATCATCAGTTTCGAACGACCATACGGGTTGGCGACAGACAATCTGGCCGTTTCGGGTACCGGTGAATAATCCGGATCGCCGTAAACCGTCGCCGACGAACTGAACACAAAATGGCGGACACCGGCTTTTTGCGCCACCTGCAACAGCGCGACCGTACCGGCGACATTGTTATCGTAATACATCAGCGGCTTCGCCACGGACTCGCCGACCGCTTTCAATCCGGCGAAATGGATAATGGCATCGACGGTGGACTGTGCGAATATTTTTTCCATTGCTTCCGTATCACGGATATCCGCCTCATGGAAAACCAGCGTTTTTCCGGTGATTTGCTGCACCCGTTCCAGCGACTTGCGGGAACTGTTGCACAGATTGTCCACGGCAACCACGTCATACCCCGCTTCCAGCAGTTCCACACAGGTATGTGAACCGATATACCCCGCAGCACCGGTCACCATCACAGTTTTGCCGACATTCGCCATTTTTGCACTCCGATATTCTATCAACCGTATTGTTCATTCACCGGCAAGCCGGTTTTTCAGGAAAGCCATTATATGTCATCGTCAACGGTAAAACAGCCATACAGCTCACGCCCCATTGACAGTGGTATCGCTTGCCTACTCATCACGCCTTCCGATTTGCCGTTTCGCCTGCTATACGGTACACAATAAAAAAGCGTGATGCGAAAACATCCCGCTTGCAGATGACACACGAACATCATTCCAGATTCTGGACCTGTTCCCGTATCTGCTCAATCAGCAATTTCAGTTCCATGGATGCATCGGACAATTCCTTGATCGCCGCCTTGGAGCCCAGCGTATTGGCTTCGCGATTCAGTTCCTGCAACATAAAATCCATACGCTTGCCGACCAGTCCGCCTTTTTCCAGAATGGAGCGCGTTTCATCCAGATGGATTTTCAGGCGTGACAGTTCTTCCGCCACATCAATCCGCATACCATATAACGTCACTTCCTGACGGATCCGTTCGGCAGCTTCCTGCTGCGTCATCGTCGCTGCAGAATTGCCTTCGATCGCCACACCCAGCGCTTCCTGCATCCGTTCGATGGCTTTCTGTTTGAACTGTTCGACCATCTTCGGAATCAGCGGCTCGATTTGCCCGACGATATGCTGCATCGCGACAACCCGATCAACCAGTGTTTTGGTCAATGCCGCCCCCTCCCGTTCCCGTTCGGCAGTAAACGTATCGAGCGTATCGGCCATCGCCTGTCTGACCTGCTGTTGCAATGTTTCCTGATCGGGAGAAGTTTCCTCGATCATACCCGGCCAGCGCAACAATTCGTTCACCGTCATCGCCTGCGCTTCCGGATACTGTTCCCTGATCTCGCGCTGCAAGCCTGACAGTTCCTGCAACAGCGCCTGATTGAGCTTCATGGCAGACGGATTTTGCGTCCCCCTGGCAAAAGACAAACGGCATTCCACCTTCCCGCGCCGGATATTTTGCATGATGGATTCACGGAAAAACGGTTCATACGCCCTGAACTCGTCATTCATTCTGAACTGCAAATCCAGAAAACGCGAATTGACGCTTTTCAGTTCGATCGTAAGCGTTCCTGCCACGGTTTCAAGCGATGTCGTGGCGTAAGCGGTCATGCTGCGGACTGCCATATCGGTTCCTTGTTCAATATTGGTGATAGGTGAATGATTGCCGGTACTGGCCTGTAAGATTTCCTGCTGTTTTCAAGAAAAACGGCACGCCAGCGCGTGCCGTTTCCGGAACAGACGACAGGTCGTTTCGTCCTGACAATCCTTATTTGCTACGGCTGCGGTATTCACCGGTACGGGTATCGATTTCGATCTTGTCGCCGATTTCGACAAACAGCGGAACCTGGATTTCGAAACCGGTTGCCAGTTTGGCGGACTTCATGACCTTGCCGGAAGACGTATCACCCTTGACGGCCGGTTCGGTATAGACAACTTCACGGATCACCGTATTGGGCAATTCGACGGAAATGGCACGGTCGTTGTAGAAAACAACTTCGCACGGCATACCGTCTTCGATGTAATTCAGCGCGTCGCCCATGTTTTCTGCATCGACTTCGTACTGGTTGTATTCCGCGTCCATCAGAACATAATGCGGATCGGAAAAATAGGAATACGTGACTTCCTTCTTGTCCAGTACGACAACATCGAACTTGTCATCTGCACGATAAACGGCTTCCATGTTGGAACCGTTAAGCAGATTTTTCATTTTCATCTTGCAGACAGAGGCATTGCGTCCTGATTTGCTGTATTCCGATTTCAGAACAACCATCGGTTCGTTATTGACCATGACGACATTGCCGGCGCGTACTTCTTGTGCAGTTTTCATAAAAATAGGTAAAAAATGGATTGAACAATAAACAAAAAATTCCGTTCCGTCGCTCTGGACATGACAGGCGCCGGATCATGTATTTGGTAAAAACGGCGTTATTTTAACGCAAAGTATTGATAAATCGTACCAAACCGGAGGCCAAATCTGCGTGGAGTGCCAATTTTTTCGCCCAGTCCCTGCCATACTGTTTCAATGATGGCAAAATTTCCAGAAATTTTTCTCCGTTTTCGTCGTCGCAGCACATCTCTCCAACCCCGTTCCATGCATACCAGAAATGCCGAACCGTTTCTGCATGCACCGCCGGCAAACCTGCCAGATAGCAATCGAGAAATGCATCGAGTTTGACACGATGGGCATCATCTTCCTGAGGATAGATATGCCAGACAAAAGGACGCGCTGCCCACTGTGCCCGGACAAACGAATCCTCGCCACGGACGAAATTGAGGTCGCAAGACCATAACAGGCGGTCATAATCGGCCTGTGGCACCATCGGCAATATCCTGACGGTCAATGTTCCCTTGCGAAACTGTGTTCCGGCCTGCGCCGGCCGCTGCATGAACGACACCAACACGTCCGTCGCAACCCCTTCCGGTACCAGACAAACGATCTCATGGCCATACCGTCCGAAGAGATCGAACAATGAAAACACCGGCGCATCGGGATAACAGAAAAGTGAAACCAGCAGCGGACGTTTCGCACCGTCCGCCCTCTCCGGTGGCAAAAAACGGGCGATACCCGACGAATCGGTCTGCCATGCGTCACGCTCGTCGAACAAACCCGCTTCCCGTATCAGGCCACCGGTATTGCCGGCAAACCCCGGAAAATAAAAATATTTCGTCAATGGTATCCAGGACTGCGGCGAAGCCATGAGATGGCTCTCGCCGACCCATGATTCCGCACTCAGATATTCCAGATTGATCCAGACCGGCGCATGCAGTCTTTCCGCCATGCGTCGGACATATGATTCCGGCAAACGCGCGCCGAAACCTTCGATCACCACGTCGGGTATATCATCCGGCAAAAAAAACGGAAAGGCCTCAGGCCATAACATAACGGAAACACCGGAAACTTTCTGTTCAACCCTGTCTGGCAGGATTTCAGGACAGATTTTTTGCAAAACCTCCGGCTTGTCAATCCACAACCTGACACGAAAGCCGTATTCACCCGCCAACTGTCTGGCAAGACGCCAGCAAACCCCCGCATCACCGAAATTGTCGATAACCTGACAAAACAGATCGAGCCGTTTTCCCGACGAATCCGTATACATGTCAAATACCGAAGCTGGCGGTCATGCCTTATTCGGCTGCTTTCAACAGTGGCAACATCTG
This sequence comes from uncultured Oxalobacter sp., assembly GCA_934277985.1. Classification (GTDB taxonomy): domain Bacteria; phylum Pseudomonadota; class Gammaproteobacteria; order Burkholderiales; family Burkholderiaceae_D; genus Oxalobacter; species Oxalobacter paeniformigenes. The sequence goes on from CAKQWF010000003.1 coordinate 286,908, forward strand.
TGCGAAGACCCGGGGCGTACCTGCCACGATATTTCCCGATTCCAGAAAACCGGATTCTCCGCCGAAGTCGGCCACGATACCGCCTGCCTCCGATACCAGCAGCGAACCGGCAGCGATATCCCAGATATTGAGCGCCTTTTCGTAATAACCGTCATAGCGACCGCATGCCACATAAGCCAGATCCAGTGCAGCGGAACCCGGACGGCGAACAGCCTGGCAATTCATCGTCATGGTTTCGAACATACGCAGAAATTCCTTCAGCGCTTCGGGATTTTTCTTGCGGCCTGCAAAGCCCGTTCCGATCAGCGCCCTGGAAAGACGATCCGTTTTGCTGACACGGATACGGCGGTTGTTCAGAAAAGCACCTGCGCCCTTCGACGCGGTGAACAGATCGTTATGAACCGGATCGTAAATCACGCCCTGAGTGATCACACCGCGCTGGCGCAATGCGATCGATACACAATAGCAGGGAAAACCGTGCATGAAATTGGTCGTTCCATCGATCGGATCGATGATCCAGACATTTTCGCTTTCGTCATTCATGCCGTTCGAGGCACCCGATTCTTCAGCCAGAATGGCATGCGACGGATAGGCAGAAAGCAGCACATCGATGATCTTCGCCTCTGCAGCCTTGTCCACTTCCGTGACAAAATCGTTCTGTTCTTTCTGTTCGACAGCGATCTGTTCAAGATCGAATGAAGCGCGGTTGATGATCGTTCCGGCAAGGCGAGCCGCCTTTACCGCCGTATTAAGCATTGGTTGCATAGCGTATTCGTATAAAAACGTCACCGGCCATATCGGAAAAAAAGGCACAGTGTCATAATGATTCACCGAAAACGGACAAACCGGCAAAAAAACAGGACATGACCGGAATATGCCGTTTTGTTTTTCATAAACTTTATATTGTAAATGAACCTGCCAGAAACCGACACATCCATTTTTCACTCGTTGCGTTTTGTCCTTGTCGAAACCAGCCATCCCGGCAATGTCGGCGCGGCGGCACGCGCCATCAAAACCATGGGATTCCATCATCTTGTGCTGGTGCGTCCCCGCTTCGACAATGTTCTCACCCATGAGGAAGCCATTGCTTTCGCCAGCGGTGCCCAGGATATTCTGGAAAACGCGGAAATCGTCGACAACATTGAAAAAGCGCTGGACGGCTGCCGGTTCGCTGCTGCCGTATCGGCACGGTTACGCGAATTCTCGCCCCCTGTCCTGACGCCGAGAAAATTTGCCGAAACCGTCTTGCCGGACGTGCGGATCAACTGTGCACTCGTCTTCGGAAACGAGCGCTATGGCTTGCCCAACGATGCCGTCGAATCCTGTCAGGCGCTCATCCACATTCCCGCCAACCCGGTTTACTCATCCCTCAATCTCGCACAGGCCGTTCAGGTTCTGGCTTATGAAAGCCGGATCGCACTACTGCGAAACGACACATCCGTAACGGAAAACAGCCCCGTCGGTTTCCATGGACAACCTGCATCCGTCGAACAGATTCACGGCATGCTGACTCATCTGGAAGAAGCGCTGACCGCCATCGGATTCCTGAATCCGGACAATCCAAAAAAACTGATGCCACGCCTCAAAAGGCTGTTTTCGCGAAGCGGTCTTGAAACGGAAGAAGTGAATATTCTGCGCGGCATCGCACGACAAATCGAAAAACGCCTGACTACCGGACAAAGGGAATGAATCACTGCCAGATACGCAACAGCCCGACAACCAGTCCTTCAATCCTGAAACCGTCCGCATCGGTATTGACCCGGATCGGTGCAAAGTCAGGATTTTCGGAAATCAGTTCGATCATCTGACCGGTCTTGCGGAACCGCTTGACCGTCACATCATCCCCCAGACGTGCCACAACAATCTGCCCGTTCCGAGCCTTTTCCGTTTTCCTGACAGCGACAAGATCACCTTCCAGAATACCGATATCGCGCATGGACAATCCCCTGACCTTCAACAAATAATCCGGTTTTTCCGAAAAAAGCGACGGATCCAGAAAATAGGTTTTCTCGACATGCTCCTGGGCCAGAATAGGCGAACCCGCCGCAACACGCCCGACAAGCGGAACCGCATACTGTTCCTGCTTCTGTGGTTCGGAAAGTGTTATCTTCCCCACGTCATGCAAAAGACGGATACCCCGTGAAATACCCGGAACCATTTCAATGACGCCTTTTCTTGCCAGCGCCTGCAAATGTTCCTCTGCTGCATTGACGGACTTGAATCCCAGTTCGGCGGCGATTTCCGCGCGTGTCGGCGGGAACCCTGTCTTGTCGATCGACTGGACAATCAGTTCCAGAATTTCCTGTTGACGTGCGGTCAGCTTTATCATAAGGCCCTCGTAAGAATGGAAACGACTGATAATATTTGACTGGAAATTTTTATAGTCTGTTCATTTACCCAGTATTTTAAAAGAGAAAGTGCTGTTTTTCCACCGATTCGACAGCGTTTTTCAGGAAACGCCAAACGGGCCGGTATAGCATATATTGCCAATAAATACGTAACGCGGTAAAATTACAGGATTTTCTTCTTCCCGCACCTGACTTGACGCCGGGGCGGGCTATTTTAACGTCCAAAAGGAGTATGCATGCGTCACTACGAAATCGTCTTTATCGTTCATCCTGACCAGAGCGAACAGGTTCCGGCCATGATCGAACGTTACAAAAACAATGTCACATCGCGCGGCGGAAAAATCCATCGTGTTGAAGACTGGGGCCGCCGTCAGCTGGCCTACATGATCAACAAGTTCGCCAAGGCCCACTATGTTCTGATGAACATCGAATGCGACAGCGAAACCCTGAATGAACTGGAAACCGCATTCAAGTTCAACGATGCCATTTTGCGTCATCTGACCGTCAAAATGAAACATGCTGAAACCGGTCCTTCCCCGATGATGAAATCGGCACAGAAGGAAGAATCCGCCAAGGCAGCACCTGCCTCGGCAGAACAGACCGCTTCAGCCTGACAAAACCGCGACAGGAGAATTCCCTGACTGCTGAAAACCGCCTCCGGCTGACTGCCAGAATCATCGAACGCGAAGCGCTGCGATACACTCCGGCAGGCATACCGGTCATCGCAACCCGATTGTGGCATCGTTCCCAACAGTGGGAAGCGGAAATCGGCCGGAACGTCGAATTCGAAATACCTGCCATCGTGATCGGCGATATTTCGGAATCGTTTGCAAAACTGGAAACCGGTCCGTTTTACCATTTCACGGGTTTTCTGGCGGCAAAAAGTCTCAAAAGCAGGAATCTTCTGTTTCATATCACCGGCTTTTCATCGATTGAATAGGCCAAACCTTTTATATACAGGAGCCGAAAATGGCATTTGGTAAAAAATTCGACAAGAACAAAAACAAGGACAAACGCAAACAGCAGAACCCGCTGTTCAAACGCAAGAAATTCTGCCGTTTCACCGTAGCCAACGTAGAACAGATCGACTACAAGGATATCGATACCCTGAAAGATTTCATCCAGGAAAACTGCAAGATCATGCCGGCTCGCCTGACGGGCACCAAGGCACACTATCAGCGCCAGCTGGACACGGCCATCAAGCGCGCCCGTTTCCTGGCTCTGCTGCCATACACTTCCCTGCATTCCGCCTGATTTTTGCCGGTCAATCTAAAGAATATTGGAGAAAAAAATGCAAGTTATTTTGTTGGAAAAAGTCGGCAATCTCGGCAATCTGGGTGATGTCGTCAAGGTCAAGGACGGCTATGCACGCAACTTCCTGATTCCGCAGCGTATGGCACGCCGTGCAACCGCCGCAGCCATCGAAGAATTCGAAGCGAAACGCGCCGAACTGGAAAAAGCAGCTGCCGAAAAACTGGCCAATGCCCAGGCACAGGGCGAAAAACTGGAAGGTCTGACCGTCCAGATTCTGCAGAAATCGGGCGTCGACGGTCGTCTGTTCGGTTCCGTCACCAACTTCGACATCGCCGAAGCGCTTACCAAACAAGGCTTCGACATCCACAAGGCTCAGGTTCGCCTGCCACAGGGTCCGTTCAAGACTGTTGGGGACTTCCCTGTTTCCATCGCACTGCATTCCGACGTCGTTGTCGATATCACGGTTTCCGTACTCGGCGAACACATCTGACCGGTTTGCATTCCTTGTCAGAAATCCCGGGATATTCCCGGGATTTTTTTGCAGGAATTGCCCCCAGCTATCCATCAACAGGTACGACATGACACATCTTCGCTTCCTGTCATACCAATACCGCTCATACAAAAAAACGCCATACGGTATCTGTATGGCGTTTTTTTGTTAAAGAAAAATACGATTATTTTTTCTTGCGGATATGGTGAACCAGTACCGGAATCTGGCACAGGTTCAGCACCTTGGTCGTCACACTCCCCAACAGCAGCTGTCCGAGTCCGGAACGGCCATGTGACCCCATGAAAATCAGGTCGCAATTCTGTTCCTTCGCCGCATCGGCAATGGCAGAACCCGCCGAATTGGAAAACAGCACAATACTCGAAAAAGGAACACCGGCCTGTTTTGCCGCTTCCTGTACCGGCTGAAGATATTCCATGCCGACCTTGCGCATCATCGAATCATATTCTTCCTCGATCGGATACGTAGGCGGAATGATTTCGACGTATACCGGGTACTGGTACTCAGGCGCGACATACACACCGACCACCTCGGATTTGTTGTCCGCCGCAAAAGCGACACCTTCGAGCGCTGCGGCAGTTGAAAGTTCCGAACCGTCAGTCGGAATCATGATTTTATTGAACATGGCTATCTCCCAAAGAAACTGCTGGAAAGAATATTGGCATACCGTTACCGGCTGTCAGCCAATCCAGAACCTTCTGTTAGACTAATTTAAGAATGACATTACATCAATTCCTCAAGTCGTATTTTCGTCACTTTTCCCATCACCGTTGACAATTTTTCCACTTTTTCGATGGCAGCATTCATATTCTTTTCCTGCGTCATATGCGTCAGGATGATGATATCGACCAGCGTTTCTCCTTCCATCGGTTCCTTTTGCAGGAAAGCATCGATGGAAATTTTCAGGTCGGCCAGAATACGCGTGATATCCGCCAGAACCCCTGGCTGATCCTTGACCTGCATTCTCAGGTAATAACTGGTAGTGACTTCCGACATCGGCAGAATCGGCGTATTCGTCAGTGCATCCGGCTGGAATGCCAGATGGGGAACGCGATGCTCCGGATCGACCGATTCCAGACGGGCGATATCGACCAGATCGGCGATCACGGCGGATGCCGTCGGTTCGGAACCTGCACCCTTGCCGTAATACAGGGAAGCGCCGACCGCATCGCTGTTGACCAGTACGGCATTCATCGCGCCTTCCACGTTGGCGATCAGACGTTTGGACGGAATCAGCGTCGGATGGACACGCAATTCGATACCGTTTTTCATCCGTTTGGTGATACCCAGCAACTTGATACGATACCCAAGCTGTTCGGCATACTTGATATCGATAGCCTCCAGGTGCGTAATCCCCTCGACATAGGCCTTGTCGAACTGGACAGGAATACCGAACGCCAGCGACGACATAATCGTGACCTTGTGTGCGGCATCGAACCCTTCAATATCGAAAGTCGGATCGGATTCGGCATAACCGAGTTCCTGCGCATTTTTCAGAACCGTATCGAAATCCAGTCCTTTTTCGCGCATTTCCGACAAAATGAAATTGGTCGTACCGTTGATGATGCCGGCGATCCATTCGATCCGGTTGGCAGTCAACCCTTCACGCAATGCCTTGATGATCGGAATACCGCCAGCAACGGCAGCCTCGAACGCGACGATCACCTTCCTGTTTTGCGCCGCCTCGAAAATTTCATTGCCATGCAAAGCCAGCAATGCCTTGTTGGCCGTCACGACATGCTTGCCGTTGGCGATGGCTTTCAGAACGAAATCCTTTGCGACATCGTAGCCGCCGATCAGTTCCACCACGATATCGATATCGGGATTGTTCACCAGCAGATTGCCGTCCGACACGACCTCGCAATCGCCATTGACGATCTTGCGTGCCATCTCCACATTGCGGTCGGCAACCATGACGACCTCTATGTTCCGACCGGCACGCCCCCTGATTTCTTTCTGATTCCGTTTCAGTACATTGAAGGTACCGGAACCGACGGTTCCCAATCCCAGAATTCCAACTTTAACCGGCTTCATATTTCCTTTTTTACCAAATTTCCCTGTTTACCAAATGATATTTCAAACGACTCTCAGTTCCTTTTCCTGACGGATTTTCCCGTACTTTTTCATCGCCAGTTCCTCGGTGCCGAACTTGCGGCGATAGTATTCCAGGAAACGGGCGATACGCTCGATGGCATGCGTCAAATCATCCGAATTCGGCAGGAACACCACCCTGAAATGGTCCGGAGCAATCCAGTTGAATCCCGTACCCTGGACAATCAGAACCTTTTCCCTTTCCAGCAATTCATAAGCGAACTGCTTGTCATCCTGAATCGGATAAATTTCCGGATCCAGTCTCGGGAACATGTAAAGCGACGCTTTCGCCTTGACGCAAGTCACGCCCGGAATTTCCGTCAGCAACTTGTGCGCCAGATCGCGTTGCCGCGCCAGTCTTCCACCGGGCGCGACCAGATCGTTGATACTCTGGTAACCGCCCAGTGCCGTCTGGATGGCGAACTGCCCCGGTACATTCGAACACAACCGCATGGAAGCGAGCATATCCAGACCGACGATATAGTCACGGGCATATTTTTTCTCGCCTGAAACGACCATCCAGCCGACACGATAGCCGCAGGAACGGTAATTTTTCGACAAGCCGTTCATGGTGATGAACAGCACATCGTTGGCGAGCGAAGCCATCGACGTATGCGTGACACCATCGTACAGACACTTGTCGTAGATTTCATCGGCGAACACGATCAGCTGATGTTCACGTGCCAGATCGACGATTTTTTTCAACAATTCGTCTGGATACAGCGCACCGGTCGGATTGTTCGGATTGATGACGACGATCGCCTTCGTATGCGGCGTGATTTTCGATTCGATATCGGCGATATCCGGCATCCAGTCGTTTTCCTCGTCGCACAGATAATGCACGGCCTTGCCGCCCGCCAGCGTGACCGCCGCCGTCCACAACGGATAATCCGGCGTCGGTACCAGCACTTCGTCACCGTTGTCCAGAAGCGCCTGCATACTCATGACAATCAGCTCGGAAGCGCCGTTGCCGATATAAATATCGTCGATCGTCACACCCTTGATATTTTTCTGCTGCGTGTACTGCATAATCGCTTTCCGGGACGCGAACATGCCTTTGGAATCGGAATACGGCGCGGCATTGAGCATATTCTTGATCATATCGCGCACGATTTCGTCAGGCGGTTCGAAACCGAACGCACCGACATTGCCGATGTTCAGTTTGATGATTTTCTGGCCTTCCGCTTCCATTTGCCGCGCTCTTTCCAGAACGGGTCCGCGTATGTCATAACAAACATTTGCCAGCTTTTTCGATTTGTTGATAAGGTGCATTTTGTGCTCCCGGAATATGTTTAAGGATGGTGCCCTTCGATACCAGACAATATATCATTCTGATTCATACCCGACACTGAATCAAGACTGAAACCACTAAATGAATAAGCCTATCACTTTATGACCGTTTAGGTAAGCAAAAAAAGCATGAGGCGCTATCAGGCCGCATGCCACACAATATCATTATGAAGATCGAACCCGAACAAACCGCATTGCATCAAGGCATTTCCGCATACGATGACCATCAAATCGTGATTGCCGGCCGCGCATACCGGCACAGCCTGCTCGCCATGCCCGGCATGATGCCCGTCCACTGGCCGGTCACAGCCTTCGACACACTCACGATAGACGAACTGATCGCGCTGAAAGCCCTGCGCCCCGACATCATCATACTCGGTACCGGCCGCCACACACGGCAACTTCCCGGCGACTGGATTTTCACCCTGCTCAAACACGGCCTCATCATCGAATGCATGAACAACCGCGCCGCCTGCGGCACCTGCAACCTCATGCTCGCCGAGGAACGGAATGTCCTGCTGGCGCTCGTCATGGATGAGATAAATCCATGAAAAACGGTTACACTTCCATCATACTGTTTCACACGATGCAAAGTATCCGAACAGATACCGACACTGCAGAAAAACAAAAAGAGAAAACAACCATGTCAGAAGAAACCATCCAGCTCAACCAGACCATACCCGATTTCACGGCAGATGCGACCATCAAGCCGTTCAGACTGTCTGACTACAAGGGAAAAAACCTTGTCCTGTATTTCTATCCCAAGGACAATACGCCGGGCTGTACGGCGGAAAGCATCGATTTCCGCGACCATTATCAGGAATTTCAGCAATCAGGCACCGAAATCGTCGGCGTCAGCCGCGACAGCCTCAAATCGCACGAAAACTTCGCCAAAAAATTCGACCTGCCCTTCCCGCTGATTTCCGACCCCGAAGAAACGCTGTGCAACCGCTTCAACGTCATGAAAACGAAAACCCGTTACGGAAAAGTCGGACGCGGCATCGAACGCAGCACATTCCTGATTGACCGGAACGGACAACTGGTGAAAGAATGGCGTGGCGTGAAAGTCCCGGGTCACATCGACGAAATACTCGAAGCGGCACGCGAACTTGACCGCTGAACATGCAGCATGCAGGGAAAACGCCGTCCCGGTTTCCCGCCGTAACACGATTGCACTCCGGACACCAACAAACAAAAAGCGAGGTTACGATGCCATTACCCAAAATGCCTGCCAAACCAGCCGATACCCTTTCTCCGAAAGATGCCGCGGCAACCCGGCTGCCGGACGATGCCGTAGCGGCTGCCAGAAAAGCCGCGAAAACGGCGAAAACTGCCAAACCGCCGGTTGCGCAGACCGCCGCCCCAGCAGGGGACACCGCGCCCCGGACGACAACGCCCCGCAAGGCAGCCGACACCGCTTCCGAAAAAACCCGCCGCGCCGTATCGACAGCCAAACCGCCGTCACGTCCGCCCCGCAAAAAACTGGTGGAAACCACCCTGCAATCGCCGCTCAGCCGTGCAGCCAGCCAGTCCGGCGAAACGAAACTGTTCGTTCTGGACACCAACGTCCTGATGCACGACCCGACCTCGCTGTTCCGCTTCGAAGAACACGATATTTTCCTGCCGATGATCACGCTGGAAGAACTCGACAACCACAAACGCGGCATGTCCGATGTCGCCCGCAACGTCCGGCAAGTCACCCGCACGCTGGATTTGCTCGTCGCCGACGTGGATGAAAACATCCTGCTGACCGAAGGCATTCCGCTGAACAAACTGGGCAACCGCGAGGCGCAGGGACACCTTTTCTTCCAGACAAACATGGAAGCCAGCCCACTGCCGGAAAACCTGGCATCCGACAAGGCCGACAACCAGATTCTCGGCGTCATGATGACACTGCGCGCCAAACATCCGGGACGCGCCGTCGTCATGGTCTCCAAGGACATCAACATGCGCATCAAGGCACGCGCGCTGGGTCTCTCCTCGGAAGACTACTTCAACGATCAGGTACTGGAAGATTCCGACCTGCTCTACCCGGGTACCCTGCAACTGCCTGCCAACTTCTGGGAAAAACACGGCAAGAATATCGAAACCTGGCATGAAAACGACCATCACGGCGTCAGCCAGACCCTCTACCGTATCAGCGGGCCGATGGTATCGTCCATGGTCGTCAACCAGTTCGTCTATCTCGAACCGGAAGCCGGCGAAACACCGTTTCAGGCACAAGTCAAACAAATCGAAGGCAAAAAAGCCATTCTCGAAACCCTGCATGACTACACCCACGGCAAAAACAACGTCTGGGGCATTACCGCACGTAACCGCGAACAGAATTTCGCCTTCAACATCCTGATGAACCCGGACATCGACATCGTCACCCTTGTGGGACAAGCCGGTACCGGCAAAACCCTGCTGGCGCTGGCCGCCGGACTGACACAGGTACTGGAAATGAAACGGTACAACGAAGTCATCGTCACCCGCGTCACGATTCCTGTCGGCGAAGACATCGGTTTTCTGCCGGGAACGGAAGAAGAAAAAATGTCGCCCTGGATGGGAGCGCTCGACGACAATCTGGAAGTCCTGTCCAAGGCAGACAACGACGCCGGTGAATGGGGACGCGCCACGACACAGGAACTCATCCGCTCGCGCATTTCCATCAAATCCCTGAACTTCATGCGCGGACGCACCTTCGTGGACAAATTCCTCATCATCGACGAAGCGCAAAACCTCACCCCGAAACAAATGAAAACGCTGATCACCCGAGCTGGTCCGGGAACCAAGATCGTCTGTCTGGGCAACATCGCCCAAATCGACACCCCGTATCTGACCGAAGGCTCCAGCGGTCTGACCTACGTCGTCGACCGTTTCCGCGGATGGGCACACAGCGGCCACGTCATGCTGGCGCGCGGTGAACGCTCCAGACTGGCGGACTACGCGGCGGACATTCTCTGAACGTATCCCCGACAGACAAAAAGCCGGTGCCCGAAAGCACCGGCTTTTTGTTTTCATCCGCCGAACGCAATTTCAATCCCCGAACGGACTCAGGCGGTTCCAGTCGAACTTGTCCAGATAATCATCGACAAACGCCCCCCGTTTGTTTTTATACTTCTCCACCAACTCCTTCGATTTCTCCCTTTGCGATGCCGTCAGGCCGGAAGGCTGAATCGACAGAATGGCATCCAGCGTCCGCTCATACGGAAAATAATGAAAACCGCTGCCGGTATCGGTAAACCCCTTGCGTGCATAACCCACCGGCATTTGCAGCAACAACTCCGTCGCCGCATGCGCCACGGCCTTGTTGCTGTGCGTTTTGGCAATCAGACCGAGCGCCTGATACACCGCGCAAGAATTTTTTCCCTTGACCTCGGTGCCGAGTTTCTTCCAGACTTCTTCCTCATGAAACACATCCTGCCGGATTTTGCAGACCGCCTCGGCATTGCCGTTCTTCGCCGACTGCAAAAACCAGTCCTGCGCAGTCTTTTCCTCACCATAAACCCGGTAAATCTCACCCAGCATATACTGGGCATACGGAATCTGGCGATCCGCAAAACTCCGGTACTGCTTCATCGCCCGCGCGAACCATGACTGCGCCTGCGCACTCTTGAAATTGATGCAATAACGCGCATAAAAATACTGCGCATCCGCATTGCCGGTCACCGCGACCGGATACACCTGCTGGCAAGCCTCATCCAACCGTTCGGAAAAAAACCGTTTCCCCTCGTCCGTCGCATCCTGATTGTCCAGATACATCTCATACTGCTTCATCAGAGCCAGCACATTCCCCTTTCGGGCAGAAACGCCATACAAATCATAGACTTCCTGCTCGGTATGGGAAGGCTGGCTCTCCCACAGCTGATAACGTGCCGCACGGCGGTATTCCGCCACACCCGGCAAGCCGTCCGGCAGAAAATCATTGAAATCGACCGCGATTTTTTTCCATGCCTTCGGATCGGTCACTTCCTTTTCGGACTTCTTGCCGTCATCCGTTTCCCAGAACACCAGATAACGGCTGAAATAACTCGTCCATGAAGAATCCTTTTGCTCATTGGCGGAAACTGTACAAGGGAAAAGGGCAAAAAACATCGTTTTGACAAGAAAAACAAACAAAAAGAATCGCACCCGCTTTTTTACACGATTTTCCATATTCAGCTCCTGCCAGATTCGATGAACAAGCAATATACCCGCCAAACATAACCCGTCCTTGACAATCTTCATCCCGTTTCGCAAGCGAAGCGTTTGCAGCGCAGTCTGCATATATGCTGCTTGTCTAGATTTCCAGGCGAATCAACCTGTTTTGCATCCGGAAATACACACTGCACAATACTCTCTCCTGTTTCATCCTTTTCACCTGCCGGAAATGGGTACGACATGAACCCTGACCTTCACACAACTGATCGCACCTATCGAGTTTCCCTCATACATGATGCCCTGCGGAATTTTTTTCGTGACCGGCAAGTCTGGCATCAGAATGTAACATACGACGTCGTCCGAGGCATCATACATTTTGTAGATCCCCGCGTTTGGCACGCCCGCGTCGAATTTCCCCATGAACTGCATTTTCGGGCCAGCCGACGCCGCCTGTTGTACCGCTGGCGTCTTCACCACTGTCTTCGGCTTTTTCTGCGCATGAACCGGCAAGGCCGCTGTCATTCCGATCAACAGGACTGCCAGTATGTTTTTCCATTTTTTCATGTTTTCCTTTCTCTGTTTCTCTTTTCACGCAAAACGGGCCGGCAGTTTTGCTGCCAGCCCGTTTTGACCAATTTCGCCTTGTCGGCTTTTTTCCTCTTTTACCAGGAGTACGAAACACCTCCACCAAAGGCGGCGTGTCCGTTTTCTGATGAACCAATGCTAGCTTTGAATACCAGGTCATCCATGATTCTTCCGCTCGCGCCGATTGCCAAAGCCTGATAGCCATTATAGCTACCGATACCGGCACCGACGGCGAAGGTCTTGCCCGGCTCGACTTGCGGAATGTTGGCCATCGCTGTCACGGAAGCAATACCGCGAGATGCCAGTCTTTCCACATCCTGCAACTGACCGTAGTTGACGGCGTCGTATTTGCTGGTACCGTTAGCGACACCGGTAACCTTGACTGGTCCACCCGAAGCGTTGGAGAAGCGTGCGCCACTTGAACTCATGCTCAAAGTGTTTCCACCACCAGTCAGGTTGGCGCTGGAAGCATCGGCCCACATGCCGTTTCCTCCGGAGGTCATGACGCTGGCTCTGTTGTCCGCCAGAGTGACAGTCGAAGCAGTATCTGTTGATGTTCCACCGCTCAGTGTGGTGGTACCAGCTGTTGCGCCGTTGATATCCAACCCGGTTCCTGTGCTTGCGGTCAAGGCAGCACGGGTTCCTGACAGAACCATCGTGGCATTACCTGTCTGTCCGTTCACCCCTCCGTTCATGACGACGCCATTTTCCGTGCCGATAGCGTTGACTACGACACCCTCTTTCGCTTCTGTGTTGAAGACTTCAATGGTGTTATAGCCATCGTCTCCGTTACCAGAACCAATGCCGTTGTAATCGGCAGCTTCCAATTCGTTATAACCACCCTTTCCAGTCGCAGAGATGCGGTTATATCCATCTTTAGCCGTTGTACCCATTCCGTTGTGATCATGGGTGTTTTCGATATAGCTGTCTCCATTCTCCATTACGTTGAAACCATCGCCATTGGCTGTGATGACGTTGTGTCCGGTCGTGGCGGTAATGTTGTTACCCTTTTCACCAACAATGTCGTTGGTCTCGCTGGCTTTGATGGTATTCTTTCCACCCGTGGCTTCCATGGTGTTGTTTTGGGCTGTCAGGGTGTTGCTGGTTGACGAACCATCCGCATTGCCGATCTGATTGACATCACCATTCAGGGTCGTATTCTTGGCGACGGTTAGGGTACCATCCAATTGGGTATCTCCCGTGACTTCCATATTACCCGTTACCTTGGTTCCGGTATCTTTATTTATGACAATGCTGTTTCCGTCAGACTTCAGGGTGACATCTCCCGCATCGGCATCTGCACTGCCAATCGTGGTAGCAGCATTTCCCGTTGCATTGATTTCTGTCGTCCCTTTGACGACGTTTTTGCCATTGCCCGTTGCCTCAATGGTGTTGGTTCCACCGTCCCCGACTGTCAAGGTGTTGTTACCGTTTTCCGTAACAAGGCTTGCACTGCCCGAGGCTATGGTAACCGCACTGGTGTTGTTGGCACTGCCGATGTTGGTGGCGCCACCTTCTGCCGCAGTGTTGATGTCAACCTGGCTTCCGGTTATTCCAACTGTTCCTGTCGTGTTACCAATGCTGGTACCAGCATTCCCGGTTGTGTTGATATTGGTCGTTCCCGTGACATCCAGAGTACCCGTAATATCCGTATCACCGTTGATGGCATTTGTCGCACCCTCTGCCGCTGTCATGGTATTCCCATTCGCGCCATTGGTGATCGAATTTGTCTTACCACCTGTTGTCGTTGTCATGGCATTGCCATTCGCCGCACTGTTTGTGATGGTGCTATCTCCGCTTGCCATCTTATTCTGACCATCATTTGCTGTCAGGACATTATCTCCGGTCGTGGCGGTGATATTGTTGCCTGTTCCACCAATGATGTCATTGGTCGTTTCCGAGGAAATGACGTTTTTGCCAGTGCCCGTTGCCTTAATGGTGTTGGTTCCGTCTTTCACGGTCAGGGTGTTTCCGTCCTCATTGTTGACGATGGAATTGTCCCCACTGGTCATGGAGTTGGTGTCACCGACTATCGCTGTTCCATCCTCATTGGTAGTGATGCTGGAACCACCGACACTGGTCGTAACGCTTGTCGTACCGTTAATGCCCACGGTATCGCCATTGATGGTTGTGGCGCCCGTTGCATTGCCAATCGTGGCGTTTGCGCCGGCATTCGATGCGATGGTTGCATCACCCTTCAGTGTGGAAATACCTTCGACCGTCAGTTTACCCTGCATCGTGGTATTGCCCGCCACATTCAAATCTGCACCCAGATCCGTGTTACCACTTACACCCAAATCACCTGTGACCTGCGTACCATCGGCTTCGCTTATGACAACACTGTTCCCTCCAGACTGCAAGGTGACATCACCGGCACCCGGATCTACACTACCAATCGTCGTCGCTGCCGTGCCCGTCGTATTGATATTGGTCGTTCCCGTGACATCCAGAGTACCCGTAATATCCGTATCACCGTTGATGGCATTTGTCGCACCCTCTGCCGCTGTCATGGTATTCCCATTCGCGCCATTGGTGATCGAATTTGTCTTACCACCTGTTGTCGTTGTCATGGCATTGCCATTCGCCGCACTGTTTGTGATGGTGCTATCTCCGCTTGCCATCTTATTCTGACCATCATTTGCTGTCAGGACATTATCTCCGGTCTCGGCGGTAATGTTGTTACCCTCTCCACCAATGATGTCATTGGTCGTTCCCGAGGAAATGACGTTTTTGCCCGTTCCCGTTGCCTCAATGGTGTTGGTTCCGTCTTTCACGGTCAGGGTGTTGTTACCGTTTTTCGTAACAAGGCTGGCATCTCCCGACTGGACGGTAACGGTTCCCGGACTGGTGGTTCCGGCACTGCCGATTGTCGTGTTCGCTTCATCGGACGCACCTGCATTGATTTTTGTGTCTCCGGTGATGGTGTTGCTTCCCTGCATCTTGTTGTTGGAAGTTCCGGATGCATTACCGATGACGTTGCTGGAGCCGGCTGCGTTCAAATCGCCCTTAAGGTTCGTTGTACCACCTACTTCAGCATTTCCGGTAATGTTCAGACCGCTACCATTGATCTGACCTGCCTGTACAGTTCCCACTCCGACATTCAGACCTCCGCCGCTGATCACCCCTGTTCCAGCGTCAAGGCTGCTACCCTTAACTGCACCGTTTACGGTCAGACTATTTCCTGAAATGTCCCCGTCTTTGGTAATTTTCGCTGTGTCGGTCGTTCCGTTGTTGACGACCAGACTGTCGACTTTGGTATCACCGGCTGTCAGAACACCACCTACTGTTAAGCTGTCGGTCTGTATGTTTCCTGTATTGACAATATCTTTGGTATTGGTCGTACCGTTAACCGTCAGACTATCCGCCGTCGTCGCTCCCAGCTTGCTGGTGTCGGCTTCCAGTTCTCCCAGTTCCGTCTTGCCCGTAACAGTCAGGTTATGGTCTATTTCCGCGCTTCCATGTACTGCCGCCTTATTGGCGACGTCCAGACTACCCGTTGACGTCAGACCTGTAACACTCAGGGCGCCACCTACATCCGCATCGACGTTAACTGTCAGATCCTTCGTTGTCGTCCGGCCGCCAGTAGTCAGACTGTCCGCCGTCGTCGCTCCCAGTGTGCTGTTGCCGGCTTTCAGTTCTCCCAGCGTCGTCTTCTTGTCAACAGCAGTCAGGGCTCCGTGTACCGTCGCATCATGGGTAACCGTCAGACTGTCCGCTGTCGTCGATCCCAGTGTGCTGGTGCCACTGACGTCCATACCGCCTGTGCCTGCGATCTGACCTGTTCCGGCATCCACTCCCACACCGGTGATCTTGCCAGGTGCTGTAATCACTCCACTCGTAATATCCACACCATCATAATCTGTAGCATACGCTGTGCCACTCATGCACAGTGCGACGCCCACTGCTGATGCCACCACCAGCTTCGCTCCCGATTTCACTGCTGTTCGTGCCAATTCACTGGCCACCACCAGCATACCTTTCTCCCGGCTGAATATCACTTTGTATATTCTATTCACTTTACTCTCTCCTAAGCTGTTACTTCTCTGTTCATCTCATGCTACTGTTTCATGCACCAGCAACTCTTGAATTAACGACGGCACATGCAGTGAATATCACATGCAACCAAGCAGAGGATAACATCTACATGTTTGCTTATTGATAAATACTGAATACAAAATTATGTCATTTTTAGCATAAAAAAAAAAAAATAAACAAAATCATTAAATTACTGTACGCTATGACTTTTTGATATTTGTCAACAACTGTTACAATTCCGCAACAATTCAGGATGCTGCCATCCTTCCGGAAAGTCCGGAAAACGCTCTTGCGGTATCCCTAATGTGATGTCCGCGTCGTGCCTTGATCATTTTTCAGTTCATATGATACTTGTATGCCAGAACCTGATTGCACCGGAATTTCCTGGCTTTTTCAGGAAAAGCTGCTCTTCCGACTTTTCTCCTATTGGGGGCCACCGGACAAAGTGGAAAAAGGTCTGAAGCTTTTCGCTGCCTTCGGAAACAGCAGGCGATAAAAAACCCCTTCGGCTATAACCGAAGGGGTTTTTACACAACCAGCAAACATCAGTCGCCTTTTCGTTTGTCGAACACCAATTCGCCATTCTTTTCGTCCACAAGTATGACGTCTTTCGGGCCGAACCTGCCTTCGAGAATATACTTCGACAACGGATTTTCGATCCGGTTCTGGATAGCCCGTTTCAACGGACGCGCACCGAACAATGGATCGAAACCTGCTTCCGCGATCTTGTGCAATGCGGCATCCGATACTTCCATCGACATTTCCATACCCTGCAAACGGCGGTTGACCAGTTCGAGCTGAATCTTGGCGATCGCACCGATATTCTTTTCATCCAGCGCATGGAAGACCACGATCTCATCCACACGGTTGATGAATTCGGGACGGAAATGTTTGCGGACTTCGTCCATGACAGCCACCTTGATCAGACCCTGATCGCTCTTGTCCATCGACTGGATGATCTGCGAACCCAGATTCGAGGTCATGACGATGACGGTATTCTTGAAATCCACCGTACGTCCCTGCCCGTCCGTCATTCGTCCATCATCGAGAACCTGCAACAGGACATTGAACACATCCGGATGCGCCTTTTCAATTTCATCAAGCAATATGACACTGTACGGTTTGCGGCGTACCGCTTCGGTCAGATAACCGCCTTCTTCATAGCCGACATATCCCGGAGGCGCACCGATCAGACGGGCGACCGAGTGTTTTTCCATGAATTCGCTCATGTCGATACGGATCATGGCTTCTTCCGTATCGAACAGGAAAGCGGCCAGCGCCTTGCACAATTCGGTCTTGCCCACACCGGTCGGCCCCAGGAACATGAAAGAACCATACGGCCGGTTAGGGTCGGACAGACCGGCACGCGAACGCCTGATCGCTTCGGAAACCGCAACGATCGCTTCATGCTGTCCGACGACCCGTTTATGCAGTTCGTCCTCCATATGCAAGAGCTTGTCGCGTTCGCCCTGCATCATCTTCGAGACAGGGATACCGGTAGCCCGCGAAACCACTTCCGCGATTTCCTCGGCATCGACCTGCGTGCGCAACAGCCTCGGATGATCGTGTTCCAGTTTTTCGTCCTTTTTCGTTTCCGCTGCCAGCGCCTTTTCCAGCTCCGGCAAACGGCCATACATCAGTTCGGACATCTTCTGGTAATCGCCGCGCCGTTTGGCCTCCTCGATCTGCTGGCGAACCTTGTCGATTTCTTCCTTGATATGCTTGGAACCTTCCACCCCTGCCTTTTCGGCTTTCAGGATTTCATCATAATCGGCATATTCCTTTTCCAGCTTCGTGATTTCTTCTTCCAGAAGCGCAAGCCGTTTCTTCGAAGCCTCATCCGTTTCCTTCCTCATGGCTTCCCGTTCGATCTTGAGCTGGATGATCCGGCGATCGAGCTTGTCCATGACTTCCGGTTTGGAATCGATTTCCATCTTGATACGCGATGCGGCTTCGTCGATCAGGTCGATTGCCTTGTCCGGCAGGAAACGGTCGGTAATGTAACGGTGCGACAATTCCGCCGCGGCGATAATGGCAGGGTCGGTGATTTCCACCCCGTGATGCAATTCGTATTTTTCCTGCAAGCCACGCAAAATGGCGATCGTATCCTCGACGGACGGCTCATCGACGATGATTTTCTGGAAACGGCGTTCCAGCGCGGCATCCTTTTCGATGTACTTGCGATATTCATCCAGCGTCGTCGCACCGACACAATGCAGTTCGCCACGAGCCAGCGCCGGTTTCAGCATATTACCGGCATCCATCGCGCCTTCGGCCTTGCCCGCGCCAACCATCGTATGGATTTCATCGATAAAGACGATATCCTGCCCTTCGTCCTTCGCCAGCTCGTTCAGAACCGCTTTCAGACGTTCCTCGAATTCACCACGGAATTTCGCACCGGCCAGAAGCGCAGCCATATCCAGCGCCAGCACCCGCTTGCCCTTCAGGCTTTCCGGCACTTCATTGTTGACGATACGCTGTGCCAACCCTTCAACGATCGCGGTCTTGCCCACACCCGGTTCACCGATCAGCACCGGATTGTTTTTGGTCCGGCGTTGCAAAACCTGAATGGCGCGACGGATTTCATCATCTCGGCCGATCACCGGATCGAGCTTGCCCGAACGGGCACGTTCCGTCAAATCCAGCGTATATTTCTTCAGAGCCTCCCGCTGACTTTCCGCATCGGCGGAATTGATATTGGCATCACCGCGAACAGCCTGAATCGCCGCTTCCAGCGCACTGCGCGCCAGACCGGCTTCACGAGCCAGCCGCCCCGCTTCCGACTTGTCATCCAGCAACGCCAGCAAAATCATTTCGCTGGCAATGAACTGGTCATTGCGTTTCTGGGCTTCACGATCGGCCAGATTGAGCACATTGACCAGTTCCCGCCCGATCTGGACATCGCCCCCCGTTCCGCTCACCTTCGGCAAACGATCCATCGCCGTTTTCAGCGACGTGGCCAACCGGTTGACGTTCACACCGGCCCGCTGCAGCAGCGAACGGGTACTGCCATCATTCTGTTGCAACAAGGCAGCCAGCAAATGCACCGGATCGACATACTGATTGTCGTTACCGACCGCCAGACTCTGTGCATCTGCAATGGCTTCCTGTAATTTGGTTGTCAATTTGTCTTGACGCATTGCATTCTCCCGATAACTGTCAATGCATTTAATATAGGGGTCAGCATGCCGGATTTCAAGACTTTTTCATTGCGAAAACTGAAACGGACACAATATTTTCCAACCTACACTCCGGAGAAAAACCGGTAACTCGCAAACCCCGCCAGACACAGCAAAACCGCCCCCGCGACATGCAAAACGATCTGTGCGGCAGCCCAGACATAATCCCCGCGCTGTATCATCAGCACCGTCTCCGCCGAAAAAGTCGAAAACGTCGTCAACCCACCCAGAAAACCGGTAATCGCAAACAACCGCCATTCCGGACTGATACCGTTATGCGTACTGAAAAACGCCATCGCCAGCCCGATCACATACCCGCCCGCCAGATTGGCCACCAGCGTCCCCAGCGGGATATGCTGATGCACCTGATTGAGCAACATCCCCAGCCCCCATCTGAGCCAGGCACCGAGCGCAGCACCGATACCGACCGCGATAAATCCCATTGTATCCCCCAATTCATCAAAAAACGAAAACTCGCACCGTCCCCCATACTCATGCAAGACAGCAGACATACCGGATCAGGGAAGAAAAGACAGATACGCCGACCCCTCACCGAACCGGTGAAAAATCAGGCGTCATCAGCCGCACGAAAGCGCGGCGGTTGGGAAAGGTGGAACACCATCACCTTTTGGCACCGGACAAGCAACTCCCGGCACCAATACAATTCAATTTGTTAGCAACGAGGATTTTACCTTCTTTCCGCATGAAACGGATAGCGCAGGATCGCGTGCATGGCAAAAGAAAACGACAGGCAGTATCTTCACGGCTGAGTTTCATCCCGAATAATAACGAACGTCGTGCAAGTGACTGGGAAGTGTATCGCCAAACCCGCTTCATCTGCCCCTGACCCAGTGCGCACCGGTCGGGGTTTCTTCCTTTTTCCAGAAAGGGGCGCGATCTTTCAGGGTATCGATGATGTATTCGCAGGCTGAAAAGGCTTCTCCGCGATGGCTGGATGCCACGGCGATCAGGACGATCCGGTCGGACGGTTTGAGTTTGCCGACGCGGTGGATGATGGTCACGTCCAGTATGTCCCAACGCTTCAGCGCTTCTTCGGCAATGTCTTGCAGGACGTTTTCCGTCATTTCCGGATAGTGTTCCAGCTCCATGGACAGGACGGTTTCCCCGTTATGGATATCCCGCACGGTGCCGAGAAACGAGACGACGGCGCCGATGTCGTGCCGTCCGGCACGCAGGCGTTCCAGTTCTTCGTTCATGTCGAAGTCCTGTCGCTGGACGCGGACGGTCACAATCGGTTCCTGTCTCATGATGTGCCTGCCCTATGGTCAGCCAAACAGCCTGAGGGAATAGTCGGTCGCCTTGACATGCTTGGTCAGCTCACCGATGGAGATGCGATCCACGCCGGTTTCGGCGATGGCACGGATGGTACGACGGTCAATACCACCTGAGGCTTCGAGTTCGGCGGAGCGACCGGCCTGCCGGTTGACGGCGACGGCTTCCCGCATGGCGTCAAGGCTGAAATTGTCCAGAAGAATGGAACGCGCGCCGGCTGCCAGCGCTTCCTTGAGCTGGCCGATCGTTTCGACCTCGATCTGGACGGGAACGCCTGTTTTTTTCGCTGCCTGTTCAAGCGATTGCCGGATACCGCCTGCGGCGGCGATGTGGTTTTCCTTGATCAGGATAGCGTCGTACAGCGCCAGCCGCTGGTTTTCGCCGCCGCCGACGCTGACGGCGTATTTCTGGGCGATGCGCAAACCCGGTACGGTTTTGCGTGTGTCGTATATTCTGGCGTGCGTACCCTCGACAAGCCGGACATATTCGCGGGTGGCGGTGGCGACGCCTGAAAGAAGCTGGAGAAAGTTCATCGCCGTACGTTCTCCGGTCAGTATCGCCCTGACCGGGCCGGCAATGCGGCACACTTCGCTGTCGGCTGCCATTTCATCACCCTCGCGGTACTGCCACTGGATAGCGATACGGCTGTCAAGCCGATGCATGACGGCATCAAACCACGGAATACCGCACAGGACGGCCTTTTCGCGGACGATGAGATGACCGGATACCAGTTCGTCCGGCGGCAACAACGAGGCGGTCAAGTCGCCCGTTCCGACGTCTTCCGCCAGTGCTGTTTCCACATTGGAGGCAATCGCGGCATCCAGCAATTTTTCCCATGCAAAACCGGAACGGTTCATGCTGCCCCCATGCCGGAAGTCAGCTTCGCTTCCCCATTCTGCGCTTTCGCTTTTTGCTGTGATGAGAAATCAAGCATCCTTTCGATGCAGACGATGGCTTTTTTCGCCGTTTCACCATCGACGAAGATTTCGTTTTCTTCCGTTTCCAGCACGTGCGCCAGATTTTCCAGCGAGTTCATCGCCATCCATGGGCATTGCGCACAGCTCTTGCAGGTCGCGCCGTTTCCGGCAGTCGGTGCTTCGATGAAGGTTTTTTCAGGCATTTGCTGCTGCATCTTGTGGAATATGCCCTTGTCGGTCGCGACGATGAAAGTATCCGCATCCATGGACTTGGCGGCATTGAGAATCTGGGAAGTGGAACCGACGACATCGGCCTGGATGACGACGGATGCAGGCGATTCCGGATGCACCAGTATTTTCGCGCCGGGATGTTCTTCTTTCAGCATTTTCAGTTCGGCTGCCTTGAATTCGTCATGCACCAGACAGGAACCTTGCCACATGAGCATGTCGGCGCCTGTCTGTTCCTGGATATAGCTGCCGAGATGGCGATCCGGCGCCCAGAGGATTTTTTTGCCCTGTTCGTGCAGGTGCCGGACGATGTCCAGCCCGATCGACGAGGTCGCCATCCAGTCGGCGCGTGCCTTGACGGCTGCGCTGGTATTGGCATAGACCACGACGATGCGATCCGGATGTTCATCGCAAAATGCCGAGAAAGCATCGGCCGGACAGCCCAGATCAAGCGAGCAGCAGGCATCGAGGTCGGGCATGAGGATTTTTTTGTCCGGGCTCAAAATCTTGGCGGTTTCGCCCATGAAACGAACACCCGCGACAACAAGGGTTTTGGCCGGATTGTCCCGTCCGAAACGCGCCATTTCCAGCGAGTCAGCGACGCACCCGCCGGTTTCTTCGGCCAGATCCTGAATGTCACCATCGACGTAGTAATGCGCCACGAGTACCGCATTTTTTTCCTTGAGGAGCCGTTTGATTTTTTCGCGGCAAGCCTGTTTTTCCTGCGGCGACAGGGTACGCGGCACGCGCGCCCAGGCATTGGCGACTGTCCGTGCCCCGCTTTGCATTTCGGGCAAGTCGTACTGGACTTCCCTGATTCCGGAATTTTGCATGGTATCCACTGGTAAATTGAAAAGCTAAAGGTAACTATGGCACAAACCGGCGAAATTGTCAGGAAACGATGGCTCCTTTTCGCCGTTATTCAAGCCCCTGGCTGTGCAGATATTCATCATAGCTGCCCTTGAAGTCGATGATCTGTCCATCCCTGACTTCCAGAATCCGTGTCGCGAGCGACGATACGAATTCGCGGTCATGCGAGACGAACAACAGGGTGCCGGTGTATTTTTCCAGCGCGATATTCAGGGCTTCGATGGATTCCATATCCATGTGGTTGGTCGGTTCGTCCATCAGTATGACGTTGTGACGTCCCAGAATCAGTTTGCCGTACATCATGCGCCCTTTTTCGCCACCGGAAAGCACCCTGGCCGATTTTCTGACTTCGTCGCCCGAGAACAGCAACCGCCCCAGTACCGAACGCACGGTCTGGTCATCGTCACCTTCGCGGGTGAAACGTGCCATCCAGTCGGTCAGGTTCAGATCGTTGTCGAATGCTTCCGCCATGTCTTGCGGCATGTAGCCGATATCGGCATGTTCCGCCCATTTGACGGTTCCTGTATCGGCCTGAATCTGGCAGGCTTCGCCACCCAGACAACGCAAAAGTGTCGTTTTGCCCGCGCCGTTGGCACCAATGATCGCGACTTTTTCTCCGGCTTCGATCATGATACTGAAGTCCTGAAATACCGGATGGTCATAGGATTTGGAAATATGTTCGGCCTCCAATGCCAGACGATGCAGTTTCTTGCCCGCCTCGAAACGGATATAGGGATGCACGCGGCTGGACGGTTTGACATCCTCGACGCGGATTTTCTCGATCTGGCGGGCGCGGGACGTGGCTTGCCGCGCCTTGGATTTGTTGGCGGAAAAGCGGCGGACGAATTCCTGCAATTCGGCGATACGCTCTTTCGCCTTGGCATTGGCGGCCTGCTGTTGCGCCCTGGCCTGTGCGGAAGCCAGCATATAATCATCGTAATTGCCCGGATACACTTTCAGTGTGCCGTAGTCCATGTCGGCGATATGGGTACAGACCTGATTGAGGAAATGGCGGTCGTGCGAAATGATGATCATGGTGGAATCACGTTCGTTCAAAACGTTTTCCAGCCATCGGATCGTATTGATGTCCAGATTGTTGGTCGGTTCATCCAGAAGCAGCACATCCGGATCGGAAAACAACGCCTGCGCCAGCAATACGCGCAACTTCCAGCCCGGCGCGACGGCACTCATGGGGCCGTTGTGGAATTCCAGTCCGATACCGACACCCAGCAGCAATTCACCCGCCCGCGCTTCGGCCGTATAGCCGTCGTATTCGGCGAATTTCGCTTCGAGTTCGGCAGCTTTCATGTAATCGTCGTCGGTGGCATCGGGATTGGCATAAATGGCATCGCGCTCCATCATGGTTTGCCACATTTCGGTATGCCCCATCATGACGACGTCCAGCACACGCATGTCTTCGTATGCGAACTGGTCCTGACGCAGTTTGCCAAGCCGTTCGCCCGGATCGAGCATGACGGTTCCGGAAGTCGGTTCCAGATCACCGCCCAGAATTTTCATGAAGGTCGATTTGCCGGCGCCATTGGCTCCGATCAGGCCATAACGGTTTCCTTCGCCGAACTTGACGGATACGTTTTCAAACAGCGGCCTGGGGCCGAACTGCATGGTGATATTGGCTGCTGATAGCACGATTATTCCCTGTACGACTGGTAAAACAGATTATTTTACCAAACGGTGGGATATCCGCTCAAATGCAACTGCACGACACCGTCGTGCGATACCAGATGCGCCTGTGCACCGACAGGCAAGGTGACCTTGTCAGGGACATGTCCGAAAGGCAGTCCCGTAACGACCGGAATGGTCAGCCGTGCACGCAACCATGCCAGCATGGCATCCAGATCATAGCCGTTATCGTAGTCGGTCACCCGGTATTCCGAAAAACGCCCGAGTACCAGCGCTTTCTGTTTTTCGAGAATACCGGCCTCATCGAGCTGTACCAGCATCCGCTCGATCTGGTAAGGTTGTTCATGGACATCTTCCACAAACAGAATGCCACCTTCAATATCAGGCATCCATGGTGTTCCAGTCAAATGCGCCAGCATCGCCAGATTGCCGCCCCAGAGGGTGCCGGAGGCATCGACTTCGGGATTGCCCTGCGCTGTCCACCGCACGGTCATTTCCGGCGAAGTCATGCAGCGTTCAAAATGCCCGCGCATGAACGGACTGATTTCCGCACTGGCGAAGTCGCTGTTCACCATCGGCCCGGCAAAACTGATGCCCCCCTGTTTCAACAGCGCCATCTGAAAAACGGTGAAATCGCTGTGTCCGACAAACAGTTTGCCGCTTGCGGCCAGTTTGCGGAAATCGAGATAGGGCAACAGCCTCGAAGTACCATATCCGCCGCGTACCGCCATGATGATTTTCACATCCGGATTGGCGGCCGCCTGCTCGATCTGTCGCACCCTTTCGGCATCGGTCGCGGCAAAACGCTGGTATCGCGCTTCGGGATCGTAATAGCTGAATACGCGGTATCCCGCGGCTTCGAGTCCGGCAATGCCCCGCCGGTAATCGGTATCGGATACATAGCCGCCCGGCGCGATGATCGCGATGCCTGTTTTTTCTGTTTTCATGTCGGTATTCCGTATTTCAAAAGGCGCTGGCCCGTCTGCCGCCTGTCGATATGCAGTTCCGGCACGCGGGTCCGGGACGTTTTTTTCCACTGATGAGGTAGTGTTCGGCGACGCTGGCGGCACATCCGGCGACTGACAAAAACCATCAAGCAGACATCCCACCATCAACAGCGCAATCATCCATTTTTTCATGATGTCCCCCGATCGCTGTGGCTGCGTCAGACAACGGCTTGCGCCCGCTTCAGAGCTCACTCCGCCTGCCGTGCGGCTTTGGCCAGTTTTCTGCGTTCGGCGAAAAACGCCTTGAGCATCGCCGAACAATCGTCCTGCAAGATACCGCCTGTCACGGTCGTGTGATGATTCAGTTCCTTTTGCATAAACAGATCGACGACACTGCCACATGCGCCCGTTTTCGGGTCATACGCCCCGAAAACCACGCGTTTGAGGCGCGCATGGATCATGGCGCCGACACACATCGCGCACGGTTCCAGCGTGACATACAGCTCACAATCAGGCAACCGGTAGTTCCTGCATACCGCCGCCGCATTGCGCAACGCCATGATTTCGGCATGTGCTGTCGGGTCATGTCCCGATATCGGACAATTGAATCCCGTCGCGATGATGCCGCCATCCCTGACGACGACTGCACCAACCGGCACTTCTCCGGCCGCTTCCGCATATTGCGCCTGCACGAGTGCCTCGCGCATGAACATTTCGTCGTTCATGCAAGCGAATCGGCCGTCACTTCAGCCCAGCAATTCGGCGTTTCATAAATCCGGACACTCTTGAGTACCAGCGCATTACCGAAAAATCCCTCATAGACTTCCCTGAGCGTATCAAAGGCCACCCGCGCCATGTTTTCGACTGTCGGCACCCTGTCGAACACGACGGTTTTGTGGTTCGGCAAACTGTCGAGAAACTGTCTGACCGGCGTGTCTTTTTCATACACCAGAAAAGCGTGATCCCAATGGGATACCAGATGGATTTCCGCCAGCCGCTTGACTTCGGAAAAATCCAGCACCATGCCATTGCCGGCATCCCCTTCTTTCTCAAGCGGATTCCCTTCCAGCGTGATATGCAATACATAACGGTGCCCGTGCAGGTTTCTGCACTGGCTGTGGTGATCCGGAATGCGGTGTCCGGCATCGAATTCGAGTTTTCGGGTAATCGTCAACATGAAAATATCAGGGTATCTGTAAATATTTGTGCGTTTGCAAACCGAGTTTCCATTTCGGGTTCGCCAAACAGGTTGCTATCGCTATTCTAACGTTTTGTTGCCGGTTTTCTCCATCCATCGGCTGGACGTAAAAATGGGAAAAAGCAAGCCGCTCATAATCGGCCAGATTCTGGTTTTCCTGAGGAATCACGACCTTGATTTCGTCGCCCTGTGTGACCACGAGTTTCGCCCCCACCTTCGGACTGACGCAAACCCAGTCGATACCGGGCGGTACGGCAATGGTGCCGTTGGTTTCGATCGCGACTTCAAAACCGGCACGGTGCATCGCGTCGATCAATGCTTCATCCAGCTGGAGCAGCGGTTCACCTCCGGTGAATACGACATAGCGGTTTTCCGGATGGCTCGCCGGCCACAGGGAAACGATACGCTCGGCCAATGCATCCGCCGTCGGGTATTTTCCGCCGCATTCGCCTGTCGTGCCGACAAAATCGGTATCGCAAAACCGGCAAACGGCACGTGGCCTGTCTTCTTCCCTTCCCGACCACAAATTGCAGCCCGAAAAACGGCAGAATACGGCAGGACGTCCGGTACGTGCGCCCTCGCCCTGCAATGTATAAAAAATTTCCTTTACGCTGTACGTCACAACCGCTCTCCGGCTATCGTTCGGCCTGAACAAAAACAGATATTTTCGCACCGATTGCGTTTTTCGTCACCGTCTGCGATTGCACCGACCGATGTCACGCCATGACTGTACAACCTTTCACCGCCAGCAGTTTTCCGAAAGACGCCTTTTCAACCGGTTCGGATATGTAATACCCCTGTGCATAATCGCAACCGAGCGACGACAGTATCCGCCATTGCTCCGGTGTCTCGACACCTTCGGCGACTACTGCGATATCCAGTTTGTGCGCCATCATGATCATCGTTTCGCACAATGTCCTGTCTTCATCGCCCGCCGTCAGATTCCGGATGAATGTCCTGTCGATCTTCATGTAATCCGGACTGAACTTCTTGAGCGAGGCCAGCGATGAATACCCTGTCCCGAAATCATCGATCGCCACCCTGACGCCCCTGCGGTGCAATGCATCGAGTTGCCTGACAACCGATGCATCCGTCCCCGCAAGCAATTGTTCGGTAATCTCGATCACTACGGACTGCGGCGGCAGGGACAATTCTTCGAGGCAGGCCATCCATTCATCGACAGCGATACCGCCTTCCGTGAACTGTACCGGCGAAAGATTGAGACTGATACAAAAATCCGGACGGGATGCACGCCACTTCGCGGCCTGCCGTACCGTTTCCATGAAAAGCCCGTTGCCGAACGCGCGGATCATGCCCGTTTCTTCCATCAAGGGCACGAACGTGACAGGTTCCATCATGCCGGAAACGGGATGCCGCCACCGTGTCAAGGCTTCCGCCCAGCCGATTTCACCGGTTTTCATGCTGGCGATCGGCTGGAATACCGTCTCGAACTGTCCGCAATCCAGTGCATAACGCAATTCGCAAATCATGTTCGTGCGCTGCCTGACCGCTTCCTGCATCGAGGACGTGAAATAATGATACCGGTTTCCGCCGTTTTTCTTCGCCGCATACATGGCCTGATCGGCATGCTTCATCAATTCCTGTACATCGGCGGCATCTTCCGGATAAAAGGCGATACCGATGCTGGTCGACACATGTACGCTTTGCCCATCGATCACGAACGGTTGCGACAAGGCACCCCGAATACTCTGCGCCACCCGGCTGACATCGCGAAAATCTTCCAGATCCGCCAGGATGACCGTAAATTCATCGCCACCCAGCCGCGCCACCATGTCTGTCTCGCGGACACAATGCGAAATCCGTTCGCTGGCACCCTTGAGCAGAGAATCGCCCGCATCATGTCCCATCGTATCGTTCACATACTTGAAGCGGTCGAGATCGAGATACATCAATGCCACAGAACCGCCGGTACGCTGCGCTTTTCTGGTCTCGAAAAGCAGCCTTTGCTGGAACATCCGCCGGTTCGCCAGCCCGGTCAGCAAATCGAAATTGGCATGCCGCCAGATGGCTTCATCCGCCTTTTTCTTTTCCGATACATCCCGGATGATGAACTGCGCAAAACATTTGCCGGCGGTATCGATAATGCCCGAACTGATTTCGACCGGAAAAATCCGACCATCCGCATGTTTGCCGTATGCCTCGAAAATCAGGCTTTTCTCCCGCTTGAGTTCCTGCCACCTTTCTTCAAATACCGGGGCATCCTGCGGATCGAAAACCGTCCGGATATTTTTGCCGCTCAATGCGGAACGGGCCTTGCCGAATAACGCACCGGAACGCTCGTTCGCCTCGATCACCGTTCCGCTATCGTCCATCAGGATAATGGCATCGTTGGCAAAACGGCTCAGATAGTCATGGCGCAACGCACGCTGTTTCAGGCCGTTCTTCATCCGGACCGTCTGATACTGCATATGCCGGTGACGCAATACGAAAAACAGAACCAGCGCCGCCGAAGCGGTCAAAAGCGTGGCCATCAGCAGGATATACCATGCCATTGCCGGATATGGCCATAAGCTTCCCGTTCGTCCATCTTGACCATCAGCGACCAGTCCGAATCGGGAATCTTGCCCACATAACCGACAACACGCTTGCCGCGATGATCGACCGTATGAAAAATTCCCTGCCGGGTTCGGCCTATCTTTTCGAGCCACTGTCCGTGGCCAGCATCACCCTGTTCGATCGGATAGGCGATCCGTCCCGTCGGCACACTGCGCAGCATCGCCACTTCCCCGCCACGGGTACTGAACAGAAATACCCGTGACGTCATGCCGCTCGTCGGCCAGATCGACATGACAGGTATCAGCGACTCGGCCGGATTGACATAATGAAGCCGAACCCCCGCTTCCGGACCTGCAGATGTTTCTTTCATGAAAGGCACGTACATCGTCAGCACATCCCGCCATGTCCCATCCGCATTCGAAATCCTTTTCGGTGGCCCCATCCAGATACGACGGGATTTCAGTACATGGGACATATCATGCGCTGCAGTTTCCGTAACCGGCTTCCGGCCATCCGCATCCGGGCGACCGTTCCTGGCCACCGTCTGTAAACGCTCCGGCAAACCCTGTCTTTCCGTCACGCCCAACCGTTGTCCCTGACGGAAAATACCCGCCTCGCCTGACAAACCGGCTTGAGCGACAGCCCATGCGCTTTGACGATCCTTCCAGTCGCTGATCTGCCTGATCTGCTCTTTCGCCAGCAAAGAGAAATTCCGGTCGAATGCTGCAGTTTCATTCTCGGCGAGCATGAAGAAAACGACATACGCCAGCACCGGAACCAGCACGGCGATACCGAGAAAAACCGGTAAATGTTTGCGGATGATGAATACGGAAAAACGGATACCGGATGCATATGATGATCTGGGCACCGGAAAAAAGCCGAAAACGCAAAGAAAAGCGGCAAAAAACAGGGCAATCGCACCTGCCGGAAAAATATACTTCCTGCCGACAAACTGGCTCGCCGCCGCGCCTGCCGGATCGACACCCGACACCAGCATCCAGACTGCCAGCGCCGCAAGCAAACCGCCGCCCAGAACGACACCTACCGAACGGAAGAACTTTCGCCACCTTTCCCTTATCTTCAGTCCAGCAGTATCACTTTGCATCATTCAGGATTCTTTCCGCAGACAAGGTTTTCATTGTCGCACACAGTCCCGTCCAATCGTGAAAACTCTCAAACTTTCGGGGAAAAAACGACAAACTGGCCTCCGTCTCTCACCTGATCGCAGGAATTTGCCATGCGAAAACATTATATAAATCGCCGGGAACACCCCGGTTGAGGAAAGTCAGGCTGGCATAGTCTAAATGCCTACTCGCGTCAGTCTGGCTCCTGGTACCGTACCTGACAGTCTCATCCCGTTTCAGCTTTTTCAAACATAAACCTTTCCTGTTGTGTCGCTCCACCAGATCAATTTCTGCATCCATGCAAAAAAACCGCCTTGCAGACAATAAAAAAACCCCGTCCATCAGGACGGGGTTTGAAG
Source organism: uncultured Oxalobacter sp. (assembly GCA_934277985.1). Lineage (GTDB taxonomy): Bacteria > Pseudomonadota > Gammaproteobacteria > Burkholderiales > Burkholderiaceae_D > Oxalobacter > Oxalobacter paeniformigenes. The sequence goes on from CAKQWF010000003.1 coordinate 317,414, forward strand.
AAAACCTTCACTCCCACTCAATTGTGGCAGGCGGTTTGCCGGAGATGTCGTAAACGACGCGATTGATGCCGCGGACTTCGTTGATGATCCGGTTGGAGACTTTGCCGAGCAGTTCGTGCGGCAAATGCGCCCATTGCGCTGTCATGAAGTCCTGTGTCTGTACGGCACGTAATGCGACGACGTATTCATACGTTCTGCCGTCTCCCATGACACCGACGGATTTGACGGGCAAAAAGACGGCGAATGCCTGACTGGTCGCGTCGTACCAGCTCATCGGTTCGCCTTTTTCCGTCGTCATCGGTGACGGGGTGTTCCACAGTTCCTCGATGAAGATGGCATCGGCTTCGCGCAGCAGGTCGGCATATTCCTTTTTGACTTCGCCCAGAATACGGACACCCAGTCCAGGACCCGGGAACGGATGACGATAGACCATTTCACGCGGCAGGCCGAGTGCAAGCCCCAGTTCGCGCACTTCGTCCTTGAACAGTTCGCGCAAGGGTTCGAGCAGTTTCAGGTTCAACGTATCCGGCAGACCGCCGACGTTGTGGTGGCTCTTGATGGTCTGCCCTTTCTTGCCCTTGCCTGCACTTTCGATGACGTCCGGATAGATGGTGCCTTGCGCCAGCCATTTGGCATTGGTGATTTTCGCAGCCTCGGCCTGAAAGACTTCGACGAATTCGCGACCGATGATTTTGCGTTTTTCTTCCGGATCGGTCACTCCGGCCAGTTTGCCCATGAACTGTTCGGTCGCATCGACATGAACGACCTTGACGCCGAGGTTGCGAGCGAACATATCCATGACCATCTTGCCTTCGTTCAGGCGCAGCAAGCCATGATCGACGAATACGCAAGTCAGCTGATCACCGATGGCGCGATGGATCAATGCAGCGGCAACGCTGGAATCGACACCGCCAGAGAGTCCCAGAATCACGTCGTCCTTGCCGACTTTCTGCCGGATGGCTTCGACGGCTTCGGATACATAGTCAGGCATGTTCCAGTCGGCACTGCATCCGCAGATGTCATGCACGAACCGATTGAGCATCGCGCGACCTTGTACGGTATGGGTCACTTCGGGATGGAACTGGACGGCGTAGAATTTGCGTGTTTCGTCGGCCATGCCGGCGATCGGGCAGGCTTCGTTGGCGAGTATGACTTCAAAGCCCTGCGGCAGCGCCGTCACCTTGTCGCCATGGCTCATCCAGACTTTCAAAAGCGACATGCCGTTGGCCAGAACCGCATCGGCGACACCGTCAAGCCAACGGGTATGACGTGTCGTTTGTACCTCGGCATAGCCGAATTCACGTACCTTGCCGTTTTCGACCTTGCCGCCCAGCTGTTCCGCCATGGCCTGCATGCCGTAGCAAATGCCCAGTACCGGCAATCCCAGCTCGAACACGATTTGCGGCACACGCGGCGTGTCGCCTTCGGTGACGCTGTTGGGACCACCGGAAAGGATGATGCCCTTGAGCGAACCATCGGCTGCATAATCGCGGATGAAATCCGTTCCCACATCATAGGGAACGACTTCCGAAAACACACCGGCTTCACGTACACGGCGTGCGATCAGCTGGGTGACCTGTGAACCAAAATCGAGAATCAGTATTCTGGAATGCATGGAATTTTCTTGTCAAAACGGGTTCTGGAAACGCAAAGGGCCGGAATGACCGGCCCCTGTACTCTTTTTTGTCTTATTCAAGACGGTAGTTCGGCGCCTCTTTGGTGATCTGGACGTCGTGTACGTGCGATTCACGCATACCGGCCGAACTGATTTCGACGAATTCGGCACGTTCGCGCATTTCGTCGATGGTCTTGCAACCGCAGTATCCCATCGAGGAACGGACACCGCCGATCAGCTGGAAGATGATGGCGTTGACGCTGCCCTTGTACGGAACACGGGCTTCGATACCTTCCGGAACCAGTTTGTCCGGCTGGTGTTCGGCTTCGTCCTGGAAGTAACGGTCTGCCGAACCGCGCTGCATGGCGCCGACGCTGCCCATACCGCGATAAGCCTTGTAGCTGCGGCCCTGATAGAGGATGACTTCGCCCGGTGCTTCATCGGTACCTGCGAACATGCTGCCCATCATAACGGTCGATGCGCCGGCTGCCAGTGCCTTGGCGATGTCGCCGGAGAAGCGGATGCCGCCGTCCGCGATACACGGTACACCGGTACCTTCGAGCGCTTCGGCAACGTCGGAAATGGCAGTGATCTGCGGAACACCGACACCGGCGACGATACGGGTCGTGCAAATGGAACCCGGGCCGATACCGACCTTGACGGCGTCAGCACCGTGATCGAGCAATGCGCGTGCCGCAGCGGCGGTGGCGATATTGCCGCCGATGACTTCGATATCCGGATAATGCGTCTTGACCCATTTGACGCGATCGAGCACGCCCTGTGAATGACCATGCGCCGTATCGACGACGAGAACGTCAACACCGGCCTTCGCCAACAGTTCGATACGTTCGTCATTGTCCGGACCGACACCGACAGCGGCACCGGCCAGCAATTTGCCGTACCCGTCCTTGGAAGCCAGCGGATAGTCGTTCGTTTTCTGGATGTCCTTTACGGTGATCAGGCCACGTAATTCGAAATCGTCATTGACGACCAGCACCCGTTCCAGACGACTGCGGTTCATCAGGCGTTTGGCTTCGTCGAGCGACGCACCTTCCTTGACGTAAACCAGTTTTTCGCGCGGGGTCATCTTGTCGCGTACCGGTGCGTCAAGTTCCTGTTCGAAACGCAGGTCGCGGTTGGTGATGATACCGACGACGGTACGGCCTTCCACCACAGGGAAGCCGCTGATGCCGTGCTGTTTGGACAGTGCGATCACATCACGGATTTTCATGGATGGCGGAATGGTGATCGGATCGGTCACGACGCCAGCCTCGAACCGTTTGACGCGAGCCACTTCGCGAGCCTGTTCAAGCGCGGTCATGTTTTTGTGGATGATACCGATGCCACCCTGTCTTGCCATGGCAATAGCCAGTGACGATTCCGTCACCGTATCCATCGCAGCGGAAAGCAGCGGAATATTCAACGAGATCTTTCTCGTCAGACGGGTTCTCAAAACAGTATCTTTGGGAAGAACGGCAGAATAAGCCGGTACGAGAAGCACGTCATCGAACGTGAGTGCCTTTTTGAGTAGTCGCATGGTAATTCCTATGTGTCCAAAACAGGATTATACAGATTTTTCAAGCAGATTGCCTACCACAATTTTGGTATTTTGCACAATAAAAAACAGGATATTGCTTCATAAAAAACAGTCAAACCGCCGATTCGCATGCATGTCTTCGACTTGCGGCCGCCGCTAGCGCTTTTTTGCACAAGACCACGCTGCATGCGCATTGCCTGTTACCGGTCAATGCGACGATCACATACGGACAGCGCTTCCGCTCGCCTTTACAGCCTGTTGACAGGACAGCGAGGTTTTTCCCCCCTGAAACCGCGTACCGCTTCTTCTGCACAGCGCGTCTTGAGATTGTTTTCGGCCTGAACCGAATACCATGCCATATGCGGTGTGATGATGATATGCGGCGCAGAACGCAACGGGCTGTCCATCGGCAGCGGCTCGCTGCTGGTCACATCGATACCGGCTCCGGCCAGATGACCGGACTTCAGCGCTTCGGCCAATGCGGCTTCCTCGACCAGACCACCACGCGTCACATTGACGAACATGGCGCCTTTTTTCATTTTCGCAAAACTTTCCGTATTCATCATACGGGCATCCTGCGCGTTCAGGCTACAGTGCAAAGACAGTACGTCGGCACGTGCAATGACATCGTCTTCCGAGGTCAGTTCGATGAACGAACACTCCGGATCTCCCTTGACATGATCGGTAAAGATATCGAAACCGATAACCCGGCAACCCAGTGCGTGTACCCGTTTGGCGAATGCCAGCCCGATCCGGCCCAGCCCGATGACACCGACCGTCATGTTCGCCAGATGCTGGATCGGCACCATTTCCGCATAATTCCAGCGTCCCGCCCTGACCTGGTCGTTCGCCTGACATATTTTGCGCGTGATCGCCAGCATCAGTGCAAGCGCATGATTGGCGACTTCGGATGTGCCGTAGTCCGGAACATTGCATACCTGAACACCATGGCGCGTCGCCGCTTCCAGATCGACATTGTCGACACCATCACCATAGCGAACCACCATTTTCAGTTCGGGCAACGCGGCAAATACCTTTTCGGTAAAAGGCGCACGCTGGTTGCATACGGAAACCGCACCTTTGCAATTCGCGATCAGATCGTCTTCAGTCCTGCATTGAAACGCCTTGTACGGAATACCGGCCGCTTCGAAAACCGCCTTTTCCGCATCGATATTGACATGGTTACAGTCCGTAATAACAATCATCGCCTCTGCCATACGATCACCCGTGCTCTTCAAAAAACCTCTATTTTCCCGTAAAACGGAAACCGTCTTCTATTATATTCAAAATGGCCGCGAAAGACTGTAATTGCCTTGAAATGCCTCTATCCTGCCACAGCAATACAATGCGGAACATACGATTGCGCAACGATCATTTGCACACGCTTGCCGGAAGCTCCATGCCTCATTGAGAAATTGTGACATATATTCAAATTATAGGACACACTTGTTTTCGACAAGTCACTGTTTTTTCTTGTCTTTTGTTTTCCTTTCATATAGAATGCAGCCTTCGCTTTTTTTATTTCGGAGGT
>CAKQWF010000004.1 GCA_934277985.1 uncultured Oxalobacter sp.
AATAAAGCGTTTTGTTTATCAACAGCTGAGAAACGAAATTATGCTCTTCTCTTCACTACCTGTCAAGAACTTTTTTATTCAACTTCACAAAAAAATTTCCTGACTTTTGCAACTTCACTTTGCCAGTTTCAACATCGGCAAAGTCGAGAAAGAAAATTATGATCTTTTCACACACTTGCTGTCAAGCATTTTTTACACACTCAAAGTCGTTTTTCAATTCGATGCGCCCTCTCCCGGCACATACGCCTTGACTTCCATCCGGAAATCTTCACTCCCAGTCATCGTACCTTCTGCAAACTGTCTTTTTGCCTGCTGCGCAAACTCTGCTTTTTCCCCTGTCCGGAACTGTCAGGAATATAACTGTCCGTCCCTTACGATTCATTGACATCAAATGGAAAATTGATAAAGTGTCTGACAGACTGTCGATCACGACATATTTCCATTGTTTAGTTTATTTCTGAAAGTATTTCCATGAGTTTGAAATGTGGCATTGTCGGATTGCCCAATGTCGGCAAATCCACCCTTTTCAATGCATTGACCAAGGCGGGTATTCCTGCCGAAAACTACCCGTTTTGCACGATCGAACCCAATGTCGGTATTGTCGAAGTACCAGATCCCAGATTGAATCAACTGGCCGAAATCGTAAAACCTGAACGCATCGTACCGGCTGTAGTCGAATTCGTCGATATCGCCGGACTGGTCGCTGGCGCATCCAAAGGTGAAGGACTTGGTAACCAGTTTCTTGCCCATATTCGCGAAACAGATGCCATTGTCCAGGTCGTTCGCTGTTTCCGTAACGACAATGTCGTTCATGTCGCCGGCAAGGTTGATCCCTTAAGCGATATTTCCGTCATCCAGACAGAACTGGCTCTGGCAGATCTGAATACCGTAGAAAAAGTCATACAGCGAGAAATCAAGAAAGCCGGTGCAGGCAACAAGGAATCGGCACGCCTGTGCGATTTGCTTGAAAAAGTGGCTGCCCATCTGAATCAGGCAGAACCGGTCCGTTCGATGGGACTTGACAAGGAACAGATGGAACTGATCCGTCCGCTTTGTCTGATTACGGCAAAACCGACCATGTATGTTGCCAATGTCTCGGACGATGGATTCACCGACAATCCGTTACTTGATCAGCTCACACAATATGCCGAGTCACAAAAAGCGCCGATCGTCGCGATCTGCGCCGCTATCGAATCCGAAATCGTCGAACTGCCTGAAGAAGACCGTGCGGAATTTCTTTCGGACATGGGCATGGACGAACCAGGCCTGAACCGGCTCATTCGAGCTGCCTTCAAGCTGCTTGGCCTGCAAACCTACTTCACAGCAGGAGTCAAGGAAGTACGTGCATGGACGATTCATATCGGCGACACTGCACCGAAAGCCGCTGGAGTCATTCACACCGACTTCGAACGCGGTTTCATTCGCGCACAGACTATCGCTTTTGAAGACTATATCGCCTGCAAAGGTGAAAACGGCGCGCGAGAAGCAGGGAAAATGAGGGCTGAAGGAAAAGACTACATCGTCAAGGATGGCGATGTCCTGAATTTTCTTTTCAACGTCTAAAACAATCCGGTCAAATAAAAAAACGGTTGCAATGGCAACCGTTTTTTTATGGTCATTTGCCCTCGCTCAAGCGAAGAAATTTCTGCATCAGCTGATCAGGTGTCTCCACACAATCCGGATTTTTGACGATGCAATCCATCGGGCATACCTGTTTGCACTGCGGCTCATCATAATGTCCCACACACTCGGTACAGCGGTTGACATCTATCTCACATATTTTCTTGCCCAGCGTAATCGCCTCATTCGGGCATTCTGGAACACATATATCGCAACAGATACAATCTTTCGTTATCAATAACGCCATTGATTCTCCAAATTCCCTTCAGTCAAACGCTTCTGTCCGGTCGTCAGACATTTTTCCCCTTCATGTCGTTGACCTTGTTCCTGAGCCATTTTTCCACGGACGGGAATACGAACTTGGATACGTCGCCGCCCAGAAAAGCGATTTCCCTGACGATGGAACCTGAAATGAACTGATATTGGTCAGACGGCGTCATAAACAACGTTTCCGCCTCAGGCATCAGATAACGATTCATTCCCGCCATCTGGAATTCGTACTCGAAATCCGATACGGCGCGCAACCCGCGAATAATGACACTGGCGTTATGCTCACGAACGAAATCCTTGAGCAAACCGGTAAAGCTCTCGACCCGGACATTCGGATAATGTCCGAGCACTTCCTTGGCAATGGCCATCCGTTCTTCCATGGTAAAAAAAGGCCTTTTCGTCCTGCTGTCGGCGACACCGACAATCAATTCGTCAAACAGCCCGGACGAACGACGAACCAGATCTTCATGTCCACGCGTCAACGGATCAAATGTTCCAGGATAAACTGCAATAACCATTTTTATTCTTTCAGAAAGGAAACATCCGTAATATTACCTCAAGATAAGCACGATGCCTGCATCTCAAACAAATGATAATAAACCTGTCCTGCCTGGCCATCCCTGACAAGCTGTAGCGCAGATACATCACGTCCCGACCACAAAGCCAGCCTTTCTGCAGTCAACTGCATATCCGATTCTATATAAACCATTCCGTCTTTCGCCAACAATTCCACACAAAGCGGTATGACTTTCGGCAACCATTCTTTCCGGAACGGCGGATCCAGAAAAATCAGGTCGAACGTTTTTCCCTGCCGGATCAATTGCGCGGCCATATCCATGGCATCTGCCTGAAAAACGGCAATCTGCGATGCCTGCAGCTTGTTCCTTGCACGTTGCAACTGCTCGTATGCCACACGATTTTTTTCGATCATGGTCACATGTGCCATACCCCGGCTCGCCGCTTCAAACCCAAGCGCTCCCGTTCCGGAAAACAGATCAAGACAATGCATATTTGCAAAACGTGCACCACGCATGTGTGTCAACCAGTTGAACACCGTCTCACGCACGCGATCCGATGTCGGGCGCAACCCTTCCACATCAGCAACGACAAGCGGCGTACGTTTCCATTGTCCGCCAACAATACGGATTTTATGACTGTGATGTCCGGCAGATAACTTCCCGTTTTTTTTCTGAGCCCCCATTTCAAGACACCCGCTGCATCCTGCACACGCCATCACAGGCCAACAATGACCGTCACCATTTTTTCTGCATTGAGCTTTCGGTTCATCGCAGCCTTCACATCCGCCGCCGTAACCTGTCCGACCTTTTCCGTCCAGTGATCCAGATAATCCAGCGGCAAGTGATAGTATCCGATCATGGCAATGAGCTCCAGCACCTTGAGATTGTTATCCATCTGCATGGCAAAACTGTTGACCAGATGATCACGAGCGGATTGCAATTCGGTGGTATCCGGTCCATTGCGCAAAAAATCATTCAGCGTGTCATTGACTACACCAATCGCATCCGTGGCCTGTTTTTTTTCAGTCTGTAAACCAATCATGAAAGGCCCAGGCTGAAACATCGGCTGAAACTGACTGTAAACACTATAGGACAAGCCGCGTTTTTCCCTGACTTCCTGCATGAGTCTGGAAGAAAAACCTCCACCACCCAGAATGTAATTGCCGACCGTCAATGCAAAAAAATCGGGATCACCCCGTTTGAGGGCTGGCATACCGATCAGGATATGTGCCTGAGTGGCAGGATGCGCAATGACATTCGTTTTTCCATTGGCAACCGTCACATCCGGAAGTACTGGCAACTCCTGATCCGAAACCCTCAAGCCGCCGCTGATCTCCTGCGCAATGCGCCGCGCCCTTTCGATATCGATATCGCCGACAAGACTGATAACGGCCCTGTTGGCGACATAGTGTGTTTTATGAAAATCCATCAGATCATCCCGGGTGATTTGCTCCACGGACTCCGGCGTCGAACTTTCACCATAAGGATGCTTCGGATAAATATCCTTCCTGAACGCTTTCGCAGCAATCGAATCCGGCCGAGTCATTTCCTCCCTGAGTGACGCGACCAGCCTCGCCTTGTCCCGTGTCAGCAATGCTTGCGGAAACGACGGACTGGCCAGAAGTTGCGCCATCATCCGGATCGCCGCATCCGATTCTGCCTGTCCTGACATCACACGCAATGAATAACCGGCTCTGTCCATACTCGTTTTGTTGGAACGCAATGCGCCCGCATCTGCAAACGTATCCAGAATCTGCGCCTCGGTAATGTCCGCAACACCTGACCGTGCAATCCCCTTGTCCAGAGAACCATTCGTCAATGCCGCCAGCCCAGCCTTTCCGGCCGGATCCCTCCTCGAACCCGCATCGAATTCGACACTGATATCCAGTACCGGAATCGCATGTGTCTCGACGAAAAAGACACGTGCCCCGTTTTCCGTTACCCAATGCTGAATAGGCAAGGCAGCATATACCTGAACACCATATAACAGGCAACCGATCAAACCTGCCTTGAGAAAACGGCATACCTGTTGCAACACATATTCTGGATTTCTCATTTGTATATATCGACTCATTGTCATAAATAGATACTTCCGTCAGATTCCTTACTTTGCAGGCTGTTTCGGCAAAGATTCCGGAATCAGCGTAGCGATCGTCAATCCGTCATCCGAAAAATATTTTTTCGCTACCTGCTGAACCTGCTGCGGCGTCACAGCCTTGAGTTTTTCAATCGTCCGGTCGATCTGCCGATGTCCGATCCCCGTCATCTCGAACACACCGATTTCCATCGCCTGACCGAACATCGAATCGCGCTTGTATATCTGTGAAGAGATCAGCTGCATCTTCACACGTTGCAACTCAGCTTCCGATATACCATCTTTGGCAATTCGTGCAATTTCTCCCCGTAACCGCTTCTCCAGTTCATCGACTGTCACACCTTTGGAAGGCACCCCTTCGACGACAAACAATGCAGGCCCGCGTGAAAGCGCCGAATAACTCGCGCCTACCGCCAACGCAATCTTTTCCTGACGCACAAGCGTAGCCGGCAAGCGTGCATTATCATATCCGTCCAGTATGGAAGAGAGTACATCGAGTGCATAAACATCCTGATCCTTTTCGACATCCCGTAATGCCGGAACCTTGTATGCCAGCACAACCATCGGATTTTCCGCAGGAGCTGAAACCGCTACCCGCCGGATACCACGCTGTTCCGGTTCTTCCTGTGGCTTGACCGGCGTAATTTTTTTGGGTTTGATCCGTCTGAAATGCTTTTCCGCCATCTTGCGGACGGCCTGAGCATCCACATCGCCAACGACGACCAGTGTCGCATTATTCGGTGCATACCAGCGTTCATACCAGTGACGGGCGTCATCGACCGTCATATTCTGCAAATCGTTCATCCAGCCGATGATCGGCCAGTGATAAGGATGTGCGACAAAAGCGCTCGCACGCAACGCCTCATCCAGCCTTCCTTCCGGCTGATCATCCGTTCTCCAGCGCCTTTCCTCCATCACGACCCTGATTTCCTTGTCGAAATCAGACGCCTTGAATTGCAGATTGCGCATGCGATCCGCTTCCATTTCCATCATCTTTTCCAGATGATCTTTCGGAATCTGCTGAAAATATGCCGTATAGTCCGTATTCGTAAACGCATTGTCCCTGCCACCCAGTCTCGCGACCGTCTTGCTCAGGCTTCCCTCCGGAAACTTCCTCGTCCCCTTGAACATCATATGTTCGAGAACGTGCGCCACCCCTGTCGTTCCATTACTTTCATCCATGGAGCCGACCCGATACCAGACCATATGAACCGCAACAGGCGCACGGTGATCTTCCCTGACCACGACCTTCATCCCGTTGGCAAGATAAAACTCTTCGGCAGGTTCGGCTTGCGCCCCGTTTTGTACCCAGAACAGGACAAACATCAGACCAAAAAAGATTTTTAGAATTTTCATATTGACAGCTCTGTTAAAATGAAAGTCTCGATAAACCTTTGCATTTTGTACTTTATTTCAGCGCACGACGGTTGCCAATGTTTAGTTTTTTCAAAAAGAAACCCCCTGTCGAAACGACAGAAGATGAAATCAGTGCACCGGCATCACCCGAGACCGCCACCGAAACTGCGGATACTCCGTCTGATGCCAATATAGAGACTTACACTACGCTTGCCAAGCCGGAAAAAGAAAAAACGTCCTGGTTTGACCGCCTCAAGGCCGGACTTGCGCGGACATCGGCCAATCTGAACATTTTCGGTGGAACCAAAATCGATGAGGAACTGTTCGAGGAACTCGAAACCGCATTACTCGTCTCCGATGTCGGTCTGCCCGCCACTGAATATCTTCTGGATGAACTCCGGCAAAAAGTCAAACAAAACCGTCTGACACAACCTGCCGAAATTCGGGAAGAACTGATCCGGTTATTGACCGAGCTGTTGACACCCCTCGTAAAACCGCTGGAAATCGGCCGTCATACCCCGCTCATCGTCATGATGACCGGCGTCAACGGTGCCGGCAAGACCACCACGATCGGGAAACTGGCAAAGCATCTCCAGCGCCATAACCAGAGTGTCCTTCTCGCTGCAGGAGACACGTTCCGTGCAGCTGCCCGCGAACAGCTGGCGATATGGGGCGACCGAAACAGGATCACCGTCATCGCACAGGAATCCGGCGATCCGGCAGCCGTCGCTTTCGATGCCGTTCAATCCGCCAAAGCGAAAAATATCGACGTCGTCATGGTCGATACAGCCGGCAGACTGCCGACGCAACTTCACCTGATGGAAGAACTCAAAAAGGTCAAACGCGTTATCGGCAAAGGTATGGACACCGCGCCACATGAAATCATTCTCGTCATCGACGGCAATACAGGACAAAATGCACTGACCCAGGTCAAGGCATTCGACGAAGCACTCGGACTGACCGGACTGATCGTCACAAAACTCGACGGCACCCCCAAAGGAGGCATTCTGGCGGCCATCGCAAAAAACCATCCTGTGCCCGTCTATTTCATCGGCGTCGGCGAAAAAATAGACGATCTTCAACCTTTCGACGCACAAGAATTTGCAAAAGCATTGTTGAGCTAGAAAATGAGCGCAATGATCCAATTCCAGAATGTATCCAGGTGCTATCCCGGCAACATCATCGCCGTACAGGATATCAACCTGACCATCGAGCAGGGTGAATTCGTTTTTCTGTCGGGCCCTTCCGGAGCAGGAAAATCGACACTCCTGAAAATGATCGCCGCTATCGAACGCCCCGATACCGGAACGCTGACCGTCAACGGTCAGGACATCGGTGGACTCAGACCGGCAGGGATACCGTTTCTGAGACGCAACCTCGGACTGATCCTGCAGCAACAGCATTTACTGAACGACAAAACCATTCTCGAAAACGTCATGCTTCCCCTGTTCGTCACCGGTATCCCAGAAACCGAAGCACAATCCCGTGCGCATGCCGCACTGGAAAAAGTGGGACTTGCCGGGCGAGCAGCATCGCTACCGCTGACGCTGTCGGAAGGCGAACAACAACGGGTCGCCGTCGCACGTGCCATCGTCAACCAGCCGCAAATCATTCTGGCAGACGAACCGACAGCCAATCTCGATCGCGCCAATGCAGAAAAAGTGCTCGATGCCATCGCCTTTTTCCAGTCTGCAGGTGTGACCTGTGTCATCGCAACCCATGACGAAAGTCTTTTTCCAAGAGCCGACCGGATCATTTATCTCGACAGCGGCAGACTGCATCACATCGACCAACCCACAAAGGGTAAACAAGCATGAATACCTGGTTTCGTTATCATATCTCGGCAATTTGTCTCGCGCTTGCCCAGTTCAGACGTTCTCCGGGACATTTCTTTTTCAATATTCTGGTTCTTTCCATGACGCTGGCATTGCCCTTCGGTGGAATCACGCTGTTCGACAATATCCAGTCCGTTACCGGACAACTGTCCGTATCACTGGAAATCAGTCTTTTTCTGAAGCAAAACACAGAACGTACCGACGCGCAGGCCATGGAACAATCCATCAGACAACTGCTACGCAAAGACAACATCGCCGCCGACATTATTTTCATTCCGAAAGAAGCCGCACTGGACTCGCTTGAGGAAAAAACCGGTCTGAACAATATGGCCGGCTCACTGGGGAAAAACCCCTTGCCCGACTCCTATATCATCCGTCTTTCAGACAACACGCCTGACGGTGCGACGCTATCCGCCCGCATCAACGCCATTACCGGACAATTACAGAAAATGCCTGAAACCGACAAGGTGCAAATCGATTCCGACTGGACCAAACGTCTGGCAGCCTTGCTTGGTGTCATGCGGATGGGACTGCTGTTTCTGGGTGTCGTGCTGGGCATCGTCGTAATCGTCGTCACATTCAACACCATTCGCCTGCAAGTTCTGATGCATCTTGATGAAATCACACTTTCATGGCATGTCGGAGCCAGTCGCGCCTATATACGCCGTCCGTTTTGCTACATGGGCATTTTTCTCGGACTTTTTTCCGGAATACTGGCATTGATACTCGTCGGCCTGAGCCTGTATCCCTTCAACAGCGCCATCAATGAACTGGCACAGCTTTACGGCTCTGACTTCAGGCTCTCCCCGCTGAACCCGGGTACATCGGCGATTTTATTGCTGGCGAGTGCCGCGCTAGGATGGCTGGGCGCACTCTTGTCTGTCAATCGCCAGTTGAGAAAAATCTACTGAAATCTGCCGCGCATGCGTTCAGCCGTATTCCGTATTTGCATCATGATGCAAAACAAACCGTATCACCCGTTTTGCACTAGAGTGGACATAACATGGCAAACAGATATAAATTAGCACTCTATACCAAAGAGTGCTAAAATAGAATCTATAAGCAATTAATGCATTCAAATACACAGGAGAAAGAATGAACGCAAAGTCCGCACAAGCATTGATGCCGGTCAGCCGTCATGCCTTGGCTCCGGTTATTACAGGTTCGCTCGGCAACATCGATGCATACATCACAGAAGTCAATCGTTTGCCTATCCTGACCCAGGAACAGGAAACCGATCTTGCACTGCGTTATCGTAGGCATAACGATCTGGGGGCTGCACAGGAACTGGTTCTGTCCCATCTGAGACTGGTTGTCTCCATTGCACGCAATTATCTGGGATATGGATTGCCACACGCCGACCTGATCCAGGAAGGCAATATCGGATTGATGAAAGCGGTCAAACGCTTTGATCCCGATATGGGCGTCAGACTGGTTTCCTATGCCATTCACTGGATCAAGGCGGAAATACACGAATACATTCTCCGGAACTGGAGAATGGTCAAAGTCGCAACCACAAAAGCCCAGAGAAAACTGTTTTTCAACTTGCGCAGCCATAAAAATGGTACGGATGCCATGACAAGGGCACAAATCCGTTCGCTTGCCGAAAAACTGAATGTCCGTGATGAAGACGTCATCGAAATGGAAACACGACTCAACGGTCATGATATCGCACTGGAAACCCAGCACGATGACGACGATGACAATTTCGCGCCTATCGCCTATCTGTCATCGGAACAGACAGAACCGACCCATATTCTGGAAACACGCCAAAACGACCGTCTCCAGTCCGAAGGCCTGAGCGAAGCGCTTGAAAAACTGGATCCACGGTCCCGTCGCATCATCGAGGCAAGATGGCTGAACAACGACAACGGAAACGGTGCCACATTGCATGAACTGGCAACCGAATTCGGCGTCTCGGCAGAACGAATCCGGCAAATCGAGGCAGCCGCACTCAAGAAAATGAAAAATACATTGGCGACATACAGTTGAAAAGGTGCCTTTCGGCACCTTTTCTTTTACCGTCATTCCCTCAACAAACGAATCATCTTTCCCGCATCCTCCGGTTCCGCCTCCCTGAAAGCATGCGCATATATCACCTCGAACGCCAGTGACAATATTCCGTCATCCGTTCTTTCCGCTTCCAGCATGTCAAGCAATCTCTGGCAAGCCCGTTTCCCGGTCAAACCGACAGGACGGCACGACAGCGGATTACCTCCCAATGCACGCACATCCGACAACAACCGTTCGATTTCCGTATAAGTCACCGTAATCCATTCACGCTCCAGTACAGGAGCAGAAAATCCCGATCTGACCAGATCGTCGCCGATGGCCTGCATGCTTCTGAACGGCAAAACATGCGAATACGCATCAGCTGTCCCATACGCCTTGCGCAACAACTCCAGCGTTTTTTCACCGAAACAGGAAAATATAACCAGCCCGTCAGCCCTTAAAACCTGCTGCCACTCACGAAACACATGTTCATGATCATCACGCCAGTGCAAGGCCAGATTGGACCAGACCATATCGAACGTTCCGGGCAGAAACGGCAAACTGCCGAAATCGCCACAACAAACCACGCCTGCCGGCATATCCACCCTTCCGGCATATCCGGCAGCAAGCCGCGCTCTGGTACACGCAGCATCCAGACCATAAACCCGTGCCCTCCCGAAAGTATGCGCAAGCACATTCATATCATCCCCGTCACCGCATCCGGCATCCAGAATATCCAACGGATCGATTTTCATGACAGACAAGCGTTCATGCATTCTGCAAGCGATTTCTCTTGTCAGAAAACGGACATCGGCTGTTTTATTCGCCTTTTCAAACAACAAACGCACTTTCGGCAAATCAATAGGCATACAATTCTGTTTCCGCAAGATAATGAAAAACGCACCATAACATGAGCAATGCCGAACCATTTCGGAAAACCGGCCATAACCGCGCATGTTACCGATTGCAGAATGATGGCTGATTATATGCACTGCTTGACCTGCCTTGCCAGTTTTACAGGCAAGATTCCCTGCCCCTGTGTCCTGTGCCATACTCCCAGCCCTTACGGAATTTGCGACAGCTGCACACAACATTATTTTGGGAACCCTATGCCACGCTGCCACTGCTGCGGCCATGACATACCGGAAACTCAGTCAACATGCTCTGACAATCTTTGCGGTACCTGTCTTGCCAGACAACCGGCCTTCGATACCACGATCGTGGCGACCGACTACGTACCGCCTGTCGATCTTCTGATTCACCAACTGAAATTCACTCATCAACTGGCACTGGCCCCCCTGATGGGCAAACTGATCGACAGCGCCATCAAGCGGCAGGCCAGTACAGACTGGCAAGCACCGGATATCCTTGTTGCCGTACCATTGGGAAAAGCCCGCCTGATCGAACGTGGCTTCAATCAGTCACACGAAATCGCAAAAACATTGGCACGTTCGATGAAATTACCGCTGTATACCGACCTGATATACCGTAACAGGGAAACCGCAAAACAATCCACCATTTCATTCAGCGAAAGAAAACAGAACGTCCACAATGCTTTCAGTGTCGCTCAGAACACGCAGTCCCTCATTCGTGGAAAACACATCGGCGTAGTTGACGACGTCATGACAACAGGACACACACTGGAGGAAATCGCACGTATTCTGAAAAAAGCGGGTGCCGGATACATCACCAATTTTGTCTTTGCACGCACCCCATTCAAACTGTTACAGGAGAACTGAAATGTTTCATGTCGTACTGGTCGAACCGGAAATCCCGCCGAACACCGGAAACATCATTCGTCTGTGCGCCAATACCGGTGCACAACTGCATCTGATCAAGCCACTGGGATTCCCGCTCGATGACGCGAAAATGCGCCGTGCCGGACTGGACTACCATGAATTTGCCACCATGCAGGTTCACAAAAACTGGGAAGCATTTCTGCAAAGTGAATCTCCTGCACCATCACGCATGTTCGCCTTCACCACACACGGCCAAACCTGTTTTTCCACAACGGCATTTCGCCCCGGAGACTTTTTCATCTTCGGTTCGGAAACCAAAGGCCTCTCCCCCGAGATACACAATTTTTTCGCCGAAGGCCACCGTATCCGTCTGCCCATGCGTCCACACAATCGCAGCCTGAACCTGTCCAACAGCGTCGCCATCGTCGTATACGAAGCATGGCGACAGAACGGTTTCGCTGGCGGAATCTGAAACAAAAAACCCGATACCGTTCGAATCCGGCATCGGGTTTTTCCAGAAAAAATCGGGTTAGCTGAACATGGACTTGACCTTGTCCATCCACGACTTGGCCTGCGGACTGTGCTTGGCGCCACCTTCCACAATCAGCCCGTCGAATTCACGCATCAGCGCTTTTTCACGGTCCGTCAGATTGACAGGCGTTTCCACTCTCACATGACAGAACAGGTCACCGGGTTGCGAGGAACGGACTCCCTTGATTCCCTTCCCTTTCAGACGGAAAGTCTTGCCTGTCTGGGTTCCCGCAGGGACATTGAATGCGACACGGTTATTCAGGGTCGGTACCTCGATCTCACCTCCCAATGCCGCAATACCGAACGAAATCGGCATTTCGCAATGCAAATCGTCTCCTTCGCGCCTGAAAACCGGATTGGGCAATACCCTGATTTCGACATACAAATCACCCGGGGGCCCACCGTTCTGCCCTGGTTCCCCATTACCGGAAGAGCGGATTCTCATCCCATCGTCGATACCGGCAGGAATTTTGACTTCCAGCGTTTTGTTACGCCTGATCTTGCCGGCGCCATGACAAGTCATACACGGCTCCTTGATGACCTTGCCTGTTCCATGGCAGGTCGGACACGGTTGCTGGATACTGAAAAAACCCTGCTGCATCCTGACCTGTCCTTGTCCGTTACAGGTCGTACACGTCGTCGGCGACGTACCGGGTTTCGCGCCCGAACCATGACAAGTCTCACAATTATCCCAGGAAGGTACACGAATCGTCTTGGTACACCCTCTGGCCGCTTCCTCCAGCGAGATATCCATATTGTAGCGAAGATCGGCCCCCCGATACATTTGCGGGCCGCTGCTTCTCTGACTGCGTCCGCCGCCGAAGATATCACCGAAAATATCGCCAACCGCATCCGCGAAATCCGCAGCACCCGGATGTCCCCCCATATTCATATTGGGATCGACACCGGCATGGCCGAAACGGTCATACGCTTCCCGTTTATGTTCATCGGAGAGAATCTCGTAAGCTTCCTTGACTTCCTTGAACTTTTCTTCAGCGGTTTTACTATCCGGATTGCGATCAGGATGATACTTCATCGCCAGCTTGCGGTAGGCTTTCTTGATCTCATCCTCTGAAGCGTTTTTGGCAACCCCCAAAACATCGTAAAAATCTCGTTTTGCCATTTTGTCTACTTTACAAAAAGCGATTCAGCATAATCAGAATGCGCTAAATACCATCATCGTCTCCACAAGGATCAGGCTGGCATCCGTTCAACATTATCTGAAACATTCAAACAGAAAGCCGAGCAGAAAATACGTCATCAGACGATCATTTCTGCCCGGCGAACAGTACCCAAGGAATTGATCGGTCTTATTTATCTTTCACTTCCTTGAAGTCGGCATCGACAACATCATCCTTGCCATCCTGTGCAGAGGAAGCGCTGCCCGCTCCCGGTGCCGCTCCGGCCGCTCCTGCGGCCGCTGCCTTGGCCTGCTGTTCCGCATAAACCGCTTCACCCAGTTTCTGGGCCGCATTGGCCAGTGCACTCATCTTGGCATCGATAGCAGCTTTGTCGTCACCCTTCAGGGTTTCTTCCAGATCCTTGATCGCGTTTTCAATCGATTCCTTCGCTGCCGCATCGAGCTTGCTGCCGTGTTCATCCAGCGACTTGCGTGTCGTATGGACCAGCGCATCACCCTGGTTACGCGCTTCGGTCAATTCACGGATCTTGTGATCCTCGGCTGCATTCATTTCCGCATCCTTGATCATCCGCTGGATTTCCTCTTCGGACAAACCGGAATTGGCCTTGATGGTAATCGTATTTTCCTTGCCGGTTGCCTTGTCTTTCGCACTGACATGCAAAATACCGTTGGCATCGATATCGAACGTAACTTCGATCTGCGGCATACCGCGCGGTGCAGCCGGAATACCTTCCAGATTGAATTCACCCAGTGCCTTGTTGCCGGCGGCCATTTCACGTTCACCCTGATAAACCTTGATCGTCACGGCAGGCTGATTGTCTTCCGCCGTCGAGAAAATCTGGCTGAACTTCGTCGGAATCGTCGTATTCTTCTGGATCATCTTGGTCATCACACCGCCCAGGGTTTCGATACCCAGCGACAGCGGGGTGACATCCAGCAACAACAAGTCCTTGCGATCGCCCGACAAAACCGAACCCTGCAACGATGCACCGACAGCGACTGCTTCATCCGGATTGACATCCTTGCGCGGATCCTTGCCAAAAAACGCCTTGACCTTTTCCTGAACAGCCGGCATACGGGTCATACCACCGACAAGAATGACGTCATCGATATCGGACACACTCAGACCGGCATCCTTCAATGCGATACGACACGGTTCGATCGTCTTTTCGATCAGTTCTTCAGCCAGCGATTCCAGTTTGGCACGAGTCAACTTGATATTCAGGTGAACCGGAGCGCCATTGGCCATCGCGATATACGGTTCATTGATTTCCGTCTGCTGCGTGGAAGACAATTCGATCTTGGCTCGTTCTGCCGATGCCTTGATACGCTGAAGCGCAATCGGATCCTTCTTCAGATCGATACCGTTGATCTTCTTGAATTCATCAATGATGAAATCGATCACACGCTGGTCGAAATCTTCGCCACCCAGGAAAGTATCACCATTGGTGGAAAGCACCTCGAACTGCTTGTCACCGTCGATATCGGCGATTTCAATAATGGAAATATCGAACGTACCACCACCCAGGTCATACACCGCAATCTTCTTGTCGCCACGACCAGCCTTGTCCAGACCGAAAGCCAAAGCGGCTGCCGTCGGTTCATTGATAATCCGTTTGACATCCAGACCGGCGATACGACCGGCATCCTTGGTCGCCTGGCGCTGTGCATCGTTAAAGTAGGCCGGGACGGTAATGACTGCCTCGGTCACTTCTTCACCGAGATAATCTTCCGCCGTCTTTTTCATCTTGCGCAACACTTCTGCGGAAACCTGCGGCGGAGCCAGTTTCTTGTCATTCAGGACAGAAACCCATGCATCGCCATTGTCCGCCTTGATGATGGAGAACGGCATAATCGGCACATCGCGCTGAACTTCCGGATCGTCATATTTACGTCCGATCAGACGCTTGACCGCATACAGCGTATTCTTAGGATTGGTGACCGCCTGACGTTTGGCCGGAGCGCCCACCAGAATTTCACCATCTTCCAGATACGCAATGATCGAAGGTGTCGTACGGGCACCTTCCGAATTTTCGATCACTCTTGGCTGACCACCTTCGATAACGGCAACGCAGGAGTTCGTCGTTCCCAAGTCAATACCGATAATTTTTGACATACTGTTTATCCTTTCAATACCATAATTTTTCCGGAACAGGAGATGAACCATTCAATCGACAACGGATACATCTGTTTGATCACTCCCGCTCGCTACTGTTCCCTAGATAAGGCCACTTTCACGAATTTCAAGACTTTTTGGTGGCGACGACAACGACGGCCGGCCTCAACAGCCTGTCGGCCAGCGTATAGCCTTTTTGCAAAACCGAAACGACCGTATTGGGTTCCTGATCCGCCTCAACCATCTGGATAGCTTGATGCTTCATCGGATCGAGCTTGTCACCCTGCTCCGGCACGATTTCAAGAATCTTGTTCTGTTCGAAAACCTGTCTGAGCTGCCGCAATGTCACATCAACGCCTTCCTTGATCGTATCGACAGTGGGAGCATCCGTCTTGATCGCCATCTCGAGACTGTCCTTGACGGCCAGCATCGACTTGGCAAAATTTTCGATGGCGAATTTATGCGCCTTGGCGATATCTTCCTGCGCACGTCTCCGGATATTTTCACCTTCGGCTCTGGCACGCAAAAAAGCATCCTGCAGTTCCGCAGCCTGTTTTTCCGCATTAGCCAGTCGTGTTTCCAGCGAGTCTTCCTGATTCACAACCTTTTCATCAGGCGTATCCGGATTTTCCTGACTCGTTTCGACCTTGTCGCTTTCCGTATTCTGGTCTTGCACTGTTTCCTCCACATCGATGTCTTTCACATTCAACCGATAATGGGGGCACCCAAGAGCATTTCAAGAGGAAACATGAAAAATATTTTGAAAAATGTGCGACACCGGCGACAGATCAATCATGACGCAGCATTTCACGTGCATGATTGAGCGTTGCATCCGTCATTTCGACACCGCCCAGCATACGAGCGATTTCATCGACACGCCCGGCATCATCGAGCAATACAATGCGCGAAACAGGATGAGAAACATGCGCGGCAGCCACCTTGCTGACCTGAAAATGCTGGTGTGCCTGACTGGCGACTTGCGGCAAATGCGTGACGCACAATACCTGATGTTCCTGTCCCAACCGTTTCAGCAAACGGCCGACCACTTCTGCCACAGCGCCGCCGACACCGGAATCCACTTCATCGAAAATCAGCGTCGGTGTGGCAGTCGCACGCGACGCGATCACCGATATCGCCAACGCGATACGGGCAAGTTCACCGCCGGATGCAACCCTTGCCAGCGGGCGCAACCCCGTTCCGGCATGACCGGCAACCATGAATTCCACCTGATCCGTACCATATGCATGTGCAGGACAACGTCGAATATCCACTGCAAAACGCCCGCCCGACATATGCAAATCATCCATAACGGCCGTTACGGCACGCCCCAGATCATCAGCTGCCTGCCGACGCTTGGCGGAAACTTCCTCGGCCAGGGCGCAATACCGCTCTTTGGCATGACGCTCCTGCTCTTCAAGCGCCCCCAGATCCGAAGCCTGCACGCATCGAGCCAAAAGTTGCCGTCTGTTTTCAAGTTCCTCAGACAATTGCTCAGGTCGCACCCTGAACTGGCGTGCTGCCGAATGCAACATTTCCAGACGCTTTTCTACCGACTGCAACTGTTCCGGATCAAGATCGGTACGTGAGAGATAATCCCTGAGACTGTAAGCGGCTTCCTGAAGCTGGATACCCGCCGACTCCAGCAATTCGACAACCGGCGATAGCTTCACATCGATCTCCGCCAACCTGGAAAGTCGCTGTCTGACGGCATTCAACCTCGACAACACCGGCATATCGGACTCGGAAAGCTCCGACAACGCCTCGCCGCTCCCCTCGATCAAACTGGCTGCATGAGATAAACGGTCATAATCGCTGTTGACCTGCTCCCATTCACCGGATTTCGGCGCGATCTTTTCCAGTTCACCAATCTGCCATTCAAGCTGTTCCTTTTCAGCCAGCCATTTCGCCGAATCGGCCTTCGCTTCATTGATCTGTTTTCGCAAGGCCTGCCATGCGCTAAACCGTAATG
Source organism: uncultured Oxalobacter sp. (assembly GCA_934277985.1). Taxonomy (GTDB): domain Bacteria; phylum Pseudomonadota; class Gammaproteobacteria; order Burkholderiales; family Burkholderiaceae_D; genus Oxalobacter; species Oxalobacter paeniformigenes. Next base: position 17,183 of record CAKQWF010000004.1, read on the forward strand.
CCAGTTCCGCGACATCCGTTTCCAGTCCGGCATGCCGGTCAAGCAATTTCCGCTGTTCATCTTGCCGAAGCAACAACTGATGCGCATGCTGCCCATGAATATCGACCAGCATCGCCGCCAGATCACGCATCTGCGATGCCGTCACCGGCACTCCGTTGACAAATCCCCTTGATCTTCCAGAGCGGTCGATCGTCCTGCGCACCAGAACGGATTCATCTTCACAATCGATCTCATTGGCTTTGAGCCAATCCGCCACCCCATCGACTGTATTGAATTCCGCACGGATATCGGCCTTTTCTGCACCTTCACGAATCATGCCGGCATCTGCACGACCACCGAGCACCAGTGCCAGCGCATCAATCAGAATGGATTTTCCCGCTCCGGTTTCTCCGGTCAATGCCGAAAAGCCGGAATCGAAATCCAGTTCGACTGAATCGACAATGACAAAATCCTGTACCGACAGCGTACGCAGCATGGCAATTCCGTATTCTTATCCCCAATGATTCATGATATTCCCAACGGTTCTCACTGCAGGCGCGCCCGTCTCAATCCACCTTTTCCCGTCGTGAAATCTCGTTCCAGTGCAACTTGTTGCGCAAGGTATCGTAATAACTCCATCCCATGGGATGCAAAAAGGTAATCGTATCGGCAGAACGCTTGATGAAAATCCTGTCGGAAACCCTCAGGCTGGCAAACGATTGCGAATCGAAATTGATACTTGGCTGATTGGCCTCGACCACCTCGACGACGATCTCACTGGTATCCGGGATCACGATCGGCCTGTTCGACAAGGTATGCGGAGCGATCGACACCAGAACGATACCCGCCAGATTGGGATGCAGCATGGGACCGCCAGCCGAAAGGGAATAAGCCGTCGATCCCGTCGGAGTCGAAATAATCAGACCATCGGAACGTTGCTGATACATGAAGTGGCCATCCACATGCACCCGAAGATCGATCATACCGGAACCGCCTCCGCGTGAAATGACGATATCGTTAAAAGCCACCGAATGATGAATGGTTTCACCCGAACGGATAATCGATCCCTCGATCAGAAAACGCTGTTCGGACACATACTTGCCCTTGAGCATCTTGTCCAGCACCAGCAGCATCCGATTCAACGGAATATCGGCCATAAAACCGAGATGGCCATGATTGATACCGATCATCGGCACACTGTAAGGCGCCAGCTGCCGCGCGATCCCCAGCATGGTACCGTCGCCGCCGATGACGATAGCCGCTTCCGCTTGCGCACCGATTTCCTCAAGATTCATCGATGTAATGCCAGGAAGCGAAATATTGGATGCCGTTTCCGATTCATAGACGACCGTATGCCCCGCCTCGACCAGAAAATTGGCGACTTTTTCCATCGACTGTGTAATGCTGCTGATATACACCCTGGAGACGAGTGCGAAAACTTTCTTCTTCGTTTGCATGTTTATCTGGGGATGAACTGTGAATACTTTCAGATTACACCAAAAAACACATCTGAAACATAAAATTATCCTCAAACCAACAACTGCAGCCATAAATCGGGCATCACACCGGCGACATCCCCCATGCAACACAAGAACCCGATACAGTCACCGGTATTGCACCACAGCATCATGGCGCGGCACGACGTGCATCGTCACCCCCGTGTTCCCGACAAAACCCATGCAATCCGGACAAGCATAAAATAAAACAGATATTTGATTTAAAATATTCCGGTTAATCCTACGAACATCCGTTTGAACATGTCACTCGAACCGCGCGCGCAAACCTTGCTCAAGACACTGGTCGAACGCTATATCGCCGAAGGCCAGCCTGTCGGCTCGCGTGTCTTGTCCAAACTGTCCAAACTGGATCTGTCTCCGGCCACCATCCGCAACATCATGGCCGATCTGGAAGAAATGGGCTTTGTCGCCAGTCCGCACACATCGGCTGGCCGGATACCGACGCCGAAGGGTTTCCGCGTTTTTGTCGATACCCTTCTGACCGTACAACCGGTCAGCGAAAACTCCATCGGATCCAGTCTGCAACTGACCACCCGTATCGGGCAACCGCAAAAAATCATCGCCAATGCGGCACAAATGCTGTCTTCCCTGACACAATTCGCCGGTGTCGTACTAGCGCCACAACATGAATCCGCCTTTTCTCAAATCGAATTTTTGCGCCTGTCCGAAAAACGGATACTGCTCGTTATCGTCACACCGAACGGCGATGTACAAAACCGGCTGCTGCTGACCGAATCGGACTACACCCCATCGCAACTCAATGAAGCTGCCAATTACATCAACCGTCATTACAGTGGCCTGAGCTTCAACGAAATCCGCCTTCGACTGCGCAATGAACTGAAAGAAATCCATGGCGACCTCACCAAGCTGATGCAAACCGCCATCGAAGCAGGCAACGAAACCATCGCCGACAATACCGAAGACGTCGTGATCGCCGGAGAAAACAATCTGCTCAACGTCCACGACTTCACCTACGATCTCAATTCACTGCGCAAACTGTTCGCCATGTTCGAACAGAAAACCCAGTTGATGCAACTGCTTGACATATCGAGCAAGGCCAGCGGCATCCAGATCTATATCGGCGGTGACTCACAGCTGGTGCCCATGGATGACATGAGCGTCGTGACCGCCCCCTATCAGGTCAACGGAAAAATCGTCGGTACCCTGGGCGTCATCGGCCCGACACGCATGGCCTACCAGAAAATCATCCCGATCGTGGACATCACAGCGCGTCTGCTGTCGAACGCGCTGAGCCACTCCAGCTCCATCAGCGATACTGATTGATTTCGTCACGTGTCCGGATCGCGGCACGTCTGGAAATCGCGGCATAATTTTCGTTTTCGCCGATACCTGCATAAAGAATGGCGCGCGATGAATTGATCATCATGCCGCGCCCGTCCGCCGTTTTTCCTGCGGCGACCGTCGCTTCCACATTGCCGCCCTGCGCGCCGATTCCCGGAATCAGCAACGGCATATCCCCCACAATACCGCGAACCTCTGCGATCTCATGCGGAAAAGTCGCGCCGACGACCATGGCGCACTGTCCGTGCACATTCCACTTTTCGGCTACCAGGCGGGCGACATGCTGATACAACGGCACAGTCCGACCTGACACATTGACTTCAAGAAACTGAAGATCCGAACCACCCGGATTGGACGTACGTGCCAGAATAATCGCACCCCGGTCACGATACTCAAGATAGGGTTCGACAGAATCGAATCCCATATAAGGACTCAAAGTCACGGCATCGGCGTTATAGCGTTCAAACGCCTCGCGCGCATACTGCTGCGCCGTCGCACCGATATCGCCACGTTTGGCATCCAGAATCAGCGGGATATCCGGATATTGCTGCCGGATATACGCACAGATGGCTTCCAGCTGATCTTCTGCGCGGGCCGCATGGAAATAGGCGATCTGCGGTTTGAATGCACATACCAGATCGGCGGTCGCATCCACGATTCCCTTGCAAAAAGTATAAATCGCATCCGGTTTCCCACGGAGATATTCCGGAAAACGCTTGATATCCGGATCCAGTCCGACACACAAAAGTGAATGGTTCTTTTCCCAAGCAGCCGATAATTTCCCGATAAATGTCACTGTCAAATCTCCGTCCAAAAATAGCGTTGCCGAAACCGGTCATATTATCACCCAGCAACAACCCGCTTATCCAGCGAAGAATGAAAACGGCACCGATTTCTTCCAGCCTGCCCCCTTCATGACCGCCTGTTACATCAAACAGGCAAGACAAAACGACAAAAAGGCAGCTTGCGCTGCCTTTTTACGGGCCTGTCGTGGCGTCATTTCACCTTGTCAGTCTGTTTGCCGACTGCGCTGCAATCGTTTTCTATGATGATCACGGTCGGTGGTCCGTCCATACGTGAGACACCCGGCGCACTGACAGACACCGGTTTTTCGACAGGCGCCACATAACCTGCCGTTATCGGCAATAACGGTACCACGAGCAACGCCACGATATTGATGATCTTGATCAGCGGATTGACCGCAGGTCCCGCCGTATCCTTGTAAGGATCGCCCACCGTATCACCGGTAACCGCCGCCTTGTGCGCATCGGACCCCTTGCCTCCGAAATGTCCGTCTTCGATATATTTTTTGGCATTGTCCCATGCTCCACCGCCGGTCGTCATGGAAATGGCGACGAACAATCCCGTCACGATCGTTCCCATCAGCACACCGCCGAGTGCGGCCGGGCCGATGAGCAAACCGACCAGAACCGGAACGATCACCGGCAACAATGAAGGCACAATCATTTCACGGATCGCAGCTGAGGTCAGCATATCGACCGCCTTGTCATACTGCGGTTTTGCCGTACCTTCCATAATGCCGGCGATCTCCCTGAATTGCCGCCTGACTTCCAGCACAACCGAACCGGCAGCGCGACCGACCGCTTCCATGGCCATCGCGCTGAACAGATACGGAATCAGACCGCCGATAATCAGACCGATAATCACGCGTGGATTCGACAAATCGAATGCCGTCGACAAACCGATCGAATCCAGTGCATGGGTATAGTCCGCGAACAGCACCAGCGCAGCCAGCCCTGCCGAACCGATCGCATACCCCTTCGTCACAGCCTTTGTCGTATTGCCCACTGCATCCAGCGGATCGGTGATGGCACGAACCGATTCAGGCATTCCGGCCATTTCCGCAATACCACCCGCATTGTCCGTAATCGGGCCATAGGCATCCAGTGCGACCACGATACCCGCCATGGACAACATGGAAGTCGCGGCCACCGCGACTCCATACAAACCGCCACAGAACTGGTATGTCACATAAATGGCGACACAAACGGCAAGAACCGGATAGGCCGTCGATTTCATCGACACACCCAGACCGGCGATAATATTCGTCCCGTGTCCTGTCGTCGATGCTTCGGCAATATGCCTGACCGGCTTGAAATCCGTCCCGGTATAGTATTCCGTGATATACACCATCAGTCCGGTCAGCACGATACCGGTCACCGTCGCGCCGATCATCTGGTAGCGCATTTCCTCCGGCATGATCCAGCAAGTGACCCCGATGAATCCGATCAGGGAAAGAATGGCCGACCACCACAATCCCTTGTACAGTGCCGACATCACTTTCTTGTTCGGATCGGCCTTGACCATCTGGCAACCGATAATGGAACCGATGATCGAAACACCACCGAGCAAAAGCGGATAAATCACCGCCTCTGTCGTTGCATGCGTCACCAGCAGGGCTCCCAGCAACATCGTGGCGATCAGCGTCACGACATACGTTTCGAAAAGGTCGGCCGCCATACCGGCGCAGTCTCCCACATTGTCACCGACATTATCGGCGATCACCGCAGGATTGCGAGGATCGTCTTCCGGAATACCCGCTTCGACCTTGCCGACCAGATCGGCGCCGACATCGGCTCCCTTCGTGAAAATACCGCCGCCCAGACGTGCGAAAATCGAGATCAGCGAAGCGCCGAAAGCCAGCCCCACCAGCGGTTTGATCAGATCATGTTGCGAAAGTGTGTCAGCCGATGGCAAATAAGTCAGGACCAGATAAAAAACCGCGACGCCCAAAAGTCCGAGGCCTGCCACCAGCATCCCGGTAATGGCGCCCCCTCGGAAAGCGACATTCAATGCACTCTGCATACCGTTTACCGCAGCCTGCGCCGTCCTCACATTGGCACGGACGGAAACATTCATCCCGATAAAACCGCAAGCACCCGACAATACCGCACCGATCAGGAATCCGATCGCGGTCGCGAAACCGAGACCGGGCAAAAGGGCGATCACGATAAACAAAACAAGCCCGACAATACCGATCGTCCGATATTGCCGGGCCAGATATGCTGCTGCGCCCTGTTGAATGGCGTGGGCAATCTCCTGCATCCGTTCATTGCCGGCATCCTTTGACAGAATCCAGCTTCGTGTAACCAGGCCGTATATAACCGCCAATACACCACATGCAACCGCAAACCACAAACCTGCCGTCATTTTGCCTCCTTCTGAAAAAGGGGTTTACTTCAGTTCGACAAGCGCGTCGATGCCCACCCAGCCTGTTTTACTGTTTCAGCGCATCCACAATGCTCGCTCGTATTGCATCAATCTGTCCGACACCGGACAATTTCCGGTAACGCGGTGCTCCCGGTTCGCCGGATGCAGCCCATTTGCCGTAATAATCCACCAGAACTTCCGTCTGGTCGTGATAAACCGCCAATCTCTTCTTGACCGTTTCTTCCTTGTCGTCATCACGGATGATCAGATCTTCCCCTGTCACATCATCTTTACCTTCGACTTTCGGCGGATAAAACTCGACATGGTAAGTCCGTCCCGACGCAGGATGTACCCGCCGGCCACTCATACGGGCAACGATCACATCATCCGGCACATCGATTTCAACGACATAATCAATGGCGATACCTGCCTCTTTCATGGCTTCTGCCTGACCGATCGTACGCGGGAAACCGTCGAACAGATAACCTTTTTCACAATCCGGCTGTTTCAGACGATCCTTGACCAGATTGATGATCAGCTCATCCGATACCAGACCACCTGATTCCATTACTTTCTTGGCTTCAAGACCCAACGGCGTTCCGGCCGCGACGGCAGCTCGCAACATATCACCCGTCGAAATTTGCGGAATACCATACTGCTCACGAATGAACGTAGCCTGTGTACCCTTTCCCGCTCCGGGAGCTCCCAACAAAATAAGACGCATTGCAAAATTCCTAGAAAATGTCAAAAAACGACGGTACTGCCCGTGCGAAATGCACAGAGCGTTCCGGTACCGCAAACCATACCGTCTTTCAAATTTTCGATTTTACATTGGAATGCCGACAATTTCGATAATTGTCATGTCCTATCGCGCAAATCGAAAACACGCCGAACCCGCTCCAGATCCTCGATCGTATCCACACCGGCTTCCGGAATTTTTTCCGTGACATGCACCGCTATGGCATAGCCATGCCATAGCACACGCAACTGTTCCAGCGATTCGGTCTGTTCAATCGGCGAAACCGGCAACGACGAATACATCCTCAAAAACTCATTGCGGAATGCATAAATTCCGATATGCCGTAACGCATCAAACGGTTGAGGAAAACGCTTTTCCGTCTTCGCATAACCATCCCGATACCAAGGAATCGGAGCACGCGAGAAATAAAGCGCCTTGCCGAAACGATCCAGCACAACCTTGACATAATTGGGATTGAAAATATCTTCCGGCTGCTCCATCCTGTGCGCAGCCGTCGCCATCGGTACCGTATCGGAGACCCGTTCCGCTGTCGCCGCGATCAGTTCCGGATCAATCAACGGCTCATCGCCCTGAACATTGACTACCGTGGCAGACAACGGCCAATCCATCTTCAAGGAAACTTCCGCGATCCTGTCCGTTCCTGACTGATGATCCTTTCTGGTCAACACCGCACGAATGCCGAAACCGGCACAGGCATCGACAATGGACTGGTCATCTGTCGCGACAATACTGTCGAGCGCACCGGACAACCGTGCCTGCTCCGCCACCCTGACAACCATCGGTTTGCCACCGATATCGGCCAGCGGCTTGTTAGGCAATCTGGTCGAAGCCAGTCTCGCTGGAATCACCACATAAAAAGACTTCATTTTTCATCCCCCGTCATTACCGGTTCTGCTTCAGGATACTGTTCGATGGCTCTGGCCTGATCGACCCACATGATAGGAATACCATCCCGTATCGGATACGCCAGCCGGTCAGCACGGCATATCAGTTCCTGTTTTTCCTTGTCGAATTTCAGCGGTCCCTTGCACAATGGACACACCAGTATTTCAAGCAATTTGGCATCCACGACATTTCTCCACAATACGGCGTTCCGGTTCATTATCATCGAACTCCGCCCTGACCGGAACCACCCACAACCGTCCGTCATCCTTCAGTCCGGCAATCTGCGCACACTTCACCGCATCTTTTTCGGTAATCAGAATCCTGTCGGCCCGTACCTGCGCAAACGGATTGAACGAAAAATCGAAATGATCAGGCAATGGCATCTCTGAAAACGACAACCCCGCCTGACGCAATGTATTGAAAAAACGCGCCGGATTGCCGATACCTGCAGCGGCGACGATCTCGCCCTGCATATCCGCCAGACGCATACAGCGATTGCGATCGACCAGCTGTTCGACGCGATCGTTCTTCAGTTGCATCCTGTACAGTTCGGGCGTATAAATCGGATTGCCCGGAGACGGATAATTTCTGCCGTTGATGATTGTGAAATCCCCTTTTCTGGACAACGGCTCCCGCAGGGGACCTGCCGGCAACATCCACTGGTTGCCACCGCCACGACTGTCGAAAAGCATGATCTCGACATCGCGTTTCAGGGCATAATGTTGCATCCCGTCGTCAGACACGATGATATCGACTTCCGGATGCAGGGAAAGCAGGTGCCGCCCTGCTTCTGCGCGATTGCGGCATACCACCAGTGGGCATCCTGTTTTCTGTACGATCAGCAACGGTTCATCACCTGCTTCTGACGGCCTTGATGAATGCAATACCTCACGAGGTAAATTCCCCGACGCACCATACCCACGTGAAATGACTCCGGGATGGAACCCGGCCCTTTTCAGGACATCCACCAGCCAGATCACTACCGGTGTCTTGCCTGTACCGCCAACGAAAATATTGCCGACCACAACAACCGGTACCGGCAATCTCACCGACTTGAACCAGCCCTTGCGATAACCGAAACGACGCACGGCAACGACGAGACGAAACAAAAGCGACAACGGCCACAGCAGTCTGGCAACCAGCCCGCGCCGCATCCAGACGCTCATCCAGTAATTCGCATGACTGACTTCGACTGTTTTCAAGGATACCTTTCCTTCGGTGGACACCTCATTGCGGTTTGACCGTCGCGAACGTCAACCGTTCCAGACCCGCCAGTCTGGCCGCTTCCAGCACATTGACGATATGCTGGTGACGTGCCGCACCATCGGCGGAAATCACGACCACCGGTCCCTTGCCGTTTTCATCGAAACTGGCACGCTTGCGCATTTCCGAGGCGAGTTGCGATGCGTTTTCATACCGGATCGTTTCCTGACCAATCGCAATACGCCCGGAAGCATCCACCGTCACCGTCAATTCATCCGGCCGATCCGGAACATTTTCGGCCGTCGCAGTCGGCAGCGTCACCTGCAACTCGGAATATTTGCTGTATGTGGTCGTCACCATCAGGAAAATCAGGATCACCAGCAGCACATCGATGAACGGAATCAGGTTGATCTCCGGTTCCTCATGCGCCTTTCCTTTCCGGAAATTCATGATTTTCCTCCTCTGTCAGGAACGGCGTGCCGCACAAATGACATCGACCAGACGGGATGACTGCCTTTCCATCTCGATCAGAAAACTGTCCACCAGCGCCCTGAAATGACGGTAAAAAACCAGCGTCGGCATCGCGATCAGCAAGCCGAAACCGGTGTTGTACAAAGCGACGGAAATACCATGCGCCAGCTCCGCCGGATTCGACCCCACAGCGCTTTGCGAGCCGAAAATCTCGATCATCCCGACGACTGTTCCGAACAGTCCCATCAGCGGCGCCAGCGTCGCAATCGTCCCGATCGTCGTCAGAAAACGTTCCATCTGCAACGCTGCCGTACGGCCGGCGTCTTCCATCGCCTCGCGCATATCGTCACGCGAAACATCGGCATGTTGCAATCCCGTCGCGAGCACGATTCCCAGCGGAGAGCTTTTTTCAATACGAGAAATGGCCATATTGTCGACACGGCCGTCACGATAATCGCGAATCACCTGATCGAGCAATCCGTCCGGCAAAATCCTCTTGCGTCTCAAATACCAGAGCCGCTCGATAATCAGCGCCAGTGCGATAACCGATGCAATCAGCAACAGCCAGATCGGCCATCCGGCTGCCTGAATGATATAAAACACATTGGCCTCCCAACGAATGCGTTTGCCTATTTTGCCCGGGCAGGTGCCGTAAACGGCACCTGCCCGCCCCCTTACAGGCCCAACCTGTCTTTCAGTGCGGCAATAGCCTTTTTCACCTGTGCCGGCGCGGTTCCACCGATATGATCCCGCGCACCGACAGAACCTTCCAGCGTCAGAATCTTCAGCACATCGGATTCAATCAGATCGGAAAACATGCGCATCTGTTCCAGTGTCAATTCACTCAGATCGCATCCCTTTTCGACACAGTAGCGCACGGCCCTGGCAACCGCTTCATGCGCATCGCGGAAAGGCAAGCCTTTTTTCACCAGATAATCGGCCAGATCCGTCGCCGTCGCATACCCCTGCAATGCAGCCTGACGCATCATTTCGTGCCGTACGGTAACGGCACCGATCATATCGGCGAAAATACGCAAGGTATCGGTCACCGTATCCACCGTATCGAACAACGGCTCCTTGTCTTCCTGATTATCCTTGTTGTAAGCCAGCGGTTGTCCTTTCATCAGCGTCAGCAATCCGACAAGATGTCCGTTGACCCTGCCCGTCTTGCCCCTGGCCAGTTCCGGCACATCGGGATTTTTCTTTTGCGGCATGATCGAGGAACCGGTACAGAAGCGATCCGCCAGATCGATGAATCCGACCCGCGGACTCATCCAGATAATCAGTTCTTCCGACAGACGCGAAATATGAGTCATGACCAGCGCGGAAGCGGCACAAAACTCGATCGCGAAATCACGGTCGGAAACCGCATCCAGCGAATTGCGACAAACATCCTCGAAACCAAGCGTCTTCGCAACCCGTTCGCGATCGATCGGAAACGTCGTACCAGCCAGCGCGGCAGCTCCCAGCGGCAGGCGGTTCACACGGTGTCTGCAATCGGAAAACCGTTCGATATCACGATAAAACATTTCCGCATAAGCCAGCAAATGATGGCCGAACGTCACCGGCTGCGCGACCTGCATATGCGTGAACCCCGGAAGGATCGTACTGTAATGGCGTTCAGCCAGACCGATCAGTGCATGACACATCCGGCGCAACAGATGATCGATATCATCGATCGCCGCACGCAAATACAAACGGATATCCGTCGCTACCTGATCGTTTCTCGAACGGCCGGTATGCAAACGCTTGCCTGCATCGCCAATCAGATCGGTCAGACGGCGTTCGATATTCATATGCACGTCTTCCAGACCGATCTGCCAGTCGAAACGTCCAGACCTGACTTCCTCGCGTATCTGCGCCAGTCCACGCTGGATATCGGCATAATCCTGTTCGCTCAGTATCTTTTGCGCACACAACATCTCCGCATGCGCCAGCGACCCCTGAATATCGAACTCAGCCAGTCGTTTGTCGAAAGTGACCGACGCCGTATAGCGTTGCACCAATTCATCAACCGGTTCCGAAAAACGGCCGGACCAGACATCACTTTTCATAGAAGATTGTTCGCTCATAATAAAATCCCGTTGAATAGGCTGGATTATAGAACAAGCCGTATAAAACCACGACAAGACACAGACACTTTCCGGCAGCACCTAAGAAAATCCCCGCACGAGGCGGGGATTTCCATAACCTGCTTACGACGCTTATCTGGAAATATCCCTGACAGCGCCACGATCTGCCGATGTCGCCATGGCGGCATACATCTGCAATGCCTTGGAAACCTGACGCTTGCGATTGAGCGGTTTCCATGCATTGGTGCCTTTGGCTTCCATTTTTTCACGACGTTTTTTCAGTTCGTCATCCGATACTTTCAGATGAATGCGACGTGCCGGAATATCGATTTCGATTTCGTCGCCTTCCTCGATCAGACCGATGGCGCCGCCCGATGCCGCTTCCGGGGAAGCATGACCGATCACCAGACCGGAAGAACCGCCAGAAAAACGTCCGTCCGTAAACAATGCGCAGGATGTCCCCAAGCCTTTCGATTTGATATAGGACGTCGGATACAGCATTTCCTGCATGCCCGGACCGCCTTTCGGTCCTTCATAACGGACAATGATGACATCGCCAGGATGAATCCGGTCACCCAGAATCGCTTCGACCGTATCTTCCTGACTTTCGAAAATCCGCGCCTTGCCGGTAAATTGCATGATGCTGGCATCAACCCCAGCCGTCTTCACGATACAACCGTTTTCCGCAATATTGCCATGCAATACCGCCAGACCGCCATCCTGCGTATAGGCATGTGCCCTGTCACGGATACATCCCGACACACGATCCAGATCCAGATCGGCATGACGGGCATTCTGCGAGAACGCTTCCTGTGTTCTGACGCCACCCGGAGCTGCCTTGTACAAGGTACGGACTGCTTCGTCCTGCGTCGTCATCACATCATATTTGCCGATCGCATCACCCAGCGTCGTACCATAAACCGTCCTCGTGGACAGATCGATCAGTCCGGCGCGGTTCAGTTCGGCCATGATCCCCAGAATCCCGCCTGCACGATGGACATCCTCGACATAGTAATCATGCGTGGCAGGAGACACTTTGCACAGGCATGGAACGCGACGCGAAACCCTGTCGATATCGGCCATCACGAACGGGATTTCCCCTTCGTTGGCCGCTGCCAGCAAATGCAGCACCGTATTGGTCGAACCGCCCATGGCCACATCCAGCGCCATGGCGTTTTCCAGCGCAGACTTGGTCACGATACTTCTCGGCAATATGGAAGCATCGTCCTGCTCATAATACCGTTTGGTGATTTCCACAATCTTGCGTGCCGCTTGCAGGAACAATTCCTTGCGATCGGCATGCGTCGCCAGAAGCGTACCGTTTCCGGGGAGCGCCATGCCCAGCGCTTCCATCAGGCAATTCATCGAATTGGCGGTGAACATGCCGGAACAGGAACCGCACGTCGGACAAGCAGACCGTTCGTAATCCATCACCACTTCGTCGCTGTTGTTCGGATTGCCCGCCTGGATCATTGCATCGATCAGATCAACCTTGAAGACCTTCTGACCTTGCGTAACCCCCATGAGCTTGCCGGCTTCCATGGGGCCACCGGAGACGAAAATCGTCGGAATGTTCAACCTCAACGATGCCATCAGCATTCCCGGAGTGATTTTGTCGCAATTGGAAATGCAGACCATGGCATCAGCACAATGTGCATTCACCATATATTCGACCGAATCGGCGATCAATTCACGTGACGGCAACGAATACAACATCCCGCCATGCCCCATGGCGATACCGTCATCCACGGCGATGGTATTGAATTCCTTGGCAATGCCGCCTGCCGCCTCGATCTCGCGGGCGACCAATTGTCCCAGATCCTTCAAATGCACGTGTCCGGGTACAAACTGGGTAAACGAATTGACCACCGCAATGATCGGTTTGTCGAAATCGCCGTCTTTGACGCCTGTTGCACGCCACAGCGCACGTGCACCGGCCATATTCCTTCCGTGAGTCGAAGTCCAGGAACGATATTGAGGCATGTGAAAATCTCCCATTTATTTTGCGATAACGGAATATTTTGACACGAAATCGGAAAGTAAACACCAGAAAGTCTGCGCCTTTCTGCACATCCTCTCGGCATCCGGTAGTCAAAAAGACCGTTTTATTTGCGCACAGACCGCCAAAAAACCTTAACTTGTGCCAAAATTCAACCCTTGTAAAAAAGCTTGGATGTCAATCCGTCCAACCCAACGAATATGCTCGTACACCCATTACCCGACCCGGTCGCCTTTTCTATCGGACCGCTTGCCGTCCACTGGTACGGCCTCATGTATTTGCTGGCCTTCATCCTGTTTTCGGTTCTGGGCCGCATACGGCTGAAACAGCCGCATATCATGCAGGCGGGCTGGACAACAAAAAACCTGGACGACATGCTCTTTTACGGCGTGCTCGGCGTCATCATCGGCGGACGACTGGGCGAGGTGCTCTTCTATAACCCGTCCTATTTCTTTTCCCATCCATCCCAGATATTCGCCGTCTGGCACGGCGGCATGTCTTACCACGGCGGTTGTCTTGGCGTCGTCATCGCCGCATGGCTGTGGTGCCGCAAAAACCACCGGAATATCCTTGCGACACTTGACCTGATCGCCCCACTGATACCGCTGGGATACGCAGCCGGACGACTGGGCAATTTCATCAATGCTGAATTACCCGGCAGAGTCGCCGATCCTTCGCTGCCCTGGGCCATGATCTGGCCGAATGTCGACATGTTGCCCCGCCATCCGTCACCGCTTTATCAGGCACTGGTGGATGGCGTGCTGATATTCATCCTGATCTGGATTTACGCACGCAAGGAACGCCCGCTTGGCGCGGTCAGTGCCATGTATGCCTTTCTGTACGGTGCAGCACGTTTCCTGACGGAATATTTCCGCACCCCCGACTACGAAGTTTCCTTTGCTGGCATCACCATTTCCGCAGGACAAATGCTCTCGGTCCCCATGATCCTCATCGGGCTGTTCGCACTGTATCTGTCCTACGCATATGCAGCCCGCAAAAAAGGGTGGTAACCCGCCCTTTCATCGCTCGTCATCGGAAAAATCCGCGTCTTTCAACACTTTTCTGATGACCGTTCCGGAAAAGCCCCTCTGCTGCAAGAAACGGAATTGACGCGCCTTTTCGCGCATATCGGACGGCGCGGCACCGAATTTTTTCTTCCAGACAGACTGTGCCCGTTCGAACTCACTGTCTTGCAATTCCGCTTCCGCATGAGACAACGCCGAACCGGAAACCCCGTGCCGCTCCAGTTCCATCAGCACACGCGCATTTCCATAGCGCGCAGACTGCCGCCGGACATATGTTTCGACAAAACGCGTCTCGGACAAGAAACCGCGTTCCTTTAACCACGCCAGCAATGCAGCCAGATCGTCACCTTGCACTGCATAAGGCTGCAGTTTGCGTTCCAGTTCAGCCGGACTGTACTCACGAATGGACAAATAACGCAATGCCCGAGCCTTCAACGTCAATTTCTGTCTCAGCATGCCCGTTCCGATATCCTCTCACCGGCTGAACGACACATCATGCCTCCGGTGATTCACTACCGGCATCATCCTGCAAAGCAGGCAACTCGCGAACGCCATAGAACACCCTGACCCGATTCTCGATTTCACGCGCCAGTTTCGGATGCGTGCGCAAATAATTGCGAGCATTATCCTTTCCTTGCCCGATCCGCTCTCCGTTGTAGCTGTACCATGAACCTGCCTTTTCCACGATTTTCGCCTCAGAGCCCAAATCGAGAATTTCCCCTTCACGTGACGTCCCCTCGCCATACAGGATATCGAAATACGCTTCCTTGAACGGCGGTGCAGTCTTGTTCTTGACCACTTTCACGCGCGTTTCGCTACCGATCACTTCGTCACCCGACTTGATCGAACCCGTACGACGGATATCCAGACGGACAGAAGAATAAAACTTCAGCGCATTGCCCCCTGTCGTGGTTTCCGGATTGCCGAACATCACCCCGATCTTCATTCTGATCTGGTTGATGAAAATGACAGTCGTGTTGTTTTTCTTGATACTGCCGGTCAGCTTGCGCAATGCCTGCGACATCAGTCTGGCCTGAAGACCAGGCAACGCATCACCCATATCCCCCTCGATTTCCGCTTTCGGCGTCAGTGCGGCCACCGAATCGATCACAATCAGATCGACGCCACCGGAACGAACCAGGGCATCCGTAATTTCGAGCGCCTGCTCTCCGGTATCCGGCTGCGAAATCAGCAAATCCGGCAAATGTACCCCCAGTTTCTGGGCATACCCGACATCGAGCGCATGTTCCGCATCGATAAACGCGCAAGTGCCCCCGATCTTCTGCATTTCCGCAATGACCTGCAACGTCAGCGTCGTTTTCCCTGACGATTCAGGCCCGTAGATCTCGATAACCCGTCCACGCGGCAAACCTCCAACGCCCAGTGCGATATCCAGACCAAGCGAACCGGTCGAGACCGTAGGAATTTCCTCTACCACCACGCCGGGCGCCATGCGCATGATAGACCCCTTGCCGAACTGTTTCTCAATCTGAGCCAGCGCCATGGACAGTGCCTTGCTCTTTTCCTGACTGGATGCGGTTTTGTTATCGTCCATAAGATTCTTTCCGTTTAGACTGCCAATAAAAATTCAAGATCATATGCCTGTATATATTAACAGTAATTTTGAAAAAAAATGTACTATTTGCGGACAACGATCAAAATTTATTATCGTTCTGTCTCCTTTAAAAGGATATGGCTTTTCAGCTATAATATCGCCAACACCGTATGCGAGCGGTTGTTTCAAGGCGAAGACGTTGGCAACTGTTCTGACGGTAACTGTATATGTAGTAAGTGCGAACATTTATGCCATTGCCATCAGCAACCCCCAAACGTGTTCTGAAACACACCAGAACCATCCAGGTACAGTTTTTCTATCGGGACGACGAGTTATGGGATATTGACGCCCATTTTACCGATGTCAAGACGCATGAACTGTTTCTTACCTCGATCGTCATTCCTGCCAAACGTCCTTTGCACAACCTGTGGATACGCCTGACGATCAATGCGCAAGGCACCGTTGTGGATGCCCATGTGGCATTCGACGATGTTCCGTTCGAAGGTTACTGCGAAAACATCCATTCACGGTACAAACAACTGATCGGGCTGAACGTTCTTCATCATTTCCGCCATGAACTTCACGACAGGTTCAAGGGAATCAACGGTTGCACCCATATGAATGAACTGGCCGAAGCCATTCCATCCGTTGCGATGCAGGTATTCGTCTTCGGCGAGGAAGAAGCGCGTGTCAAGGCAGCCTTCCAGAAAGCAGGCGAACGACCGTTCCATCTGGACCAGTGTCATTGCATGGATACATCCGGACCGGCCGTCGAGAAATTTTATCCTGTCTGGTCCATTCACGCCGAACACGACAAACAATCGTGACCTGTACACGGCTTGCCCCTGTACAAGCGTCTGCCGCACAGTCCGTCCCCTTCGGGAAACGTCATATGCCATCCAGCCGCATTGCTTCCTCGTCACCCGTATTAAGTGTCACCGAACTCAACGGCATCGTCGCTGATCTGCTCACGCAAAGCATTCCGCTACTGTGGATATCCGGCGAGATCTCAAACTTCACGCGAGCCGCATCCGGACACTGGTACTTCACGCTCAAGGATGACAAAGCGCAAGTCCGGGTCGTCATGTTCAGAAATCGCGCCCAACTGGCGGATTTCATACCGCGTAATGGCGACCATGTCGAAGTTCGTGCAACCGTATCGCTATACACACCCCGTGGCGACTTCCAGCTCAATGCCGAAGCCATCCGCCACGCAGGAGCAGGCAGCCTGTACGAAGCCTTTTTGCGCTTGAAAGCAAAACTGGAAGCAGAAGGACTGTTCGAGCAGAGTCGCAAACGTCCGCTTCCATTACTGGCACGTACCATCGGTATCGTCACCAGCCTGAAAGCGGCTGCCTTGCGGGATATTCTGACAACACTATACAGAAGAGCGCCGCATATTTCGGTCATTCTGTATCCTGCAGCAGTTCAGGGCGCCGACGCACCTGCAGCCATCGTACAAGCCATCGAAACAGCGTCCGAACGGGCGGAATGCGACGTATTGCTGATCTGCCGCGGGGGCGGCAGCATTGAAGATCTGTGGAGTTTCAACAACGAAAATGTCGCACGTGCCATCGCCAACTGCACGATACCGACCATTTCCGGTATCGGCCATGAAACCGATTTCACAATCGCGGACTTCGTATCCGATTTGCGTGCACCCACACCAACAGGGGCTGCCGAACTGGCTGCACGTGCGCGAGACGACTGGATGGAATGGCTTTCCACACAAGCCGGCAAACTCAAGTACGCCATGAAACGGCGTCTGGAAAAGACGATGCAGGAAACCGATTCGTTTTCGAGAAGACTGATCAGCCCATCCACCTACATCACGCGCGAACGCCTCAAATCCCAGACACTGGCCACCCGGTTGGCTCATACCGGTACAAACACACTGGCTGCATGGCGACACGAGCTGGCGAACATGCGCACCCGACTCAAGGCACAATTGCCTGACACCGTGCCACTGCATACCCGTCTTTCGCATCTGCAGGACTTGCTGGCACGAACGATGGCCGCACAGCTGACAAACCACCGCAAAAACATCCAGTCCCTATCCGCACAACTCGAACTGCTCAGTCCGCAACGGACTCTCGAACGGGGCTATGCCATCATGACCGACACGGAAGGACAAATCATCCGTTCTCCCGAACAACTTCCCATACATGCGCCAGTATCGGTCCGTCTGGCAAGCGGAACTGCACAAATCCGAATCGAATCGGTTCAGGACACCATCGAATAAAACGATCAAACCCCTTCTATTTCAAACAAAAGCCGGTACTGCCGCATGGCATAGCGATCCGTCATGCCGGCAATATAGTCGGCTATTTTGCGTGCCTGCTCATATTCGTCACGACTGGCAGAACGATATTCCGGAGCAAGCAACTGAGGTTCTTCCATAAAAATCGAGAAAAGTTTGCGCACGATACGACGTGCCTTGCTGGTCATCCGGTTGACCTGATGATGCCGGTACAAATGCTCGAACAGAAACTGTTTCAGTATCCCGGATTCGCTTGCCATGACATCGGAAAACGCAATCAGCGGTTCGGCATCACGAACATCATCGACCGACCGTGGATCGGCATCACGTATCCGGGCCATGGACGTTTGGGTCAGATCGCAAATCAGTGCACTGATCATCCTCCGTATCGTTTCGTGAATGGCACGCCGTTCGGTAATATCCGGCATCGCCAGATGAACCTCTTTCCAGAAACGGGCAAACAACCCGACATCCATCAGCTGCTTCACTGAAAGCAATCCGGAACGCAAGCCATCATCCACATCATGATTGTTATAGGCGATCTCGTCGGCCATATTGGCCAGCTGCGCTTCCAGCGAAGGCCGCCGGTTTTCCAGAAAACGCTGTCCCACATCGCCCAACCGCTGCGCAGTTGCCGTATCGCAATGCTTGAGAATCCCCTCGCGCGTCTCATAAGTCAGGTTCAGCCCGTCAAATGCGCCATACCGCTCCTCGAGCATATCCACGACACGCAGGCTCTGCAAATTGTGCTCGAACCCGCCATAGTTTTTCATACAGGCATTGAGCGCATCCTGACCGGCATGACCAAACGGCGTATGTCCCAGATCATGCGCCAGCGATATGGCCTCCGTCAGATCCTCGTTCAACGACAGATTGCGCGCGACCGACCGTGCGATTTGTGCCACTTCAATACTGTGTGTCAGGCGTGTCCGGAACAGATCGCCCTCATGATTGACGAAAACCTGTGTCTTGTATTCCAGACGTCTGAATGCGCCGGAATGTACGATCCTGTCCCGATCACGCTGATATTCGGTACGCGATATATCGGAAGGTTCCGCAAAGCGGCGCCCTCGCGAAACCGCAGGATCGCATGCATAAACGGCCAGTTTCGGAGATCCCATGCGGTTTCCTTTCTTTCAGATCAGACACTCTCCTGGCCAGCAGCGGAACTTTCACGAAGTGTGGCACCCAGCAAATCCATCGGCACAGGGGTCACCACTGCTTCGCCCAACGTCTTGAGCAACACGAACTGGATTTCACCGCCTGCATTTTTCTTGTCGACCTGCATCAATCCGATCCAGCGTTCCGTTCCCAGCGCAGGCGACACGACCGGCAAACCCGCTTTTTCCACCAATGCACGGATCCGGTCCCGCAAAGTCGCGTCCAGCCAGCCCATGCGACATGACAGATCTGCCGCCATCACCATGCCGCAACCTACCGCCTCGCCATGTAGCCATTCCCCATACCCCAGTCCTGCCTCTATCGCATGTCCGAAAGTATGTCCGAAATTCAGTATCGCCCTCAATCCCGTACTTTCACGCTCATCCTGACGCACGATATCGGCCTTGATCTCGCACGAACGACGAATGGCATAAGCCAGCGCATCCCTGTCGCGTGCCAGCAAGTTGCCGATATGGTCTTCCAGCCATTCGAAAAACGGCCTGTCGATAATTGCGCCATACTTGATCACTTCCGCCAGCCCGGCGACCAGTTCACGATCCGGCAACGTATCCAGTGTTTTGGTATCGGCAATCACTGCCTCGGGCTGGTAAAACGCCCCGATCATGTTTTTGCCGAGCGGATGATTGATTCCCGTCTTGCCGCCCACCGACGAATCCACTTCGGCCAACAACGTCGTCGGCACCTGTACGAAAGGCACACCTCGCATGAAACTTGCCGCTGCATATCCCGTCATGTCGCCGATCACACCGCCACCCAGTGCCACCAGCGTCGTCTTCCGGTCGCATTTGTGCTCCATCAGAAAATCGAATATTTTCATCAGGCTGGTCCAGTTTTTCTCCTTTTCGCCATCTGGCAAAACAAGCGACTGTACCGTTTTGCCAGCCGTTTCGAGCGAACGAGTCAATGTTTCCTGATAAAGCGGCGCAACGACTGTATTGGTGATGATGACGATGCGCTTGCCGGAAATCAGCCTGCCCAGCAAAGCCGTGTCCGTCAGCAGGTCGGCGCCGATTTCGATCGGATAACTGCGTTCGCCGAGATCGACTTCAAGATGAGTATCGCTGTTTTTCATGATCGTTTGTACTTTCTTCGTGCGGTTCGCAGGTTGTTTTTTCTGTTTTCGTGCAGTCTGGCCTTTCTGGTAATTCGCCAGCTGGGCCATAATCGACTGCACCATGGCATGAACATTGGGCCTGCCTGTATCCACGATAATATCGGCCACCTCACGATACAGGGGATCGCGCTGTCTTGCCAATTCTTCCAGTTTTTCTTTCCGGTTTTCGGTTTGCAACAACGGACGGCTTTTATCATGCATGGTCCGTTGCAAAATATTGTTCACACTGGCACGCAGATAAATAACCGTTCCTCTGGCCTTCAGGTGTTTCCTGTTTTCCGGATGAATCACCGCACCGCCACCTGTCGCCAGCACCACTCCGGAACGTCCGGTCAAATCCCTGATCGTTTCGACTTCACGGCGCCGGAAACTTTCTTCCCCCTCGATTTCGAAAATCCATGAAATCGTGGCGCCGGTACGCGCCTCGATCTCGTGATCCGAATCCACAAATCTCATACCCAGCCTTTTTGCCAGGAGACGACCGACGGTCGTCTTGCCAGCACCCATCAGGCCGACAAGAAAAATATTCTGTTGCATAAAAAAATAACTATCGTTTCCGTATTGCCGAATATATCAGATATATCCCCTCGCAATCGCAATTCTTTTGCAGGCTCACACATACATCCTGAAACAGTTACTTACATATTTAAGTGCTAATATTGCGTGTTTAATGGATAATGCGCGTATTGTCTTTTTTGCTGAATAGCATGTTTAACAAGAATCAGAACAACGAACAGCCTCCCTCTTCCGGAACGCGAATAAGCAGATCGTTTCTTGTACGTATTCTGATCCGTTGCGCGATACTGGGCGCCTGCGCGATACTCGCCGGTGCACTCGTTGTCATACTGGCCATGACGCTGATCTATCCGAAACTGCCACCGATGGACCAGCTCACTGACTATCACCCGAAAATGCCCTTGCGCATTTATACAGCGGACCGCGTCCTGATCGGCGAATTCGGTGAAGAACGACGCAGTCTGGTTCGCATCAACCAGATTCCCGATGTCATGAAAAAAGCCGTCCTCGCCATCGAGGATGACCGTTTCTACCAGCATGGTGGTGTCGATTACATCGGCATTTTGCGCGCGGCGCTTCACAATCTGGTCAGCAGAAACAGACAGGGTGCATCGACCATCACCCAGCAAGTCGCACGCAACTTCTTTTTGACCAGCGAGCAGACATTCAAACGGAAACTCTACGAAGTCCTCCTGGCATGGAAAATCGAGCAAACGCTGACCAAAGACCAGATTCTAGAAATCTATCTGAACCAGATCTATCTGGGGCAACGTGCTTTCGGCTTCGCATCGGCCGCACAAGTTTATTTCGGCAAACCTTTGCAAGACATCACCATCGCAGAGGCAGCCATGCTCGCCGGATTGCCGAAGGCGCCTTCTGCCAACAACCCGATCACCAACCCGACCCGGGCCAGACAGCGCCAGCTCTATATCCTGCTCCGCATGAAACAACTCGGCTATATCACGGAACAGGAATACGAAAATGCCAAAAACGAAGCGATCAAAGTCAAAACAAGCCGCAACGAATTCAATATTCACGCACAATATGTCGCAGAACTCGTGCGCATGATGATTTATGACCAGTACAAGGACGAAACCTACACCCGCGGCCTGAACGTCTATACCACCATTACGCAAAAAGACCAGGAAGCCGCCTACCATGCCGTCCGGCGCGGCGCGATGGATTATGACAAGCGGCACGGTTATCGTGGCCCTGAAGGATACATGGAAATACCGTCAGACCCCGATGCCATCGACGATGCCATCGAGGATGAACTCGCACGTTACCCAGACAGTGACGGCATACTGAGTGCGGTGGTGCTGGATGCATCCGGCGATGTCGTTCATGCAGTTCTTACGTCTGGCAAAACCGTCACCATCACAGGCAAGGGACTCGCTTTTGCCGCGTCGCGTCTGGGCCAGAATGCAAGCGGCAACGGCCAGATTCGGCGCGGTGCCATCATACGCGTCATGCAGGATGCAGCAAACAACTGGAGCATCGTGCAAATGCCGCAGATCGAGGCTGCCTTTGTATCGCTTGATCCGAACGACGGTGCCATCCGCTCCCTGATCGGCGGATTCGATTTCACACAGAAAAAGTTCAACCATGTCACACAGGCATGGCGTCAGCCGGGCTCGTCTTTCAAACCTTTCATTTATTCCGCTTCCCTTGACAAGGGATTGGCGCCGGCCAGCATCATCAACGATGCCCCCATGTCGTTTACCGGCCAACCTGGAGGCCAGATATGGAAGCCGAAAAACTTCGATTCGAGATATGAAGGCCCCATGACCATGCGTCGCGGATTGATGAAATCGAAAAACATGATTTCGATTCACATCCTCAACCAGATCGGTGCACAATACGGACAGGAATACATCACCCGTTTCGGCTTCGATCCAGATAAAAACCCGCCCTATCTGACACTGGCACTCGGTGCAGGTTCCGTAACACCGCTACAAATGGCAAGCGCTTACTCCGTTTTCGCGAATGGTGGCTACCGTATCAAGCCTTACATCATTTCGTACATCACCGATGCCGACGGCAAAACACTTGCACAAGCGAATCCTGACAAGGCGGGCGATGAAAACAACCGCGTTATCGACGCACGTAACGCATTCATCATGGATACACTGCTCAAGGATGTCGTCAGGGGCGGGACTGCCGCCAGAGCCAATTCACTGAACCGTCCCGACCTGGCCGGAAAAACCGGTACGACAAACGACTCCTACGATGCATGGTTTGCCGGTTATCATCCCCGTCTCGTTGCAGTGGCATGGCTGGGATTCGACCAGCCGCGCAACATGGGCGGACGAGAAACTGGCAGCGGTCTTGCACTGCCTGTTTGGATCAACTACATGCAAAAAGCGCTTTCCGGGATGCCTGTTGAAATAAAGTCACCTCCCCCAGGTGTGATTTTTGAAAACGGCGATTACTATTATGCCGAATATCCTCCGGGCAAAATCGTCACCAATATCGGCGTCGGCCAGAAAGATTATGAAAGAATCTATGAATCGGAAAACAACCATGTCATGGATGAAATCTTCGCCGACTGATATACGGCCACACACCATGACATTGGTCATGCCCTGCCGGTTCACGTGTTACACTGCGCATTGAGCCGTTCATGCGCCCTTTTGAATCAACTGGACAAAATGATATTTTTCAGACAACTCCGATGGCTTGTTACCTTGCTGTTTGCCGGATGCCTCTGTGCCGGTCTAGGTGCCTGCGGGCAAAAAGGTGCGCTGATTCTGCCACCTACCGATACGACACCCAAACCTGTCACTCCGCAAACATTCCCTGAACCGGAAACCGAGGAACCTGAATCGGAAAGAGCGCCTTTGGGCATTCTTCCAGGCAGTTTGCCGACACTACCGTAACCATCATGAAAACCGATACGCATTTTTATTATCAAAACGATATCCTGACCGTTGACGGCGTACGCCTTGATGAACTGGCTGCGCAATACGGTACGCCGCTTTACGTCTATTCCAAAGCTGCCTTTACCGACCATTACCGCCAATATGCCGACGCATGCCACGCACACCATTCGGATGAAATCGGTTCACTGGTCTGTTATTCGGTCAAATCCAATTCCAACATCGCCATCCTCAATATTCTCGGACAGGAAGGTGCAGGCTTCGATATCGTATCCGGCGGTGAACTCCTTCGTGTCATCGCAGCCGGTGGCGATCCCGGCAAAGTCATCTTCTCAGGTGTGGGCAAAACTGCCGCGGAAATCCGCCTTGCACTGGAACATGACATTCTCTGCTTCAATATCGAATCGCTGGCAGAATTGAAACGCATCAACCGGATTGCCTCCGAAATGGGCAAGACCGCCCGCGTATCCTTCCGTGTCAATCCTAACGTAGACCCCAAAACACACCCGTACATATCGACCGGGCTGAAAGAAAACAAATTCGGCATACCGTATGAGGAAGCACTGGACAGTTACCTGACCGCTGCCAAAATGCCGCATATCGCGATCACAGGCATTGATTGCCATATCGGCTCCCAGCTGCTTGACGACGCACCGCTGCTCGAAGCGCTGGACAAACTGACCGATTTGTTCGACCGTCTTGCACAACATGGTATCGAACTGCATCACATCGATATCGGCGGTGGTATCGGCATCACTTATGACCGTGAACGTCCTGTCCCTGTTGCGGACTATATCGACCGTGTTTTTCATCGTATCTCGGCCTGGAAGAAAGCCAGATATCCCGGTATGCCTTTCACCATGGTGTTTGAACCAGGCCGTTCCATTTCAGGTAATGCGGGCATCCTGCTTACAGAAGTCCAATACCTGAAAACCAATGCGGAAAAACATTTCGCTATCGTCGATGGTGCAATGAACGATCTGATGCGTCCTTCACTCTACGAAGCATGGCATGGTGTCTTGCCTGTCACGCAACGCTCCGGCAAAACCATCTCATACGATATCGTCGGTCCGATTTGTGAATCCGGCGACTGGCTGGCCAGACAGCGTGAACTGGCCATTGAGGAAGGCGACTTGTTAGCGATCATGAGTGCCGGCGCCTATGGCATGGCCATGTCTTCCAACTACAATTCGCGTGGCCGCGCAGCTGAAATTCTTGTCGCGAACGGGAAAATCCATCTGATACGCAGACGTGAACGTACCGAAGAACTTTTTGCACTGGAAACCGTCGTATCCTGAACTGTCTTACTACCCCGCGGGACATTCCCGGTCCCGCATAACCGGAGTCATCATGTCAAAACTGTGGCAAGCGCGCTTTTTCAAAACAGCAAACCATTTGCGCGATTTGCCTCGCCTTGACGTACCGGAAATTGCCTTTGTCGGTCGCTCCAACGCGGGAAAATCCTCCGCCATCAATACCTTGTGCAACCAGAAAGGACTGGCTTTCGCTTCAAGAACACCCGGGCGAACCCAGCATATCAATTTTTTCTCCGTCGGTGGCGGCCACGTGGCGCAACATCGCCATGATCCGGTCAATCCTCGTGAAATTGAATTGTTTCTGGTCGATCTTCCGGGCTACGGTTATGCACAGGTCTCGGGTGCGGCAAAAAATCACTGGCAAAAACTGCTTGGCGACTACCTGATGACACGTGAGCAACTCAAGGGACTGGTACTTGTAATGGATGCACGTCACCCATTCCAGCCGCTCGACATCGAATTGCTCGAATGGTTCGCGCCGACCGGAAAACCTGTTCACTGTCTGTTGACAAAATCCGACAAGCTAAACCGCAGCGAGTCTTCCAATGCCCTGAAACAGGTCAATACCATTCTCGCAAGCTATGTTGATGAAAAAGGCGTTCCTTTTCCGTTTTCGGCGCAGCTTTTCTCGTCCTTGAAACGCAGCGGACTGGAAAAAGCCACTAGCAGCATTCTGGGTCTCGCGTCCGCTTCTTCATGACCGGCCCGCCATTCACGTCCCGGATTTTACGATTTCTCTCATGCACGTTTTTTACAGAAATTTGCAGCTCTGTTTCGTTATCATGTCTGCATAAAAACATCTTGCAAGATACCATTCCACGTTACAGCAGGCACCTTCAGATGAACAAACCGATTTCATACGGTCACGAAGTATTCAGGAAACTCATCCACCTAAGTTCTCTCTGGATGGTCGCTTCCATAGGCTATTTCCCGAAATGGTTCAATATCTCGCTTTTTGCCGCGCTGCTGTTCATCATGCTTGTCGTCGAATATGGCAACAACAAACGCTGGCCGCTATTTACCATGACCTATGGCGCCCTGTTCAACCGGATTCTGCGCGAAAGCGAAACACGTGAAACCTTTCGTCCAAGCGGAGCGCCCTACCTCATTGCCGCCGTACTTTTCGCCACGATCCTGTTTCCCAGAACCATCGCCATGACCGCCTTGTCCATCATGCTTGTCGGAGATACCTTCGCTGCCCTGATCGGAAGAAAACTCGGACGACATAAAATCAACCACGGGAAGAAAAGTATCGAAGGCAGCATCGCTTTCTGGCTGTTCTCATTTATCGTTCTGCTATTGTTTTACCACTATAGCCGGCAACCGCTTTCCTTTTTGTTATACGGTGCACTTGGCATCACACTGGCCACATTCGCAGAAATCTACGAAAACCGCATCCATATCGATGATAACTTTTCCATTCCGCTCATCGTCGGCTTGTGCCTGATGCTTACGCACTATCTTTAAGGAACAACATCATTTCAGGCCGTCTCACGTGCCAGCCATTCCAGATAGGGTGTCAGGCCACAAAGAACGGGTACTGCCAGTATCTCAGGCAATTCATACGGATGCATCGAGCGGATCAATGACTCGACGGCATCATAGCGTGCATCGACTGTCTTGATCGTCAGTGTCATCTCGGACGCCTCTTCCACCTTGCCATTCCAGCGATAAAAGGAACGTGACGGCGTGCCGCAATTTACACAGGCAACCAGTTTTTCATCGATAAGTGCCTTTGCCAGACGTTCCGCTGTGGTCGTGTCAGGTACAGTACAAAAAACCAGAATCGGCTTTTCCATTTCTCTCTCCAGCAATATTCCATGTACAGAGTATGCCACAGCCGTCAGTCTTTCATGGCAATAAAAAAGGGCTAGAAAATCCAGCCCTTTGCAACAGATGGCGGAAAGCTTATTTGCTTTCTGTAGCTTCCGTTTTTTCTTCCTGCGGTCTGTCGAGCAATTCGACATAAGCCATCGGTGCATTGTCACCCAGTCTGAAACCCATTTTCAGAATACGCAGATAACCACCGTTGCGATTGGCAAAACGCGGGCCAAGTACATTGAAGAGCTTGACGACGATTTCACGATCACGCAGACGATTGAATGCCAAACGCTTGTTGGCAACCGTATTGGTCTTGCCGAGCGTGATGATCGGTTCGACGACACGGCGCAATTCCTTGGCCTTCGGCAAAGTGGTCTTGATTGCTTCGTGACGGAGCAGGGAAACCGTCATATTGCGGAGCATGGCCAGACGGTGGGAAGAAGTACGGTTCAGTTTTCTCAAACCATGACGATGACGCATGATATTTTCCTTATAAATCTTTCAATACGGCTCTTCTATCAGTCAGAACTGCGGGCCGTTCGGGTTAAACATTATTTTTCAAGTCCTGCCGGCGGCCAGTTATCCAGACGCATACCCAGTGTCAAACCTCTGGAAGCGAGAACTTCCTTGATTTCGTTGAGCGACTTGCGTCCCAGATTCGGGGTCTTCAGCAATTCGTTTTCACTGCGCTGGATCAGATCGCCGATGTAATTGATGTTTTCCGCTTTCAGGCAATTTGCGGAGCGTACGGTCAATTCCAGGTCATCGACAGGACGCAACAGAATCGGATCAACCGCCGGAACCTGCGTCAGTGCTTCGGATGTCGTTTCAGTGCCTTCTAGTGCGGCAAAAACGCTCAGCTGATCGACCAGAATGCGAGCAGACTGGCGAATCGCTTCCTCG
Source organism: uncultured Oxalobacter sp. (assembly GCA_934277985.1). Classification (GTDB taxonomy): domain Bacteria; phylum Pseudomonadota; class Gammaproteobacteria; order Burkholderiales; family Burkholderiaceae_D; genus Oxalobacter; species Oxalobacter paeniformigenes. The sequence continues at coordinate 45,113 of CAKQWF010000004.1, forward strand.
GCAGTAATGACACCGTTGGTTTCGATATTGATGATCAGTTTGTCCAGATCGGTACGCTGTTCGACACGAGCCGATTCGACCGAATAGGAAACACGACGTACTGGCGAAAAAGATGCATCCAGAATGATGCGTCCAATGGTCTTGTTCGCATCCTCGGACAAACGTCTGACGTTGCCTGGAACATATCCACGACCTTTTTCAACCTTGATCTGCATATCCAGCTTGCCATTGTCCGCAAGATTGGCAATGACATGATCCGGATTGATGATTTCTACGTCATGCGGCAGCTCGATATCACCTGCAGTGACAACACCCGGTCCCGCTTTTTTCAGGGACAGGGTGATCGAATCGCGGTTGTGCAGCTTGAAAACGACGCCCTTCAGGTTCAGGAGCAGATCGACTACATCTTCCTGAACGCCGTCCAGCGTCGAATATTCATGGACCACGCCGGCAATCGTGACTTCTGTAGGTGCATACCCTGTCATGGACGACAGCAGCACACGTCTCAACGCATTGCCCAGCGTATGTCCATAACCGCGTTCGAACGGTTCCATTTCGACAACGGAACGACCGCCACCCAGCGATTCGACGTTGATAATACGCGGTTTAAGAAAATTGTTTTGCATAATTTGTCCTTTTCAATACCCTTGGCTCGTTACACCAATAAGGCTGATGGCTCTGATAATGCGGTAATTAACGTGAATACAATTCGATGATCAGCGATTCGTTGACATCGTTTGCAAATTCGCTGCGATCCGGAATACGCTTGAAAACACCTTCCATCTTCTTGGAATCGACAGAAACCCAGTCGGCCATACCGATCTGTTCAGCCAGGGAAAGCGATTCGATGATACGTGCCTGTTTCTTGGCCTTTTCACGAACGGTGATGACGTCTTCCGGTTTGACCAGATACGAAGGAATATTGACAACCTTGCCGTTGACCATCAATGCCTGATGGCTGACCAGCTGACGACTTTCGGCACGGGTGGAACCGAAGCCCATACGATAAACGACATTGTCCAGACGGCATTCCAGCAGCTGCATCAGATTGTCGCCGGTATTGCCTTTTCTGCGTTCTGCTTCGGCAAAATAACGACGGAACTGTTTTTCCAGAATGCCATACATGCGTTTGACTTTCTGTTTTTCACGGAGCTGATTGCCATAGTCGGATGTACGTGCACCCGATTTCATGCCATGCTGGCCGGGTTTGACATCCAGTTTGCATTTGGAGTCGAGAGAGCGTCTTGCGCTCTTCAGGAAGAGATCAGTGCCTTCACGACGGGAAAGCTTTGCTTTGGGTCCGATATATCGTGCCACAATAATTCCTTTTCAAAAATTGATTGACGCCTCACAACAGGCGCAAGTCATGCCACGAACGGCATAACAGTGGTCTTCTTTACAATGGAAATCAGATACGGCGACGCTTTGGCGGGCGGCAACCATTATGCGGAATAGGTGTAATGTCCTGAATCTGCGTAATGCGAATACCCAGTCCGTTCAGTGCGCGGACAGCCGATTCACGACCAGGACCCGGGCCCTTGATCTTGACTTCCAGATTCTTGATACCATATTCGATAGCTACCTTGCCTGCTGCTTCTGCGGCAACCTGTGCTGCAAATGGAGTGGACTTGCGAGAGCCCTTGAAACCTGCACCACCGGAAGTAGCCCACGTCAGCGCATTGCCCTGGCGATCCGTAATGGTAATGATGGTGTTGTTGAAAGAAGCATGCACATGTGCAACACCTTCTGCAATGTTTCTCTTCACCTTCTTGCGCACGCGAGCTGCTGCACTATTCGATGCTTTTGCCATAAAAATTCCTCGATCCGTCTACTTGTTCAAACTACGTATGCCTGCATTACTTCTTCAAAGACTGCGCGGCTTTACGTGGACCTTTTCTGGTTCGCGCGTTGGTGCGTGTACGCTGGCCTCTGACCGGCAAACCGCGGCGATGACGCAAACCACGATAACAACCCAGATCCATCAATCGCTTGATGCTCATGGAAACTTCACGGCGCAAGTCGCCTTCGATCACGAATTTGTCGATTTCGACGCGAAGTTTTTCAAGTTCGTTGTCATCGAGATCCTTGACTTTCTTGGTAGGATCGACACCGGTAGCAGCACAGATCGACTGTGCTCTCGGACGTCCGATACCATAAATAGCCGTCAGGCCAATGACAATGTGTTGATGGTTGGGAATATTAACCCCTGCAATACGTGCCATTCGTTCTGTCCTAAATTGACGTTAATTAACCTTGTCTCTGTTTATGACGTGCTTCGGTGCAGATCACACGGACCACGCCCTTTCTCTTGATGATTTTGCAGTTGCGGCAAATCCGCTTGACTGATGCCTGAACCTTCATTTTCACCCTCTTTCTAAGAAACTGTTGAATCCAGCTATTTTGTTCTGAAAACAATACGAGCACGACTCAGATCATAAGGAGTCAGCTCCACCGTTACCTTGTCGCCCGGAAGAATACGGATGTAATTCATACGCATCTTGCCGGAAATGTGCCCGAGAACCATATGTCCATTTTCCAGCTTTACGCGAAAAGTCGCATTGGGCAAGTTATCGACAATCTCGCCCTGCATCTGGATAACGTCATCTTTAGCCATAAAACCAATATCTTTTATGAAATATTAACGCGGTAAGCTGTTGCTCTTGAAATTCGCTTTCCTCAACAGCGAATCATACTGCTGGGACATGATGTAATTCTGAATCTGCGCCATAAAATCCATCGTGACAACGACGATAATCAGCAGGGACGTACCACCGAAGTAAAACGGCACCTGCCAACGCGCAACCAGAAATTCCGGCAACAAACAGACTAATGTAACATAAATCGCACCCGCCAGTGTCAACCTCATCAAAATTTTATCGACATAGCGTGCTGTCTGGTCACCCGGACGAATGCCCGGAATGAAAGCGCCACTCTTTTTCAGGTTATCTGCCGTTTCGCGGCTGTTGAATACCAGTGCGGTATAAAAGAAACAGAAAAAGATGATGGCAGCCGCATACAAAATGGCATGAACCGGTTCACCAGGTGCCAGCGATGCGGCAAGGTCCTTCAAAAAGCGAACGAACATGTTGTCCGACTCTGAACCGGTAGCGAACCAGCCAACGATCGTTGCCGGGAACAGGATGATCGACGAGGCAAAAATCGGCGGAATAACACCGGCCATGTTGACCTTGAGCGGCAAAAAGCTGCTTTGCCCGCCATAAATCTTGTTGCCGATCTGTCGTTTTGCATAATTGACCAGGATACGACGCTGACCGCTTTCGATAAAGACAACCAGAAAGGTAACCACCGCAACGATAACGCAAATGATCAATGCAGTCAGCGTATTCATCGAACCGGTACGAACCAGTTCGACAAGACCGCCGATCGCATTGGGCAAACCTGCTGCAATACCTGCAAAAATCAGCATGGAAATACCGTTACCCAGACCACGTTCGGTAATCTGCTCGCCAAGCCACATCAGGAACATCGTACCGGTTACCAGCGTAACAACTGCCGTAAAACGGAAAGCCATGCCCGGTTCGATAACCAGGCCTGGCTGCGATTCCAGCGCGACAGCGATACCGAGCCCCTGAAACGCGGCCAGCACAAGCGTACCGTAACGCGTGTACTGCGTCATCTTCCTTTTGCCCGCTTCGCCTTCCTTTTTCAGTGCATCAATCTGCGGGGACACAATCCCCAGCATCTGCATGATAATGGAAGCCGAAATGTACGGCATGATGCCCAGCGCAAACACGGTAAACCGCGAAAGCGCGCCACCCGAAAACATGTTGAACATGCCGAGAATACCGCCCTGATTCTGTCTGAACAGCATGGCCAGCTGTTCGGAATCAATGCCAGGAACCGGTATATGGGCGCCAATACGGAACACCACCAATGCTCCGAGCAAAAACAACAAACGCCGCCATGGAAAACCGGCTGTGGCATTTTTTGCCAAATTAGATGACGTTGCCAACTGGATACCCCTGTAAGTTGTTTACTTAAGCGACCTTGCCACCCTTGCTTTCAATGGCGGCCTTGGCTCCTTTGGTGACAGCAAGCCCGTTCACAGTCACACTGCGATTGATTTCACCAGACAGAATGACTCTGACATTCTTGACCAGACCGGATACCAGACCGGCCTGTTTCAGCACCAGCAGATCGATTTCATCCACGCCCAGTTTATCCAGATCGGAAAGACGGACTTCTGCACGGGTCAATGCAGCAGGAGACTTGAAACCGCGCTTTGGCAGACGGCGCTGCAACGGCATCTGGCCGCCTTCAAAACCCACACGGTGAAAACCGCCAGCTCTTGATTTCTGGCCCTTGTGACCGCGACCAGCTGTTTTTCCCAATCCGCTGCCGATACCACGTCCGACTCTGCGCTTTGCCTGTTTAGCGCCATAGGCAGGCTGCAAATTATTCAAATTCATAGCTTATCCTGTTTGCCGCTCCGCTCAGGCAATAACCTGAACGAGATACGATACTTTCTTAATCATTCCACGAACAGCAGGCGTGTCCTGCAAAGTGGATACGGAATTCAATCGACGAAGACCCAGACCACGAACGGTGTCGCGATGCGACTTGCGCGTTCCGATCAGACTTCTGACCAGTTTCACGGTAATTTGATTAGACATGTCGATCACCTTATCCAACAATTTCCTCTACCGACTTGCCACGTTTTGCCGCGACATCGGCGGGAGTGTTCATCGAAGCCAGTGCATTGAGGGTTGCTCTGACCATATTGTACGGATTGCTCGAACCGAAAGATTTGGCGACGACGTTGGTCACGCCCATCACGTCGAAAATCGCACGCATTGCGCCACCGGCAATCACACCGGTACCCTGTTTGGCAGGATTGAGCATCACTTTGGAAGCGCCATGTTTTCCGATAATCGTATGCTGCAAGGTACCGTCCTTGAGCGTCACCTTGATCATGTTGCGGCGAGCTTCTTCCATTGCCTTCTGGACAGCGATAGGCACTTCTTTCGATTTACCCTTGCCCATTCCGATACGGCCATCGCCATCACCGACTACCGTCAGTGCAGCAAAACCCATAATACGACCGCCCTTGACGACTTTCGTTACACGATTGATCGCGATCATCTTTTCGCGCAATCCGTCATCCGGCCGATCACCCTGCGTCTTTTGTTGCATTTTTGCCATGGTTATATCCTTAGAACTTCAGACCTGCTTCGCGAGCAGCTTCAGCCAATGCTTTGACACGGCCGTGGTAACGAAAACCGGAACGATCGAAAGCCACTTCGGTAATTCCGGCCTGCAAAGCCTTCTCGGCAACTCTCTTGCCTACCAGCATGGCGGCAGCGACGTTGCCACCGCTTTTCCCTGCCAGTTCCTTGCGGACGTCCGATTCCAGTGTCGACGAAGAAGCCAGAATCCGGGCATCCGGGCCAATAATGTTTGCATAAATATGCAAATTGGTACGATGCACCGACAAACGTGTTGCCTTCAGAACAGCAATTTTGGCCCGGGTCTGACGGCCGCGGCGCAAACGTGATTGTTTCTTGTTCATCAATCGCCCCTATTACTTCTTCTTAGTTTCTTTGATCTTAACGACTTCGTCTACATACCGAACGCCCTTGCCCTTGTATGGCTCAGGCTTGCGATATGCACGTACGTCAGCAGCGACCTGACCAACCAGGTGCTTGTCCATACCCTTGATCACGATTTCAGTCTGCGAAGGGGTTTCGCACTTGATGCCTTCCGGCATGACATGAACGACAGGATGAGAAAAACCGAGAGACATGTTCAACTTGTCACCCTGCGCCTGAGCCCTGAAACCGACACCAACCAGACTCAGACGTTTTTCAAAGCCCTTGCTGACACCCAGAACCATATTGTTCAGCAGGGCGCGCGTCGTTCCCCACATCGCTACGGCTTCCCGGCTGTCGTTTGCAGCCTCAACCTTCAATAACTTGTCTTCCTGCTTGACAACAACCAGATCGCTCAGCGTTCTGCTCATGGAACCCAAAGGGCCCTTGATGGTAATCTGGTTGCCCGCGATTGCTGCCGTCGCGCCTTCAGGAACAGCAACCGGCATTTTTCCAACTCTAGACATGCTTCACTCCTCAGGCAACATAGCAAAGAACTTCACCACCGACACCGGTAGCTCTCGCCTTGCGGTCAGTCATGACTCCCTTCGGCGTCGATACAATAGCGACACCCAGTCCATTCATCACGCTCGGCAGTTCGTCACGACCCTTGTAAATACGAAGACCAGGACGGGAAACACGTTCAAGTCTTTCGATAACAGGACGACCGACATAGTATTTCAGCGCAATATTCAACTGTGCCTTGCCAGCTTCCTCGCTAACATCGAAGGAATCGATATAACCTTCATCCTTCAGCACCTTCGCGATGGCAACTTTCACCTTGGACGAAGGCATGGCAACAGAACCTTTTTTGACCTGCTGCGCATTACGGATGCGAGTCAGCATATCTGCGATAGGATCGCTCATACTCATAACAATTCCCCCTGCTACCAGCTAGCTTTAGTAATTCCCGGAATTTCACCATTCATGGCGAATTCTCTCAGTTTGGCACGACCCAGGCCAAACTTGCGGTAAGTGCCACGCGGTCTTCCGGTCAATGCGCAACGGTTGCGCTGACGCGTCGGATTGGCGTTGCGAGGCAACGATTGCAGTTTCAGACGAGCCTCAAAACGTTCTTCTTCAGACTTCGTCTGGTCGTCGATAATAGCTTTCAGTTCAGCGCGTTTGCCTGCATATTTCTTGACAAGCGCAGCGCGTTTCAATTCACGATTTATTAATGCCAGTTTTGCCATGGCTATCTCAATTTCTAAACGGAAATTTAAATGCGGAAAGAAGTGCCTTCGCCTCTTCGTCTGTCTTGGCGGTGGTGGTGACGCTGATGTTCAGACCACGCAGCGCATCGATTTTGTCATATTCGATTTCAGGGAATATGATCTGTTCCTTGATGCCCAGATTGTAGTTGCCACGACCATCAAAAGAGCGACCATTGATACCACGGAAGTCACGCACACGCGGCAATGCAATCGTTACCAGACGATCGAGAAATTCATACATTCTCGCACCGCGCAGGGTAACCATGCACCCGATCGGATAACCTTCACGAATCTTGAAACCCGCGATGGACTTGCGAGCCTTGGTCACAACCGGTTTTTGACCTGCGATTTTGGCAAGATCGCCAGTAGCATGATCAATTACCTTTTTATCGGCAACGGCTTCCGACAACCCCATATTCAGAGTGATCTTGGTAATACGAGGAACTTCCATTGCTGACTTGTAGGAAAATTTTGCCATCAGATCGGCAACAATTTTTTCCTTATATAAATCCTGTAGACGCGCCATAATTATTTAGCCCCGACAACTTCACCATTCGATTTAAAGACACGGACCTTCTTGCCGTCCACTTCCTTAAAACCCACGCGATCAGCCTTGCCCGTTTTTGCATTGAACAGAGCAACATTGGAAACATGAATCGGCATAAGCTTGTCGACAATGCCACCCGTTGCACCCGTCATCGGATTCGGCTTGGTCGTTTTCTTGGCAACGTTCACACCAGCGACAACGACACGATCTTCAATACATTGCTGAACGACGCCACGTTTGCCCTTGTCTTTACCGACCAGAACAATCACTTCATCGCCTTTGCGTATTTTGTTCATAACATCCCCTTACAATACTTCCGGCGCAAGTGAAACGATTTTCATAAATCTTTCCGTACGCAATTCACGAGTTACCGGCCCGAAGATACGCGTTCCGATCGGTTCGAGCTTGTTGTTGAGCAGCACAGCCGCACCCTCATCGAACTTGATCAGAGAACCATCCTGACGACGAACACCCTTTGCAGTACGAACAACGACTGCATTGTAGATTTCGCCTTTCTTGACTCTACCGCGCGGCGCAGCACTTTTGACAGCCACCTTGATGATGTCACCGATCTGAGCATAGCGACGCTTGGATCCGCCGAGAACCTTGATGCAAAGAACCTCTCTGGCACCCGTATTGTCGGCCACTTTTAAACGACTTTCAGTCTGAATCATAATTTTCTTTCCCAACTTAATTCGCCATAAACTTCGGCGATCAGTCTTGGTCCCGCCAGACGCACATGCGTGCGACTGATTAGGTGTACATGATATATAAAGAACTTCGCACCGCCCCCGTGAGGTGTGATGCGAAGTTTTGCATTATTGCACTATCCAGGGACAAATGCAATCCTTTTATATAATTTGCGCAACCTGAATAACTTTGGTGAGAACCCAAGATTTGTTTTTAGAAATTGGACGACTTTCCTGAATTTCAACGGTATCGCCAATTTTTGCCTGATTGTTTTCATCGTGCGCAAGATACTTCTTGGAACGACGGACAATTTTCCCATACAGCGGATGCTTGACACGGCGTTCGATCAAAACGGAAACCGTTTTGTCCATCTTGTCAGACACAACTTTACCAATCAGAGTGCGTTTCAACACGGACTTTTCCTGATCGTTCATTATGCTTTACCCTTTGAATTCATGACAGTTTTTACCCGAGCAATATCTCTTCTCACCTTTTTGAGCTGGGAAGTATTGGTCAACTGCTGGGTCGCCAATTGCATACGCAGACCAAATTGAGCCTTCAAAAGATCGTTGAGTTCGGTCTTCAGCTCAGCCTGATCCTTGGAACGCAGTTCGGATGCTTTCATATTCACTCCTATTACTGGCCAAGCTGACGGACAACGAAGACCGTCGGCAGTGGCAATTTGGCAGCGGCCAGACGGAATGCCTCACGGGCCAGAGCCTCATCCACTCCGTCCATTTCATAAAGAACCTTGCCTGGTCTGATTTCTGCGACATAGTATTCCGGATTGCCCTTGCCGCTACCCATACGGACTTCAGCAGGTTTTTCGGAAATCGGCTTGTCCGGGAATACACGAATCCAGATACGGCCGCCTCTCTTGATATGGCGTGTCATGGCACGACGTGCTGCCTCGATCTGACGTGCCGTGATACGACCTCTTCCGACCGCTTTCAGACCAAAGTCGCCAAACGATACCTTGGTACCTCTTTCGTGAGAAATACCGGTATTGCGACCTTTCTGCTCTTTTCTATATTTTCTACGAGATGGTTGCAACATAATTATTCTCCTGCCGCTTCAGCAGGCGCACTTTCGGTCGCTGCCGCTGCATTTTCAGGTTTTCTTGCACGAACGCGTTTGGCTCCGGTCGAAGGAGCTTCGGATGCACCGGCACCTTCAGACTTTCTGACACGCTGTCTGCCAGGACGGCCATCATCACGGCGTGCGCCACGACGTTTCTTGTCTTCATCGTTCGGCGTTTCGATCTTTGGTGCTTCGCCGTTTTCCAGACGATCACCCTTGTATACCCAGACCTTCACACCGATAATGCCGTAGGTAGTCTGTGCTTCGGAAAAGCCATAGTCGATATCGGCACGCAGGGTATGCAAAGGCACACGACCTTCACGATACCATTCGGTACGCGCGATTTCGATACCGTTCAGACGACCGGAAGACATGATCTTGATACCGACAGCTCCCAGTCGCATCGCGTTTTGCATCGCGCGACGCATTGCGCGACGGAACATGATACGTTTTTCCAGCTGCTGGGTGATCGAATCTGCGATCAGCTGGGCATGCAGTTCAGGCTTGCGAACTTCTTCGATATTGACATGAACCGGCACACCCATGATCTTGGAAAGATCCGATTTCAGCACTTCGATATCTTCACCTTTCTTGCCGATCACTACACCCGGACGAGAACTGTAAATGGTAAAGCGCGCATTCTTTGCCGGACGTTCGATCACGACCTGACCGACCGATGCGTTTTTCAGTTTTTTCTTCAGATAGGCACGAGCCTTCAGGTCTTCGTTGAGCATTCCGGCAAAATTGTTGTTGCCGGCATACCAGCGGGAAGACCAGTTACGGGCAACTGCCAGACGGAAACCAGTTGGATGAATCTTTTGTCCCATCGTGACCCCCTTAATTACCGACCGTCACATAAATGTGACAGGTTTGTTTCGAAATACGGTCACCCCGTCCTTTTGCACGAGCCGAGTAACGTTTCATAAAAGTTCCTTTTTCAACATAAATCGAAGAAACTTTCAGTTCATCAATATCCGCACCGTCATTGTGTTCCGCATTGGCGATAGCCGATTCCAGCACTTGCTTGATAATGACAGCACCTTTTTTCGGTGTGAACGACAGAATATCGAGCGCCTGATCCACTTTCTTGCCACGAATCATGTCGGCAATCAGACGACCTTTTTGCGCTGACAAATGCACACCACGAAGAGAAGCTTTTGTTTCCATCATTGGTCCTATTTCTTAGCTTTTTTATCGGCGGCATGACCCTTGAAAGTTCTGGTCAATGCGAATTCGCCCAATTTATGACCAACCATATTTTCGGAAATATAAACGGGAACATGCTGTTTGCCATTATGAACAGCAATCGTCAGCCCGATAAAATCCGGCATAATTGTTGACCGACGAGACCAGGTTTTAATTGGCCGTTTATCCTTGGATGCCTGCGCAGCTTCCACCTTGGCGATCAGGTGCGCATCGCAGAAAGGTCCTTTTTTCAACGAACGTGTCATATGCTACCCCTTATTTCTTGTTGCGGCGCGAAACGATCATCGAAGTCGTGCGCTTGTTGCTACGCGTTTTCAGACCCTTGGTCTTCTGACCCCAAGGCGTAACCGGATGACGTCCACCGGATGTTCTACCTTCACCACCACCATGCGGGTGATCGACAGGATTCATGACAACACCGCGTACCGTCGGACGTACGCCACGCCAGCGCATTGCACCAGCCTTGCCCAATTTGCGCAGATTCTGTTCCGCATTGCCCACTTCACCGATCGTCGCACGGCATTCGATATGGATACGACGAACTTCACCGGAACGCAGACGAACCTGTGCATACGATCCTTCGCGCGCCATCAGAACGACAGCGGCACCGGCAGTACGTGCCAGCTGCGCACCCTTGCCAGGCAGGATTTCGATGCAGTGCAACGTCGTACCGACCGGAATATTGCGCAACGGCAGGCAGTTGCCAGCCTTGATCGGTGCTTCGGAACCGTTCATGATCTGATCACCGACGGACAGACCCTTCGGTGCGATGATGTAACGGCGTTCGCCATCTGCGTAGCAAACCAGTGCAATGTTGGCAGTGCGGTTCGGATCGTATTCGATACGTTCCACCTTGCCGGCAATACCGTCCTTGTTACGAACGAAATCAATCACGCGATAGTGATGCTTGTGACCACCACCGATATGACGGGTCGTGATATGACCGTTGTTGTTACGCCCTGCACTCTTGGATTTCTTTTCAACCAGAGCGGCATAAGGACGTCCCTTGTACAGTTCCGGATTGACCAGCTTGACCATTCCACGGCGAGCCGGAGATGTTGGTTTGACTTTAACGAGAGCCATTATTTAGCCTCCTCGGTAAAATGGATTTCCTGACCAGGCTTGAGGCAAACATATGCCAGCTTCTGATTGCTCTTGCGGCCCATACCGTTACGCGTACGTTTTTGCTTGCCCAGGCGATTCAGCACCTGCACTGATTCGACTTCAACCTTGAACATATTTTCAACGGCTGCCTTGATTTCAGGCTTGGTTGCATTTTTCAGTACACGAAAAATGACTTGTTCATACTTTTCAGCGATAAAAGTGGCCTTTTCCGAAACTACCGGAGCCAGCAATACTTTCATCAGACGTTCTTCACTAATTTTCATGACCGCACTCATGCCAGCATCTCCTCAATCTTGCCCAGAGCTGCCTTGGTAATCAGTACATCCTTGAAATAGACAAGGGAAACAGGATCAGCCTGGTGTGGTTCGAGCACCAATACATTCGGCAGGTTGCGCGATGCCAGATACAGGTTTTCATCGAAATTGTCCGTAATGACAAGTACGGAATCGAAACCGAAAGCCTTGAGCTTCTGGGCCAACATCTTCGTTTTCGGTGCTTCAAGCGCCAGTTCGTCGATCACCGTCAGTCTGCCTTCACGTGCCAGCTGCGAGAGAATCGAACAGACACCTGCGCGATACATCTTCTTGTTGACCTTGTGAGAAAAATTTTCGTCGGGCGAATTGGGAAACGCGCGACCGCCTCCACGCCACAGCGGCGAGGACGACATACCCGAACGTGCACGACCGGTACCTTTCTGACGCCACGGTTTCTTGGTCGTATGCGCAACCGTTTCACGGCTCTTTTGCTGACGATCGGCAGTTCTGGCATTGGCCTGGAAAGCGACAACGATCTGATGAATCAGTGCTTCGTTATATTCACGGCCGAAAATGGTATCCGGCGCTTCCACTTTGCCGGCAACCTGGTCTTTTCCATTTAGGAGCTTCAATTCCATCTGTTATGCCCCCTTGCTTACTTTGGTTTTTACGGCAGGACGTACAACAACCTGCGCATTCTTGGTACCCGGAACAGCACCCTTGACCAGCAGCAGATTACGTTCTGCATCAATACGTGCGACTTCCAGATTCTGAACGGTGGTGGTTTCATCCCCCATGTGACCCGTCATTTTCTTGCCCGGAAAAACGCGACCCGGATCCTGGTTCATACCGATGGAACCCGGGACATTGTGCGACAGGGAGTTACCATGGGTAGCACGACCGGAACCGAAATTGTAACGTTTGATGGTACCGGCATAACCTTTACCGATCGAAACGCCCTGAACATCAATCTTCTGACCGACTTCAAACAGGGTGACAGGCAATACGTCACCTGCCTTGACTTCCGCTGCCTTGGCAGCATCAACTCTGAATTCGCGCAATACACTGCCTGCTTCGACACCTGCTTTCGCGAAATGTCCGGCTGCAGCTTTATTGACACGGGAAGGACGGCGTTTGCCGAATGCAACCTGGACAGCCGTGTAACCGTCTGTCTCGGTCGTCTTGACTTGCGTAACGCGGTTGTCCGATACATCTACCACGGTAACAGGAATGCTATCCCCATCATCCGTGAATATACGCATCATCCCAACCTTACGCCCGATAAGGCCTAGGCTCATTTTTATCTCCATTCCTGCCTACGATTGGGCAGGGCTGTTTGTTATTTTACAGAAACAAGAGCAAAAACAATCTCTTGACTTGCTCAAGCGGCGCATTATATCCCGCATGCGCCGTTTGCACAACCGCTAATTGCCTGCTAAGCAATTATTGCAGCTTGATTTCGACATCGACACCTGCTGGCAGATCCAGTTTCATCAGGGCATCGACGGTCTTGTCGGTCGGATCGATGATATCCATCAAACGCTGGTGCGTACGGATTTCGAACTGGTCGCGCGAGGTTTTGTTGACGTGCGGCGAACGCAGGATATCGAAACGCTGGATACGGGTCGGCAGTGGAACAGGCCCCTTGACGACGGCACCGGTACGTTTGGCCGTGTCGATGATTTCCTGTGCAGACTGGTCGATCAGTTTGTAGTCGAATGCCTTGAGGCGAATGCGGATTTTCTGGTTTTGCATAATATCTTTCCAAAGAACGAGCTGCGGATGGCTTGCCACCCGCAGCATTTGAATTATCGTACCTGCAATGAATTATTCGAAGATTTTGGAGACGACGCCAGCACCAACGGTTCTGCCGCCTTCGCGAATCGCGAATCTCAGACCTTCCTCCATCGCAATCGGGCTGATCAGCTTGACGTTGATCGTGACGTTGTCGCCCGGCATGACCATTTCCTTGTCTTTCGGCAATTCGATGGCGCCCGTTACGTCCGTCGTACGGAAGTAGAACTGCGGACGGTAGTTGTTGAAGAATGGGGTGTGACGACCGCCTTCTTCTTTCGACAGTACGTAGACTTCGCCGGAGAACTGGGTGTGCGGTTTGATGGTGCCCGGTTTTGCCAGAACCTGTCCACGTTCGACTTCTTCACGTTTGGTTCCGCGCAGCAGTACGCCGATGTTGTCGCCTGCCTGCCCCTGATCCAGCAGTTTTCTGAACATTTCCACGCCGGTGCAGGTGGTCTTGGCGGTTTCGCGGATGCCGACGATTTCGATTTCTTCGCCTACCTTGATGACGCCTCTTTCTACACGACCGGTTACGACGGTACCACGACCGGAGATGGAGAATACGTCTTCTACCGGCATCAGGAAGGTGCCGTCAACTGCACGTTCCGGGGTCGGAATGTAGCTGTCGAGTGCGTCGGCCAGTGCCATGATCGCGACTTCGCCCAGTTCGCCGGTGTCGCCTTCCAGTGCCATTTTGGCGGAACCTTTGATGATCGGAATGTCGTCACCCGGGAATTCGTAGCGGGACAGCAGTTCGCGTACTTCCATTTCTACCAGTTCCAGCAGTTCTGCGTCGTCGACCATGTCGCACTTGTTCAAAAATACGATGATGTACGGTACGCCGACCTGACGGGCCAGCAGGATGTGTTCACGGGTCTGCGGCATCGGACCGTCTGCTGCAGATACGACCAGGATGGCTCCGTCCATCTGGGCTGCACCAGTGATCATGTTCTTGATGTAGTCGGCGTGGCCCGGGCAGTCAACGTGGGCATAGTGACGGTTTGCGGTTTCGTATTCTACGTGGGCTGTGTTGATGGTGATGCCACGTGCCTTTTCTTCCGGCGCTGCGTCAATCTGGTCGTAGTCCTTGGCTTCACCTCCGAATTTCTTCGACAGTACGGTCGCAATCGCCGCCGTCAGGGTGGTCTTGCCATGGTCAACGTGACCAATTGTTCCTACGTTTACGTGCGGCTTCGTCCGCTCATACTTGCTCTTTGCCATTTTTCAGATTTCCTTCAAAAAGAACGATTTATTAAATATTTAGCTCAATGGGCAATTAAATCATTTTGCGCGTGAGCTGACAATTGCTTCGATAATATTTTTCGGTGCTTCAGCGTAGTGCTTGAATTCCATCGTATAGGTTGCACGGCCCTGTGTTGCAGAACGCAGCGCAGTTGCATAACCGAACATTTCGGACAGCGGAACTTCGGCCTTGATGACCTTGCCGCCACCGCCGGCCATATCTTCCATACCCTGAACCATGCCGCGACGGGAAGACAGGTCACCCATAACCGTACCGGCATAATCTTCCGGCGTTTCGACTTCGACCGCCATCATCGGTTCGAGGATGACTGGATCAGCCTTGCGACAACCTTCCTTGAATGCCATGGAACCTGCCATACGGAAGGCGTTTTCGTTCGAGTCGACATCGTGGTAGGAACCGAAGAACAACGTAACCTTGACGTCAACCACCGGATAGCCGGCCATCACGCCGGAATTCAGGGAATCGCGAATACCCTTTTCAACTGCCGGAATGAATTCACGCGGAACAACACCACCCTTGATCGCATCGACGAATTCGAAGCCCTTGCCAGGTTCCTGCGGTTCGATCTTCAGCACAACGTGACCATACTGACCACGGCCGCCGGACTGTTTGACGAACTTGCCTTCACTTTCTTCACAAGACTTGCGAATGGTTTCACGATATGCAACCTGTGGTTTGCCGATCGTTGCTTCGACACCGAATTCACGGCGCATACGGTCAACGATAATATCCAGGTGCAATTCGCCCATACCGGCAATAATGGTCTGACCGGATTCTTCGTCTGTATAGACACGGAAGGACGGGTCTTCCTGAGCCAGACGGTTCAGTGCCAGAGCCATTTTTTCCTGATCCTGCTTGGTCTTCGGTTCTACCGCTTCGGAAATAACCGGTTCCGGGAATTCCATCTTTTCAAGGGTGATCGGTGCGCTCGGATCACACAGTGTTTCACCGGTCGTCGCTTCTTTCAGACCGACGGCTGCAGCGATATCGCCCGCCATCACTTCCTTGATTTCTTCACGCTGGTTGGCGTGCATCTGCAACAGACGACCGATTCTTTCTTTCTTGTTCTTGATCGGATTGAGAACCGTATCGCCGGATTTGACCACACCTGAATAAACGCGGAAGAAAATCAGCTGTCCGACAAACGGGTCCGTCATGATCTTGAATGCCAGTGCAGCGAATTTTTCATCGTCGGCAGCCTTGCGGGTAACGATATTGTCATTTTCGTCCGTACCTTCGACCGCAGGAATATCGACCGGAGACGGGAGGTATTCGACAACAGCATCCAGCATGGCCTGAACGCCCTTGTTCTTGAATGCGGATCCACACATCATCGGAACAATTTCGCCGGCAATGGTTCTCTGGCGCAATGCCTTCTTGATATCTTCCTCCGGCAAATCGCCTTCGCCCAGATACTTGTCCATCAGTTCTTCACTGGATTCGGCGGCGACTTCAACCAGTTTTTCACGCCATTCCTTGGCCTGATCCATCAGTTCGGCTGGTACATCACGATATTCGAACTTGGTACCCTGGGAAGCATCATCCCAGTAAATCCCTTTCATCTTGATCAGATCGACAACGCCTTCAAAACTGTCTTCTGCGCCGATAGGAATCTGCAACGGTACCGGATTGGCTTTCAGACGCGAACGCATCTGGTCATAAACCTTGAAGAAATTCGCACCGGTACGGTCCATCTTGTTGACGAATGCCAGACGCGGCACCTTGTATTTGTTGGCCTGACGCCAAACGGTTTCGGACTGTGGCTGAACGCCGCCGACAGCGCAATAAACCATACAGGCACCATCCAGCACGCGCATGGAACGTTCCACTTCGATCGTGAAGTCAACGTGGCCCGGGGTATCAATGATGTTGATGCGATGGTTCTGGAAATTGTTGGCCATGCCGTTCCAGAAGCAGGTCGTCGCAGCAGAAGTAATGGTAATACCGCGTTCCTGTTCCTGTTCCATCCAGTCCATGGTTGCGGCGCCGTCATGAACTTCACCCAGCTTGTGGTTCACGCCGGTATAAAAAAGAATACGTTCAGTCGTCGTCGTCTTGCCTGCATCAATATGTGCAGAAATACCAATGTTACGATAACGTTCGATCGGTGTCTTGCGAGCCATAATCTTTCCTAAAACTTTTTAATAAACAAAACCGAGCTGCATTTTTTCTGCAAATGCGCCCGGCCTGCCTGATATTTTCCACGGACAGCCGCCTGAACAAACGTCATTTGACAGCCACCCTCTCATTCTCGAACTAGAAGCGGAAATGCGAGAAAGCCTTGTTGGCTTCTGCCATCCGATGAACTTCGTCACGTTTTCTCATGGCACCGCCGCGACCTTCTGCAGCCTCCATCAGCTCACCAGCCAGACGCTGCGGCATGGATTTTTCACTGCGTTTGGTAGCCGCTTCACGCAACCAGCGCATCGCCAGTGCCATACGACGAACCGGACGCACTTCAACAGGAACCTGATAATTGGCACCGCCGACACGACGGGACTTGACTTCGACCAGCGGTTTGCAGTTATTGACCGCCTGCATGAAAATTTCCAGAGGATCTTTTCCGGATTTACCTTCGATGATTTCGAATGCACCATAAATGATGTTTTCAGCGACCGACTTCTTGCCCGAAAGCATCAGCACATTCACGAATTTTGCAACATCCACATTGCCGAACTTCGGATCCGGCAGAATCTCGCGTTTCGGTACTTCACGACGACGAGGCATTTCTTTTCCTTTCTTTCTTCAGCTGAGTGCAAACACTCACGGTGGCCATCATGACACACCACTTACTCGATCACACGACCGACCCAGATTATTTACTTGCCGCTTTGGCGCGTTTTGCACCGTATTTGGAACGAGCCTGTTTACGATCCTTGACACCCTGCGTATCGAGAGAGCCACGAACCATATGGTAACGGACACCAGGCAAGTCCTTGACACGACCGCCACGCAGCAGGACAACACTGTGTTCCTGCAGATTGTGACCTTCACCGCCGATATAGGAAATGACTTCAAAACCATTGGTCAGTCTGACCTTGGCAACCTTTCTCAATGCAGAGTTAGGTTTTTTCGGGGTTGTCGTATAAACACGGGTACATACGCCACGCTTTTGCGGACAGTTTTCCAACGCAGGCGACTTGCTTTTTGCCTTGACAGTCACACGTGGTTGGCGAATCAATTGATTGATGGTTGGCATCGATTTAATCCAACTAAGTAAAATTACAGAAAAATCCCGACCATCCACAATGGCCGGGGACTCCATGGAAAAACTATCACCACAGGTTGTGCCACCGGAAAAACGATCAGAACGATCATTATCCAAGCGCACCAAAGACTGCGGATTCTAAACTGTCTCCTTGGCAAAGTCAATTACTTCAACGACATACACCGTCTGACCACGCCAAAAACAACAGGCACTGCTCTTGTTGTCTCAAATAGGCATGCCGCTATTTCACGACATGCCCCCGTTCAACTTCAGGACTCCTGCTCAGGGTTTTCGCTGACGACATCGTGAACACTCTGTTGCTGCTCATGCTGCAACTGTTCCGCACGCTGCAAAGCTGCGCGCTCTTCCTGTTCCCAGATCGCTTTTTGCTTGCGCGCACGATGCATTGCCAGACCGGTACCGGCAGGAATCAGTCGACCAACGATCACATTTTCCTTCAGGCCTCTCAGGGAATCCTTCTTGCCCATGATAGCGGCTTCCGTCAGAACACGAGTCGTTTCCTGGAAGGACGCTGCCGAGATGAACGAATCTGTCGACAAGGATGCCTTGGTAATACCCAGCAAGACATTTTCATAAGTTGCCGGACGTTTGCCTTCCGCGATGACGCGATCGTTTTCGTCCAGCAATTCCGAACGTTCGACCTGTTCACCCGGAATGTAGCAGGTATCACCGGCATCGACCACATTCACACGACGCAGCATCTGGCGAACGATGACTTCGATATGCTTGTCGTTGATCTTCACACCCTGCAGGCGATAAACGTCCTGTACTTCATCGACGATATAGCGGGCAAGTGCCTCGATACCCAGCAAGCGCAAAATATCCTGAGGATCGGCCGGCCCATCGACGATCATTTCGCCCTTGTTGACGACCTGACCATCATGAACCAGAACCTGCTTGTCCTTGCCGATCAGGAATTCATGACGATTGCCATCCATGTCGGTGATTTCAAGACGCTGTTTACCCTTGGTTTCCTTGCCGAACGCAACTGTACCCGTCACTTCCGCCAGCATACCGGCATCCTTCGGAGAACGGGCTTCGAACAGTTCCGCGACACGCGGCAGGCCACCGGTAATGTCACGCGTCTTCTGCGATTCCGTCGGAATACGTGCAAGCACTTCACCGACAGAAACTTTCTGGCCATCCTGAACCATCAGCAGCGCGCCGACCTGGAAGCTGATCGTCACGGCATGTTCCGTACCGGCGATCTTGACTTCCTCGCCGTTATCATTGAGCAATTTGACCTGCGGGCGTGCCGAGCGGGTCGACGTACCACGACGCTTCGGATCGATAACCACCAGCGTGGACAAACCGGTCACTTCATCGACCTGACGGGCGACAGTCACCCCTTCTTCCACATTTTCAAAGCGGATCGTACCGGCATATTCCGTAATGATCGGACGGGTCATCGGGTCCCAGGTAGCCAGTACCTTGCCTGCCTTGACCGGCAAACCATCGTTGACCAGCAGGGTTGCGCCATACGGCACCTTATGACGTTCACGTTCACGACCGACATCGTCTGCAATGGTGATTTCACCGGAACGGGAAATCACGATCTGGTCACCCTTGTCGTTGGTGACATAACGCATGGCCGAAGTAAAGTGAATGGTACCGTTGGAACGTGCCTCGACACTGGAAGCCACAGCGGAACGCGATGCAGCGCCACCGATGTGGAAAGTACGCATCGTCAGCTGTGTTCCAGGTTCACCGATGGATTGTGCGGCGATCACACCGACGGCTTCGCCCGCGTTGACCAGCGTACCGCGTCCCAGATCGCGACCATAGCATTTTGCGCACATGCCGTAACGGGTTTCGCAAGTCAGCGGTGTACGAACCTTGACTTCATCGATACCCAGACGTTCGATTTCCTCGATCTTGTCTTCGTCAAGCAGCGTACCGGCTTCGTAAAGCACTTCGCGCGATTCCGGATTGATGATGTCGTTCGCGCAAACACGGCCCAGAATACGATCACCCAGTGTTTCGACGACTTCACCGCCTTCAATCAGCGCCTTCATGACAACGCCTTCATGCGTACCGCAATCGTCTTCGATAACGACCAGATCCTGTGTCACATCAACCAGACGACGGGTCAGATAACCGGAGTTTGCCGTCTTCAGTGCCGTATCTGCCAGACCCTTGCGGGCGCCATGCGTGGAAATGAAGTACTGCAATACATTCAGACCTTCACGGAAATTGGCCGTAATCGGCGTTTCGATAATCGAACCGTCCGGTTTTGCCATCAGGCCACGCATACCAGCCAGCTGACGGATCTGCGCTGCAGAACCACGTGCACCGGAGTCAGCCATCATATAAATCGAATTGAAGGATTCCTGTGTGCCGACCGTACCATCACGTTTGACGACTTCTTCCACTTTCAGCTGATCCATCATGGCCTTGCCGACGCTGTCACCGGTCTTGCCCCAGATATCGACCACCTTGTTGTAACGTTCACCGGACGTGACCAGACCGGAAGCATACTGCTGTTCGATCTGCTTGACTTCCTGTTCTGCGGTGGAAATCAGTTCGGTTTTCTGTTTCGGCACCAGCATATCGTTGATACAGATGGAAATACCGGCACGTGTTGCCAGCTTGAAACCGGACTGCATCAGATGGTCTGCGAACACAACGGTCGCACGCAAGCCGCATTTTCTGAACGACGTATTGATAAGACGCGAAATTTCCTTTTTCTTCAGCGGCGTATTCAGTACGGAGAACGGCAGACCTTCCGGCAGGATTTCCGAAAGCAACGCACGGCCGACCGTCGTTTCATAACGAACCACTTTCTTGACGGTTTCACCGGAAATCGGATCCTTGACATAATCCGGCAGTCGAACCGTGATACGCGTCGCCAGTTCGACTTCCTTGTTGTCATAGGCTCGCTGGACTTCGGCGATATCGGCGAACATCATGCCTTCGCCCTTGCCGTTGATCTTTTCGCGCGTTGCATAGTACAACCCCAGCACCATATCCTGGGACGGCACGATGGATGGTTCGCCGTTGGACGGGAACAGAATATTGTTCGAAGACAACATCAGGGTACGCGCTTCGAGCTGTGCCTCGATCGACAACGGAACGTGTACCGCCATCTGGTCACCGTCGAAGTCAGCGTTGAACGCTGCACAAACCAGCGGATGCAGCTGGATGGCCTTACCTTCGATCAATACCGGTTCGAAAGCCTGAATACCCAGACGGTGCAACGTCGGTGCACGGTTGAGCATCACCGGATGTTCACGGATGACTTCCTCGAGAATATCCCAGACGACCGGTTCCTGAAGTTCGACCAGACGTTTGGCGGCCTTGATAGTCGTGGCCAACCCCATCAGTTCAAGTCTGTTGAAAATGAACGGCTTGAACAATTCCAGCGCCATCAACTTCGGCAAACCACACTGGTGCAGTTTCAGCTGTGGACCGACGGTAATGACGGAACGGCCGGAATAGTCGACACGCTTGCCCAGCAAGTTCTGACGGAAACGCCCACCCTTGCCCTTGATCATTTCTGCAAGGGATTTCAACGGACGCTTGTTCGCGCCGGTCATGGCCTTGCCGCGACGACCGTTATCCAGCAATGAATCGACCGCTTCCTGAAGCATACGTTTTTCATTGCGGGTGATGATTTCCGGAGCACGCAATTCCAGCAGACGTTTCAGACGATTATTGCGGTTGATGACACGGCGATACAGATCGTTCAGATCGGAAGTCGCGAAACGACCACCGTCCAGCGGCACCAGCGGACGCAATTCCGGCGGCAACACTGGCAGCACTTCCATAATCATCCATTCCGGCTTGATTCCGGAACGCTGGAAAGCTTCGAGCACTTTCAGACGTTTTGCGTACTTCTTGATTTTGGCTTCCGACTTGGAATCCTTGAGTTCATTGCGCAGCAATTCCGCTTCACGGTCGATATCGATCGAACGCAACAGCTCACGAATACCTTCAGCGCCCATGGAGGCGGAAAATTCGTCACCGTATTCCTCATATTTTGCCGCATAATCATCTTCTGACATGATCTGGCATTTCTTGAGCGGCGTCATGCCCGGATCGGTAACGACATAGGCTTCGAAATACAAGACACGTTCGATATCGCGCAACGTCATATCGAGCACCATACCCAGACGCGACGGCAGGGATTTCAGAAACCAGATATGTGCCGCCGGCGAAGCCAGTTCGATATGACCCATCCGTTCACGGCGGACTTTCGCCAGCGTTACTTCGACACCGCATTTTTCGCAAATCACACCACGGTGTTTCAGACGCTTGTACTTGCCGCACAGACATTCGTAATCCTTGATAGGCCCGAAAATCTTCGCGCAGAACAGGCCGTCACGTTCCGGCTTGAATGTACGGTAATTGATCGTTTCCGGTTTCTTGACTTCACCATAAGACCAGGATCTGATTTTTTCAGGGGATGCCAGACCAATCTTGATGGCATCGAATTGTTCATCTTGCTGAACTTGCTTGAATAGATCGAGCAGTGCTTTCATCTTTTCACTCCAATTGGGTGAGAACTGCGGCCAAAAATTCTGTACCGGACAAGGTGGCCAGGCGCCCTGTCCAGTCGTCAACTCGCTTGCCTAGTTACGTTCCAGATCGATATCGATACCCAGGGAACGGATTTCCTTCACGAGCACATTGAAGGATTCAGGCATACCTGCGTCGATGACGTGATCCCCCTTGACCAGATTTTCATAAACTTTCGTCCGGCCTGCAACATCGTCGGATTTCACCGTCAGCATTTCCTGCAATACATACGATGCACCATAGGCTTCCAGTGCCCAGACTTCCATTTCGCCGAAACGCTGGCCGCCGAATTGCGCCTTGCCGCCCAACGGCTGCTGCGTAACCAGCGAATACGGACCTGTCGAACGTGCATGCATCTTGTCATCGACCAGATGGTGCAATTTCAGCATATGCTTGTATCCGACCGTCACCGGACGTTCGAACGGTTCACCGGTACGGCCGTCATACAGGGTGACCTGGTTCTTCATTTCCGTCATGCCCAGTTTCTTGGCAATATCGTCCGGATAGGCCAGATCCAGCATACGGCGGATTTCTTCTTCATCGGCGCCATCGAAAACCGGCGTAGCAAACGGCACACCATCCTTCAGGTTTTCCGCCAGCGTCAGCACTTCCGCTTCCGTCAGGCTATCCAGATCTTCCGGCTTGCCGCTGCTCAGATAAATCTCTTTGAGGAACGCGCGGATATCTTCGACTTTACGTTTGGCCTGAAGCATTTCACCGATACGCAGCCCCAGACCTTTCGATGCCCAACCCAAATGGGTTTCCAGAATCTGACCGATATTCATACGTGAAGGAACGCCCAACGGATTCAACACGATATCGGCCGGCGTACCGTCGGCCATATACGGCATATCCTCGATCGGGACGATCTTCGAGACAACGCCCTTGTTGCCGTGACGACCTGCCATCTTGTCGCCGGGCTGCAAACGACGTTTGACCGCCAGATAAACCTTGACCATCTTCTGCACGCCGGGCTGCAATTCATCACCCTGCGTCAGCTTCTTGCGTTTTTCTTCAAACGCCAGATCGAACTGGTGACGTTTTTCCTCGATCGAATCCTTGATCGCTTCCAGCGCATTGGCGGTTTCTTCGTCGGCAGGACGGATATCGAACCAGTGGTATCTTTCCAGATCCGACAAATATTCCTGCGTGATTTCAGCACCGCGAGCCAGTTTCTTCGGACCGCCGTTGACTTTCTTGCCGATCAGAAGCTTGCTCAAACGCTGGAATGCATCCCCTTCCACAATACGCATCTGGTCGTTCAGATCGATACGATAGCGTTTCAGTTCGTCATCGATAATCTGCTGGGCACGTTTGTCGCGAACCAGACCTTCACGCGTGAAAACCTGAACGTCGATAACGGTACCGACCATGCCGGACGGAACACGCAACGACGTATCTTTCACATCCGATGCCTTTTCACCGAAAATCGCACGCAGCAATTTTTCTTCCGGCGTCAACTGGGTTTCGCCACGCGGCGTCACCTTGCCCACCAACACGTCACCTGCCTCGACTTCCGCACCGATATAGACGATACCGGACTCATCCAGACGGGCAAGCTGGTTTTCCGCCAGATTGGAAATATCGCGAGTGATTTCTTCAGGTCCCAGCTTCGTGTCACGTGCCACAACCGAGAGTTCCTCGATATGGATTGACGTATAACGGTCATCCTCGACAACCTTTTCGGAAATCAGGATCGAGTCTTCATAGTTAAGACCGTTCCATGGCGTAAACGCAACCAGCAGATTCTGGCCGAGTGCCAGTTCACCCAGATCCGTCGATGCACCATCCGCGATCACATCCCCCTTGGCGATACGGTCGCCGACCTTGACGATCG
Source organism: uncultured Oxalobacter sp. (assembly GCA_934277985.1). Taxonomy (GTDB): domain Bacteria; phylum Pseudomonadota; class Gammaproteobacteria; order Burkholderiales; family Burkholderiaceae_D; genus Oxalobacter; species Oxalobacter paeniformigenes. The sequence continues at coordinate 69,483 of CAKQWF010000004.1, forward strand.
GACGCTGGTTGATGTTCGTATTCTGGTTGGAACGGGTATATTTGATCAGATTGTAAATATCGACACCGACTTCACCAGCCTTGGCTTCCTCATCGTTGACACGAACGACGACACGGCCTGCATCAATATAATCAACCACACCACCTCTGACCGCCTGAACAGTCGTGCCGGAGTCCACCGCTACCGTCCGTTCGATACCGGTACCAACCAGCGCTTTCTGTGGCCTCAGACACGGAACGGCCTGACGCTGCATGTTGGCACCCATCAATGCACGGTTTGCGTCATCATGTTCGAGGAACGGAATCAGCGATGCAGCGACAGAGACGATCTGACCCGGAGCGACATCCATGTACTGGACACGTTCCGGTGATACCAGAATGGTTTCACCTGCCTCACGAGCGGAAACCAGTTCATCCACCAGCATCCCGTTTTCGATCTTGCTGTTTGCCTGCGCGATGATATAGCGACCTTCCTCGATCGCGGACAAATATTCGATCTGGTCGGTCACATGACTGTCGACGACCTTGCGATACGGAGTTTCCAGAAAACCGTATTCATTCAGGCGCGCGTAAAGTGCCAGTGAATTGATCAGGCCGATATTCGGGCCTTCCGGTGTTTCGATCGGGCAGACACGGCCATAATGGGTCGGATGCACGTCACGCACTTCAAAGCCTGCACGTTCGCGGGTCAAACCGCCAGGACCAAGTGCCGATACACGACGCTTGTGTGTAATTTCAGACAGCGGATTGGTCTGATCCATAAACTGCGACAACTGCGACGATCCGAAGAATTCGCGAATCGCTGCGGAAATCGGTTTGGAATTGATCAGATCATGCGGCATCAGATTGTCGGTTTCAGCCTGTCCCAGACGTTCCTTCACAGCGCGTTCCACTCTGACCAGACCGGCACGGAACTGGTTTTCAGCCAATTCGCCGACACAGCGGACACGCCGATTGCCAAGATGGTCGATATCGTCAATTTCACCGCGACCATTGCGCAATTCAACCAAAATCTTGATGACCGACAGAATATCGTCATTGGACAACGTCATCGGCCCTGTCAGCTCATCACGTCCGACGCGGCTGTTGAACTTCATCCTGCCGACTGCGGACAAGTCGTAACGTTCCTCGTTATAGAACAGCCCATTGAACAACGCTTCAACGGATTCTTCGGTCGGCGGTTCGCCAGGACGCATCATGCGGTAAATGGCGATTCTCGCGGCCATCTGATCGGCTGTTTCGTCCATGCGAAGAGTCTGGGAAATATAAGCCCCCTGATCCAGATCATTCGTATACAACGTCTGGATTTCGGAAACACCTGCTTCACGCAGGCGATTCATGACATCTTCCGTAATTTCATCATTGGCCCGTGCGATGATCTCGCCGGTATCCTGATCGACGATATTTTTGGCCAGCGCACGCCCGTACAGGAAATCTTCTGGCACGGAAATCCGCTTGATACCCGCCGCCTCGATATCACGAATATGACGTGCATTGATACGTTTATCCTTTTCGACCAGTACCTTGCCGTCTTTGCCCAGAATATCGAAACGTGCGATTTCGCCACGCATACGCGATGGAACGAATTCCATTTCAGCGCCCTGTGGACGCAGCAGGAAATCGTCAAATACGAAGAAATTTTCCAGAATTTCTTCAGATGTCATGCCAATGGCCTTGAGCAGAATCGTCACTGGCATCTTGCGACGGCGGTCGATACGGAAGAACAGAATATCTTTCGGATCGAATTCGAAATCAAGCCATGAACCGCGGTAGGGAATGATTCGTGCGGAAAAAAGCAGTTTTCCGGATGAATGCGTCTTGCCCTTGTCATGTTCGAAAAAGACACCCGGCGAACGATGCAGCTGCGATACGATGACACGTTCCGTACCGTTGATGACAAAGGAACCGGTTGCAGTCATCAGGGGCAATTCACCCATATAGACTTCCTGTTCCTTCATTTCCTTGACTACAGGTTTGGTCGGCGATTCCTTGTCCAGAATCACCAGACGAACCTTTGCCCGCAACGGTGACGCCAGAGTCAGGCCTCGCTGCTGGCATTCCTTGACATCGAACGGCGGATCACCCAATGTATAGGAAATAAACTCCAGTCTCGCGAAACCGTTATGCGAGACGATCGGAAAAATGGACGTAAACGCAGACTGCAAGCCTTCGTTCTTGCGTTTCAATGGAGGGACATCGGCTTGCAGGAATTTTTCATAAGATTCAAGCTGTGTCGCCAGCAAAAAGGGAACTTGGTGAACATTATCGCGCTTTGCAAACGATTTGCGGATGCGCTTCTTCTCAGTAAATGAGTAGTGCATGGACACTCCATGAGTGGCTGAAGGATGGAAAATTCAGTTTTGTGCTCTGGTCTCCGGACCAGACGCATAAAACTCAAATTTCAATTCCAGCGTGCTAAGCAAGCTATTTCACGAAACACAATTAAGTCAAAGCCGAATCGCCCATGCAGGCGATTCAGCAATGACTCGAATACTGCAAAAACTGTCGGCAAAACCGAAATTACTTGATTTCGACTTTTGCGCCAGCTGCTTCCAGTTTTTTCTTGGCTTCTTCTGCGTCAGCCTTGCTGACACCTTCCTTGACCGGCTTCGGTGCGGAATCAACCATATCCTTGGCTTCCTTCAGGCCCAGACCGGTGATTTCACGAACAGCCTTGATGACTGCAACCTTGTTGGAACCGAATTCGGACAGAACAACGGTGAATTCGGTCTGTTCTTCAGCAGCAGCACCACCTGCAGCAGCACCGCCTGCAGGACCAGCAACAGCCATAGCGGCAGCAGAAACGCCAAATTTTTCTTCGAATGCCTTGACCAGGTCATTCAGTTCCATAACGGACATCGCGCCAACGGCTTCCAGGATGTCTTCTTTGCTAATTGCCATGTAAAACTCCTAAATTTTTTGTTAAATACAATATTCGGTACATGCGAGCGACAAGTACGGACATGATCCGCACAAAACAGGCCTATCAGGCCGCTTCTGCTTCCGCTTCTTTTTTCTTTGCCAGCGCAGCCAGCCCACGAGCAAAGCCCGAAACAGGTGCCAACATAACGCCCATAAGCTGAGAGAGCAAAACTTCACGACTCGGAATGCTGGCCAGTGCAGCGACACCAGCTTTGTCGAGCATCTTTCCGGCATAGCTGCCGCCCCTGATGACCAGTGCTTCATTGCGCTTTGCAAAGTCCTGCACGACTTTGGCGGCGGCAACGGCATCCTTGGAAATGGAATAAACCAAAGGACCAGTCATTTGAGGAGCAAGATCAGCAAAAGCCGTCCCCTCTACAGCACGACGTGCCAGCGTATTCTTCAGAACACGCATATACACGCCGTTTTCACGTGCCTTGGCACGCAGTTGCGTCATGTCACCAACCTGGATACCACGATATTCGGCCAATACAATCGTCTGTGCTTCAGCGATCTGTGCACTGACTTCTGCAACTACGGCCTTTTTGTCATTCAGATTGAGACCCACGGTCAACCTCCAAAAATGATACCCGTCTTCCGGGCATCGGTTCGAACACGGTGTCCAACGTTAGGAGTTCACTACAGGCATACGCCCTGAAACTGCAAAACTGTTTGGGTTCACCATCTACGCTGGGTTGTCTTTTAACAGTCCGCAAACTTCATCCGGACTGCCCAGCGGTCTTTGATTGTCCATGCCGGGTAACCCCGGCATGGCCCAAAGTCATTACCCGGAAAAAACCGGGTCTATTATTATATCACTCAGGCAGCGATCGATGCCTGATCCACACGGACGCCGGCTCCCATCGTGGAAGACAGCGAAACCTTGCGAATATACGTTCCCTTGCTGCTGACCGGTTTGGCCTTGTTCAGCGCGTCGATCAACGCTACCAGGTTCGTCTTCAGATCGGCATCGGAGAACGACTTGCGACCGATTGTCGCATGAATGATGCCTGCACGATCGGTTCTGTACTGAACCTGACCAGCCTTGGCGTTCTTGACTGCCGTTGCGACATCCGGCGTAACCGTACCAACCTTCGGGTTCGGCATCAGACCGCGAGGACCCAGAATCTGACCCAGGGAACCGACAATACGCATGGTGTCCGGAGATGCGATAACGACGTCAAACGGAATATCGCCACCCTTGATCTGAGCGGCAAGATCTTCCATACCGACAACATCGGCACCTGCGGCCTTGGCCTGTTCAGCCTTTTCACCAGAAGCGAATACGGCTACGCGCACCGTCTTGCCGGTACCGGCTGGCAACACAACGGAACCACGAACGACCTGATCGGACTTCTTCGGATCGACGCCCAGCTGAACGGCGACATCAATGGATTCATTGAATTTTGCCGTTGCGAATTCTTTCAGCAGTGCCAGCGCTTCATCTAGCGGATACAGTTTGCTGCGATCAACCTTTTCCTGAAAGGCACGTACTCTCTTGGATGCTTTTGCCATCTTATACACCCTCCACAGTAATGCCCATCGACTTGGCCGAACCAGCAATCGTTCTGACGGCAGCTTCCATATCCGCAGCCGTCAAATCCGGCTTCTTCATGGTCGCAATTTCTTCTGCCTGCGCTCTGGTAATGGAACCGACCTTTTCAGAATTCGGTCTCTGGGAGCCCTTTTCAATACCTGCAGCCTTCTTGATCAGGAAGGTGGCCGGCGGCGTCTTCATGGCGAACGTGAATGACTTGTCGGCATAAGCGGTAATAACGACCGGAATCGGCATGCCTGCTTCAAAACCCTGCGTCTGCGCATTGAACGCCTTGCAGAATTCCATGATATTCAGACCGCGCTGACCCAGTGCCGGACCAATCGGAGGAGATGGATTGGCTTTGCCTGCAGGAACCTGCAGCTTGATAAAGCCTGCGATTTTCTTTGCCATTTTCTTTTTCCTATTTATGAGTCATAACGCCCGCACTTGCTGCAGGCTCCTCTGCCGGATTTGAAAACATGCGCACCGGCATGCGCATCAAACTTTTTCGACTTGTCCGAATTCGAGTTCGACCGGCGTCGAACGACCGAAAATAGTCACGGAAACCCTCAGACGCGACTTTTCGTAGTTGACTTCCTCGACATTGCCATTGAAATCAGCAAAAGGACCTTCCTTGATGCGAACCAGCTCACCGACTTCATAGGACACTTTCGGACGCGGTTTGTCCACACCATCCTGCATTTGCTGCAGCAACTTGTCCATTTCACGCGCAGGGATCGGCGTCGGCTTGTTGGACTTTCCACCAACAAAGCCCGTGACCTTGCCAGTATCCTTGACCAGATGCCAGGTATCGTCTGTCATTTCCATTTCGATCAGGACATATCCCGGAAAAAACCGGCGCTCCGTCACTGAACGTTGCCCACTCTTGACCTCGACAACCTCCTCCGTCGGAACCAGTATCTGGCCGAACTTGTCGCTCATACCCATGCGTTCGATTCTTTCCATCAGAGAACGGCGAACACTTTTTTCCATTCCCGAATAGACATGAACGACATACCAGCGCATCTTGCCCGATGCGCTCGCATTTTTTTCCTTGCCCGTCTGATCCTGGCTATTTTCACTCATTATCTTTTCCAGCCAAGTAAGAAGTTATAAAGAACAAACTCCAGCACCTTGTCAGCACCCCAGAGGAATATCGCCATCAGCAAAACAAAACCGAACACGATACCCGTCACACGGATCGCATCGTTACGCGCAGGCCAAACCACCTTCTTGGTTTCACGCACAGACTCTCTGGCAAACGCGACAAAATTGCGCCCGGAGGAAGAAAACCAGATAAAACCGGCACCAACAACGATACCTGCAATGAGAACACCCACCCTTGCCAGGGAAGGATGGCCAGCAAGAAAATAAAAACCGAAAATACCTGCCAAAATTGAGGCAACAGCACAGGCAACCTTCACCTTGTCGCCCAAGCCACCCTCGGCTTGCACAGGTTGGTTAGACATAAAACTCTGCTTTCAGTTATGTAACAACAGGTGGCAGGGGAAGAGGGCCTCGAACCCCCGACCTTCGGTTTTGGAGACCGACGCTCTGCCAATTGAGCTATTCCCCTACTTCTTCAGTCTGACGAAAATCAGTTTGTTGACCCCTCACGAACAGAGGGGCCTGCTATTATATACGATTATTCGAAGATTTTGGAGACGACGCCAGCACCAACGGTTCTGCCGCCTTCGCGAATCGCGAATCTCAGACCTTCCTCCATCGCAATCGGGCTGATCAGCTTGACGTTGATCGTGACGTTGTCGCCCGGCATGACCATTTCCTTGTCTTTCGGCAATTCGATGGCGCCCGTTACGTCCGTCGTACGGAAGTAGAACTGCGGACGGTAGTTGTTGAAGAATGGGGTGTGACGACCGCCTTCTTCTTTCGACAGTACGTAGACTTCGCCGGAGAACTGGGTGTGCGGTTTGATGGTGCCCGGTTTTGCCAGAACCTGTCCACGTTCGACTTCTTCACGTTTGGTTCCGCGCAGCAGTACGCCGATGTTGTCGCCTGCCTGCCCCTGATCCAGCAGTTTTCTGAACATTTCCACGCCGGTGCAGGTGGTCTTGGCGGTTTCGCGGATGCCGACGATTTCGATTTCTTCGCCTACCTTGATGACGCCTCTTTCTACACGACCGGTTACGACGGTACCACGACCGGAGATGGAGAATACGTCTTCTACCGGCATCAGGAAGGTGCCGTCAACTGCACGTTCCGGGGTCGGAATGTAGCTGTCGAGTGCGTCGGCCAGTGCCATGATCGCGACTTCGCCCAGTTCGCCGGTGTCGCCTTCCAGTGCCATTTTGGCGGAACCTTTGATGATCGGAATGTCGTCACCCGGGAATTCGTAGCGGGACAGCAGTTCGCGTACTTCCATTTCTACCAGTTCCAGCAGTTCTGCGTCGTCGACCATGTCGCACTTGTTCAAAAATACGATGATGTACGGTACGCCGACCTGACGGGCCAGCAGGATGTGTTCACGGGTCTGCGGCATCGGACCGTCTGCTGCAGATACGACCAGGATGGCTCCGTCCATCTGGGCTGCACCAGTGATCATGTTCTTGATGTAGTCGGCGTGGCCCGGGCAGTCAACGTGGGCATAGTGACGGTTTGCGGTTTCGTATTCTACGTGGGCTGTGTTGATGGTGATGCCACGTGCCTTTTCTTCCGGCGCTGCGTCAATCTGGTCGTAGTCCTTGGCTTCACCTCCGAATTTCTTCGACAGTACGGTCGCAATCGCCGCCGTCAGGGTGGTCTTGCCATGGTCAACGTGACCAATTGTTCCTACGTTTACGTGCGGCTTCGTCCGCTCATACTTGCTCTTTGCCATTTTCAACTCCTAATCATGAAGAGAATACCAAGACCACGCCCATTTCGCGCTGAAAAAACACCCACGTCCTGAAAAAACACAATCTGTGGTGCCCTTGACGTGGATTGAACACGTGACCTCTCCCTTACCAAGGGAGTGCTCTACCACTGAGCTACAAGGGCCGCAAAACTCACCTACAAAAGAAGATGGAGCGGGCGAAGGGAATCGAACCCTCGTCTTAAGCTTGGAAGGCTTCGGCTCTACCATTGAGCTACACCCGCACTCGCTTGACCTTCTTTTGCAGCAATCTTTGGTGGAGAGGGCTGGATTCGAACCAGCGTACTCGTTAGAGGGCAGATTTACAGTCTGCTGCCATTAACCACTCGGCCACCTCTCCGCAGAAACTCCGGATTATGTCAGAAGATCCCAGACAAGTCAACGGGAAAATTCCAGATCAACAATTCTCACCCGGTTTAAAATGAAATTATACGCTATAAATTCCATCTCACACCACCAATGTGCGCATGTTCCGCACAAGTTTCTTGCGATTAGGCAAAAATACGACAAAACGACAAATGCCTGCCTGTCCTTCGCGCAAATATTCACCGATATTCCATTGCCTTGTCATTCATTACCGATGATGAGGCGGGCGATGCGGAGGTCCCCTGCGTACCGGCGGCCTGTGTCCGACAAAATGCGGGGCCGGGTGTGACGGCACAATCACGGCCCCCGTCACATACGGATACGAATAAACTCCGACAGATGCCGGCACGACTGCACCAGGAACAACCGGTACAGAATACGTGACGACCGGAGGAGGCGCCACAACAGGTACCCCGATATTCAGGGAAAAATGCGTATTACCCGCGCTGGCAGAGACAGACAAACAAAGCGCACCAGCACCCAGACACACAGCCAGCAATCGAGGGAAAATTTTCTTGCTTTCCATTTTGGCCACCTTTCACAGTATCGTTGTTTGCTGTCTTCAACCTTAATCCGTCCCGTAAGACCAAACCAGACAACAACTGTAAAAGATGTAACTTTGTATTGCTGTATCGCCGCAATTTGTCTGAAAACGCTACCTTTCAGACAAACATGCAGCGATAATAAACGTTATGAACGAACCTTCCGTATCGCATACGCTATGACACAAGAACAAAAACCCAAGAAAACCGGCTGGATGACGACCTTTTTAAGAGCTCTGGCCATCTTCTTTTTCATCATGAGCATTTATTATTTCGGCAAGGCATGGCTTTCCTGATCCGTGAACCGCCATACAGGACCTCACCCGTTAGCGTATGCCCAGCTCAACAAGTGATTCATCATTTCGCGAGCACGCCATGCTTCGGGATGATTGACCAGACACACGACCAGATAACGTTTTCCGCTTTTTGCCAGCACATATCCGGCAACCGCCCTGACATCCTTTATCGCGCCCGTCTTGACATGTGCTTTCCCTGCGATTTCATCATCACGCAAGCGTTTGGACATCGTTCCGTCACGGCCGACCAGCGGCAAGGATGCCATCAGCTCCGGCATGACAGGCGATTGGTAAGCCGCTTTCAAAATTTGCGCCATCGTCAATGGAGTAATTTTTTCCTCACGCGAAAGACCGGAGCCATTTTCGATCGTCAGTTCAGCAACCGAGATTCCCTTGCCGGAAAGCCAGTTCCGTACCACCTGTGCCCCCTCTCTTTCCGTCACTCCGGCCCCATAGACTGCCTCACCCAGAGACAGCAGTAACTGCCGTGCCATCACATTATTACTATATTTGTTGACGGCATTCACGATCACACCGAGTTCGGGAGAAACCCATTCCGCAATCAGGCGTGCATCCGCAGGTACAGTCCCCTCCGCGAACCGCCCGGAAAATATCCCGCCCGATTCACGCCACAGTCGTAGAAATACACTTTCGAAGTAACGCAAATCACTCATCTGATACGGATGAATCGACCATACTTTTTCGCCGCATGACAAGGGATATTCTCCTTCGAAATACGCAACACGGTCGTCGAAATGAACGGCCATCCCGTTTTGCCAGTTACCGCATTCCGAACTGCCAGCCACAGGAGGAACAATAGTGATCTGCTCCATTCTCGGCTCCATAAATACCATAACGGTATCACGCACCGCATCCGGTACAAAACGCGCATCGACCTTCTTCTCGTTCAGCAGCAACCCGTTCGGCCCGGCGTTATAGGGCTTTAACGGCGCTTCATCAAACGCGGCCGCATCATAATCCCTTATCCCGAATACGCTCTTGTCGAGAATGACATCGCCGCGAATCTCATGTATCCCCGAATCCTGTATTTTCCGCACGAACTGCCACAATCCTGTTTGCGAAAAAGACGGATCACCACTCCCCCTGATATACAAATCGCCGGTCAGAATCCCGTTTTCCAGCACACCCGTCGTATAGGCGCCCGTTTTCCAGACTTTCGACGGTCCCAGCAATTCCAGCGCAGCATAAGTCGTTACGACTTTCATCGTCGAAGCCGTATGAAATGGCTTGTCGGCATTTAACGAAACAGCAAGCTCGCTCGCCTCAAGCGGTTCGATAACCATGCCGACAGCTTCTTGAGGCAGTCCTGTCAGCGCGACAGCCTCCTGCAATTCATCAGGCAATTCGTTCGCCATTGCAACAGCAGCCGACAAGGCTGTCGCCACAAACAGACACATGTTGATCAGCCACTTCTGCAAATCCGCCATCATGATCGCACCGTCATATTCGCCATTCATTTTTCGCCCACCCGGTCATAACCCTATTTCACTGGCATACGACACCATGCCATCCACGGCCAGCCGCCAGCGCTTTCACTATTTTCCAACAAAAAACCCGACGGTTTCCGTCTGTTACAAAAAACTGCCTCGACGCCAGTTGTTTTTTTGAATGGAACAGTTTATATTGAGAATCGTTATCATTCATAGCAACGAATCGAAACCGATTCCCGTTTCCGGAAAGTCTCCTTACATGTCACAACAACCATTCGCCTCGCAGGACACCGGCATCATCAGCAATCTGGCCCAGCTCAGAAAAGGCCAGTCCGCGACCATTCTCGGACTGGCGGACGATTCGGCTGATAGCATCTTCATGAAATCACGGTTGCAGGAACTTGGTTTCTTGCCTGGCGAACGCATTTATGTCCACGCCGAGGCTTTTCCGGGACGCGATCCCATGGCCATCCGAATAGGAAATTCCATTTTCGCACTTCGTCGTCAGGAAGCCGCCAACATTTACGTCGTCCAAAACGGTCATGAATCCGCCTGAACGCGAATCCGGTATCACGCCAGCAAATCCGTCCGTTCATTCCATCGCCCTGGTCGGCAACCCGAACAGCGGAAAATCCGCACTTTTCAACCGTCTGACCGGCGCACACCAGAAAGTCGCCAATTATGCCGGCGTCACTGTCGAAAAAAAGGAAGGGGACTTTTTCCTGCCATCCGGACAAACTGTGCATGTAACCGATCTGCCCGGTATATACAGCCTGACCCCGCTCACACAGGATGAAGCTGTCACACGGCAAGCCCTGCTCGACAAATCCGGCGAAACACCGATTGACTTCATCGTTTTCGTCGCTGATGCCACCAACCTCAGGCGCTGCATGAAACTCGTTCTGGATGTCATCGCGCTGGGCCATCCGATGGTACTTGCGCTGAACATGACAGATCTGGCAAGAAAAAGCGGACAAATCATCGATCTGGATCGTCTGCGCACCGAACTGGGCATACCCGTCATCGAAACCGTTGCCATCGACACGAACGGTATTGCACCGTTGCTGGACTGGTTGGACCAGGCCATCAATGAGACGAGCCGGACATCGGCTGCACATCATTCCGGATCATCGCCGGATTCCGGCACGAGTTTTGACGAATCGCGCCGCATACTGGATGCCGTCATTCGTAAAAATGCCGATACCTATACACTGACCCGGAAAATCGATGCCATTGTATTGCATCCCGCTTTCGGAATCCCGATATTGCTCGGCATCCTGTTTCTCATGTTCCAGGCCGTCTTCAGCTGGGCAGAGCTACCCATGGAATGGATCGAAAACGGCGTCAGCACAACCGGCGATCTCCTTTCAGCACTACTGCCGGAAGGCATCCTGCGCAGCCTGATCGTCGATGGGGTTATCGCAGGTGTCGGAAGCATCATCGTTTTCCTGCCGCAAATCCTGATACTTTTCTTCTTCATTCTTGTTCTGGAAGAATCCGGCTATCTGCCACGTGCTGCCTTCATGCTTGACAAACTGATGAGCGGTATCGGCTTGTCAGGACACGCATTCATACCGCTGCTGTCGAGCTTTGCCTGTGCTGTACCGGGCATCATGGCCACACGCACCATCAAAAACCGCAAGGACAGGATCATTACTATCCTGATCGCACCACTCATGACCTGTTCGGCCAGACTGCCGGTATATTCGCTGATCATCAGCGCCTTCATTCCCGAACGCAACGTCGGCCCCTTCAATCTTCAGGGACTTGTCCTGTTCACACTGTACGTCAGCGGCATCCTCGCAGCCATCATCGTCGCATGGATACTGAATCACCTGATCGGTAAAAACGAATATCAACCGCTTCTGATGGAATTGCCCTCCTATCACATGCCGCGCGTGCGCAACATCGCACTCGGACTTTGGGAACGCGCCCGCGTTTTCCTCATCCGTGTCAGCACCGTCATATTCGCCACATCGGTTCTGTTATGGGTACTGTCGACCTATCCATCACCGCCGGAAGGAGCGACCGGTTCCCCCATCCAGTACAGTTTCGCAGGGCAACTGGGGCATTGGCTTGAGTACATCGTCGAGCCTATCGGATTCAACTGGCAAATCGCCGTCGCCCTTATTCCGGGCATGGCAGCCAGAGAAATCGCCGTCAGCGCACTGGGAACCGTTTATGCCTTGTCCGCAACCGGCGACGATCTTTCCGGCGCCCTGGCCTCTTTCATTGCATCAAGCTGGAGTTTGCCGACCGCACTGTCGCTACTGGCCTGGTTTGTCTTTGCTCCGCAATGCTTCGCCACACTCGGCGTTATCCGCCGGGAAACCAATTCATGGTGGACCATGCTTTTTGCGATGTGCTACCTGTTCGCGCTGGCCTATCTCATATCCTGGGCAACCTACCGGATCAGCAGCCTGATACTCGGAGTGTGACATGCAAGAACCGATCGTCTTCATCATTGTCGTCGCAGCATGCTGCATCCTGTATGTACGAGACATTCCCCCACTCTGGAAATACCGCTTCCGGGAAATACTGTCACGTTTCTTCCTCTTTCTCCATGCCCGTACACTGGCCATGCACATCGCCCCAAAGCGAAAACCGACATCACCATATCCGGCATGTCATGGCTGTTCCGGTTGTACCACGACTTCCGAAAAACCCCTTCATTTCGTGAAGCCGCCACGCAAACACAACTGAACGGATTCCCACTGAACAGCGACACCATCTGCGACTTTTATGTTCTGGCGCAAACCGGAAAAAATTTTTTCTTTTATCTTGAAATCTTTCATAAGCGCCCATATACTTAGCACTCGTTAGCGGAGAGTGCTAATAACGCTCCCCGGATTGCCCTGCGAAAGGGACAGGAATACAAAGTGGGCCTGACAATTCAGGTTTTATCGTTTACCCATACAACCCATTTGATTGAATAAGGAATCGTTATGAAACTTCGTCCTTTGCAAGACCGTATTATCGTCAAACGCGTCGATCAGGAAAAAACCACGGCATCCGGCATCGTCATTCCAGATGCAGCTGCTGAAAAACCGGATCAAGGCGAAGTACTGGCCGTCGGTAACGGCAAAGTACTGGAAGACGGCAAGGTTCTGCCGCTGGATGTCAAGGTCGGTGACATGGTTCTCTTCGGAAAATATTCCGGACAGACCGTCAAGGTCGACGGCGAGGAATTGCTCGTCATGCACGAATCCGATGTCATGGCTATCGTCGAACAGTAATTTCAGACCAGCGTCATCAAGGACCTGTCAACGCATACCTGTTTTATATTAGGAGAATTCCATGTCAGCTAAAGAAGTCATTTTCGGCGATAGCGGCCGAAACAAAATGGTCGAAGGCGTCAATATTCTGGCAGACGCCGTAAAAGTTACGCTGGGCCCGAAAGGCAGAAACGTCGTTCTGGAACGCACCTGGGGTGCCCCGACCATCACCAAAGACGGTGTTTCGGTCGCAAAAGAAGTCGAACTGAAAGACAAGCTCATGAATATGGGCGCACAGATGGTCAAGGAAGTCGCCTCCAAGACCAGCGACAATGCTGGTGACGGTACCACGACTGCAACCGTTCTGGCACAGGCGATCGTCCGCGAAGGCATGAAATATGTCGCCGCCGGCATGAACCCGATGGACCTGAAACGTGGTATCGACAAAGCTGTCGAAGCCACCATCGCCGAACTGAAGAAAATCGCCAAACCCTGCACCACCAGCAAGGAAATCGCACAGGTCGGTTCCATTTCCGCCAACAGTGACCACTCCATCGGTGAACGTATCGCCGAAGCCATGGACAAAGTCGGCAAGGAAGGCGTCATCACCATCGAAGACGGCAAGTCCCTCAACGACGAACTCGACATCGTCGAAGGTATGCAGTTCGATCGCGGCTATCTGTCGCCGTATTTCATCAACAACGCCGACAAACAGGTCGTCGCACTCGACAATCCGTATATCCTGCTGTGCGAAAAGAAAATCTCCAACATCCGTGATCTGTTGCCGGTACTGGAACAGGTTGCCAAGGCAAGCCGTCCGCTGCTGATCATTGCTGAAGACGTCGAAGGTGAAGCACTCGCCACCCTGGTCGTCAACAACATCCGCGGTATCCTGAAGACCTGCGCTGTCAAGGCTCCGGGCTTCGGCGATCGTCGCAAAGCCATGCTGGAAGACATCGCAATCCTGACCGGTGGCCAAGTCATCGCCGAAGAAGTCGGCCTGACCCTTGAAAACGCAACGCTGGATCAGCTCGGCCAGGCAAAACGTGTCGAGGTCAACAAGGAAAACACCACGATCATCGACGGTGCTGGCAAAGCCGATTCGATCGAAGCACGCGTCAAACAGGTTCGCGTCCAGATGGAAGAAGCCACTTCCGACTACGACAAGGAAAAACTGCAGGAACGTATCGCCAAACTGGCTGGTGGCGTTGCCGTCATCAAGGTCGGTGCCGCAACCGAAGTTGAAATGAAAGAAAAGAAAGCCCGTGTCGAAGATGCGCTGCATGCTACCCGCGCAGCCGTTGAAGAAGGTATCGTCCCGGGTGGTGGCGTCGCACTGCTGCGCGCCCGTGCCAACGTCAACGTCAAGGGCGACAATTCCGATCAGGAAGCCGGTATCAACATCGTTATGCGCGCTCTGGAAGAACCACTGCGCATGATCGTTCACAACGCCGGCGAAGAAGCCTCCGTTGTCGTCAACAAGGTCATCGAAGGTTCCGGAAACTTCGGTTACAACGCTGCCAACGGCACCTATGGCGACATGGTCGAAATGGGCGTTGTCGATCCTGCCAAGGTAACCCGTTCCGCATTGCAAAATGCAGCATCGATCTCCGCACTGATGCTGACCACGGATTGCATGATCTATGACATTCCGGAAGAAAAACCGGCACCTGACATGGGTGGCATGGGCGGCATGGGAGGTATGGGCGGCATGGGCGGTATGATGTAATCTGCCCCACTGCAAATCCTTCAGTCGCGAAAACCTGCAAGCTTTTGCTTGCAGGTTTTTTTACATGGTGAACGGTAACGGTTGCAATGCGAAATCCACATCCACCTGCGACATCGTATGCAACAGCAGATCGAGACTCTCGCCGATTCGTACCAGATCGGCTTGCTCCATTTGTGACAACGCCTCAGGCAACAAACCTCGTGTCAGATCGGGTGCTTTCATGAGCAACGCACGTCCCTTTTCCGTCAGGGTCAGATTGACGATCCGTTGATCCGTCGTCATCCGCATCTTGCAAACCATGTCCTTTTTTTCAAGCGCGTCCAGCAAATTGCTGGCCGTCGTTTGATGAATCGCCAGTTTTCTCGCCACTTCACCGACACGCATACCCGGCACACGCTCGATTTCCTTCATGATCCACAACTGAGCGCCTGACACGCCCAACGATTTTTCGACTCGCTGTGAATATTTCTGTGCTGTACTGACAATGATCCTGAATTTCTGGAGAATTTCCAGATAGGAAACACCATCCTTTTCATCTTCCGAACATCCGTTTCCACTCATGCCATAGCCCCCTGTCTGCACGATACAACTTGAAATATATTTGTTCAAATATAATAATACGGATCATCCTTGCAAAAGTACACGTTATGCCATTTTCGCACTTCGAACCCCCACACTTGACCAAACGGGTCATCGTCAAAAAAACATCACGGTACTGGAAACGGACCTGTGCATGGATTCTGGCTCCGGTACTGATCGGTCTGGTCGGTGTCGGCATGGCGCAAGCCAGTGATTACGCCTTTGAAATCAACACATGGATCGTCAACCGGATACCATGGGCTTCCATTCTGTACATGCCGGCAGGCTTTGCCCTGATCGCCTATATCGCCCGACGCTTTTTTCCGGGCACACAAGGCAGCGGCATCCCTCAAACCATCGCCGTCATCGACGATCCGGATCACAAGAAAAAAAGCAACTTGCTCTCCGTCAAGATACTGGTTGGCAAAATCGCCATGTTGCTGGGCGGGCTGACGATTGGTGCCTCGATCGGACGTGAAGGTCCAACCGTACAGGTCGGCGCATCCATCATGCATGCCTTCTATGGTTACGGCACCCTTCGCACCGCAGCACAACGGCGTATGCTGGCATTGTCCGGAGGTGCGGCCGGCATTGCCGCGGCGTTCAACACACCGCTGGCCGGCATCATGTTCGCCATGGAGGAACTGACGAAAAAATACATTTTCAACGCCCACAGCTCCACCTTGCTGACCGTCATTCTTTCCGGCCTGATTTCCATGGCGCTTGTCGGCAACTACACTTACTTCGGCTATACCAATGAATCGCTTTCCCTGCTGACCAATATCCCCGCCATTCTCGTATGCGGCATCGCGGGCGGGCTTACCGGCGGTTTGTTCAGCCTGATCGTCCAAAAAATTTCCGTCACCCCACCCCCCAAAATCCGTAAAGCCATACAGGAACACCCCCTGATTTTTGCTGCCATATGCGGTCTGGTCGTTGCCATACTGGGCCTGCTGACAGACGGTCTGGTCTATGGCACAAGCTACCAGCCAACACGCATGACACTGGAAAGCGACAGCACCTGTCTGGTCTGGTACTATGGTGCCGCCAAATTCATCGCGACACTTGTCTCGACATTGAGCGGCATTCCCGGCGGTCTGTTCGCTCCGACCCTCTCCGTAGGTGCCGGTATCGGCGACAATGTCTATGCCCTGTTCCCCAATCTGGCACCGCACGGCGCCATCATCATTCTGGTCATGTCTGCCTATCTCTCAGGCGTCACGCGTTCTCCGCTGACATCGTTCATCATCACCATGGAAATGACCGGCAGTCACCAGATGCTGCTGGCGTTGATGGCCGTTTCACTGCTGGCCACGCTAGTATCGAGATATGTAACCCCCGTCCCGCTTTATCATGCGTTGTCACAAAAATTCATCGCGCCGCAAGAATCTCCCACAACGGTGCATTCGAAATCCTGAAACATCCTTTTCAGCAAAAAAGCCGTGAAAATCACGGCTTTTTTGCTGAAAAACAAATATCATGCATTATTTCTGCCGACACTTGCTGCATCGCCCGTAGATCGCCAGCGTATGGTCGACGATTTCGAACCCGTTGCGCTTTGCGATTTCACGCTGTCTTTTTTCGATTTCGTCATCATGGAATTCTTCGACATGCCCGCAATCCACACAAACGATATGGTCATGATGCGTTCCCTCGTTGAGCTCGAATACAGCCTTGCCGGTTTCGAAATAATTCCGCGACAATATCCCGGCCTGTTCGAACTGCGTCAGGACCCGATACACCGTCGCCAGCCCGATTTCCAGCTTGTCGGACAAAAGCAGCCTGTAGACATCCTCGGCGCTCAAATGCCGCTCGGAATTTTTCTGGAAAATATCGAGAATCTTCAACCGCGGCAACGTAGCCTTGAGCCCCGTTGCCTTCAATTCGACAGGATTATGACTCATCGTTTTGAAAAGTTTGCAAATATCAAAATTGGTTCTTTATTATTATCTGCTTTATCATATAGTGTTTGTGAAATCTGCTCAATAAATTGCTCTTGGGATTCAACTTCGTGATGCATAAAAAAATGGTCAGCCTGTGGCGATACCTTCGTACACCTGTACTGCTAACATCGGCAACCGTTTTCGTAATCGGTTGCGCTTCAAAAAACCCCCTGATAGACGAAGCTGAACCTTCCGAAGACGCTGAAAAAGTCACTGTCGCAACAGAAAAAGCAGAACGTACAACGGATAGCGCACCACCTGCCACCGATGCCGGTATCCGCGAAAGCGCGATAAAAACCGAAACCGCCCACGAACCGGATGCCTTGTCCGAACCGGTCGAGACGGAACAGCCGCGATCCGACAGCATGGTTACCCCATCACCTGCGACAAAAACCATCCGACAAAACGACGAAATACCGGCAAAACACGATACTCTGCCAAATCCTGTCAAGACGGAACGCATACGTCATGACAACGCCGTTACCTCATCGCCAGCTGCGGAAACCATCGTGCAAGACAACAAAACGCAAGGTGAGTCCGACGCCATGGCCGAGCTGCCCGTAACAGAACAACCACGGCGTCCAACCGTCATCGAGCCGATGCCCGCCATGCAGACTGGCGAAACCCATGCGGAAACCGATCTGAACGCCAAACCGACCGGTTTTAAGAAATGGCTGAGCATATTCACGCCATACAAACTCAATATCCAGCAAGGCAATTTCGTATCATCTGAAATGCTTTCCAGAGTGCAGTACGGCATGACCAAGGAACAAGTACGTTTCGTACTGGGCACTCCCTTGCTGATGGACATGTTCCATGCCAACCGTTGGGATTATCTGTTCCGGCTGCAAAAACCGAACGGCGCCACGACCACCAACCGCGTCACCATCTTCTTCAGCGGCAATCTGGTCGACCGCATCGTCAGCGACAAGCTCCCGAACGAAAAAGAATACCTGATGCACATCACGTCCGACGACGAAGCATCGGA
Source organism: uncultured Oxalobacter sp. (assembly GCA_934277985.1). Classification (GTDB taxonomy): domain Bacteria; phylum Pseudomonadota; class Gammaproteobacteria; order Burkholderiales; family Burkholderiaceae_D; genus Oxalobacter; species Oxalobacter paeniformigenes. The sequence goes on from CAKQWF010000004.1 coordinate 87,922, forward strand.
CAAAACGAGGAAAGACATCGATTCCGAAACAACAGCGCAGGAAACGGCAGAAACGACGGCAACCTCCACGCCAGAGTCCGCTGACGCATCCACTGCTGCCGTTGCCGACGAAAGCCATGCGGAAACGGCTGACGATATGTCATCGGCGCCATCTTCCGAACCGGCTGCGACAGAACATCGAGAAACACGGGAGCCATCTGACGATACTGCGGTGTCAGGCAAAGACGATTCGGATGACAGGAATCGTGCGGCGCAGGCAGCACCGGTTACCGCCACACAACCATCACTTCGCCCGTCAGGCGCCATTCGCTTGCCCAGAGCCTCAAGCACGCCTGAACCGGCCCGTGTTCAGCAACCGCGCACCGCACCGGTACGCGAGCAGACACCTGCAACACGCGCTCCGGACACGACAAGGACAGCGCCAGCACCTGTCACACTGCCATCACCGGAACCGGTTCGTGCACCTGAGCCGGTCAGCACGTCCGAACCGGTACGTGCGACCGAGCCGACAAGTCAGCCCAAACGTATCGTGCGCCCGCTTCCGCGACCGCCCGTCCAGGCAGATTACGAAGATGAAGAAGAAACGTCCTCCGGAAACATCGGTGCCTTCGAACCTATCAGCACACCGAACCGTGCCGGCAGAATGCTTCCGCACTCACCGAATGATGAATTGATCGGAAATATCCAATGAACAAAATGAAAATAGCAATTGCAGGAGCCAATGGCCGTATGGGCCGCATGTTGATCGAAGCCGTCTTGCGCGCTGACGATGCCATCCTGACCGGCGCGCTCGATGTCGCGAATGCGCCGGGAATCGGGAACGATGCCGGACTTTTCCTCGGAGAAACCACAGGCGTTCGCATCGAGTCGGACATGGAAAAGGCATTTGGGGATGCCGAATATGTCATCGACTTCACCCGTCCGGAAGGAACACTCGAACACCTTGCCTATTGCGCAAGACACAACATCAAAATGATCATCGGCACGACCGGCTTCGACGAAAACGGCAAAAAGGCCATCGAGGAAGCGGCCAAAACCATTCCTGTCGTGTTCGCGCCCAACATGAGCGTCGGTGTCAACGTCACCATGAAACTGATCGAAATCGCCGCAAAAAATTTCGCCGAAGGTTACGACATCGAGGTCATCGAAGCGCACCACCGTCATAAAGTGGATGCGCCGTCCGGAACAGCGCTCAAGATGGGCGAAGTCATCGCCAATGCCATCGGACGCAACCTTCAGGAATGTGCGGTCTATTCCCGCGAAGGCATCACCGGTGAACGCGACCCGTCGACCATCGGATTTTCGACGATCCGTGGCGGCGATATCGTCGGCGATCACACCGTCCTGTTCGCAGGCACGGGCGAACGGATAGAAATCACGCACAAGTCGGCCAGCCGTGCCACATATGCACAAGGCAGTCTGCGTGCGGCCCGTTTTCTGGCTGACAAATCCAGCGGTCTTTTCGACATGCAGGACGTTCTGCATCTGAAATAATCACCCGTATACCGTGCCGGCACACATGATTCGGCACGGCTCATGAATACGCCATCCCCACGTGGTCGTATTATCATAACGACACCGTACCGAACCGAACAACCTTATTTGTGTAGTCCATCATGCAAGACAGATACAACCATGCAGAAGTAGAAAAAGCTGCGCAGGATCAATGGGAATCCACGCACGCCTACAAGACAACAGAAAACGATCCGCGTTTTCCGAAAGGGAAATTTTATGCCTGCTCCATGCTGCCATACCCTTCCGGACGCCTGCACATGGGACACGTGCGCAACTACACCATCAACGATGTCATGTATCGCTACCTGCGCATGAACGGCTACAATGTCCTGATGCCCATGGGCTGGGATGCGTTTGGCATGCCTGCCGAAAACGCTGCCATGGCTCACGGCATTCCGCCAGCTGAATGGACCTACTCCAATATCGCCTACATGAAAGGCCAGATGGCCTCGATGGGACTGGCTATCGACTGGTCCCGTGAAATGACCGCGTGCAAGCCGGAATACTATAAATGGAACCAGTGGATGTTCCTGAAAATGCTGGAAAAAGGCATCATTTACCAGAAAACCGGCACCGTCAACTGGGACCCTGTCGACCAGACCGTTCTGGCCAACGAACAGGTCATTGACGGACGTGGCTGGCGCTCCGGTGCGCTGATCGAAAAGCGGGAAATCCCGATGTATTATGCCCGTATCACCGATTATGCCGAAGAATTGCTCGACTATGTCACCAACAAATTGCCGGGATGGCCCGAACGGGTCCGTACCATGCAGATCAACTGGATCGGCAAATCCGAAGGTGTCCGCTTCGCATTCCTGCACGACATTCACGACACGGACGGCAAACTTATCGGCGACGGAAAACTCTGGGTATTCACCACACGTGCCGACACCATCAAGGGTGTCACCTTCTGCACCGTCGCGCCGGAACACGAACTGGCACGCTTTGCAGCGAAAAACAATCCCGAACTGGCCGCCTTCATCGAAGAATGCAAAAAAGGCAGCGTCATCGAAGCCGATATGGCAACCATGGAAAAGAAAGGGATGCCGACAGGACTGTTCGTACGGCATCCACTGACCAACCAGCTTGTCGAAGTCTGGGTCGGCAATTATGTTCTCATGAGTTATGGAGACGGTGCCGTCATGGCCGTCCCCGCGCACGATGAACGCGACTTCGAATTCGCACACAAATACGGCCTGCCGATCCGGCAGGTTATCGACGTCGAAGGCAAGACCTTCATGGAAGACGTCTGGCACGACTGGTATGCCGACAAGGAACACGGCAAATGCATCAATTCCGGCCGTTTCGATGGCATGAACCATCAGGAAGCCGTCGATGCCATCGCCGCCGTACTGGCTGAAAAAGGACTGGGTGAGAAAAAAACCACTTACCGTTTGCGTGACTGGGGTATTTCGCGTCAGCGCTACTGGGGAACGCCGATTCCTATCATCCATTGTCCGGACTGCGGCGCCGTTCCGGTACCTGAAAAAGACCTGCCCGTTCTGCTGCCTGAAGATTGTATTCCGGACGGTACCGGCAACCCGCTGGCAAAAGACGAACGATTCATCAATACCACCTGTCCGCACTGCGGCAAGCCTGCAAAACGCGAAACCGACACCATGGACACCTTCGTCGATTCCTGCTGGTATTTCATGCGCTACTGTTCACCCGGCTCCGACAAGGCCATGGTTGATGAAAGAAACGACTACTGGATGCCGATGGACCAGTACATCGGCGGTATCGAACATGCCGTCATGCACCTGCTCTACGCACGCTTCTGGACCAAGGTGATGCGTGACCTCGGTCTGGTGAAATTCGATGAACCGTTCGTACGGCTCCTGACACAAGGCATGGTACTGAACGAAACCTACTATCGTGAAGATGCCTCCGGCAAAAAGACATGGTTCAATCCGGAAGAAATCGAATTGCGACTGGACGAAAAAGGGCGCCCTGTCTCGGCCAGTCTGAAAGCAGACGGACAACCCGTCCAGATCGGCGGCATCGAAAAAATGTCTAAATCGAAAAACAACGGTATCGATCCGCAAACCCAGATCGACCAGTACGGGGCGGACACCGCACGATTGTTCACCATGTTTGCTGCCCCGCCGGAACAGACGCTGGAATGGTCAGGCTCCGGTGTGGAAGGCGCCAGCCGCTTCCTGCGTCGTGTCTGGGCTTTTGCATACAGAAACCGTGAAATCCTCGACGGCGCGAACCGCACGCTGCCGGACAATCTGCCCGAACCGCTCAAGAGCCTGCGTCGCGACATCCACCAGGTACTGCAGCAAGCCAACCAGGATTATGCCCGTATCCAGTACAACACTGTCGTGTCGGCCTGCATGAAAATGCTCAATACCCTTGAAGCGGTCAAACCGGACGGCTCATCCGAATTCGCCAGTGTACTTTACGAAACCTTTTCCATTTTCCTCAGGGTACTGTATCCGGTCGTACCGCATATCACCTATATCCTGTGGAAAGAACTGGGATATGCCGACCACTACGGAGACCTCCTCGATGCGGCATGGCCGGAAGTCGACCCTGCGGCACTGGAACAGGACGAAATCACCATGGTCGTTCAGGTCAACGGCAAATTGCGCGGCAACATCCGTGTTCCGAAATCCGCCGACAAACCGGTCATCGAACAAATCGCCCTCGCCAACGAAAGCGTCGCGAAATTCGTAACCGGCACCCCGAAACGGGTCATCGTCGTTCCGGGCAAACTGGTCAATATCGTAGTGTGATATCCCGCAGGACTGTCTATGAAAAAAGCCTTCATGAAACCGGTTTCCCTGCTTTGCAGGATCGCCATCGCCGCAACAGCCATATTCCTGGTTTCATGCGGCTTTCATTTGCGTGGCAATTACGACTTTCCGTTTTCCACACTGTATATTGACTTTCCTGCCAATTCGCATACTGCCAGTGTCCTGAAACGGCAAATCCAGGGAATGAACGCCACCCGTATCGTCAACAGTCCCCAGGAAGCCGAAGTCATCCTGTCCGCCATTTCGGAAAAAAACCGCAGGGAAATCCTGACTTACAACGTACAGGGACGTGTACGCGAATATTCCCTGCATTACGACCTGGAATACATGATCAAGACAGCCCATGGAAAAGTACTGCTCGCTCCCACCAAAGTCACGCTTCGCAGAACCATGACCTACGACGACTCGGAAGCGTTGTCCAAGGAAAACGAGGCAATTTTGCTGTACAAGGACATGCAATCGGATATGGCGCAACGTCTGCTCCGTCGGCTGGCAAGCATCGACATGACCGGTGCGGACAATACCACCGATTCCGGGGACAACGCCTACGGTACGGAACGCCCCTGACGACCTGAATGTATGCTGCTCAAATATGAAACGCTCGAATCCCATCTGGATCAGGAATTGGCTCCGCTGTATATCCTGACGGGCGATGAACCTCTGTTGTTACTGGAATCAGCCGACCAGATCCGTCAGGCTGCACGCCGCCAGCATGTCATTGAACGTGAAGTCATGACCGTTGAACGCGGATTCAAATGGGGACAACTGCACGCAGCCAACAATGCCATGTCACTGTTCGGTGATCGAAAATTCATCGAATTGCGCATACCCGGGGGCAAACCCGGCAAGGAAGGCAGTCAGGCCCTGCAGGAATATGTCGCCGCACGGCACACGGACAATATCACGCTGATCACCCTGCCCAGACTCGACATGGCGACCCGGAAATCCGCATGGGTGACTGCACTGCAAAAAAACGGCATCTATATCGAAATTCCGACCATCGATCTTTCACGCCTTGGAAACTGGATCATTGCACGACTCAAAAAACAGCACCAGAGTGCCAGTCGGCAATGCATCGATTTTTTGATGGAGCGCGTCGAAGGCAATCTGCTGGCCGCGCATCAGGAAATCCTGAAACTCGGTCTGTTGTATCCGGAAGGCGAGCTGGACTTCGAACAAGTCCGCCAGTCGGTTCTCAACGTCGCGCGCTACGACATCTTCAAACTGAACGAAGCCATGCTCAGCGGCAACCGGAGCCGTTTCATCCGGATGATGGAAGGACTGAAAGGCGAAGGCGAACCGCTGCCGCTCATACTCTGGACATTCACCGAAGAAATACGGACGTTGCTCAAATGCAAGATCGCACTTGAAAACGGACAATCCTTTTCCGGCATCGCCAAAACGCTCCGCCTGTGGGGTCCCAGAGAACGTCTGATGCAAGCGGCTGTAAACCGTCTTGACAAACAGGATATCCGTACCGCCTTGCAACAAACAGCACAAATCGACCGGATCATCAAGGGATTGCATTCGGCGTCATGGATGGACGATGCATGGGATGCTCTGACACAACTGGGCTTGTCACTGGCACACCCTTGAACGGATACCCGCTCGATGGTAACGTTATTTTTTCCAGCCACCAACCATATACGCGACAATGGACATTAAAAGTTACATGACCCGGATCGGGCAACAGGCCCGCAAAGCCGCCAGCGAAATGGCCAGGGCGGACACCGACACCAAAAACCGCGCTTTGCGATATATCGCCGAAGCGATTCGTCGTGATGTCGCACAACTGCGCGCCGCCAATCAAAAAGATCTCGACATCGCCGCAGAGAACGGTCTGGAACCGGCACTGCTGGATCGTCTGACCCTCTCGGAAAAAGCCATCGAAACCATGGCTGCCGGGCTGGAACAAATCGCTTCCCTTTCCGATCCTATCGGCGAAATCACCGATCTTCGCTTGCGTCCGTCTGGCATACAAGTAGGCCAGATGCGTGTACCCCTTGGCGTCATCGGCATCATTTACGAAGCACGTCCCAACGTGACCGTCGATGCCGCAGGCCTGTGCATCAAAAGCGGTAATGCCACCATCCTGCGCGGTGGTTCCGAAGCCATTCATTGCAATCAGGTACTGGCATCGCTCGTGCGTGAAGGCCTGAAGCACGCCGGTTTGCCGGAACAGGCCGTACAAGTGATCGAAACAACCGACCGTGCCGCCGTCGGCGAGCTTATCACCATGACCGAATACGTCGATGTCATCGTACCACGCGGAGGCAAAGGCCTGATCGAACGGCTCATGCGCGAATCGAAAATCCCCATGATCAAGCATCTGGACGGCATCTGCCACATCTACATCGACGATTGCGCGGATCTTGAAAAAGCCGCCGAAATCGCCTTCAACGCGAAATGCCAGCGCTACGGGACCTGCAATACAATGGAAACGCTTCTGGTTTCCAAAAACGTGGCACTGGAAGCCTTGTCCATGCTGGCAAAACGATACCATGACGAAGAAGTCGAATTGAGATGCGATGAAAAGGCATACGAAATTCTTTACGATTACCCCTATCTGGCACGCGCAACCGAAGCCGACTGGGAAACCGAATATCTGGCACCGATCCTGTCTGTTCGTATCGTCAACAACCTCGACGAAGCGATAGGCCATATCAATCGTTATTCATCCAAACATACCGATGCAATCATAACGGAAAACTACAGTCACGCCCTCCGTTTTCTGCGGGAAGTCGATTCGTCCTCTGTCATGGTCAATGCGTCAACCCGCTTCGCAGACGGTTTCGAATATGGTCTGGGGGCGGAAATAGGCATTTCGAACGACAAGTTGCATGCGCGTGGTCCCGTCGGTCTCGAAGGACTGACTTCCATGAAATATGTCGTACTGGGACATGGCGAAATCCGGAAATAATCCATCCACACGGTCAACAGGTAACCGATATGCCGACAATCCATTCCTATTTTTGCCCTTGTCCGCGAGGACTTGAGGCCGCCCTTGCCGAAGAACTGCAGGAAATCGCCGGCAAAAGCGATACGCTCCATATTCACCAGACCATTCCGGGCGGCGTCCACTGTTCCGGCATGCAGCATGACGGCTGGCTGATCAACCTGTATTCGCGCATTGCATCGCGCGTCTTGCAACGTGTCGCACAGTCATCCTATCGCCATGAGGAAGACATATACCGTCTGGCTGTCAAACAACCATGGGAAACATGGTTCGGTGTGGAAAACACGATCCGTATCGATATCACCGCAATCCGTTCCCCACTGAAAAGTCTGAACTTCACCACCCTGCGCATCAAGGACAGTGTTGTGGACCGTTTCAGGAGTTTTACCCGCTCCCGACCTTCCGTCAACACTCATACACCCGATATCCGTATCGCCGCTTTTCTGGACGCGCACAACGTCACCCTGTATCTGGATACTTCCGGCGAAGCCCTGTTCAAACGCGGATGGCGTCATGAAACAGGTGATGCACCACTGCGTGAAAACCTTGCCGCCGGACTGCTGAGAACCGCAGGCTGGAAACCCGGCATCCCGCTACTGGACCCCATGTGCGGATCGGGCACCATTCTGATAGAAGCGGCACAAATCATGCTGGGCATCCCCCCCGGACTCAACCGCACCTTCTCGTTTGAAAAATTCACCGGGTTCGATCGTGAAAAATGGCAGGCCATGAAATCGGCAGTTCGCCTCAACCCGGCACCGATGGAACCGTCGATCTTCGGCAGCGACATCTCCGGCGACATGCTGGACATGACCCGCCACAACCTGAAAGCGGCCGGCATCACTTTCGATATTCCGCTTCACCAGATCGAAGCGCAGGAAATCCGTCTGCCGACCGAAAAATCCGGCATCATCCTGACCAATCCGCCATACGGCGAACGTATCGGCGTGCGTGGCAACCGCAATCTGGAAGAAAACGAGAGAGCCATCCGTTTCTACCAGGCATTCGGAACCACCCTCAAACAGCGTTTTCCGGGCTGGACCGTTTTCCTGTTTACCGCCGATTTCAACGTTCCGAGACTGCTTCGCCTGAAAGAATCACGCAAAACACCTTTTTACAACGGCCCGATCGAATGCCGTCTGTTCCGTTTCGATATGGTTGCAGGCTCCAACCGTACCCGCAAACCGGCCACATTCCGTATCGCTCGTCCTGCGCCATCCGCCGGAGAAACGCAAAATTGACTAGAACCCTGCTGATCGACAATTACGATTCCTTTACCAGCAACCTTTACCATCTGATTCTGGCCGTCAACGGCTGTGCACCGACCGTCATACCCAACGATGCACGCGACTGGCACCCGGATATATTGCAACAATTCGACAACATCGTGATCTCGCCTGGTCCAGGACGGCCGGATCACGACCGTGATTTCGGCATCTGTCGCGATGCCATTCTGCAAAACATCGTACCGGTACTCGGCATTTGTCTGGGACATCAGGGCATCTGCCACCTTCATGGCGGCCATGTCGATCTTGCCATCCATGCACGTCACGGCAGATACTCACGCATCACACACGATGGCACCGGTCTGTTCGAGCATATTCCTTCCCCATTTACTGCCGTCCGATACCATTCGCTGGCCGTGGACAGACTCCCGGAAACATTGGTTGCCACAGCCCATGCGGAAGATGGCACCATCATGGCTGTCAGCCACCGTACCTTGCCACAATGGGGCGTGCAATTCCATCCGGAATCCATCGGAACGGCATTCGGCCACCGGATTTTTGAAAACTTCGACACGCTGACAAAAGAATGGAACCGGCGCCATGACAGAAGCCCGTTTGTCGCTTCACCGCCAAAACCTGCCATTTCAGCCCGGTCGATCTGCCGGGAACGCACCTCACTTGTCCTGCACCACCGTCGCCTGTCATACGAACTCGACAGCGAATACCTGTTCGATACCTGCTTCAGACATCATCCCCATGCCATCTGGCTCGACAGCAACCGCAACGGCTACGGATCGGGAAGATTTTCTTTCATGGGATGCGCCGGTGGGACACTCGGCCGTATCGCCAAAGCCGATATCGCAACCCGAAGCATCCAGATAACGGATTCCTCCGGTACCCATACCGTCCGTCATTCCCTTTTCGAATGGCTTGAAGAAGATCTGGCGAAAAAACGCATCCCCCGCGACGGCATCGACATTCCATTTGAATTCACGCTGGGATGGATGGGGTATATCGGCTACGAAATGAAAGCGGACGGAACGGAAGAACACCCACACCCGTCACCGTATCCGGACGCCATCCTGCTGTTTTGCGATCGCGGCATCGTCATCGATCATCAGGAAAAACAAATTCATCTGCTGGCATTGTCCGAAAAAAACGTGACCGGAAACGCCGTGAAATGGCTGGACGATATGGTGAACCGGTTTCGTTCATTCCGGCCAGACGACAGCCACCTGCCCGACTTGCCATCGCATCTTCCCATCAAGGCACCCTTCCGGCTCAGACACGACAAACAGACTTACATCGACCTGATCCGGAAAAGTCAGGAATACATCCGTCAGGGAGATACCTATGAAGTCTGCCTCACCAATACAGCTGTCGGACACACGGATGCCGATCCCTGGACGGCATATCGTATTCTGCGCCGCAACAACCCCAGTCCCTATGGGGCATACCTTCAACTGGGCGACCTGTACATCCTGAGCTGTTCACCGGAACGTTTCCTGAAAATTTCCGGCGACCGCATCGCCGAATCGAAACCGATCAAGGGAACGCGCCCCAGATCGGCAGACCCGGAAAAAGACAGACAATTGTACGAGTCGCTGGTATCCAGCGAAAAAGAACTGGCGGAAAACCTGATGATCGTCGATCTGGTCCGACATGATCTGGGACTAACGGCAACCCCCGGCAGCGTCAAGGTACCGAAACTGTTCGCCATTGAATCGTACCAGACTGTCCACCAGCTGGTCAGTACCATCACATCCACCATTCGCGAAGATTCCTCGCCATGCCAGTGCATCCGTGCCGCCTTTCCGGGCGGTTCCATGACCGGTGCCCCCAAACTGCGCACCATGCAGATACTGGACTCACTCGAAGGAGGCGCCCGCGGCATCTATTCCGGTGTCATCGGGTATTTTTCCCTGTGCGGCGCCGTGGATTTGAGCATCGTCATCCGCACACTCGTCATGTCGCACGGTACCATGACGTTCGGCGTGGGAGGTGCCATCACTGCGCTGTCCACCCCTGAAGAAGAATTCGAGGAAACCCGCATCAAGGCCAAAGCCTTTCTCGATCTGTTCCAGACCGGTTTTGCCGACGACACCTCAACACCCTGAAATCATGTCTGCTGAAGTCATCTACCAGTACCATCCCGGAAAAACGCTTGTTCCTGTCGATGCACCGGAAACCGTCTTGCGCATCGCCGATTCATGGCTCGTAAGGGACGGACAGACCCGCGCACTGCACTGGCACCGCCAACGTTTTCTGTCGAGCGTCCTGTCGCTGACCACGATACATGAACGGGATATCACCCCGTTCTGGGATGCCGCGATGGCATGCATTCCTGAAGCCGGTCTCTGGTTCCCGCGCATTGAACTGGCCGGTTCCTTCCGTCGTCCCGTTTTCCAGTTCCGACTCCGCAAGGCACCTGCAATCCGCCACACGATCCGCCTTCATGACGGTTATCTCACTGATTTCCGGAAAATGCCACGTCACAAAGGCCCGGATCTGGCGCAATGCATCGCCATGCGTCGCGACATCCTGTCTTCAGGTGCAGAAGAAGCCTTGATCACGACCCCAAAGGGATATGTTCTCGAAGGATTGACGAGCTCGATCATGTGGTGGGAAAACGGCACACTCTGCCATGTACCGCCCTCATGCAGGATTCTGCCGGGCATTACATGCCGACTCATTTTGCATATCGCCGACCGTCACAAAATCCCCGTTGCCTGCCGGATGCGCAAACCGCACGAACTGAACCACCGTGAAATCTGGGCCGTCAATGCCCTTCACGGTATTCGACAAGTCGTCGGCTGGGAACATTCCCCCATTCAAACCCATGCACACACTGACATCGGATACTGGCGAGAAGCACTGGAAAGTTTCCGGGAACCTGTCACCTGAGCATGAAGCCGCACAGTTTTTGCTGCCTAAACACCGGCGACCGTCATCTCTTCGATCAGAATCGACCCGGACTGCTTGGCTCCTCGAATCAGAGTATCGTCACCGACGGCGACGATATGCGCGAACATATCTTTCAGATTGCCTGCCACCGTAATTTCCTGCACCGGATACCGGATCACACCGTTTTCCACCCAGAAACCGGAAGCGCCACGTGAATAGTCACCGGTCACATAATTGATACCCTGTCCCATCAATTCAGTCACGACCAGACCGGTTCCCATTTTTTTCAACATGGCATCGAAATCATCGCCCGCTCCGGTCAATGACGACGACAACACCAGATTATGTGAACCACCGGCATTGCCTGTCGTCTGCATTCCCAGTTTTCGTGCCGAATACGTCGACAAAAAGTAGCCGCATACCCTGCCGTTTTCCACAATCTGCCGCCGTCCCGTCCTGACACCTTCGTCATCGAACGGTGCCGACCCCATCGCCCCTTTGACATGCGCGTCTTCAAGCAACCCGATATGTTCCGGGAACACCTGTCTTCCTAGCGAATCCACCAGAAAACTGGACTTGCGATACAACGCTCCCCCTGAAATGGCATAAACAAACGAATTGAGCAACCCGATCGCAACCGGCGCCTCGAACAATACCGGACATTTCCGCGTTCCGATCTGTCGGGCGTCCAATCTTGCCAGCGCACGACGTGCTGCACGCTGACCGACCTCTTCAGGCGATTTCAGCCGGTCAGGATCACGTGAAGCGGTATACCAGTAATCACGCTGCATATTGCCGCCTGACATCGCGATCGGTGCCACCGAGAAAGAATGGCTTGAGGCTGGATAACCGCCCACAAACCCTTCGCTGTTGGCGAGAATGAAGTGCGAATGCTGCACATTGACACTGGCGCCTTCACTGTTGGTGATCCGCTTGTCGGTATCGAAGGCGGCAGCTTCGGTACGTCGTGCCAGTTCGACGGCTTCTTCCGTACCGATCGGCCAGCGATAATAAAGCGACAACTCCATCGGATGTCGTTCCAGCATATCCGCCTCGGGCAATCCGGCTGCGGCATCCTCGGACGTAAACGACGCGATGTTATACGCGGCATCGACTGTCTGTTTCAAAGACTGGAGCGAAAAATCCGATGTCGTCGCATTGCCCCGTTTTTTTCCGATAAAAACGGTTACACCGATCCCCTTGTCCCGGTTTTTCTCGATCGTCTCGATTTCCCCCTTGCGCACGCTGACGGCAAGACCATTTCCCTCGCTCACACCGACAGCTGCGCTGGATGCGCCCTTTTGTCGTGCATAACGCAATGTATCCTCGGCGATCTGTTTCAACTGATCGCTTGTGTAAATGAAATCGGGATCGACCATGATGATTATCTTATTGAAGGTATTGTCAAGGCTGTTATGATAGCAGCCAAATACAAATGATTTAATGACCTTACACAGAAGTCCGATTATGCCAAATTCCAACAGAGGCAACTGCGGTTTCCAGTCCGAAGAATTCGGGGAAGAATACGACCGCCCTTCCAAATCGCAACGCAAACGCGAAATGACCGCATTGCAAAAACTTGGTGAGCAACTGGTCGATGCATCGGCCGAGCGTGTCGGCCGCATCGGCATACCAGATGATTTGCAAAATGCCATTTCCGAATGCCGCCGCATCAAAAACCACGAAGGCAGAAGACGTCAGTTGCAATACGTCGGCAAGCTCATGCGCTCGCTTGATGAAGAAGACATCGCCAGGATCAACGAAGCCGTCGAAAGCTGGAAGGGACAATCCCGTGCGGATACGGTATTCATGCACGCGCTGGAAAACCAGCGCGAGAAATTGCTCTCGCAAGAAACGGCACTCACGGAATTCATGCAACGCTATCCCCATGCGGACGTCCAGCAACTGCGAACGCTCATCCGCAATGCGCGAAAAGAAATTTCAGGTGGCAAACCCCCGAAAGCCTATCGTGAAATATACCGTCTGCTCAGACAAATCATGACAGAACCATCACCGGCAAAAACCGTCTTACATGATACGGAAAGTGAGGAAAACCATGAACCATAAACCCGGAGATATCTCGATCGGTCTCGTTTCCATATCGGATCGTGCCTACAACGGCACTTACCCCGATCTGGGCATTCCCGCATTGCAGGACTGGCTGGCACATGCGATCACATCGCCATATTGGCTCGAAACCCGTCTGATACCGGACGACCGTGAACAGATCGAAAAAACCTTGCACGAACTGGTCGATGAAGATCGCTGTTCGCTGATCCTCACGACCGGCGGAACCGGGCCTTCCCGTCGCGACCAGACACCGGACGCGACTCTGGCTGTCGGCACCCGTGAATTGCCAGGCATCGCCGAACGGATGCGCCAGATCAGCATGCATTTCGTGCCGACCGCCGTACTGTCCAGACAAGTCGCCGTCATCTGCGAACGGCCGGATCACGCATCCCTGATCCTCAATCTTCCGGGCCGCCCGGCCGCCATCCGCCAGACGCTGGAAGGTGTACGCGATGCCGACGGCAATATCACCGAACCCGGCATTTTCACCGCTATCCCCTACTGCATCGAACTCATCGGCGGCCCCGCCATCGAAACGAACGAAGCTATATGCAAGGCATGGCGTCCGGAAACCAAAACCAGCTGACCCGTTTTTTCCACCTGTTTAACCGACGAGAAAAACAATGAACAGAACCTTTTTGCAATACAGCCAGACCGATACCGGCGCCGACCCCCAAACCAGCATCATCTGGATGCACGGTCTGGGAGATCACGGATCCAGTTTCATTCCACTGGTTCAGGAATTCGACCTCACAGGATGCCCGCCTATCCGTTTCATTTTCCCGCACGCTCCGGAACGCCCGATTACGGCCAATGCCGGTTATCCGATGCGCGCATGGTTCGATATTTACAGTGGTTTTGAAGATTCGGACATGGAAGACACCGAAGGTGTCCATGAGTCACAACGTCTCATCACCGGCCTGATCGAACAGGAAAGAAAACGCGGCGTACCTTATGACCGGATATTGCTTGCCGGCTTCTCGCAAGGTTGCGCCATGGCACTTTATACCGGCCTGTGCTTCCCGGAAAAACTGGGCGGCATCATCGGGCTGTCCGGCTATGTCCCGCTGATTTATTCTTTTCCTGAAGAACGCCATCCCGCCAATCAGGACACCCCGATCTTTCTGGCTCATGGCACAGAGGATGAAGTCGTCCCGTTCTCGCGTGGAGAAGATAGCATGCGACTGCTGCGCGCGCTGAACTACAATGTCAGCTGGAACGCCTACCACATGACCCATACCATGTCCCTCACCGAAGTCAATGACCTCGGAGACTGGCTGCGTCAGCTGCTGGCATAACCATGCCCACCCATCCCGACCCGTGATATATATCACGGGTCTGCCTTGCACGCAGATGGGCCGATACTGCCCTGCAAATCCCACTCAAAGGCATCCTTCTCATCCATGACGATCATTTGTCCGTCCTGAACCAGACACTGCCACTGCATCGTACGATGCACACGGGCAACCATAAAATCTGTCAACGCTTCCGGCAGACAAACGACATCGAGATTGCCCATTTTCCCGAAATCCGCCCCGTTTTTGCGCCACCATTGCATGACGCTGCGCCCGTAAGCGAACACCACGACCCGTTCAGCCTTGCGACAGGCGGACACGACACGACGCAAGGTCGGCGTACCGGTTTCGATCCACAACGCAACCTGCCCCTGCAAGTCATGCATCCACAAATCGGGCTCATCCGTTTCAGACAAACCTTTCGTAAACGAGAGCCTTTCATCGGCATAACACATAAACGCCAGTAAACGCACCATCATGCGTTCATCTGTCTCGGACGGATGCCGTGCCAACGTCAGTGAATAAGTACCATAATGCGACCTGTCCATATCGTCGATCCGGACAGTCGCCTTGAAAATCGATGCGGAAAGCGCCATAACTCCTGCGTACTTGATGACCTCAAACCGGACGATACGAATACATCCGGTGATGTCGCCGGAAAACACACCACCGGTACCGACGAAAAACATCTCCGTTATCCGGCCCTCATGCGATACCGGTCTTTGGGAACCGCCGCCAGCAATGCCTGCGTATAGGGATGGACAGGATGACGGTACAATGCATCGGACTGCCCCGTTTCGACAACCTGGCCATGCTGCATGACCATCACTTCGTCCGCCATATATTTCACGACGGACAAATCATGGGAAATAAACAGATACGACAAACCGAATTCATCCTGCAAATCCTGCAACAGATTGAGAATCTGCGCCTGTACCGAGACATCGAGAGCCGAAACAGACTCATCGCACACCAAAACTTCCGGCTGCATCGTCAGGCAACGCGCAATGGCGATCCGCTGGCGCTGTCCACCTGAAAACTCATGAGGATAACGGTAAAACGCATCTGTCGGCAAACCGACCCTGCGCAACCAGTCGAACGCCATTTCCTGCCGTTCGGCAGACGAATCGCCGATTCTGTGGATCGTCATCGGTTCCATCAAAATCTGTCCGACCGTAAAGCGCGGATTGAGCGATGCATAGGGATTCTGGAACACGATCTGTATCCGCCGCCGGTACGGCATGAATTCCCTGTCAGTCATAGCCAGAATATCGTCTCCCATAAACAGGACCTGACCGGCCGTCGCCTTGTGTAAACGCATGAGCGTCAGACCCAGCGTAGTCTTTCCCGATCCCGACTCGCCGACGATACCAAGCGTCCTGCGACGTGGTAACGTAAACGATACGTCACGGACCGCTTCAAATACCCGCTTGCGAAAAAAACCGTCCCTGATCTCGAAATGCTTGCTCAAATGCCGCACATCCAGGACGACTTCATCCTCTTCGGCATATCCCCTGACCCTGTCCGGGCCACCCGCAAACGACTCGCCACCCGAAGCCATGATATCCTCGATCACAGGCAGGTGATTCGGGCGCGCATCCATCGGCGGACGGCACAACAGCAATGCCTTTGTATAAGGGTGCGATGGATGCTCGAAAACCGCCTGCGCGCTGGCCTGCTCACGGATTTCCCCATAACGCATGACGATAACTTCATCCGCGATTTCCGATACCAGCTGCAAATCATGCGTAATGAACAGTACAGACATATGACGTTTGCGCTGCAACGCCTGAATCAGCCCGATAATCTGCCGCTGTATCGTCACATCCAGCGCTGTCGTCGGTTCATCTGCGATCAAAAGCTGTGGCTCACAGGCAATCGCCATGGCGATCATGACCCGCTGCTGTTGTCCGCCGGACAACTGGTGCGGATAGGCATCCACCTTGTGTTCCGGATCCACGATGCCGACCTCATGCAACAATTCGACCGCCCTTCTTTTCGCCTGCCGCGCATCCATTCCCATATGCAGGCGAAGCACCTCACCGATCTGCGCACCTACGGTAAACACAGAATTCAGTGACGACATCGGTTCCTGGAACACCATGGAAATTTCCGAACCACACAATTTCCGCCGTTCCTTGGGCGTCATGCCGAGAAGGCTCTCGCCCCTGTAACGGATATCCGAAGCGGCGTCGATCACGACATTTTCAGGCGGCAACAATCCCATGATCGCCAACGCACTGACCGATTTTCCGCTTCCCGATTCACCGACCAGCGCAACCGTGCTGTTTGCCGGAACGACAAAAGAAATGCCTTTGACCGCCTCGAAAAAAGTCTTTTTGCCTGTCCTGAACGAGACCCGCAAATTGTCCACTTCCAGAAGATGCTGATACCTGGTACCGTTCATGCATCCCCCTGTTTCAGTTTCGGATCCAGTGCATCACGCAAGCCGTCGGTAAACAGCGACAACGCCGTCACCAGCACAGCCATGGCCGCGGTCACAGCAGCCAGTTGCCACCACTTTCCGAGAATCAGTTCGTTTTGTGCTTCGTTGAGCATACTGCCCCATGAAACCACACCGACCGGAACCCCGAAACCGAGAAAGCTCAGAATCACTTCCGACTTGATGAATCCGACCGACAGAATCGACATCTGCACCAGTGAAATATGACTGACATTGGGAAAGATATGCATGAACATTTTCCGCCAGTCCGATGCACCGATCGTGCTGGCCGCCAGTACGTATTCCCGCTCCTTGTGCTTCATGTACTCGGCGCGAACGAGACGGAACACACCGGTCCATCCTGTAAGTCCCAGAATCAGAATGATCGTCAGCACTCCTTTGCTTTGCAATACGGCGGCCACCGCCAGAATCAGCAACAAATACGGAATCGAAGTAAACACGTTATAAAACCAGTTGAGCAAATCATCGAGCCAACCGCCGAAATATCCTGCAAAAGCACCCAGAAGCGTGCCCAGCACTGTCGCGATCAACGCAGCGACCAGGCCGACAAGAATGGACGTTTCAGAACCCTTGACCGTTTTCTTGATGACATCATGCCCCCATTTGTCCGCACCGAACGGCAGCGTTTTCAGGCGACCTTCTTCATTGCCAGACGTTATCCCACCGTCCTGTTGTGCCTGACGGATAACATCGAGTTCTTCCTGCAACGGATCGGCGATACCGTAATCATCAAAGACCGCTTGCCCGGACGACATCGATTTCCGCAATTTGCGCAATACATCCCTTAACGGATCAGCCGGATTTTCTGGTGGCAAATCGGCCGCCGGCACTTCTGCCGCCCGTTCCGATCCATCTTCCGCCTGTACACCGATAAAATCAGGCGGTGCATAGTGAACACCCACTTCCCTTGACCAGTCCGACGCGACGAGGCCTGATGCCGACAGCACGATCATCGCCAGAAAAAGCAGAACGATCCCCATCGAACACATGGCGACCCTGTCCGCCTTCAGGCGTTTCCATGTCAGTTTCCACAATCCGTCGGACTGCGCTTTCCGGTTTGTCATACCCATCACCGCAAACGCACACGCGGATCGATCTTCTGATACAGCAAATCCGCGGCAAGATTGAAAAACATCGTCGCAATGGCGACATATACCGTAATGGCCTTGATCACCGGAAAATCGCTCCGTTCCACAGCTAGAATGATTTCCCGACCGATACCGGGTATGGAAAAGAAGCGTTCGACCAGAAACGCGCCGATCAGCAACGACGGCAAATTCGACATCACGTAGGTAATGATCGGAATCGCCGCATTGCGCAATACGTGGACCCACAAAATCCTTTTCTCCGACACGCCTTTGGCACGCGCCGTCCTGACATAATCCTGCCCGATTTCATCGAGCATGAACGTCCGGTACAAACGAAGATTGGGCGCGATGCTGACTACCAGCAGAATCAGTATCGGCAACGAAGCATACCGGAACAGGTTCTCCAGCCAGCCACCGCCCCATCCCTGCACAGGAAACCATCCCAGCTTGTATGCCAGCCAGTACTGGAAAACAATGATATAGACCAGAATGCTGACCGACATCCCGATAGTGCAAACGATCATGATCATGCGATCGGTCAGCGAACCGCGCACATAGGCGACCGCCAACCCCAGTGCAATGGCCAGCCCCGTTTCCAGAATCGTCAGCGGGACCAGCAAAATCAGCGAAGGCCCGAGACGCGACAAAATGATACTGGAAACGGATTCACCGGTACTCCAGCTGTTTCCGAAATCGAAACAGACAGTCTGTTTCAAAAATATCCAGAGCTGTACATACAGCGGCTCATCGATCCCCAGTTGCCTGCGAATATTCGCGATCTGTTCGGGATTGGAAATTTTTCCGGCCAGCACATAGGCAGGATCCCCCCCGACCCAGTTGAAAAGCAGAAAAACCAGCAACAGCACTCCCAGAAGAGTCGGGATCATCTGCCAGAGACGACGGATCAGATAAGGCAACATAGTATGTGACGTTTCCTGTCGGGATACTCACCAGCATCGTGCCGGTCACGACCGGCTCGATGCGCTATTTCGCCGGTTCAAGACCGCGAATGTCTTCATAAAACGCGGTACTGTCCGGCGAACGTCCCAGAAAATACCTGACCATCCGGTCGGCAGGCAATTCGCTTCCCCGTTCCAGAATCGCTTTCCGGTAAAACTTCCCGACCTGCGGATTCATCAGCTGGCCATTGAAGCGCGAGAGCATATCCAGCGCCAGCACTTTCGACCAGAGATAACCATAGTATCCCGCCGAATAACCACTGACGACATGTCCGAACTGCCCCGGAAACTGGGTACCCTGATCGTAACCCTGAAGCGTGTTCCCCTCCATTTCCACCCAGGTATCCATGACATCGACCGGCTTGTCGCCATATATCTTCATATCGTATTGCGCATACAATGTCTGCCGCGAATAGAAAATACCCTGTCCGAAACGCCGCGCTTCATTGAGCCGTCTCAGCATATCCCTGTCGATCTTCGGACAAGCATTGCCGCAATAGGTCGGCAACAGGGACAAGGCTTCATAATCATGCGCCCATTCCTCGAACATCTGGGAAGGTGCCTCGACAAAATCCCGTTCCACACTGGTACCTGACTGTTCGACAAACCGTGTTTTCGACATCACGCCATGCAATACATGCCCGAATTCATGCAACAACGTTTCCAGCTCGTCCATATCCAGACCATACCGGTTGAAATTGGCGACCAGTACCGAAATGGGCAACCGGTTTTCCATCGTACTGGATCCCTGTACCGGAAAAGCCGCCGCATGACCATACTTGCCCTCACGCGGATAAATATCCAGATAAATGCCACCGATCTGCTTGTCTGTCGTGGTATCGATCACGTCGTAATACAACACATCGGAATGCCAGACAGGAACATCGGCCTGTCTGAACTCGATCCCATAAAGCTGACTGGCAAGCCCCATCGCCCATTCCATGGCCGCCTGGGTCGGGAAATACTGGCGCAATACGTTCTGGTCGATGTTATAACGCACCTGCTTGACCTTTTGCAGCCAGTAGTTGGTATCCCAGCGTTTGATTTCGGCCTGATTCAGCGGAATCTGCCTTACAGCGGCCTTGAAGGCGCTCAGTTCGTCGAGCTCCTGTTTTTCCTGAGCCACCACGATTTTCCGGACATCCTCGAGGAACTTGTCCACCGCCACAGGTTTTTTCGCCATGCGCCGGCGCAATGCGAAATCGGCGAAACTGCGATAGCCCGAGAGCACCGCCATTTCGTGACGCAAATTGACCGCTTCCTGCAACAGCTTGAGATTGGCCGGTGTTCCCCGGTTGATGAAAGCGAAACGGTACCGTTCACGCGCCTTGTCGTTTTCCGCATACTGCATGAACGGAATATATTCGGGATACGAAAACCCGAGGAGGAAATTACCCTTCTCGTCGCGCTGCACCCTGTCGATATACTCCTTTGGCAATCCCTGCAACTCATACGGCGTAAAAGTCAGCCTTGTCCTGTTTTCACGGATATTCCTGTTGAATTCCTGATCGATCTCCGCCAGTCTGGACAGAATCTGGCGCACCCGCTGGCGTTTTTCAGGCATCAGGGACACACCCGCATCCTCATAGGCGCTGACATTGTCCTGCCGCCATTTCCGTTCTTCATCATCATTGACTCGGACAATGCGCATATTCCGGTACAACTTCCCGTTCTGGTACAAATCCGTAATGAAACGCTGCACATCGATCGAACAGGCATCCGCATTTTGACGGACATCGGCGTCGGGCGACACCTGACTCAACAACGCCATGGGCCCCTGAAGATTTTCTATCCCGATCTGCAAATTGTTCCATCCCTTGCGAAAAGCATCCGCACCTTCTTCCGTTTCGACAGGAATGTTTTCCAGTTCGGAAACTTTCTGTTTCAATGTTTCCAGAGAAGCGGTGCATTGCGTTCCGATCTCGCCTGCCTGAGGCAATGGCAACACCGGCCGCTCGTTAGACGCGACAGCCATCGCCGAAAAAGCCAGCGACAAGACACACACCAAGGATTTCAATACGGGTACTCGTTTGTTCATAAATTCAGCATTTCATTCACATCGTTTCACCATGGACAACCTGCGCCGGCAACGCCCTTACCGCCTGCCGTTATCCATATCCATATAAACCCATTCATTATGCATGACGGGATGTTTCTTGTAACCGAT
Organism: uncultured Oxalobacter sp.; assembly: GCA_934277985.1. GTDB lineage: Bacteria > Pseudomonadota > Gammaproteobacteria > Burkholderiales > Burkholderiaceae_D > Oxalobacter > Oxalobacter paeniformigenes. The sequence goes on from CAKQWF010000004.1 coordinate 109,328, forward strand.
CACATAAGGCTGTACCAGCATATTCCGGTAACGTGCATAGCCTATGCGCATCGGTGTATAAACTTCCAGAACCCTTGCCATTTTGTGATACAGCAAATCACGCCGCGCATCCTGCGGCAAGCCAGCCGACTCCTCATAAAGCCGGTCGTACAAGGGTATTTCCACACAGCCATGATTGCTCTGTCCGACATGCGGTCCATAAAAAAGCTGCATGAAATTGCTGCCATCCGGATAATCTGCGATCCAGTTGCTGGTACGCATCATCAGGCGACACTGTTTTTCTGCCTTGAGCATATCCGGAAAAAGCCTTTTGTCGCTTTCCATTCTGATATGGAGCCGGTCAAAGGTTTTTTTCCACATTTCAAGCTGCTGCTGACCGGTCGAATCGGCCCTTGCCGAAAAAACGATCACCAGCGGCTTGCCATCAGGCTGCTGCCGCCAGCCATCATCACCGATACGATAACCGAAACGGTCCAGCAATGCATTGGCGACATCCGGTTCATACCGGATACTGCTCTTGTACGCCGGGTCATGTCCCGCAATTCCGGGCGGCACCGGATATTCCAGCAACTGCGCCTGACCGTTCCAGATCACATCGATTTCTTCCTGAACATTATGGGCCATGGCAATCGCACGCCGCAATGCGATTTTTTCTTTTGAAAGCCCGCCGACGACCGGATCGCGCATATTGAAATAATATTGTGTCAGTTCCGGTTCCACGATACGCGACAACCGGATACCACGTGCCACCAGATCGGGCTTCAAACGACCGTTATCCAGCGCTTTCGGCGCAAGCGGTCCTTCCAGACTGAACATATCGATCTCGCGATTCTGGAAAGCCAGCCAGCGCGACTGGTCTTCCGGAATAACGTCGATCACCACACGACCGATTTGCGGCATCCGCTTGCCCTGCATATCCGCAACGATTTTCCTGTCGTCCGGATCGGCCGAGGCCTCGAACTGCCAGATAAATCCCCGGTAATCCGGATTGGCATCCAGGACGATTTTCGAGCCTCGCTGCCATTGCACCAGTCTGTAAGGCCCCGTTCCGACAGGATTTGCCATGATCTGCCCGCCATCGCCCGAATATTTCTCCACCACTTCCCGGGCCACTGCTCCGGTCGGAAAATGCGCCAGAATATGGGTCAGATTGTAATCGGGTCTGTTCAAATGAATCCGGAACGTATAGCGGTCAACCCGTTCCAGTCCTGAAACCGTACGGGCATAATCGAAACGCCCCGTTTTCGCCGCCCTCGCGGCGACATCATCCAGGCCGGCGATCTTGCCTTCCAGCAACCAGCTCCATGCCGAACGGACACGTGGATCACGCAATCTCTTGAGCGAATAAATATAATCGTCAGCCGTCAATTCCCGTTTTTTTCCGCCGAAAGCCGGATCGTCCGCGAAATAAATCCCTTTTTTCAGGGTAATGGTATAGGTTTTGCCGTCACGACTGATCTGAGGCATCGTGCTTGCCGTCAGCGGAACCAGTTTCACCGGACGCGCCAGATAATCATAGGTATAAAGCGTTTCATAAATCGAGCTGATGACCTGCGCGGAATACAGATCATGCGCGACAGCCGGATCGAAACCGGTTTCGGCAGCGGTAAAAACATAATGCAATACCTTGTCCGGATCCGCAGCATGCACCACACTCAGGCACATACCGATCCAGGCGGCCAACAACAGACGAACCATTTTGACAAGACATTGCATGCGAAACCTGACAGGAAAAGCCGGACCCCTGCCGCAACGGCACTTCGGTATCCGGCAGGAAACCGAAAAAAGTTATTCTGTCACCAAATCCGGTCACTTGCCACGTAAACTTTGACCAAAAGAAGCGTATAGTAAAAACACCGTACCGCCGCCTGCAAATGTTTTGTAATTTTTTGCAACAAAATGGCGAACCGTTACTTTTTTCAGTAATATTTTTTGATGTCATCAATTCGCAAGGAAATCCCATGATCAAAAAGGCTCTGGTTTTAAGCGCCGTATCGCTTTCCCTCATGTCCACCGCTGCGTTGGCCCAGAATCTGGCTGTCGTCAATGGCAAACCGATTCCGTCCTCCTATTCCGACGCGCTGGTCAAGGAACTGGTCAGCTATGGTGAAAAAGACACCCCACAGTTAAGACAGGACGTCAAAAACAAGCTGGTTTTGCGAGAAGTCCTTGTACAGGAAGCCGAAAAACAAAATATCGCCTCGACCGACGAAGTCAAGAAACAGCTGGAATTCGCAAGACGCAGCATCCTGATCGATGCCTTGCGCGCGAATTACCTGAAGAAGAATCCCGTATCTGACAAGGAAGTCAAGGCGGAATACGACCGTGTCGCTTCCCAGCAAAACGGCAAGCAGTACCACGTCAAGCATATTCTGGTAAAAACGGAAGCTGAAGCGCAAAACATCATCAACCAGCTCAACAAAGGCGCCAACTTCGAAAAACTGGCCAAGGAAAAATCCATTGACCAGAGCTCTGCCGTCAATGGCGGCGATCTGAACTGGGCCTCACCATCCAACTATATCAAGCCTTTCTCTGATGCCATGGTTGCGCTGCCTAAAGGACAGACTTCCAAGACCCCGGTCAAAACCCAGTTTGGCTACCATATCCTCAAGGTAGTCGATGTACGCAAGGCAACCATGCCGACGCTCAATCAGGTCAAGCCGAAAATCAAGGCTGCCCTGGAAGAAAAGAAATGGCAGGAATATGAAATGGGTCTCATGAAACAGGCAAAAGTCGAATAAGCCTTCCACACAACAAAAAGCCGGTTCGCATGAACCGGCTTTTTTATATAACGCATTCAGCCATGACACCCTGAACGATCCGGCAGCTGCAAAATGGCATCACGATTCGTATAGGAAAAACATTTCGCCGCTGCTTCCCGATAAGGAAGCCAGACCGCATTCAGATGTTCTTTCGGTGCCAGAACCACCGGAAATTTCTCAGGCACCAAAAGCCCGTAAACATGTTCCGTATTTTCCGTCACGCCGGGCGCAAAACGGTGACGCCAGACCGAAAAGATTTCAAAGACATTCTCCGTTTTCCAGTCACACAGGCAATCGAAAGACACTTCATGACGTTCCGGATGAGGTTCTGTCGTGACGATCCGTATCCCCGTTTCCTCGAATACCTCGCGCACGGCTGTCTGCTCAAGCGGCTCAGAAAGCGAATCACGCGACCCGGTCACCGATTGCCAGAACCCCGGGCGATCGGCACGTTCGATCAGCAAAACATCCAGTTCTTTCGTGTAAATCACGACCAGAACCGACTGCGGAATCTTGTATGTCACATTCACAATAAAAACAAGGGAGCATCTCGCTCCCTTTCCTTTCAAGAGGCAGGTTGTGTCGTTTCGATCTTTCTCAGACGGATATGCAATTCCTGCAACTGTTTTTCGCTGACCGCCGATGGCGCCTGCGTCAGCAGACACTGCGCACGCTGCGTCTTCGGGAACGCGATCACATCGCGGATGGAATCCGAACGGGTCATCAGGGTCACCAGACGATCCAGTCCGAAAGCCAGGCCACCGTGCGGCGGTGCACCATACTGCAAGGCATCGAGCAGGAAGCCGAATTTTTCCTTGGCTTCGGCAGGTCCGATCTTCAACGCACCGAATACCTTGCTCTGTACATCTTCCTTGTGGATACGGATCGAGCCACCGCCCAGTTCCCAACCGTTCAATACCATATCGTATGCCTTGGCACGGCAACGTCCCGGATCGCTTTCCAGGAAATCTTCATGGCCGTCCTTCGGAGAAGTAAACGGATGATGGCAGGCAACCCAGCGATTTTCACCTTCATCATATTCAAACATCGGGAAATCGATCACCCACAACGGTTTCCAGGTATCTTCAAACAGACCGTGAGCCTGACCGAAATCGGAATAACCGATCTTGTTTCTCAATGCGCCCAATGCATCGTTGACGATCCGTGCCTTGTCCGCGCCAAAGAAAATCAGGTCACCGTTCTTCGCACCCGTACGTTCCAGAATCTGTTTGATCGCTTCATCCGTCAGGTTCTTCACGATCGGCGACTGCAAACCGGCTGCGCCCTTGCTGATATCGTTGACACGGATATAGGCAAGTCCCTTGGCACCATAAATACCGACGAACTGCGTATAGGCATCGATTTCCGAACGCGGCATGCCGGCCCCTTCAGCCGAACCACCCGGAACCAGCAATGCCGCCACACGGCCACCCGGCATATTCGCCGCATTGCTGAACACCTTGAACGGAACGTCCTTCATGACATCCGTCAGTTCAGTAAATTCCATCTTCACGCGCAAATCCGGCTTGTCGGAACCGTATTTCGACATCGCCATTTCATACGTCATGACCGGGAAAGGATTCGGCAATTCCGTACCCAGCGTCGTGGCGAAAATATGGCGAATCATGTTTTCGAAGAGATCACGGATTTCCTGTTCTTCCACAAAAGACATTTCGCAATCGATCTGCGTGAATTCAGGCTGGCGATCCGCCCTCAGATCCTCATCACGGAAACATTTCGTGATCTGGTAATAACGATCGAACCCGGCGACCATCAACAACTGCTTGAAAAGCTGTGGCGACTGCGGCAATGCGAAAAATTCCCCCGGATTGACGCGTGAAGGGACAAGGTAATCGCGCGCACCTTCCGGCGTCGATTTGGTCAACATCGGCGTTTCGATATCGATGAAACCGTTTTCATCCAGATAACGACGGACCCCCATGGCGACCTTGTAACGCAAACGCAAATTGTTCTGCATCTGCGGACGACGCAAATCAAGCACCCTGTGAGTCAGGCGCGTCGTTTCGGAAAGATGTTCATCGTCCAGCTGGAACGGAGGCGTAACCGAAGGATTGAGCACTTCCAGTTTTTCGCAGAACACCTCGATTTTGCCCGATGCCAGGTTGTCGTTGGCCGTACCGGCCGGACGTTCACGCACCGTACCGGTCACCTGAAGGCAATATTCGTTCCGGATCGATTCGGCCACCTTGAACACTTCCGGACGATCCGGATCGCAAACGACCTGAACCAGTCCTTCACGATCCCGCATATCGATAAATATGATGCCGCCATGATCGCGACGCCGGTGTACCCAGCCGCACAAGGTTACAGTCTGACCGAGCAATGCTTCGGTGGTAAGGCCACAATAATTCGTTCGCATGGACATAACTATCTACTTTTTATCTATTGATCTGTAAAGGTTCGTGATCTGTCGAAATTCCCATTCACACCATAATGCCGGCAAGCCGCCGAAACACCGACATCGAAAAACAGGTCTGACCACGCAGACCTGTTCATATCAACCGCATGTGCCGGTATCCGGATTGCTCATCGGGCAACAGCTGCACGCCGAACCACCCGCATGGGCATGACCGCCATGGTCATTCTTGAAATCGGTTTCATACCAGCCTGTTCCTTTCAGCTGGAAAGCGGCAGCCGTCAGCTGTTTCCTGAAACTTTCTTTACCGCAGGAAGGGCAAACCGTCAGTGGTTTGTCAGACAATTTTTGCAAAACATCCTTGGAAAAACCGCATTCTTCACAACGATAAGCATAAATTGGCATTTTCAACTCCAAAAAATCCCGTAAGCACGAGATTATAGTTCTTTTCAACAATAAATACACGAAATCAGGCTCATGCCGTTTTTCCGGTTCGTCCGGGCAACAGGGAGCCTGCGACCATACCGATCATGCTCATTCCGAACCCGACAAGCTGCGGCGGACAAACGCCATCAGGGCAAACAATCTCCATCAATACCCATGCCGTCAGTCCGAAAACGATAGACGTCAGCGCACCACGATTATTGGCATATTTCCAGAAAAATCCGAATATCAGCGGAACGAACGCCGCCACCAGCGTAATCTTGTAGGCGTTTTCCACCATCTCGAAAATGCTTGAATCGGTATTCATGGCAAAGATAGTGACGATTCCCGCAAAAACAAGCACCACGACACGCATCATCAACAGGGATTGCCTGTCCGACAGATTCGGAAACATTTCCTTCAAAACGTTTTCCGAGAAAGTCACGGATGGCGCAAGCAATGTGGCGCTGGCGCAGCTCTTGATCGCCGAAAGCAACGCACCGAAAAACATGACTTGTGCGAAAACAGGCATATAGGTCATGATCATGACCGGCAGGATCATCTGTGAATCCTGATCGATATACTGTTCCACCAGGGAAGGATCCACCAGCGTGGCGGCATAGCACAAAAACATCGGAACCAGCGCGAACAGCAAATAAAAAATACCGCCGACAACCGAAGCGTTTCTGGCCACATTTTCGTTTTTCGACGAGGCCACCCGCTGGAAAACATCCTGTTGCGGCATCGACCCGAACATCAGCGTTATCCATGCGCCGAAAAACCAGAGAATATCCCGCAATTCGGGTTTCGGATAAATCCGCAATTTTCCAGCTTCGTCGGCATGCCGGATGACGACATCGGCACCGCCGACCATACCGGACACCTCCCAACCGATATAGAGAATACCGATCACGATAATGATCATTTGCAGGAAATCCGTAATGGCAACGGACCACATCCCGCCCATCAGGGTATAGACCAGTACGCTGACAGAACCGATCACCATCCCCATATTCATGGAAATGACGCCCCCGGAAATGACATTGAACACCAGGCCGAGCGCCTTGATCTGGGCGGCGACCCAGCCTAGATAGGAAATAACGATACACAGCGATACGATAATTTCGACCGTTCTGCCATAGCGATTGCGATAGTAATCGCTGATCGTCATGAGATTCATCCGGTACAGCCGCTTGGCAAACAGAATGCCGACCAGGACCAGACACATGGCCGAACCGAACGGATCGGCGATCACGCCGGTAAAACCCTCCTTGACGAAAGTGGCGGGAATCCCCAGAACCGCTTCAGAGCCAAACCATGTCGCGAACACCGTAGCGGTCACGACAGACATCGGCAACGAACGGCCTGCGATCGCATAATCTTTTGAATTTCTGACATAACGCGCCGCATATATTCCAATGCCGACGGAAATGATCCAGTACAGAACAACGAACCAGATGAGTGTATTCATGAAAGTGCATACAGGAAATGACGCGTTGAAAACGGTGCTGATTATACTGGCAGAGCTGACTTCCATACGAAAATTTTTCGTATGGAAACACCGTCCCTTCACGGGCAAAAAACCGGCCTGTTGTTTTATTTGAACAGATCGTAAATTCAGAAAAACAAAGCGCCTCCGGCGAGAAAACCCGCCAGCAAAATACCGATCAACAAACCACCTGAAAAATACATGAAACGGCTGAGACGCCGATTGATTTCATCCTGTCCGTTCTGCAATCGTTCAAACCGTTTCAGGTTGTCATCCGGACGCGCGATCGTCTCCAGCGCTTCCTGAACCAGTCGCGGCAATTGTGGAAAAATACGGCTGTAATGGGTGGACTCTATCCTGAAACGTTCGATCAGCCCCTTCATGCCGACCTGTTCGTCCATCCAGTTTTCCAGAAACGGCTTGGCCGTCTTCCACAGATCAAGATCGGGATCCAGCTGTCTGCCCAGTCCTTCGATATTGAGCATCGTCTTTTGCAACAGGAAAAGCTGCGGCTGGATTTCGATATTGAAACGACGCGAAGTCTGGAACAGGCGCATGAGAACCAGCCCGAACGAAAAATCCTTGAGCGGCCTGTCGAACATCGGTTCGCAACAGGTTCTGACTGCAGCTTCCAGTTCCACAACACTGGTATCGGGCGGTGCCCATCCCGATTCAATATTGGCCTGCGCCACCATCTTGTAATCGCGCCGGAAAAAAGCCACAAAATTTCTGGAAAGATATTCCTTGTCGAAATCATCAAGCATGCCGACGATCCCCAAATCCAGCGCGATATACCGCCCGAAAGTCTCCGGTTCCACTGAAATCAGGATATTGCCGGGATGCATGTCGGCATGAAAAAACGCATCCCTGAAAACCTGCGTCAGAAAAATTTCCACCCCATCGCTGGCAAGTTTTTTCAGATCAAGCCCCGCCTCGACAAGTCTGTCCGTCTGCGATACCGGAATACCCGTCATTTTTTCCATCACAATGACGTCGGTAGAACAGTAATCCCAGAAAATCTCCGGTACGATCAGCTTGTCGGAATCGGCGAAATTCCTGCGCAGCTGGCTGTAATTCGCCGCTTCACGCATCAGATCCAGTTCGTCATGAAGCGATTTGTCGAACTCATGAACGACGGCAGTCAACCGCAAGCGCTTTCCGTCACGCCAGAATTTTTCACCAAGCGCCGCAAACAGATACAACAATTCGATGTCGCGTCCGATCCGTTTTTGCATTTCGGGACGCAAAACCTTCACCGCAACTTCACGCCCGTTGTGCAACGTCGCGAAATGCACCTGCGCAACGGAAGCCGACGCGACAGGAATGCGATCGAACGAGGCAAACAGCTTTTCAGGCGGTGCACCCAGCGATTTCGTTATCTGTCCGACAGCCAGAGAAGAATCGAAAGGCGGCACACGATCCTGCAATTTTTCCAGTTCATCGGCGATTTCCGTCGGCAACAGATCGCGTCTGGTCGAAAGCATTTGCCCGAACTTGATGAAAATCGGCCCCAGCTCTTCCAGTGCCTTTCGCAATCTCGCAGCCGGCGGCACCGACATGCTCCGCCAGAAAAACAGACAACGATACAAAATCGCCAGGCGCCGTCCCGGAAAATACGACACGGCCATCTCGTCCAGTCCATACCGGAAGAGAATGTAAAAAATCACAATCAGCCGCCAGACCTTCCGCATTATCCTGTCGCCCCCCACTTCCCGTTCCTGTTCACATGCTTTCTGATTTCCGACATACGATATGTCATTTTCCGGTATCTGGCCATAGACCGCCCTGGAAAACCCGACTGTGGCATACATGCCATAAAAAACAAAACCGCCCGCAACACAACGCGGACGGTTTTGCAGGTGGTACAGCTTTCAGCAGCACATCATGACAACTGCTGGATACCGGCCAACACCCAGCCGTCCTTCTTGGAAATCGGTCGCGTCAGATTCCATACTTCCTCAAACGGTTCCGGAGCAGCGCCTTCCGCCTCACGGATCTTGCCACTGAATTTCACGCTGGCCATATATTCATGACTCAATGTTTCGATACCCAGCAATTCAGCATCCAGCGACACGACATCCGTCACATTCGGTGCCGTACCACGTTCCTGAAGCTGCAACCTGATTTCGGCGAACATTTCCGGCGTCGTGAATTCATGGATATCGTTGATATCCCCCTTGTCCCATGCAGCCTGCATCCGGATAAAGTAGGATTTGGCCGCTCTCAGGAAAGCAGGGACATCGAAATCGGCCGGAATACCCCAGTTATCGCCGGCATTCGTATCCTGCATGCCTGCGGCTGCCGTCCCTGCGAATTGCTGCGGTAATGCAGAACCGATTTCGGGTGTTCCCGAATTCGTATATCCCGTATTCTGGTAATTGCCTGCATAAGCATTGGCATCCTGTTCACGCCGCTTGGCCGAAAATCGCCGCATCAGGAAGCGAACGACATAGACAATGATAATCAGCATCAAAACCGTGCTGATCATGTTCGCCATGCCGCCGCCGATACCGAAGTGACTCAGCAACGCACCCAGACCGAGTCCCAGCAATGCGCCTCCCAGAATACCGCCCCACCGGCTGGCCGGACGAGGCGCGTTGGCACCCTGCGGATTGGCTGCACGCTGCCCCTGCTGCGCCTGCTGGCCGGGTTGTGCCATATTCCGCTGCATGGGTGCGATACGGCCGATATTGGATGACTGGCGGCCGAACGATCCGCCGCCCAGCCTTCTGGCCTCTGCATCCGTCATGACCATGGATGCAAGACCCGCCACCAGAACAAATGCAAGCAAAAGTTTTTTCATAACACTCCTGTTTTATAACTTCATACCCGTATGAAGTGCGACCACTCCTGCAGTCAGATTGAAAAATCTGGCGCACACGAATCCTGCATCCTCAAGCATTTTCTGCAAGGTTTCCTGATCCGGATGGACCCGTATGGATTCCGCCAGATAACGATAGCTCTCCGCGCTTTTCGCCACATGTTTTCCCAGCCATGGCAACACGGAAAATGAATACATATCATACAGGTTCTGCAAAGGTTTCCAAACTTTTGAAAACTCGAGAACCAGCAACTTGCCGCCCTGTTTCAACACACGGTGCATTTCACGCAATGCCTCTTCCTTGTGTGTCATGTTCCTGAGTCCGAACGACACGATCACCCTGTCGAAATAATCATCCGGAAAAGGCAGTTTTTCGGCATCGCATACCATTACCGGAAGCAATACCCCCTTGTCGAGCAGACGGTCACGGCCATATTGCAGCATGGTTTCATTGATATCGGTCAGCCATACCTGGCCGTCAGGGCCGACCTGTCTGGCGAAAGCAAGCGCCATATCCCCCGTTCCGCCGGCGACATCGAGCACGCGGAAACCCTTGCGGATACCTGCCTGCGATACGGCAAAAGCCTTCCATACCCGATGCAGGCCACCCGACATCAGATCGTTCATCAAATCATAATGTCTGGCCACCTGATTGAACACATCGGCCACTTTGCCCGCTTTTTCGTGTTCATCGATTTTCTGAAAACCGAAATGCGTCAGTCTGGTCATAAATCACAAATCCCGCGCAGGACCATATTGAGCCGTCAGCACTTCCGAAAGATAGCTGCGCAATTCCGGCAAACGGTTTTTACGTTCCTGTATCGTCCGTCCATCCATGTTTCTTCTCGCCATCGACCAGACAGAATCGGGAAAATGCGCATCATCGGCATAGCGCGGAATCACATGCCAGTGAAGATGCGGCACCATATTGCCCAATGAAGCCAGATTGATCTTGTCCGGTCGCATCACTTGCCTGACACACTGCTCCACCAGCCAGACGACGCCCATCAGTTCCATCCTGTCCTTTTCGTCAAGATCGGTCATTTCGGCGACGTGACGATTCCATATCACACGACAAAAACCCGGATAACCGGCCTCATCGGCCAGAATGACCCGCCAGTTTTCACTGGCATAAACCAATCCATCCGGCTTTTGTGAACAAAGGACACATTCTTTCATTACCGCCATCACCCCAAAAACTGCGCAAGCCCGCGCCACGAACTGTCAGGAATATACAAAAGCAACCATGTCATCACGATATAGCGTCCGAGCTTGCCGATCGCCATATAGATGACACAGGGCCAGAAAGGCAGCTTCAGCCAGCCTCCTACCGTACATAGCGGATCGCCGATACCAGGTAACCAGCTCAGCAACATCGTCTTGGCACCATGCCTTTCAAGCCAGCCGAACCACAATGCCTTGCGCTCTTTGGCAAATGCCTCTTTCGCACCATACCCGATCCAGTAATTGAGCACACCACCCAGCGTGTTGCCTACTGTGGCGACAGCCATCACCGGCCAGAACAGCGTCCTGTCGGCAACGACCACCGCGAAAACCGCCGGCTCCGAACCGAGCGGCAACAAGGTAGCCGACACGAAGCTGATGATAAACACTGATGTCAGCCCAACCTGCGGAATCGCCAGATAGCCCAGTATCCAGTGAACGGCTGACTCGATCATGTTGAACCCTGCAATCCTTCCGCCATATCAGATACGGCCAAAACGCTGTACATCATCCCGAAAGAAGCGAACAGCAAAAAAGACCAAGCATACCAGACGGGGATTATAATGTTGCGAAAAATTACAGACGTTGTCCAGTATCATCATGACCGATTATCTGAAAAAAATCCTCACGGCACGTGTTTACGATGTCGCCATCGAATCTCCGCTCGAACAGGCAACCAACCTCTCCAAACGCACCGGCAACCACATCCTGCTCAAACGCGAAGACATGCAAAGCGTATTCAGCTTCAAACTGCGCGGTGCCTATAACAAAATGGCCAACCTGTCTGCAGACCAGCTGAAAAAAGGCGTGATCTGCGCTTCGGCAGGCAACCATGCCCAAGGCGTCGCGCTGGCGGCCAGACGACTTGACTGCCAGGCCGTCATCGCCATGCCGACGACCACGCCGCCGGTCAAGATCGAGGCCGTCCGTACTCACGGAGGCAACAATGTCGAAGTCGTACTGTACGGCGACTCTTTTTCCGATACCTGCGATCATGCGAAAAAACTCGAAAAAGAACGGCATCTGACCTTCATCCATCCGTTTGACGATCCCGATGTCATCGCCGGACAAGGAACGATCGGCATGGAAATCCTTCGCCAGCATTCCGGCCCCATCCATGCCATTTTCGTCCCCGTCGGTGGCGGCGGCCTGATTGCCGGCATCGCCGCATACGTCAAACAGATACGTCCGGAAATTCGCATCATCGGTGTCGAAACTGCCGATTCCTGCGCCATGAAACAAAGCCTTGACGCAGGTCATCGTATCAATTTGCAGGATGTCGGCCTGTTTTCCGATGGCACGGCCGTCAAGCTGGTCGGCGAAGAAACCTTCAGGATATCCCGCGAATATGTGGACGACATCGTTCTGGTCGATACCGACGACGTGTGCGCCGCCATCAAGGATGTTTTCCTCGACACCCGCAGCATTCTGGAACCGGCCGGCGCGCTGGCTGTCGCCGGTATCAAGGCTTATATCGGAAAACATGAAGAAGCCGGGAAACCGCTGACCGGACAAACCATGGTCGCCGTCACATCCGGCGCCAACATGAATTTCGACCGTTTGCGTTTTGTGGCCGAACGTGCTGACGTCGGTGAAGACCGTGAAGCGGTACTGGCCGTCACCATTCCCGAAAAACGGGGCAGTTTCCGCCGTTTCTGCGAACTGATCGGTCCACGGCATATCACCGAATTCAATTACCGCATCAGCGACGACAAGGCAGCCCATGTTTTCGTAGGCGTCGAAGTCGAAAACCGCAAGGAAAAAAACGGCATCATCGCGACCTTCGAGAAAAACGGTTACCATACCATCGATCTGAGCGACGACGAACTGGGCAAATTGCACATCCGGTACATGGTCGGCGGCAAAAGTCCTTTTGCCGAAAACGAACTGTTGTACCGCTTCGAATTTCCGGAACGGCCTGGAGCACTCATGCGTTTTCTATCATCCATGGCGCCCGACTGGAATATCAGCCTGTTCCACTACCGCAACCACGGCGCAGACTATGGACGCGTGCTGGTCGGCTTGCAGGTTCCACAACAGGATATGAAAGCATTCGACCAATTCCTGTCCTCTGTCGGTTATCCTTACTGGAACGAAAGCGACAATCCGGTATACCGGTTGTTCCTCTGATTTCAACGAACTTTCCGCTCACTGGTTATGACATCTTCAGACAGCATGAACGCATCGCCACTTGGCAAATCGACGGTTTATCCGACCGAATACGACCCGTCCCTGCTCTATCCGATCGAACGAAAGCCCATGCGCGAAAAACTGGGCATCACCGGTTCGTTGCCGTTTTTCGGACTTGACTTCTGGAATGCCTACGAACTTTCCTGGCTCAATCTGCGAGGAAAACCGCAAGTCGCGCTCATGAACTTCAATGTTTCGGCCGACTCGCCAAACATCGTCGAATCCAAATCGCTCAAGCTCTACCTCAATTCGTTCTCGCAAACACGTATGGACGAGGCCGCCGACCTGATTCACGTCCTGCGCAACGACCTGAGCGATGCATTCGGTTCGCCGGTTCAGGTCTCGCTCAGGCAACAAGGTGATTTCGCATCCGCCAAATTGCAGGAACTCGAAGGATTGCTCCTTGACCGTCTGGACATCGGAGTCGATACCTATGCACCCGATCCCTCGTTTTTAAAAAGCAACCAGGAAGAATATCCCGTCGAGGAAACATTGGTATCGAATCTTCTGAAGACGAACTGCCCGGTCACCGGACAACCTGACTGGGCCAGCCTGCAAATCCACTATGTCGGCCCACAAATCGATCAGGAAGGATTGCTCAAATATATCATCAGCCTGCGAACCGCGCAGGAATTCCACGAACAGTGTGTCGAACGGATCTTTCTGGACATACTCCGAAAATGCAAACCGCAAAGCCTGACGGTCTATGCGCGTTACACACGCCGCGGAGGTATCGACATCAATCCATGGCGCAGCAATTTTACGTCGGGCAAACGTCCGCAACTGTTGAGAACCGCACGACAGTAAAAACGCACGATGTGATGCATCGCCACCCGCATATCGGAACCGGTGCATCACGATTTATAATGCACTCATCTCAATACCGGATAGATTCACCATGTCCACCAACCTTTCCAGAATTTTACCTATCGAAAACATCGTTCTGGATCTTGAAGCATCCAGCAAACAACAGGTATTCGAACAGGCAGGACTGATTTTCGAAAACAACGGCGGCCTGTCGGGCGCCATCGTCACGGCCAATCTGATGGAAAGGGAAAACATGGGTTCCACAGGACTGGGCTATGGCGTCGCCGTCCCGCATGGACGTATCGACGGTCTGAAAACGCCAGAAGCCGCCTTTGTCAGACTTTCGTCGCCAATTTCTTTCGATGCGCCGGACGGCAAACCCGTCAACCTTCTGTTTTTCCTTCTGATACCGCAAAACGTCACACAGCAACACCTGGAAATCCTCTCGGAAATCGCCGCCATGTTCTCCGACAACCAGTGCCGCCTTGCGCTGGCAACCGAAACGGACAAGGACCGTATCTATCGCATCGTTACCACCTGGAAACCCGGATCGTCCCTTCCGGAATAACCCTCTGTCGAGAAGCCATTGCCATGTCAACCGCCAATACGCTCACCATACAGCAGCTATACGCCAGCAACCGCGATGTCCTGAAACTGTCATGGTTTGCCGGTCTGGACGGCGGTCATCGGCAAATCTCGAGCAGCAGCGCTTCCGCTGCCGACCAGGTCGGCCACCTGAACCTGATCCACCCCATGCGTATCCAGGTATTCGGACGTCAGGAAATCGACTATTACGAACGACTCTCCCCAGAATCACGCGCCTATCTGGTACACGAAATCGCGGACTGCAATCCTCCTGCACTGATCATCGCACGCGGCCTCGGCGTCCCCGACGACATCCATTCCATATGCGATGCCAACAATATCCCGTTGTTCATCACCCCGCTCACCGCTGCGGAAGTCATCGATTATTTGCGCGTCTATCTTTCCAAACAACTGGCCATGCGCATCATCATGCACGGCGTTTTCATGGATGTTTTGGGCGTCGGCGTCCTGATTACTGGCGATTCGGGACTGGGCAAAAGCGAACTGGGACTTGAATTGATTACACGCAATCATGGCCTCGTCGCCGACGATGCCGTCGAATTTTCCCGTATCGCGCCGAACATCATCGAAGGACGTGCCCCCAAACTGATCCAGAACCTGCTGGAAGTCCGCGGTCTCGGATTACTGGATATCCGCGCCATTTTCGGAGAAACGGCCGTCCGGCGCAAAATGCAGCTCAAACTCATCGTGCATCTGACACGCAGTCGCGCCGGGGACGACAATATCGAACGACTGCCGATCCACTCGCCGACTCAGGAAATACTGGGTCTGCCGATCCGGAAAACCGTCATTCCGGTTGCGGCCGGCCGCAACATCGCCGTTCTGCTGGAAGCTGCCGTCAGAAACACCATCATGCAATTACGCGGATTCAATACCATGGAAGAATTCATGGAACGCCAGCGCAAAGCCATGACCGACGACAAATGAAACAGCTCATCCGTACAAATATTGAAGCAAATCACATTTTTGTCATATGGTTATGATAATCTACGATTGTATTTTCATCATTGCCTCATTGGATTCACGTGCAGATCATACTTATCACCGGCATTTCCGGATCGGGAAAATCAGTCGCACTCAATGCGCTTGAGGATGCCGGCTATTTTTGCGTTGACAACCTGCCCCCCGTTCTGCTTCCGAAACTGGTAGCGACACGGCTCGATGAAAATTCCGACAAACTGGCAGTCGCCGTTGATTCACGAAGCGCCGGTTCGCTCGACGACCTGCCGAAAAGCATCCAGTCCCTGAAAGATCATGGCCATGAAGTCCGCGTGCTCTTTCTCACGTCGGATACACAATCCCTGATCACCCGCTTTTCGGAAACCAGACGCAGCCACCCCCTTTCGCACCGCCACCACAAAAACACGCCGTTATCGGATGACCGAACCCTGACGGAAGCCATCCGTGAAGAACGTGAATTGATGGCGGATATACAGATGATCAGCCATGTCATCGATACATCCAATTCCAGCGCGAACGAATTGCGCAACCGCGTCAAGGAACTGGTCAATATCGAACAGGCCCCGCTGACACTGCTTTTCGAATCATTCGGTTTCAAATTCGGCGTTCCACTCGATGCAGACATCATGTTCGATGTCCGGTGCCTGCCGAATCCCTATTACGATACCCGTCTGAGGCATCTGACCGGCAAGGACGCGGCGATCCGTACCTTCATGGAACAACAGCCCGAAGCAGCCGAACTGCTGGAGGACATCCGCAGTTTCATCGAAAAATGGTTGCCTTCGTTCCGGCGTGACAACCGCAGTTATCTGACCATCGCGCTGGGATGCACCGGCGGGCAACATCGCTCCGTATACATGGTCGAGCGACTGGCCGATCATTTCCGTCAATCCGAACAAGTCGTCACGCGCCACCGTGAGCTGAAAACATCGTAATCAGTCCTGAAACGCCAGATACCCCTGACGGTTCGCGACATCCAGCAATTTCCTGACCGCAGCCGGCAACGCAGCCATTTGTACCGAAGCGGCATCCTGCCAGATTTCTTCACCTGTCCGCCCGGCTGTTTCTTTCCCGGCAAGCTTCACGATACAAGGTGTGATCTGCAAGCGGAAGTGCGTAAAAACATGTTCAAACGGCACCATAAAAGCCATCGACTCCATATTGCCCCATCGTGCAACTTCCAGTTTCACTCGGCTTGCCACCTCTTCATCCGGCACGATGCCACCATCCTGTTCCATCGTGATTTCAGGCAACGAATACAAACCGCCCCATATGCCGGATGCCGGCCTTTTCTGCAGCAAAATCCTGCCATCCGCATACACAAGCAACATCACGACATGCCTGACCGGCACCGGCTTTTTCGCTTTTTTCACCGGCAATTCATCCACCCTGCCTTCCGAAAGCGCGATACATGTACCGGAAAAAGGACAATGCGTACAATCCGGACGTCCTCGTGTACACACCGTAGCACCAAGATCCATCAACCCTTGCGTATAGCTTTCGATATCCGAATCCGGCAGCAAATCGACGGCAAGTTGCCAGAAACGCCTTTTCCCCGCCGCATCCGTCACCGAATCACCCAGACCGAAAACCCGAGCAAAAACCCGTAGGACATTGCCGTCCAGAATAGCCGCCTTTGCGCCTGACGAAAAAACCGCAATCGCGGCAGCTGTCGAACGACCGATTCCCGGCAACCGTTCAAGCAGCACCGGATCGGAAGGAAAAATCCCTTGATACTCGTCAACGACCCTCCGTGCGCACTTGTGCAAATTGCGTGCACGCGAATAATATCCAAGACCGCTCCAGCATTGCATGACCGCATCCAGCGGCGCGTTCGCCAAAGAAGACACATCCGGAAACATTGCCAGAAAACGCTCGTAATATGGAATGACTGTAGCGACCTGCGTTTGCTGCAACATGATTTCCGACAGCCATATCCGGTAAGCATCCCGCGTATGCTGCCAGGGCAATGCATGACGTCCATGACGTTTCTGCCATGCGACAAGCCTTGACGCAAACGACATATTCCGTTTGCCGATCCGTTTTTCCGCACAACCCATCAATCCACCCATACTCTGCCACGTGTCCCGTACAATTTACCCATCCGCATATCCCGTTGGTATAGAATGCCGTCACCGGCATTCCTGCCTTGCTGCATCACTGACTATCCGTTTCACATACGACATGAAAAATTTTTTCCGGCACTGCAAGATCACGACCTTCGCACTCTTTCTCCTGTCCGCCATGCTGACCGGATGCAGCAGCATGCCATCCATGGAAACACTGGATTTCCTTTCGGACAAGACACCACGCAGCTGCACAAGCAATGTCGATGTCAGGGGACGTTTTTCCATCCGTTACAAGATCAACGGTCGTGAAGAATCACTGCACGGCAATTTCGACTGGAAACAGACAACGGATTATACCGTCATTACCCTGCTCTCTCCGTTGGGCCAATCCATGGCGAGAATCGAGGTTACGCCACAGCTGACGACCTTCACCACCCCTGGACAAGCGCCCAAAAGTGCCGCCAATGCAGAGGAACTGATCCGTTCCGAACTGGGCTGGACACTCCCAGTCTCCGGGCTGAGGAACTGGTTGCAGGGATGTGCCACCGACATGCAAAACCGTCCTTTCATCGCAACACCGCAATCCAGGCAAGTCATCACCCGTGAAGGATGGCAAATTGACTATATCAGCTGGATTGATGGCCCGCTCATGCCATTGCCAAAACGTATAGATCTGATAAAAGGCGGCAGCAACGCCATCGATGTCGACATTCACCTCAAACTGGTCATAGACGAATGGCAGTTCCCGAAATCGAAATAACAGAAAACGGCATACGCCACTGTCCGGCGCCTGCAAAACTGAATCTGTTCCTGCACGTGACAGGCCGGCGTCAAGACGGCTACCACTTGCTCGAAACCGCTTTCCAGCTGATCGGCCTGTATGACTACCTGCATTTCACCCGCCGTCACGACGGACAAATCCGGCGAATCACACCCAACGGCGACATCGACGAAAACGACGACCTGACCGTTCGTGCGGCACGGTTGCTTCAGGATACGGCATACCGTCGAAAAGGCTTGCGGGTTCCCGGTGTCGATATCGCTCTGCAAAAACATATTCCAGAAGGCGGCGGTCTGGGTGGTGGCTCATCCGATGCGGCCACCACCCTGATCGCACTGAACCATTTGTGGCGCTGCCGCTTCGGGCGGCACGAATTGATGGCACTTGGCGTGCAACTGGGCGCTGACATTCCCTTTTTTCTGTTCGGAGAAAATGCCTTTGCACAAGGCATCGGCGAAAAACTGACGCCGCTGACGACACCGGATGGCTGGTTTGTTGTGATTAAACCACCCGTTTCCGTCCCGACGGCGACCATCTTTCGCGCAAACGAATTGACAAGGAATACAGAACCCATCAAAATGTTTGACTTTCCCGGTTTTCGTGAAAGAGCGGATCATTTCGGAAAAAACGATCTCCAGCCTGTCGCGGCAAAACTGTATCCGGAAATCGGCAAGGCGCTGGACGAACTGGGGCAGTTCGGGAACGCCAGAATGACCGGATCGGGTGCATGCGTATTCGCCCGTTTCGACAACGTGGCACAAGCGAAGGAAACCGCCGGGAAGCTTGCCGGAACATGGGAAGTCCTGACCGCAGAAGGACTACCGTATCATCCGCTCAAATATCTGCTTGATAATAAAGGCGAATGATAGATTTTTTTCGATGCTCGGTTATAATACGGCACGAAAACAGCAGGGGAATCGCCAAGCTGGTTAAGGCACAGGATTTTGATTCCTGCATGCGAAGGTTCGAATCCTTCTTCCCCTGCCATCCACTCTCCCGCGCCCGCCGCCAGGCGCATTTGCAATGAGATATTGTCGGCAAGTGACACAACGGGATTCGTTAGACGTTATGTGACTTTTAACCCAGTAACGAGATCGTCGCAGGAAATTCATGTCCGACAGCAACTTAATGATTTTTACCGGCAATGCCAATCCGGCATTGGCCGCCAAGGTCGCCAGCAAACTCGGCATCCCTCTCGGCAAGGCTCACGTCTCCAAGTTCTCCGACGGTGAAACCACTGTCGAAATCAATGAAAATGTCCGTGGCAAGGATGTCTTCGTCATCCAATCCACTTGCGCACCGACCAATGACAACCTGATGGAAATCATCCTCATGGTCGATGCACTCAAACGCGCCTCCGCCGAACGGATCACCGCATGTATCCCCTATTTCGGCTATGCACGTCAGGATCGTCGCCCGCGTTCCACCCGTGTCGCCATCTCCGCACGTGTGATCGCCAACATCCTCGAAGGCATCGGCGTCGATCGTGTCCTGATCATGGACGTCCACGCCGACCAGATTCAGGGCTTCTTCGACATCCCTGTCGACAATATCTATGCATCGCCCATCCTGCTCAAAGACCTTCAGAAGAAAAACTACAAGGATCTTCTCGTCGTCTCCCCGGATATCGGCGGTGTCGTCCGTGCACGGGCGCTGGCAGAACATCTGCATTGCGACCTGTCGATCATCGACAAGCGTCGTCCGCGTCCGAACGAATCCGAAGTCATGAACATCATCGGCAATGTCGAAGGCAGAAACTGCGTCATCATGGACGACATGGTCGATACTGCAGGTACCCTGACACAGGCGGCCGAAGCGCTGAAGGAAAGGGGCGCCAAAATGGTTGTCGGCTACTGTACGCACCCGGTGCTGTCCGGCCCTGCCGTCAAGCGCATCACGGCATCCTCGCTGGATGAACTGGTCGTCACCGACACCATCCCGTTGTCCGATGCGGCACGTCAGTGTCCAAAAATCAGGCAACTTTCCTGTGCCGAACTGCTGGCCGAAACCCTGAAACGGATCAGTACCGGCAATTCCGTCATGTCATTATTCAATGAGGCCGATATCATCGCCATCTGAAAGGCAACGGAAAACAAAACTTTTTTTCTGAAGCCTCTGGTCGCGGAGGCTTTTTTCAACAAGAGGGATCACCTCGTTTTTTATTGGAGTTTTTTACATGAAAGTCATTGCATACTCACGAGCAGAGATAGGGACCGGAGCGAGCCGCCGCCTGCGTGCTGCTGGTATGGCACCTGGCATCGTCTACGGTGGCAACAGCGAACCTGTCAACATCAAGCTGGATCACAACGCGCTTTTCTACGCACTGAAAAGAGAAGCCTTCCATTCTTCCATTCTTGACCTCGAAATCGACGGCAAGGCAGAAAAGGTACTGTTGCGTGATTTTCAGATCCATGCATACAAACCCGTCGTTCTGCACGTCGACTTCCAGCGCGTGGACCCGAACCAGAAAATCACGGTCAAGGTACCGCTGCACTTCACCAATGAAGAAACCTCCCCGGCAGCCAAGACCGGTGTGGTTCACCACGCTGTTACGGAACTGGAAATCTCCTGTCTGCCGGCCAACCTGCCATCCTTCATCGAAGTCGATCTGGGCAATCTGGACGTCGGCCAGTCCATCCATCTGGCTGACCTGAAACTGCCGGAAGGCGTTTCCGCTACCTCCCACGACGAATCCCAGCCGATCGTAACGGCTACCGTCGCCAACGTTGCCGAACCGGCAGAAGAAGGTGCCGAAGAAGGCGCCGACGCAGCTGCGCCCGCTGCAGAAGGCGAAGCAAAAGCATAATTTTTGCAACAAAAAAGCCCTGTACGACGCGACAGGGCTTTTTTTATCAAAAAACCATAGCATATCGGCAATATTTTCAGTTATAATATTGCTTTACAACAGGGGAATCGCCAAGCTGGTTAAGGCACCGGATTCTGATTCCGGCATTCGAGGGTTCGAATCCTTCTTCCCCTGCCATCCACTCTCCCGCGCCCGCCGCCAGGCGTGCTTACGATGAAATATTGTCGGCAGTGACACAACGGGATTCGTTAGACGTTATGTGACTTTTAACCCAGTAACGAGATCGTCGCAGGAAATTCATGTCCGACAGCAACTTAATGATTTTTACCGGCAATGCCAATCCGGCATTGGCCGCCAAGGTCGCCAGCAAACTCGGCATCCCTCTCGGCAAGGCTCACGTCTCCAAGTTCTCCGACGGTGAAACCACTGTCGAAATCAATGAAAATGTCCGTGGCAAGGATGTCTTCGTCATCCAATCCACTTGCGCACCGACCAATGACAACCTGATGGAAATCATCCTCATGGTCGATGCACTCAAACGCGCCTCCGCCGAACGGATCACCGCATGTATCCCCTATTTCGGCTATGCACGTCAGGATCGTCGCCCGCGTTCCACCCGTGTCGCCATCTCCGCACGTGTGATCGCCAACATCCTCGAAGGCATCGGCGTCGATCGTGTCCTGATCATGGACGTCCACGCCGACCAGATTCAGGGCTTCTTCGACATCCCTGTCGACAATATCTATGCATCGCCCATCCTGCTCAAAGACCTTCAGAAGAAAAACTACAAGGATCTTCTCGTCGTCTCCCCGGATATCGGCGGTGTCGTCCGTGCACGGGCGCTGGCAGAACATCTGCATTGCGACCTGTCGATCATCGACAAGCGTCGTCCGCGTCCGAACGAATCCGAAGTCATGAACATCATCGGCAATGTCGAAGGCAGAAACTGCGTCATCATGGATGATATCGTGGATACCGCAGGTACCCTGACACAGGCGGCCGAAGCGCTGAAGGAAAGGGGCGCCAAAATGGTTGTCGCCTACTGTACGCACCCGGTGCTGTCCGGCCCTGCCGTCAAGCGCATCACGGCATCCTCGCTGGATGAACTGGTTGTCACCGACACCATCCCGTTGTCCGATGCGGCACGCCAGTGTTCGAAGATTCGCCAGATTTCCTGTGCAGAACTGCTGGCCGAAACCCTGAAACGGATCAATACCGGCGACTCTGTCATGTCGTTGCTCAATGAAATGTATCACTGACAGTCGATTCGCCATACATTAAAAAAACCGCCGTAACCGGCGGTTTTTTTAATGGCATCCACCTATCGTCAGCGGACGGTATGCAATTCCTTCATTGCCTTGTCAAACTGCCCTTCGCACAACATCGGCACGATCTGTATCGCACGTGCCATCGCATCCTCGATCCCGCCCATGTCTTCCCGTCTGGGACGCTGCAGCACATAGTCGATCACAGGCGATTTCAGATTCAGCGAACGCGGATGTCCGATACCGATACGCAAACGCCAGAAATCCTGTGTCCCCAGCGCCGATGCAATATCTTTCAGGCCATTGTGACCGCCTGTCGAACCTGAACGTTTGAGCTTTGCCTGTCCGGGTGAAATATCGAGTTCATCATGAACGACCAGAATCTCTTCCGGCGCGATCCTGAAAAAACGTGCCATGGCACCAACAGCCAGCCCCGATCGGTTCATGAAAGTCTGAGGCTTCATCAGCCAGACATCATGCCCGCCGATTTTCGCCCGTGAAACCAGGGCGGAAAATTTCGCTTCCTTTTGCCAACCGTTCCCGTGAAAACCGTTCTCCAGATTGTCCACCACCCAGAAACCGGCATTGTGACGTGTCTGCTCATATTCAGGCCCGGGATTTCCCAGCCCGACAATTAACCGAATACTCATGATTGCCTGCAATTGAAAAATACCATCCCGAACGACGGGCACCATCATTCAGCTTCTGCGTTGCTGAACGAGAATCCAAGGTCTGACCACGACCGCCCACAACAATGCATCGGAATCCGACCATATCTGCGCCTGCTCATCCGTCACCTTGCCGATTTCCTTTTTCTCCAGCATACCGGAAATCGCCTTGACATCGTCGGAAGCCATCAGCTGTGCCACGCGGATCATATCGACATGGTCTTCCACGGAAATGACCCGTCCACCCGCAAAAAAACGTTCAAGTTCCTTCCAGGATATCTGTGCAGTTTCCAGATTGATTTTTGCATACAGCAATTTTTCCTGTTCTGTCGTCATAACAACTAACCTGCCGGCAAATGATTAATAATGAGGTGGCCTCTCGTTAAGCGGCTTGTCGCTTTCCAGCTCGATGATCCTGCGGGCCATTTCCTTGAGAACCGCCTCGAAACCGTCGATTTTCAACTGTTGCTGATAAACCGTCTTGTTCAGTTCATCGATCATATCTTCCTGTCTTGTAATACGTATTTCAAGATCGATCAGTCGTTCTTCCATGGTTCTTCCTTACGAATGCGCCCTTCATACCACACCCAGCTTCTTTCACCTATTCCGTTTTCTGCAACATGGCCTTGAGTCTGGCCAGCCTTTCTTTCGGCGTCAATACTTCGGACGCTTTCGGCACAGCGATCCCCTCATCCAGTTTCATTTCCGCGATAAACCGCGATGGCTCACATTGTACGGTTTCCCTCGCCTTTTTCCGTTTCTTGCACCAAGAAACATGCAATGTCCGTTGTGCACGGGTAATACCCACATACATAAGCCGCCGCTCTTCCTGAATCCGGGTGGCCAGTTGTTCGGACGGCGTATCGGGATCACCGAGATGCGGCAAAATGCCCTCCTCGACACCGACCAGAAAAACATGCGGAAACTCCAGTCCCTTGGCAGCATGCAATGTCGAAAGATGCACGGCATCCTGCTCCTCGTCCTTGCCTTCGAGCATCGTCATCAAGGCAACCATCTGCGTCAATTCCAGCAGATTCTTCTCCGGCCCGTCCTCGTACTTCCCGCCCTGGCTTTTTTCCTTGAGCCAGTTCGTGAACTCCAGCACATTCTGCCATTTGTTTTTTGCGGTCCGCTCATCGAAATTGTCGTAGAGATACGTCTCGTAAGCAATTTCCTTCATCAGCTCATCCAGTAACGCGGCGGCATTCTCGCCCTTGCCGGACGCACCAGGACGGCTTGCCCGTTCCTCGATACTGTTGATGAAATCGCAGAACTCGCGTAACGGCCGAAGCTGTCGCGGCGCCAGTTTGGCTTCCAGACCGCCCTTGTATACCGCTTCGAAAAGCGAACATTGCCACTGTCCGGCCAGCGCACCCAGCGTTTCCAGCGTCGATTGGCCCACGCCGCGCCGTGGCGTCGTCACGGCACGAATGAATGCCGGATCGTCATCGAGATTGGCGATCAGGCGCAAATAACTGACGATATCGCGAATTTCGGCACGCGAAAAAAAACTTTGTCCGCCGGAAATGGTATAGGGAATATTCTCACGCCTTAACATCGTTTCGAACAGACGCGCCTGATAATTGCCGCGGTACAAGATCGCGAAATCGGAATATCGTGCGTGACGCTCGAATTTTTGCGCCGACAGTATCATGACAACCCGTTCGGCTTCCTGTTCTTCATCGGACATCGCCAGCGTCCTGACCGGATCACCCAGACCGAGGTCGGACCACAATGTTTTCTCGAACAATTTGGGATTGTTACCGATCACCGAATTGGCCGCCTGTAATATCCGCATGGACGAGCGGTAATTCTGTTCCAGCCGGATCACCTTCAAATCGCTGAAGTCCTTTTGCAATGTTCTCAGATTCTCGATCGTCGCACCCCGCCATGCGTAAATCGCCTGATCGTCATCGCCGACCGCCGTAAACATCGGCTTTTTGCCGAGTCCCGTCACTAAAAGTTTCACCAGCTCATACTGGCAGGTATTGGTATCCTGATATTCATCGACCAGCAGATAACGCAAACGTCTCTGCCATTTTTCACGCACCTTGTCATTGGATCGGAACAGCTCGACCGGCAAACTGATCAAATCGTCGAAATCCACCGCCTGATAGGCCGAAAGCGTCGCCACATAATTCCGGTATATCCGTGCAGCCTGCGCCTCATCATCATCCATCGCGTTTTTCAGTGCAGCCTCCGGTTCGACCATTGCATTTTTCCAGAGCGAAATCGCCCCCTGAATACGGCGGATCACCTGCTTGTCAGTCGTCACGGCAAGATCCTGCACCAGCGAAAAACAATCATCACTGTCCAGAATCGAGAAACGGTCTTTCAGATTCAGTTCAGCGGCTTCCTGGCGCAGGATTTTCACACCAAGCGAATGAAACGTCGAAATCGTCAGCTGGGACGCTTGTGACGGTTCCGCCAGCAGGTGCGAAATCCGCTCCTGCATTTCGGCCGCCGCCTTGTTGGTAAAAGTCAGCGCCGCAATATGCCGTGCCTCATACTGGCCGCTGCCGATCATGTAGGCGATTTTCTGCGTAATGACACGGGTCTTGCCCGAGCCGGCGCCAGCCAGCACAAGACAAGGGCCATCCATATAATGCACCGCTTCATACTGCTGCGCATTCAATGCAGCAAAAGCATCCTTCGACATACCGCATACATTCCGAAATCATCAGGGGCTGCCATTATAACAGTGCGAAGCGAAACCCATACGCCCCTGTTCAGGGTAAACTAGTACCCTGAACAAATGGATGACACTTGCAATCGGCAAGTCCGCCCCCATCTTCGGCAAAAGATACCGGAACGACCCGCTTTGCCGGTTCAGGTCCGACTTGATATAGGAAACCATATGGAACAATTTCACGGGACAACCATTGTATCGGTCCGTCGCGGCAACCGCGTCGCACTGGGTGGCGACGGACAGGTCACCCTCGGCAATATCGTCATCAAGGGGACCGCAAGAAAAGTCCGAAAACTCTACAACGGACGTGTGCTTGCCGGATTCGCCGGCGGCACGGCCGACGCGTTCACCCTGATCGAGCGCTTTGAAGCCAAACTGGAAAAACACCAGGGCAACCTGTTGCGTTCCTCGGTCGAACTGGCCAAGGACTGGCGAACCGACCGCATGCTGCGCCGTCTGGAAGCCATGCTCCTCGTTGCGGACCGTGAATCGACCCTTGTCATCACCGGAAACGGCGACGTACTGGAACCGGAAGAAGGCGTAGGCGCAATCGGCTCCGGCGGCCCGTACGCACAAGCTGCTGCACTGGCACTGCAACGCGATACAGAACTTTCGCCGGAAGAAATCGTCAGAAAATCGCTGGCGATCGCCGGTGACCTCTGTATCTATACCAACCAGTCCCATATCATCGAAACGCTGGATTGAGTATTCCAGATTTCATTTCTTATTTTTTCCGAACGAACCCATCATGAACCTGACTCCCCAAGAGATCGTCACCGAACTGGACAAACATGTCGTCGGACAATCCAAAGCCAAACGTGCCGTTGCGGTTGCATTGCGTAACCGCTGGCGCCGTCAGCAAGTCGCCGAACCACTCCGGCATGAAATCACCCCGAAAAACATTCTGATGATCGGACCGACCGGTGTCGGCAAAACCGAAATCGCGCGCCGTCTGGCAAGACTGGCCGATGCACCGTTCATCAAGATCGAAGCGACCAAATTCACGGAAGTCGGCTACGTTGGCCGCGATGTCGACACCATCATCCGCGATCTGGTGGATATCGGCATCAAGCAAACCCGTGAAGCCGAAATGGTCAAGGTACGCTCCAAAGCCGTCGATGCAGCGGAAGAACGGGTTCTGAACATTCTGGTACCCCCCCCACGCGATTTCGGATTTTCGTCCAACGATCCGCAAACCGCATCGGGTGACAATACCCGTCAGGTCTTCCGCAAGAAACTGCGTGAAGGCTCTCTGGATGACAGGGAAATCGAAATCGAAGTCGCCGATGCCGGTCCGCACATGGAAATCATGGCACCTCCCGGCATGGAAGAAATGACCGAACAGATCAAATCCATGTTTTCGGGACTCGGCGGTGGGCGCAAGAAAAACCGCAAGGTCAAAATCCGTGAAGCCATCAAGCTGATGATCGAGGAAGAAGCAGCCAAACTGATCAACGAGGACGACTTGCGCCAGAAAGCCATCACCAACGTTGAACAAAATGGCATCGTCTTTCTGGACGAAATCGACAAGATCGCTTCACGTTCGGAAATCGGCGGCGCCGACGTATCGCGTGCCGGTGTCCAGCGTGACCTGTTGCCGCTTGTCGAGGGAACGACCGTCAACACCAAATACGGCATGATCAAAACCGACCATATCCTGTTCATCGCATCAGGCGCTTTCCAGCTCTCCAAACCATCCGACCTGATACCGGAACTGCAAGGCCGTTTCCCGATCCGTGTCGAACTGGAATCGCTCTCCATCGAAGACTTCGAACAGATCCTGACCAGCACCGAAGCCAGCCTCATTTCCCAGTACAAGGCACTGCTGGCGACGGAAGGCATGCAACTGGAATTCAGTGAAGACGCCATCCGGCGACTTGCCGAAATTTCCCACTCCGTCAATGAACGGACGGAAAACATCGGCGCACGCCGGCTCTATACCGTCATGGAAAGATTGCTGGAAGAAATATCATTCACTGCCGTCAACTACAACGGTACCCTGACCATCGACAAAAACTACGTCAACGAACGGCTGGATGCCCTGTCAGCCGACGAAGACCTCTCACGTTACGTCCTGTAACGCAAAGGGCAGTGTCCCGGCAGGGCACTGCCCCGTTCCTGCTAGCGAACCCAGACCACGACGTCGTCTGCCGACTGTCTCGTTTTGGGAGCCGGCTCGGCGATACGGTAACCGAAAGCCACCATGACCCCAAGACCATAACGGCCGTTATCGAGCAGACCGCGTTCGGACAATATTTTTTCGATGGCCGACATGTTGCCGCCCTCGATCGCACACGAATCGATACCCAGCAATGCCGCCGCCGTCATCATATTGCCCAGCGCGATATAAGCCTGCTTGACCGCCCAGTCAAAAAGCGTTCTGGAAGAATCCAGAATACCGTTTTCCTTCTGGAAAGCGCGGAAACGTTCCCGTTTCTTTTCCATCATTTCCGGAGAAAGATGCTGCACATCGCGCATCATCCGGGTCACATGCGTCGAATCGTAGCGCATGCCGTCTTTCAGGCACAAAATGGCGACATAATGACTGGCCGTCGGCAACTGTCCCTGCGCGCCCCATGTCACCGTTTTCAGTTCGTCACGCAACTGGGCATTCTGTATCACCACAAACCGCCATGGCTCGAAACCGAATGAACTGGGAGAAAGCCGTCCCGCTTCCAGAATCACCTGAAAATCCTGATCGCTGATCTTTTTCGTGGCATCGAACTTTTTCGTGGCATGCCGGAACTGAAAAGCGGACAATACATCTTCTCTGGTAACCATCACTCCTCCATATTCAATAAAACCACACTCCCTTTGTCATGCGAAAAACGCACCCCCATACAGAAAAGGCGCCCTGCCAGAGAGCGCCTTCATACCCGCGGGATAGCACTTACTTCGCATTCCACAGCGCCGTTGCCGTATCCAGCATACGGCAGCTGAAACCCCATTCATTATCGTACCAGGACAAAATCTTGACCAGGGAACCGTCAACGACACGAGTCTGCGTGGCATCGAAAATGCTGGAAGCCGGAATGTGGTTGAAATCCGAGGAAACCAGCGGTTCGACGTTGTAGTCAAGAATTCCCTTGAGCTTGCCTTCGGATGCCTTTTTGACAACTTCGTTAACTTCCTCGACAGTCGTCTTGCGTGCCGCATTGAACGTCAGATCGACCACAGAAACATTGATGGTCGGAACACGCATGGCAAAACCGTCGAGCTTGCCGTTCAGTTCCGGCAGCACCAGACCGACAGCAGCGGCTGCACCGGTACGGGTCGGAATGATGTTCAGCCCTGCGGCACGTGCACGTCTCGGATCGCGGTGATACACGTCCGTCAATACCTGATCGTTGGTATAGGAGTGCACCGTCGTCATCAGACCGTCAACGATACCCAGACCTTCATTCAGTGCCAGTGCCACCGGTGCCAGACAGTTCGTCGTGCACGATGCATTCGAAATGACCGTATCCGATGCTTTCAGCACATGCTGGTTGACGCCATATACGACGGTGGCATCCACATCCTTGCCACCCGGAGCCGAAATGATCACCTTCTTGGCACCGGCACGCAAATGGGCCGAAGCGGCGGCCTTGGACGTGAAGATACCGGTACATTCCATGACGATATCGACACCCAGTTCCTTCCAGGGCAGATTTTCTGGATCGCGTTCACCGGTGACACGGATCCGGTCGCCATTGACAATCAGCTCGTTGCCTTCGACAGACACTTCGGCCGGGAATTTGCCATGCGCCGTATCGTATCTGGTCAACAAAGCGATCGTATCAATTTCGCCTGGATTGTTGATGGCGACAATTTCGATATCATGACGCTTGCCGTATTCATAATGTGCGCGAAGAACGTTTCTTCCGATACGGCCGTAACCATTGATTGCCACGCGAATAGCCATAAATTCACTCCTGAATGTATAAAAAAACCTGTCAAAAGGTACGGACTTTCATACCGGTCCGTACCGCATATCATCACTTGCCCAATACAGCTTCGACTCTGGAAACCACATTGTCCACCGTAAAACCGAAATGGCTGAACAGCTTGCCCGCCGGAGCGGACTCGCCAAAACTTGTCATGCCGACAACATCGCCGTCAAGACCGACATATTTCCGCCAGTAATCCGACGCAGCCGCTTCGATCGCGACACGCGGCAATCCAGACGGCAAGACACTGTCGCGATAGGCGGCATCCTGTTTGTCGAACACATCCGTCGAAGGCATGGATACCACACGAACGGCGATATTTTTCTGTGCCAGCGCTTCCGCCGCCTGCATGGCCAACTGCACTTCCGAGCCGGTCGCGATCAGAACAGCACGGGCATCGGCCGCATCCTTCAGCACGTAAGCGCCTTTGGCGATACCGGCGATCTGATCCTGCGTTCTTTCGAAATACGGCAGATTCTGGCGGGACAACACCAGCACGCTCGGAATCTTGCGGTTCCTGACGGCCTGTCCCCAGGCCACCGCCGTTTCCACCGTATCGCAAGGCCGCCAGTTCTCCAACCCGGGGATCAGCCGCATGCTGGCGATCTGTTCGACCGGCTGATGCGTCGGGCCGTCCTCGCCGACGCCGATGGAATCATGGGTGAATACGTAAATCGTTCCGATCTGCATGAGTGCCGACATTCTGATCGCATTGCGGCAATAGTCCGAGAACGTCAAAAACGTTCCGCCGAACGGAATGAAACCGCCATGCAACACGATACCGTTCATGATCGCCGCCATGCCGAACTCACGAACGCCATAGCTGATGTAATTGCCGCTGTTGCCTTCGCGGACAGTCACGCATCCCTTCCAGTTCGTCAGATTCGAACCGGTCAGATCGGCAGAACCGCCCAGAAATTCCGGCAAATTCGGAGCAAGCGCATCAATGGCGTTCTGGCTGGCCTTGCGGGTGGCGATCGTTTCCTTGCGTGCGACACAATCGGCGACATAACGATCGACGACATCATCGAAACCGGCAGGCAATTCGCCAGCGATACGGCGCGAGAACTCACCGGCTTCCTGCGGATACTGCGCACGATAGCGTGCGAACAAATCGTTCCATGCCGCCTCGGCTTCACGCCCTTTCTGGCGCGCATCCCATGCGGCATATACATCTTCCGGAATGACGAACGGCGGATACTCCCATCCGAGCGCCTTGCGCGTCGCAGCGATTTCATCGTCACCCAACGGAGAACCATGCGCCTTGTTCAGACCGGCCTTGTTGGGCGAACCCTTGCCGATCACCGTCTTGCAACAGATCAGCGTCGGCTTGTCGGAGCGTTTGGCCGCTGTGATCGCGGCATCGACAGCCGCCACATCATGACCGTCCACATTCCGGATGACATTCCAGCCATAAGCCTCGAACCGGCCCGGTGTATCGTCCGTGAACCAGCCCCTGACATTCCCGTCGATCGAAATACCGTTGTCGTCGTACAGCGCGATCAGCTTGTTCAGCTTCCAGGTACCGGCCAGCGAACAGGATTCGTGCGAAATACCTTCCATCAGGCAACCGTCGCCCAGAAAGACATACGTATAGTGATCGACGATATCAAAACCCGGCTTGTTGAATTCGGCAGCCAGCAACTTTTCAGCCAGCGCCATACCGACCGCATTGGAAATCCCCTGTCCCAACGGGCCAGTCGTCGTATCGACACCGGGCGTGACATGCACTTCCGGATGACCCGGCGTTTTGGAATGGAACTGGCGGAACTGGCGGATATCGTCCATGGAAAGATCGTAACCTGTCAGATGCAGCAGCGCATACTGCAACATCGAGCCATGTCCGTTGGACAAAACGAAGCGGTCACGATTGAACCATCCGGGATTGGCCGGATTATGCCGGTAATGTCCGGCCCACAGCGCAACGGCAATATCCGCCATACCCATCGGCATGCCCGGATGTCCGGAATTGGCTTTCTGGACCGCATCCATCGCCAGCGCGCGGATCGCGTTGGCCATTTTCGTAACAGGTAAAGAAGTGTTCATGGTCGCCCAAATCATCAAAATGTCAACGGCATAACGAAACGCTATTATGCCAACCAGCTTTTACCTGTATTCTATCAGAGAGTGTTATCCAGATTACAATTGCATCGGTACCCGTTTGATATGACCCGTCTTTTCTGCGACTTCCCGCTGGCGATCGGCGAGAACATTGAACTTCCGAAAGATGCCGCACGGCACATCATGGTCCTGCGCCTCTCCGCAGGCGACACCCTTACCCTGTTCAACGGTCTGGGCGGCGAATACCAGGCCAGAATCACCCGTATCGACCGCCAGCGAGTCACCACGGAAATCGTCTCGCATTCCTCGCGGGAAGCAGAACTCCCCTACCGGATCACGCTGGCACAAGGCATACCGGAAGCAACCAAAATGGACTGGATCATCGAAAAAGCCGTCGAACTCGGCGTCAGCGACATCATCCCGCTGGCAGCACAACGTTCGGTCGTCCGTCTGGACAACGACCGCGCGGAAAAAAGGCTGTCCCGCTGGCAAGCCATCGCCATTTCCGCCGCACAACAATGCGGCCGGAACCGCCTGCCACACATCGCATCACCTGTCGGCACCGGAGAATACCTGCGTCAAACGACACCTTCTCCCCGCATTCTGTTCAGCCCGCGCACGACCGAGACACTCTCCGAATGGGCTCGCCACCAAAAACCGCAAAACATCACACTGCTGATCGGACCGGAAGGCGGATTTTCACCGGAAGAAGAAAACATGGCAGAACAGCAAGGCGTCACCTTCCTGTCGATGGGACCGCGCATCCTGCGTACCGAAACCGCCGGTCTGGCGGCTGTCGCCGCCATCAATGCACTATGGGAAACGCGGCCGGAATAACCGTCGCCCCGCTTCCACCGTATGTAAACGCCACTAGCCGACCAGCGACACCGAATGCTCGCGCGTGGCATGGAACGTCAGTTTCGGCCACCGCTCTTCCGTCAGACGCAAATTGACCGGCGAAGTCGCCAGATACGTCAGATTGCCCGCCGCATCATAGGCGACATTGTGCGCCAGCGACTTTTCAAAGTCCGAAAGCATCTTCTTGTCATCGCCCGAGACCCAGCGCGCACTGCTGATACTGGTTCCCTCGAAAACGGCATCGACGCCGTACTCGTTCATCAAACGACTCGCGACAACCTCGAACTGCAAGACACCGACCGCCCCCAGAATCAGCTCGCTGCCCAGAACCGGCTTGAACACCTGCACAGCTCCTTCCTCGCCCAGCTGTTGCAAGCCCTTGTGCAACTGCTTGACCTTGAGCGGGTTGCGGATACGGACACTGCGGAAAATTTCCGGCGCGAAATAGGGAATCCCCGTAAACTGCAACACTTCCCCTTCCGAAAAACTGTCGCCGATCTGCATGTTGCCGTGATTGGGCAAACCGATAATATCCCCGGCATAGGCTTCCTCGACCTGCTCGCGCGACGATGCCATGAAGGTCACCACGCTGGACACCTTGATCTCGCGGTTGAGCCGCAAATGCTTCAGGCGCATACCGCGTTCGAACCGTCCCGAACAGACACGCAAAAAAGCGATACGGTCACGGTGCGCCGGGTCCATATTCGCCTGAATCTTGAACACGAAACCGGAAAAAGCCGTTTCCGTCGGCTGGACATCCCGCACCGTGGCATGACGTCCCAAAGGCGGCTGCGCCCAGTCCAGCAGCGCATTCAAAACCTCACGGACACCGAAATTGTTGATCGCCGAACCGAAAAAAACCGGCGTGAGCGTACCCGCCAGAAATTCTTCCAGCACGAACGGATTGGAAGCCCCCTTGACGAGCTCGACTTCCATTTTCAACTGTTCCATTTCCATCGGGAACATCTCAGCCAACAGCGGATTGTCGATCCCCTTGACGACCTCGAAAACCTGATCCGCCTTTTCACTGCCCGGCGCGAACAACATCACCTCGTCATTGATGAGGTGATAGACCCCGCGGAAATTCTTGCCCATCCCGATCGGCCAGGTAATCGGCGCACAACGGATTTTCAGCACCGTTTCCACTTCGTCGAGCAATTCCAGCGAATCCCGTGTTTCGCGGTCGAGCTTGTTCATGAAGGTGATGATCGGCGTATTGCGCATGCGGCACACTTCCAGCAACTTGATCGTCTGGGCTTCCACACCACGCGCTGCATCGATCACCATCAACGCGGTATCGACAGCCGTCAACACCCGGTAAGTATCTTCCGAAAAATCCTGGTGACCCGGCGTATCCAGCAAATTGATGACATGGTCGCGATACTCGAACTGCATGACCGAGCTGGCTACCGAAATCCCGCGCTGCTTTTCGATTTCCATCCAGTCAGACGTGGCATGCCGCGCACTCTTGCGCGCCTTCACCGTCCCGGCCAGCTGAATGGCGCCTGAAAACAACAACAGCTTTTCCGTCAGCGTCGTCTTGCCCGCGTCAGGGTGGGAAATGATCCCGAACGTACGCCGCCGCGCGACCTCGCGCGCGATCTTTTTCGCCAGATTGTCTCTGGACTCTGCAACCGACTCCCCAACTGCGACCGTACTTTCCGGAGCGGAATCAACACTCATGGCAACATCTTTCATTCAATCAGCAAACACACAAACGGCATCGGCACCCCTTGCGGAAAGACAAACCCTGCTGGATGCAATGCCCGATAAAATGTATAATTATAAATTGCTTCAATACTTTTCTGTTCACGAAAAGCCAACGCACCACACAAACGGGGGCGACTTGGATTCGACAGGGGTTGCAAAGCAGAACAGGGCATATCGAGGACTGGAGCCCTCGTAAATCCATCCAGAAAAAAGTAAACGCTAACGATAAAAGTTACGCATTAGCCGCTTAATACCGGCTATCCCTGCACTGTTTCTTTCCTGGGGCAGGCCGCAAGGCACGCAGGGTCATCGACAGGAAATCGCCTTGTGCTTCGTTACCGGGTACAAGGTTAAATCTCTGGTGACTCGTCTGTCGGCAGCGTGCATGTCCGCGTCCGGCAGATCAAATCAAATGGCAATGCTAAATATGTAGAACTGTCTGTAGAGGACTTCTGGACGCGGGTTCGAAACCCGCCGCCTCCACCATTCAAAAAACGAAAACGTTATTTGAAATCAAATTGAGTTTATATTAATAATATTCTCTTAAAAAAATACCTCCATAGGATACTCGATTTCGAATTTTCACCTTGATATCAGTAGCATCTGGCAATCCAAATTACTAAAAATATTCAATAAATTATCCCATTAAGCTTAACAATTTAAATTTAGCTAAATACTTATGATCAATGACCTAAATGAATGCCTCGACACGGTACTTACCCCTGAAGATGCAGCCTCTATAGATGGAAACGATACTAGTACCCTACCTGAAGAAAAAGAAGAAGAAGAAATCACGGAACCTTTTAACACAAAGGAAATAAGAATTGAGTCACGAGCTGGAAATCTTACTACACTATTAGATCGATTAAGCAATAATGAAATAGATCTTGCCCCTGACTTTCAACGACAAGCAGGCATATGGAGTAATCGTGATCAATCACGTCTTATAGAATCGCTTATGTTGCGAATTCCCATTCCTGCTTTCTATTTTGATGGAACGAATGATGAAAACTGGTTAGTAGTAGATGGCCTGCAACGCCTGACATCGATCAAACGTTTTGTCGTTACAGAAGAACTATCACTATGCGAGCTAGAATATCTAAGGGAACACAATAACAAAAAATTCTCACAATTACCTCGCCCACTACAACGTGCCATCAGAGAAGCTCCCGTCGTTTGGTATCTTATAATGCCAGGAACGCCAGAAAATGTAAAATTTGATGTTTTCCGTCGCATTAATACTGCCGGACTTCCACTCAGCCCTCAAGAAATTAGACATGCGCTAAACGGTAAGCCCATTACTGATATTATTAAAAGACTTGCTGAAAGTGAGGAATTCAAGGCAGCAACAGCACATGGTATCTCGCCAAAACGTATGGATGATCGCGAATGCGTTACTCGTTTCTTAGTTTTTTCTATTTTTCCGCCTGATAAGTACAACAAAGATGATTTTGATGCTTTTCTAAATACTGGCATGCACTACTTGAACGACCATCCAGAACTACTTGATAATCTTCAAACACGCTTCATACGCGCAATGCTCGCAGCAAGACAAATTTTTGACAACGACGCTTTTCGTAAACGTTACTCAAAAAACACCACACGCTTTCCTATTAACAAGGCTCTCTTTGAGAGTTGGAGTGTTAATTTAGATATGTGCTCTGATAAAGAGTTATTGACCCTTGTAGAACGAAAAGAATTAGTCAAGAATCAATTCATTGAATTAATGTGCAAAAACACCAAATTTGAAAAGGCCGTGTCACAAGGCACAGGATCTATTTCTAGAGTAAGGTGTCGTTTTAATGAAATCCAAAAACTAATTCATGGGGTATTAAATGCACACAATTAACTCCGTTGAACTTAAAAATTTCAAATGTTTTCAAAAACAAAAAATAAATTTTAGGCCACTCACATTATTGACGGGTATCAACAGTTCAGGTAAAAGTACTGTAATTCAATCTTTGTTATTACTACGTCAAATATTAGTCGATAATCTAAAAAAAAACGAACTTCAAACATATGGGGAATTGGTTAATCTTGGATTACCATCTGATGTACTAAACATCAATGCTGAAGATGATACTCTTTCCATCGCTATGAGACGAAATGATGAATTTTTCAACATTGAGGCAACACTTCAAAACGGCACGCTATACACAAAAAAATTTCCCAAAAAACCAGACAATTTTGATAATTTCTTATATTTAAACGCCAATCGCATAAGCCCAAACACACTCTTTCCAGTACCGACGAAAATACAGAGTTACTACAATGCCATTGGCAACCACGGTGAGTTTGCAGCTTACATTTTACACAAATTAGGACACCAAAAAATTTCTAATACTACAAACCGTACTAATTTATTTGCATCTGCAGCAGGCAATTCGGCAACTATACAAATGCAAACTGAAGCATGGCTTTCCTTATTGGGAACACCTGTACGACTCCAGACTGAGCGTTCAGCGGGTACAGATGCGGTAATTCTACGTTTTTCATTTCCCGATATATCCAATACCTATTACCGTCCAACTAATGTTGGATTTGGATTAACCTACGCATTGCCGATTTTTGTTGCAGCCCTCTATGCACCAGAAAGTACTTTGCTCATAGTGGAAAATCCTGAGGCACATCTACATCCCAAAGGGCAGGCACTTATGGGGCAATTTCTCGCACGTGCCGCTACTAGTGGCATTCAAGTAATTATAGAAACACACAGTGATCATGTCCTAAATGGCATTCGAGTTGCCGTTAAAAAGAAATTAATTTCGCATACTGATGTTCAAATAAATTTTTTTCATCAAATTAACGGTATAAGTAACATTTCAACGCCCTACATCGATAGTGACGGTCACATTGATCAATGGCCAGATAACTTCTTTGACGAATGGAATAAACAACTCTTAGAATTACTTTAAATAAGATGAATCAAGTTTTGAATGAACTTTCTTTATCCGCATCCCTATCTAACATTGATGACGCAAAAAGAGCAATTATTCACCTACAAGAAGCATCCCATGAATTATATAAACTAGGATTTTCTAATCATGTCCATATAACAACAGATTTTGCATATCGCGAAATCACACCCGGATACAATATAAAAAGACTTCTAAGCCTCTTTTCACACGGAAAAGAGAATACAATAAAAACTTGGCTTATTAGTCTTTTAACAAGTTTACCCTACACAGAAAATGTTTGCCAGAAAATCGGCATAACTCACGATGAATACTCTATAAACAACACACCATGTAAAGGTTTAGCATTAGCAGCTTTTTATGGGGCACCCGCACTTTCTCTCGACGGAGACAATCGTTTTATACCACCACACATAGTATTAACACATAGCTTTATATCTGATTCATCAGGCGAAATTAAGAATGAATGCTGTCAAGTTGGCATTATTTCACAAAAACAAGACATTTCACATCATATTGATATCATTCATAGCTTACCGTTAAACAATCCAAGGACTGGAGCCGATTTACTTCAACATATAAAAGAGCGGTTTAACGCACTTATATTCAGCACTACAGCAGAAGATCAACTCATAAGATTACAGCAAGGATCCATTATCTTAGCTCGCCTAAGCTTAATTTTACAAGAACTCAACCGCGCACTCAATGAAAGTCTAAAAAACAACACTCCCTTTATTCCGATCGGCTTTAACTATACCGCCAGTGAAAGCAATTCTGCAACACAAGGAAAGAAAGGAGAAAAGCATAAATTTACTTTTAATATCAATGGTATTACGCATCAACGTGTCTTATGCGAGTCGCACATGCGAATTACCGATAGACTTCGAATTTATTTCAAATACAATCCCGATATAAAAAAAGTCCTTATTGGTCACATTGGCGATCACCTGCCCGGAAAGAAATATGGTTAATTTAAAACAGATATAACACCACTACTTATTAACCAATGATACACATGCAAGCCAATTACACTTTGATACATTTTAAACAATGCAATAATAAATAACAGTCACCATTTTCTCTATAAATGCGGTTTTATTTTTACATATCTAAAGGCATTTTGATATATCGCATAATACTCTCAGTATCACATACCATAAAAAACCGAAGCCCTCTTGCGAGGGCTTCGGCCAACAGGCGGAATGGGGGATCAATCCCATTCAACAGGAGGGAAGGATAAGGGAAGGCCTGAACCCTCCTTCTGTTGTCAAACGGTTATCAGAACTTGTGGGTGATACCGACCTGAACACCGTAGGTACCGTCGTCAGTGTCGCCATACAGACGTGCAGTTTCTTCATCGTCGTAGTCGGTATAAGCAACGTTACCGTAGATAGCAGTACGTTTGGACAAGTCATAGGTATAACCGATAGCATACTTATAGATGTCCTTGTCGCTGATATGGACACCACCGCTGGCTTCGACTTCCATCCACTGTGCGGAAGCATTCAGGCGACCCGGGCCGAGTTTCCATTCCAGACCCAACAACCATTGTTTTTCCTTGATTTCGTCGATACCCAAATCTGCAACAGCCTGTCCATACTCGCTCTGGACCCACTTGCCGAAATCACTGCCATTATCATTCCAGTTGGAACGTTCACCGTTAGCCCAACCTTTGTCCTTGGTCTGTTGATACAGCAATTCGACCTTGGCATCACCGAAGCGATAAGCAGCACCCAAGTTCCATACGGAAGAATCCTTGGAATCTGCCAGACGGCTCCAGTTACCAACCAATGCGATAGGACCATTGTCGTAGCCGAGCATGATGCCGTAACCATCGTTGTCGGCACCTGCATTCTTGACGTCGGTCATCGGAGACGTGCCGTTGGCAGCGGTACTACCATCAATGGATTCACTATCGGTATTACCACCCAGCGAGTAGCTGGCACCAAAGTGGAAGCCGCTCCAGTTCGGGCTGTCATAGCGGATGGTATTGCTGATACGCGGAGAACGCTGATTACCTTCCAGCATAGCGCCAACGCCGTACTGATAGAACGGGTCAAATTTACGGATGGTTTCGGTCGTCAGTTCGTTGACACGACCCAGACGAACGGCACCCCAAGTGTCACTCTTCAGACCGACGTTTGCAGCACCATCATAACCCGGTTTGGTGTAGCCCTTTTCAACACCGTTGTTCAGGTCGAAACGTCTTTCCAGTTCGAAGGTGGCTTTCACACCGGAACCGAGGTCTTCAACGCCGCGAAAACCCAGACGGTTGTTGACGTTTTCACCCATTTCTACGTCCTGGCCGGATTTCTTGATGAAACCGGTATCGACAATACCGTAGATGGTAACGTTGGATTGTGCATGTGCTACGCCGGCAGCGGCACCCAAGACGGCCAAAGCGATAAGCGTTTTTTTCATTTTATTCTGCCCTTTTAAATTAAAAAAAAGTGAAGAATCCCTGCGGGAGTCATTGACAGAATAGCGACAGGTAGGTAGGTAGGTAGGTAGGTAGGTAGGTAGGTAGGTAGGTAGGTAGGTAGGTAGGTAGGTAGGTAGCCTGTTTGAATTTCGTTCGCTATTCAAGTTTTTTTGTATCTTAAACGCAACAAAAACGCTGTTTTTTTGATTTTTTTTGAAGCTTTATTTGTGCATTTGTGTCTGTTTCTTCCGAAAAGACATTGCGATTTTCCGTGCTAATTCCTACATAAAGACGGGCGGTTTTACCTGCCTGCGAACCGCCCGAAAGATATCGTCAGCGGCTTGCGCCGTACCGGTCGCGATATGCCTTGACGGCATTTTTGTAGCGTTCCAGCTCTTCGGTCGTGCCTGCTTTTTCGAGATAGCCGAGCAAGTCGTCGAGATTGGCAATCGACAGAACGGGCATACCGTGGGCTTTCTGAACTTCCTGAACGGCGGACAGTTCCGACAGGGCATTGTCCTTGCCGGAGCGTTCCATGCGGTCCAGCGCGATCAGCACCACGCCCGGCGTGGCGCCTGCCTGACGGATGATGCCGACCGATTCGTTGACGGACGTACCGGCGGAAATCACGTCGTCGATGATGACGACCTTTCCTTTAAGCGGTGCACCGACGATGACGCCGCCTTCGCCATGGTCCTTGGCTTCCTTGCGGTTGTAGGCGAACGGCACGTTCCGCCCTTTCGCTGCCAGCGAGACGGCGACTGCCGCGACCAGCGGAATCCCCTTGTATGCGGGGCCGAACAGCATATCGAACGACACACCCGATTGCAGCAGGGTATCGGCATAGTAATCGGCCAGACGACCCAGCGACTGTCCGTCATTGAACAGACCGGCATTGAAAAAATAGGGGGATGTCCTGCCGGCTTTCGTCACGAATTCACCGAAACGCAATACACCGCAATCGACGGCAAAACGGATGAATTCTTCTCTTAATGCACTCACTTTCAGACCTCGCAACAGAATGGGAATGCCGTATTGTAACGTGCCGTCCCGATAACCGGTAGCCGGAGCGAACTTGCGCTTTCGGGTATGATAGGTTCTTTTACCGGAAGAAAACGATGCTCTCCATTACGACCGCCAATCTCAACGGTATCCGTTCCGCAGCCAGAAAAGGGTTTCTGGACTGGATGACCGGCCCCTCCAACTCAGACCTTGTCTGCGTACAGGAACTCAAGGCACAGTCCGGCGATATGTCGCCCGCACTTTCCGGGCCGGACGGTTTTCATGGTTATTTCGACCATGCCGTCCAGAAGGGCTATTCGGGTACTGGGATTTACAGCCGTATCGAACCGTTACATGTCGTTCATGGTTTCGGCAGTGAGGAATTCGATGCCGAAGGACGTTACCTCCAATGCGATTTCCGGGATTTCAGCCTGATTTCCCTGTATGCGCCGTCCGGTTCATCCTCTCCGGAACGTCAGGAAGCCAAATTCCGTTTCATGGATCGGTTTTTTTTGCATCTTGAAAAACTGATGGCAAGCGGCAGGGAATATGTCATCTGCGGCGACTGGAATATCGCGCATCGTGAAATCGACCTGAAAAACTGGCGAAGCAACCAGAAAAATTCCGGTTTCCTGCCGGAAGAACGGGCATGGCTGTCGCGTGTTTTCGATGAACTGGGCTGGGTAGATGTGTACCGGAAGCTGCATCCCGATACGACAGGAGAATCCTATACCTGGTGGAGCAACCGGGGACAGGCATGGCAGAACAATACAGGATGGCGTATCGATTACCAGATCGCCACACCGGGCATGGCCGGCAAGGCGGTTTCCGCGGAAATTTACAGGGAAACGCGGTTTTCAGACCACGCTCCCCTGACGATCCGTTACGACCTGACGGTCTGATCAGTTGATGCCGAGATAGTTGGCGATGAAATCGGCATCCTTGTCGCCACGGCCGGACAGGTTGACCAGAATGGTCTTGTCCGGTCCCAGTTCTTTCGCGATCTTCATGGCGTAGGCGACGGCATGGGCGCTTTCCAGTGCCGGAATGATGCCTTCGATACGCGACAGCGTCAGGAATGCGTCCAGACATTCCTTGTCGGTAATGGCTTCGTATTTGACCCGGCCGATATCCTTGAGATAGCAGTGTTGCGGTCCGACGCCCGGATAATCCAGACCGGACGCAATGGAATAGACCGGCAACAGTTCGCCCTTGTCATCCTGCAAGGTATAGCACTTGAAGCCGTGCAGCGTTCCCTTTTTGCCCAGACTGAGCGTCGCGGCATTGTCCGGCGTATCCAGTCCCTTGCCAGCCGGTTCCACACCGACCAGTTCCACCGATTCATCCGGCAAAAATTCCGTAAAGATGCCGATGGCGTTCGAGCCGCCACCCACGCAGGCGGTCACGACGTCAGGCAATTTCTTTTCACGCGCCAGAAATTGCGCTCTGGCTTCTTTTCCGACGATGCTCTGGAAATCACGCACCATTTTCGGGAACGGATGCGGACCGACGACAGAACCGATGGCGTACAGGAAATTTTTCGGGTCTTTCAGGTATTCTTCAAATGCGCTGTCGACAGCATCCTTGAGCGTCTTGCCGCCGCGCGTGACGGAAATCAGGTTGCATCCCAGAATTTTCATCTTGGTGACGTTGGGATGTTCTTTCTTGATGTCGATTTCCCCCATATGGATTTCACAGGGAATGCCGACCAGCGCGCAAGCCGTCGCCAGTGCGACGCCATGCTGGCCTGCACCGGTTTCCGCCAACACCTTGGTCTTGCCCATGTATTTGGCCAGAAGTGCCTGACCGAGACAGTGGTTGATCTTGTGCGCGCCGGTATGGTTGAGATCTTCGCGTTTCAGAAAAATGCGTGCGCCGCCCAGACGTTCCGACAGACGTTTGGCATAGAAAATCGGGCTGGGACGGCCGACGAAATCCGCATACAGTTCCTGCAATTCGTCCTGAAACGCTTTTGTCTTGCTGACTTCTTCATACGCGGTGGCGATTTCATCCATGACCGCTTTCAATTCAGGCGAAACGATCTGTCCGCCATACTCGCCGAAATACCCGTCCTTGTCGGGCATTTCCAGAAACTGCTGCGCCATACTTTCTCCCATTTGCTGCCTGTCCGCCCGTCATGGCCATTTTGCGAACCGGACAGGATATGATTGCCGATCACCCGAAGGCGAATTCTTCCAAAGACGAAAATTTTACACTCAACCGGGCAAATTTTCCGGTATTTGCGGATTTATTCCTGTTTTTTGCCCCATGGCGCGACTTTCGGCAGCAACATCATGCCGGGCAACGCCAGAACGAAACACAGGTTGAAAAACATGAACCAACCGGTCACATCGACAATATAACCGGCGGATGCATTGATGAATGTCCGCGGCACCGCCGCCAGACTGGTGAACAGTGCGAACTGCGTGGCGGTATAGCGTTCATCGGTCGTTTTCGCGATATAGGCGACGAAAGCCGCCGTCCCCAACCCGACGCCGAACGCCTCGAAACCGATGACGAATGCCAGCAGCAAGGGATCGGCGCCATCCAGCGCCAGCCATGAAAATCCCAGAATCGCCAGCGCCTGCACGGCGCCGAACACCCATAACGCCCGGTTGATACCCAACCCGATAATCCAGATACCGCCCAGAAGGCCACCGATGAGGCTGGCCCAGAAACCGGTCGTCTTGGCGATAATGCCGATCTGTGTCATGGTAAATCCGAGATCGAGATAAAACTTCGTCGCCAGTGCCGTCGCCAGACTGTCGCCGAGCTTGTAGAGAAAAATGAAGGTCAAAATCAGCAACGCGCTTTTCCATCCGGCACGACCGATAAATTCGGTAAATGGCAAAATCACCGCCTCACGGATGGTTTTGGGCGGTGCGCCATGAATGGCCGGTTCACGAATAACCAGCGTACAGAGCAACCCGGGCAACATGAATGCGGCGGTTATCCAGAACACGGATTCCCAGCGCATCATATCGGCGAGAATCAGCGACAGTGCGCCGGGTACCATACCCGACACACGATAGGCGTTGACGTGGATGGCGCTACCAAGCCCCTGTTCCTCGTCAGGCAGGAATTCACGCCTGAAGGCATCGATGACGATATCCTGACTGGCGGACAAAAAGGCGATCAGTACCGTCAGCAAGCCGACGGCCCAAAGCTGCGTTTTCGGATCG
The DNA here is from genome assembly GCA_934277985.1 of uncultured Oxalobacter sp. Lineage (GTDB taxonomy): Bacteria > Pseudomonadota > Gammaproteobacteria > Burkholderiales > Burkholderiaceae_D > Oxalobacter > Oxalobacter paeniformigenes. The sequence goes on from CAKQWF010000004.1 coordinate 153,344, forward strand.
AGCATCCCCAGCACACCGATCGAGACGAACAGACCGACCTGTGTCAGCGCCATCCATCCACGACGACGTCCCAGCCAGCGGAACGAAAACCGGTCCATCAGCGGTGACCAGAGGAACTTCCAGGTATAGGGAAACATGACCAGCGCGAACAGTCCCAGCGACTGAACGTCAAGTCCCGATTTGGTCAGCCATGCCTGCAAAAGCGTCAGCAGGATGAACAGTGGCAATCCCGATGAAAAGCCCAGAAAAACACAGATCAGCAAACGCGGATCCAGTGCGGCTTTCCATTTTCCTGAAAGGGCCATTATGCGTTGACCATATTTTTTTTCTGCAACCTGAAAATCGCCAGACTGCCGCGCCAGTTACGCGCCATGGTGACCGGTTTGCCTTCGTGCAACGCCACGCAATCAATGACCTTCAGACCGACCAGATCGGCCAGATTCTCGAAATCCCGGATAGTGGCGCAACGCAAATTGGGGGTATCGTACCATTCGAAAGGCAACTCGGACGACACTGGCATATGCCCGCCCATCAGGGCGAAACGATGGGGCCAGTAAGCGAAATTCGGAAAAGAGACAATGGCTTCGTTGCCGACACGGACGATTTCACGCAACAGGGTTTCCACATTCTTCATCATTTGCAATGCCGACAGACACAGCACCGTATCGAAAGAATCATTCTTGAAATATGAAAGCCCCTTTTCCAGATCGTGCTGGATGACGCTGACACCGCGCCGGATACACCCGGGTATTTTCAGATCGTCGATTTCGACACCGTAACCGGTGCAACCTTTCGTTTTCTGGAGATATTCCAGCAAGGCACCGTCTCCGCAGCCGAGATCGAGCACATGGGCACCGTTTTCCACCCAGTTCGAGATAAACGCCAGATCCGCGCGCAGTTTTTTCAGTTTAGGCACGTTCATGACTGCTCATCCTTTCCGATTTCCTGCCAGATACGTTCGTAATAGGCACGAACCACTTCATGGTAACGCTCGTCATTGAGCAAAAAGGCATCATGTCCATGCGGTGCATCGATTTCGGCATAAGTCACCTGCCGTTCGTTGCTGACAAGTGAACGGACGATCGCGCGGCTGCATTCCGGCGAAAAGCGCCAGTCGGTCGTAAAGGAAACCAGCAGGTATTTGGCGCGCGTACAGGCAAGCGCCTTGTCCAGATCACCGCCATATGCCGCCGCAGGGTCGAAGTAATCCAGCGCACGGGTAATCAGCAAATACGTATTGGCATCGAAATACGCCGAAAATTTCTCGCCCTGATAATGCAGGTAGGACTCGATCTCGAATTCGACACCATAGCCGAACTTGTATTCACCAGAGCGCAATTCGCGCCCGAATTTTTCGGACATATCGTCGTTGGACAAATACGTGATATGACCGATCATACGGGCCACGCGCAGACCGTTTTTCGGCACGACGCCATGCGCGTAAAAGTCGCCGCCATGAAAGTCCGGATCGGACAAAATGGCTTGCCGTGCCACATCGTTGAAAGCGATGTTCTGCGCCGAGAGTTTGGCCGTCGACGCGATGACGACGGCATGCCGGACCCGGTCGGGATATTGCATGCTCCATGCCAGCGCCTGCATGCCGCCGAGCGAACCGCCCATCACGGCAGCGAATTGCGTAATACCCAGCTTGTCTGCCAGACGCGCCTGTGCATTGACCCAGTCCTCGACGGTCAGCACGGGAAAATCCGCACCGTAAGGCTTTCCGGTTTCCGGATTGATGTTCATCGGCCCCGTCGAACCGAAACAGGACCCCAGATTGTTGACACCAATCACAAAGAAACGGTTGGTATCGACGGCCTTGCCGGGACCGACCATATTGTCCCACCACCCCGTATTGCGCGGATCATCGGCATATACACCGGCTACATGATGCGATGCATTGAGCGCATGGCAAATCAATACGGCATTGGAACGATCCGCATTCAGCTCGCCATACGTTTCGTAAACCAGCGTGTAATCGGCAATACTGGCGCCACTTTGCAAAACCAGCGGTTCCGCAAAGTGCATCGAAGAAGGTGAAACGATTCCAACTGATGTCATGAAATATTCTGTCTTGCCGTACCGTTCATTTCCATGACCGGTACGTTCTGGAAATCATCATAAAAAAATGCCCGACAGCAATCAGCCAATCGGGCTTGTCATTCAAGCTCGCTTTAGCCGTATTTGTTCAGGATACCCCGGCGCCCGCAAGCTGTCTTGTTCAAATCGGCGCCATGCCGCTAGCATAACGAAGTCGCCAGAACACGTCAAACCGCCCTGTCCGCCATTATGCATCGGTTTCGGTTTTCGCGTCGTCCTGCAACTGCCGCACAGCCTCTTCGATCTCGTTTTCTTCCACCAGCGTCAGGATTTTGTCGACCTTCGGTTTCAGAAGGGTCACATCGCTCGACAATATGGCCTGTTTGACATTCAGCAGCTGTGCAGGGTGCATCGAGAACTCGCGCAACCCCATTCCGAGCAACAGTCTGGTCAATGCCGGATCGCCCGCCACTTCACCGCAAATGGAAACGGGAATACCCGCCTTGTCCGCCGCCCAGATCGTCATGGAAATCATCGACAGGATCGCAGGATGCAACGGATTGTACAAATGCGCGACTTCAGGATCGACACGGTCTATCGCCAGCGCATACTGTATCAGGTCGTTAGTCCCGATCGACAGGAAATCCAGCCGTGAAGTGAACATCGGCAACCCGAGTATGGCTGCCGGCACTTCCACCATCGCACCGATCTGGATATTTTCATCGAATTTCCGGTTGGCCGCTTTCAGCTGTGACTTGGCTTCCTCGATCAACGCCAGCGTCTGGTCGATCTCGAACGCATGCACCAGCATCGGCACCATCAGTTTGACCGGCCCGAAAGCGGATGCCCTGAGAATGGCACGAATCTGTGAAAGGAATATATCCGGTTCCGCCAGACAATAACGGATCGCCCGTTTGCCCAGTGCAGGATTCAACGTAACGGATTCGCGCGTTCCGATCGGTTTGTCTGCGCCGATATCCAGCGTCCGTATCGTCACCGGCCGCCCTTTCATCAGGGTCACCGCCCTGCGGTATGCCTCGAACTGTTCATCCTCACCCGGTATCTTGCTGATTCCGCCGCTGCGGCCCATGAACAGGAACTCGGAACGGAACAGTCCGACGCCAGTTGCACCGTTTTCCAGTGCCACCGTGCAGTCGTCAGGAAATTCGATATTGGCCATCAGCGCCACCGGCGTGCCGTCAAGCGTAACCGCCGGCGTTTTTTTCAGGCGCGTCAGTTTTTTGCGCGCCTTGGCCTGCGCGGCCTGTCTGGCGCGATACTGCTCCATGACAAGCGGTGTCGGATTGACGATGACGATACCGGCATCGGCATCCACGATCAGCCAATCGTCCTGCCGAATCAGCGACAATGCGCCGGCCAGTCCGAATACCGCTGGCGTATCGATACTGCGCGCGACAATCGCCGCATGGGAATTGCGGCCGCCGATTTCCGAGACGAAACCGCTGAACGTATCATCCCTGAACTGGAGCATGTCGGCCGGTGAAATATCGTATGCCACGACGATCATATCGATACGTTCATCATCAGAGTTCGACGCGACAGGATGATAATCGGTCGGCGTACCGGTCAGCACTTTCATGATCCGCTCGGCCACCTGCTGGATATCGACCTTGCGTTCTCTCAGATAGGGATCCTCGATATGCTCAAAACGTGCGGTCAGTTCCTCTATCTGCGTCATCAATGCCCATTCGGCATTGTAGCGGCGCGTCCGGATGATGTTGAACGGTTCTTTCGATATGACCGAATCGGCCAGAATCATGGCATGCACGTCCAGAAAAGCGCCCAGTTCGACCGGCGCATCCTGCGGCAAGCTTGTCCAGATCGTTTCCAGTTCTTTTTGTACGGTTCCCAGCGCCTGCTGCAATCGTTCGACTTCGGCTTCCACCTTTTCCTGCGGAACCAGATAGTGCTTGGTATCCATCGCCGCATGGGCGATCAGATGGGCACGGCCTATCGAGATACCGCGCGATACCGAAATGCCGAACAGTGAAAAAGATGCCATGATATTCCCGGTTGTCGATCCCTATTCGGCCTCACCGAACCGGTTGTTAATCAACCGGGTCAGTGCCTGCATGCACTCGACTTCATCGTCGCCATCCGTTTCCAGCAACACTTTCGATCCCTTCCCTGCCGCCAGCATCATCACACCCATGATCGACTTGGCATTGATCCGCTGATTGTTGCGCGTCATCCAGACTTCACAGGCATATTTCGACGCCAGTTGTGTCAGTTTGGCAGAAGCACGGGCATGCAATCCCAGTTTGTTGATGATTTCCAGTTCCGTTTGTACCATGTTTACCCATTATTGCGTTTAAACGCCAGACTGCGCGCATATTCCGGCTGCAAACCCTGCTGTCAGGCCTTACAGCTCCCATCCCGTTCTCTCAACACGGATCGATACGCACGGCACCGTTCTTGCCGCCGGAAAGCGCTTTTTCAATGACCGTTTCCAGATCGTTTTTCCGATAGGTGATCGCTCTCAACAGCATGGGAAGGCTGACTCCTGCAATCACCTGTACCTTGTGTTCCACACTGAGCTGGTGGCAACAGTTCGAAGGGGTTCCCCCCAGTATATCGGTCAGCACGAGAACACCTGAGCCATCATCGAGCCGCCCGATGGCGTCAAGAGCCATCCGGTTGACATCGCATATGTCCTGATCCGCCTTGACATCGATCGCCTCGATACGTTCCTGTTCGCCTTCGAACAGATGCATGGCGGTAGTCATGAACGCCTCTGCCAACGGCTCATGCATGAGAAGGAGTATGCCTACCATATAATCCGAATGAATGGGATGAATCAAAATACCGTTTGTCTGCAAACCAGACCTTTTCAGGCATTTTAGCGAATTCGGCCCGCCGGTCAAACCGCTTTTTCCAGTTCATCCATAAACAGTCCGGCAACATTGAAACCGGTCTGTCGCGTGATTTCCCTGAAGCATGTCGGACTGGTGACGTTTATCTCGGTCAGCCACTTGCCGATAATATCCAGCCCGACAAGAAAATGTCCTTCTTCCGCCAGTACCGGTGCAAGCGTCTCTGCGATGCGCCGGTCTTCGGGTGTAAGCGGCTGCGCACGACCGACGCCACCTGCCGCCAGATTCCCCCTGACTTCTCCTCGCTGCGGAATCCTTGCAAGCGCATACGGCACGACTTGCCCGTTTATCAGCAATACCCGCTTGTCTCCATCGACGATTTCGGGGATATAACGCTGCGCCATAATGGCTCGCGTCCCGTTAGCGGTCAGCATTTCGAGAATGGCCCCCAGATTGCGTCCATCCGGACCGACCCGGAAAACACCCGCTCCACCCATGGCATTGAGCGGTTTGAGAATGATATCGCGATATTCTTCGTGAAAGGCACGTAACAGTTCGGGCAACGCTGACACAAGTGTCGGGACTGTGAATTCCGGAAACCTCGCTATCGCCAGCTTTTCATTGCTGCTGCGGATTGCGGCGGGACGATTGAATACCCGCGCGCCTTTTGCTTCAGCCAGCTCAAGCAAATAAGTAGCGTTGAGATAATCGACATCGAAAGGCGGGTCTTTGCGAACGATCACGGCATCGAACGTTTCGAGTCCGCGCCATTGCATGCCGTTCACCCTGAACCATTCCCCTTCTTCGCTTCCGGTCAGCCCGATATGCGCCGCATGCACACTGACATCCCTGCCACGCAACGCCATATCCTGCTGGAGAAAGACATGTATCCTGTGCCCACGCTTCGCCGCTTCCGCCATCATGGCGTATGTCGAGTCTTTCCATACCTTGAAGGTATCCGGCGGGTCTGCATAAAAAGCCAGTTCCATGTCAGTTTTTCCTTATCATTGCATGTCGGGATCGGTCTTTTCCAGTTCGATCGACGCAGCGAGCAGTGCCAGCCGTGCAATCACGCCATACATGTAGAACCGGTTGGGAGCCGCTGTACCGGGCTGCGCCCCCCTGTCGGGCAAGGTATGTTGTTGCGCGAATGCCAGCGGTACGAAATGCGCACCGGGTGCATTGAGATTTTCATTGATGTCGCGTCGTTCGTTAACCCGATAGAACCCGCCTACGACATACCGGTCAATCATATACACCACCGGTTCGGCCACCGCATCGTCGACTCTTTCAAGCGAATGCACGCCTTCCTGGATGATGACATCGCGCACCGGCAAGCCTTCTTTCACAACCGACATCTTGTTGCGCTGTTTGCGGTTGAGCTCCCTGACTTCGCTGGCATCCGTGACTGTCATGATACCCATACCATAGGTTCCGGCATCGGCCTTGACGATAACAAACGGTTTTTCCTTGATACCGTATTCCTTGTATTTTCGCCGTATTCTGACCAGCACCGAATGCACGCTGGCAGCCAGACATTCTTCTCCTTCATGCGCTCCGAAATCGACATGACTGCATTTCGAGAAATACGGATTGATCAGCCAGGGATCGATACCCAGCATTTTCGAAAACCGTTTGGCGACATCTTCATATGCCGCGAAATGATTGCTCTTTCTGCGCACCGTCCATCCGGCATGCAGCGGCGGGAAAAGGCTTTGTTCATAGACATTGCGCAGGATATCGGGCGTACCGGAACTCAGATCGTTGTTGAGCAGGATAGTACACGGGTTGAAATCGCCGACGCCGACACGTCGTCCGTTATTGATCCGCACCAGTGGTTCGAGCATCAGCGTCGTTCCGTCGGGCAGGGTAAACGGTGTCGGCACCTTGATATCTTCCGACAACGAACCAAGCCTGACGTTAAGCCCTGTCTGGCGCAAAATCTCGATCAGTCTCACGATATTTTGCAGATAGTAGATATTCCGCGTATGACTTTCCGGAATCAGCAACAGATTCTTCGCATCCGGACAATACTTTTCGATCGCGGCCATGGTCGCCTGTACCGCCAGCGGCAGCATTTCAACCGACAGGTTGTTGAATCCCCCCGGGAACAGATTGGTATCGACAGGTGCGAGCTTGAAACCGGCGTTGCGCAAATCGACCGAACAGTAAAACGGCGGCGTATGATCCTGCCATTCCAGACGGAACCATCTTTCGATGGACGGTGTCGAGTCGATAATGGTTTTTTCCAGTTCAAGCAACGGTCCGTTCAATGCCGTAACTAAATGAGGAACCATAAAAATCCTTCCGTTCGCGTTTATCCACAATAGAGACTGTGCTTGATCTGTTCCGGTCGATCCTGCACGACGATCATCCCATGTTCGCCGTACAGTCTCAAAAATGCCGCCGGCATGTATCTTGTCAAAAAATACCGCTCAACAGATCAGTCCGCACCGATTTCCATATACTACCTGTTAATGAAAATAATTGCTTGATATGACACGACTTGCCAGCCAATTCTGTCAGGTTCGTGTCATATGCACGCTTTTTGGCGAATAGCGCCACGTATCATGCATTTTCTTGCGCAATTCCCTGTCTGCCGAAACCGTAGCGAGCAATAGTCCGCTAAAATAGACACGCTTATCCAACTTCGCGATGACTGCTCTGTCGCTTGCCGCCGGACAAACGGCTTTCCATCCATGCAAAGGAAACATCATGAGCAAGAAATTACTGGACGATCTACAGGCCAAACTGGGACAACTCATGTCCGCATCTCCCGCAAAAGACATCGAACGCAATATCCGGGCCGTCCTGACACAGGCCGTTTCCCGACTGGATGTCGTGACAGCGGAAGATTACGAAGTCCAGAAATTGCTCATTTCACGGCTGGAAAACAAGATTCTTTCCCTTGAAGCCCGCATCTCGGAACTTGAACACAAGCTGCGGCACATGGAAAACCATCCATCCCATCCCGACGACGGAAAATGACCCTTGCCCTTCTCAAAAGCCGCTCCCTTGCCGGAATGAATGCGCCGGAAGTCACGGTGGAAGTCCATATCGCCAATGGCTTGCCGGCTTTCACTATCGTCGGCTTGCCTGAAACCGAAGTCAAGGAAGCACGCGACAGGGTCAGAGCCGCACTGCAAAACACCCATTTCGACTTTCCCGCCAGACGCATCACTGTCAATCTGGCACCTGCGGACTTGCCCAAGGAATCCGGCCGTTTCGACCTGCCCATCGCGCTGGGCATTCTGGCGGCATCCGGACAAATCCGTCAGGACAGGCTCACCGCCTGCACTTTCGCCGGTGAATTGTCCCTCTCCGGAGAATTGCGTCCTGTCCGCGGTGCGCTGGCCATGGCGTGCGCCATCCGGCAGTCATACTCCGACGCACCTGACCATGCTTTCATCATACCGCGCGACAATGCCCCGGAAGCCGCACTTGTCTCCGGCCTTTCGGTATTGCCGGCCGATACATTGCTTGATGTCTGCGCCCACCTCAATTCTGATCAGGCACAACCGGTTCTGCATCCTTTTTCCGAAACAGCCGTCACTCACATGCCGCAATATCCCGATTTCAGCGAAGTCAAAGGCCAGCAACAAGCCAAAAGAGCGCTGGAAATCGCTGCAGCCGGTCGCCACAGTGTCCTGATGAGCGGTCCGCCCGGTACAGGCAAAACGATGCTGGCATCCCGTCTTGTCGGCATATTGCCGCCCATGACGGAAGAGGAAGCAATGGAGTCGGCAGCTGTCAGTTCCATCTGCGGCACGTTCAGTCCGTTACAATGGAAGATCCGTCCCTTCCGTGCGCCGCATCACACGGCATCTGCCGTCGCGCTTATCGGTGGCGGCAGCATACCACGTCCCGGCGAGGTATCGCTCGCACATCAGGGTGTCCTGTTTCTTGACGAATTGCCGGAATTCGACCGCCATGTCCTTGAGGTCTTGCGCGAACCGCTTGAATCGGGACATATCGTGATTTCGCGTGCAGCACGACAGGCTGATTTCCCGGCACGCTTCCAGCTGATTGCCGCCATGAATCCCTGTCCGTGTGGTTACCATGGCCATTCTTCCGGAAAATGCCAGTGCACCCCGGATGCCATTGCACGTTACCAGCGAAAAATATCGGGACCACTGCTTGATCGTATCGATATCCAGATACAGATCAATGCGCCTGGACAGGAAGAACTGTTAAAACAGTCTGACGGAGAATCATCCGCTGCGATTGCAGCACGTGTCGCCCGCGCTTTCGACTTGCAGATAAAGCGGCAAGGCAAACCCAACCATTTGCTCACCGTGAGTGAAATCGATATGTTCTGTGTACCGGAGAAAACCGGGGAACAGTTACTCAAGTCGGCCATGTCGCGTTTCATGTGGTCTGCGCGTGCATACCACCGCGTTCTGAAAATCGCCAGAACCATCGCGGATCTGGCAGGCACGGCAATGATTCTGCCTGAACATATCGCCGAGGCGATCCAGTACAGGCGGGCGCTGAAAGAGATGTGATTCCGGAATTTTCAGCCTGTCATATTTATTCGGGAGAAAAACATGCTTGTTATATTCAAATCGAAAGCTGGCGCGGACATCATGATGTTCGAGGAAAACGCCAAGCAAATTCTTGACCTTTTCGGAAAAGAAACCGAAAAAGGCATCATTACTTCGGATGAGACCGAAGCCGCTATCGCCACACTTGAAAAAGAAATCGCACGCAGAAAACAGATCGAGGCGGAAGAAAAAGCCGAAAGGGAACGGCAGGAAAAAGAAGAACAGGAACGTCGGGAACGCGAACAGGAAGAAGGCGACGACAAGGACGACGATCCCTACAAGGAAAAGAAACCGAAACAACCGAAACCGGAACCGCCGGTGAGTTTCTCTGCTCGCTCCTATCCGTTTTTGCAACTGCTCAAGGCCGCAAACAAAAAGAAAAAGGATATTTACTGGGGTGCATGATACCGGCCTGTCGTCGCTGTACCGTACGGTGCCCGTAAGGTACGAAAACTCATGTTCGTTTTATGGGCACTTTTTCAGTACAATGACGGATCGGTTGTATTACTGACTATGGACTGATCGAATGATTTTCAACGCTTTAAAAAAATACAAACTGTTTCTTTTGTGCCTGCTCATCGCACCGGCCGTATCCATTCTGACCGGTTGCGCACGCCCGAATGACGAAGATATGGTCGATATGCTGTCGGATGCCTACCAATGCAAGTGGATCAAGGTCGGCTCTTATGAAAAGACCGATTCCCTGCCGGGTATCTGGACATATGTCGCCCAGTACGACTTCACGCTCCGTTTCCGTGAAGGCGAAGCCGGCGCCTACAAGTTCATGAAAGGCTTGTACAACACCGTCCCCGGCGAAACCGACTGGCAAAAAGTTCTGCAGAATCCGAATGCACGTGCCTATATCCGTGACAACTGCTCTCCGCCGGCGCAGAAAATCATGGAACAGATCGCCATCCGTACCTATATGCAACTGGATGACAAAAAAATGTCCACAATCCGGATTCCCCTGTCGGTCAGTCTCTCCGGATGGGCCGAAACGTCTTCCGGCCGTGGCGGATGGAACATGGATATGCGCCGCGACAAGGTCAAAACCGACTTTACGTGGTCCGAGCCGATCCAGAGAAAAGATCTGACGGCAAAGATGGCGACTGCGCAGTCTTCCGGCAAATAAGGTCTTGTCCCCTTTCCACGGTTTACAGCCGCCCGCTTCTGTCGATCGCCGACATGAATGCGGGCGGTTCGACATGGTGTCCCAATACCATGACCTTGAACAGCTCGCCCATCTCGGCCGGCGACAGCAAGGTCTGGACTGCCCGTAACCGTACGGGATCGCCGGTATTGTCTCTTACCTCTTTTTCCAGTCTTTCGATCAGTCCCGCTCCGATCAGGAAAGCCGCCTGATTCGCATAGCACAGCACATCCGCTCCGCCCGTTTCCGCCTCACGTGCAACGGCCGTAAAATCGACATGCGCCGTCACATCCTGCAATCCCGGAAGATAAAACGGATCGGTATGCGCCTGATGCCGGTAATGACACATCAGCGTTCCACGGATTCTGTCGGGATGGTAATACTCATGCGCCGGAAAACCGTAATCAGACAATACCGCCACACCGGCTTTTCCCGATACCAGCATATCGGCCAGTGTCCTGACAAATCCGTATGCACGCGTGTGGATTTCCGTGACATATCCTTCCGGCAGCCTGTCCGCATCGGGAATCCGGCATGCAATGGCATCCAAAAGCACATCACCTGCCGTCCGCTCGCGCATTACCAGTTCCCCGTCTTCATATCCCACACCCAATTCATGCCAACTGCCGTCCCGCCTGACAACGAGCTCTACCGGTATGGCATCGAGCACTTCATTGGCGATCATCACACCATCGAAACATTCCGGCAACTCTGTCAGCCAGCGTACCGCCTCATATCCCGCCAGCGTCTGTTGCTGACGCTGACGCAATTCCCCGGAAAGCTCCAGTATGCTGTACTGTACCGGCGGTCTGCCGGCATCGGCCAGTTCATCCATGATGTCACGCGCCAGCTTGCCGGACCCCGCTCCGAATTCCAGTATCCGCATGCCTGTCTGTTCCAGTAACGGCAATATGGCTTGTGCCATGGTCCTGCCGTACAGGGTGCTGATTTCAGGTGCCGTCACGAAGTCCCCGTCACGACCGAGTTTGACTGACCCGCCGCTGTAATAACCCAGTAACGGTTCATACAAAACACACTCCATGTAGCGTGCAAACGATATCCATCCCTCCTGCGACATAATCTCCCGGATAATTTTCCGTTTCAGTCTGTCGGATGAAACGATTGCTTCGGGTGGCACTTGTACATTTGTCATATACGGCAATCTTTCCTGTCGATCATTCCTGACGTCAAGTCTAGCGCCAAACCATCGAAAGATCGCCATTTACCGCACAGGATGACACGATCCGTGCCGCAAACCCTGTGGCTTCGCGTACAATTTCGTTTTTCATCCGGCAAAACGACTTTCCATCCATGTCCCCTCAGCCATCCAAAATCGCAGTGGTCACCGGCGCCGCCAGACGTATCGGCCGCGTTATCGCCCTGTTCCTTGCCGAACATGGCTGGGATGTCGCCGTGCATTACCGTTTCTCCGAACAGGATGCGATGCGAACGGTCCAGGACATCCGGAATCTGGGACGCCGTTCCGTCGCGCTGCGTTGCGATCTGACCGATGAAGATGCCGTCAATACCCTCATGACACGGGTTCAGCAAGCTCTGGGAACGCCATCGTGTCTCGTCAACAATGCTTCGGTATTCGAGCACGACAGCGTAACTGACTTTTCGGCGCATTCGCTGGATTTTCACATGCGCACGAACCTGACGGCACCGGTATTGCTATCCCGTGCACTGTACGCCATGACACCTGAAGGTGAACAATCGGTCGTCATCAATCTGCTGGACCAGAAACTGGACAATCTCAACCCGAGTTTTCTGTCCTATACCCTGTCGAAAGCCGCACTGAATACCGCCACCACCCTGCTGGCACAAGAACTGGCACCGAAGCTGCGTGTCGTAGGCATCGCACCCGGCATTACCCTCGTCTCGGGTGAACAGACCGAACAGGATTTCCAGATCGCACACAAAAACACACCGCTGGGACGTTCCAGCACCCCCGAGGACATCGCTTCGGCCGTCTGTTTCGTCGCCGATTCTCCGGCCATTACCGGCACGACCATCATGGTCGACGGCGGGCAACACCTGATCCCGTTATCGCAGGATGTCATGTTCATCGCAAAAATGAGCGCTCAAAACAACTCGTAATACCATGCATACACTTCTTCATCCCAAACTGATCAATTGCCGCAGACTTTTTTTGCGCAATTACGAGGTACCGGTCCGGATCGGTGTCCACGATTTCGAAAAAAAACGCGCCCAGCGCCTGCTGGTGAATGTGGACCTGTATATTCCCCTGGCCCTCTCGACACCTGTCAATGACCAGCTCTCCGAAGTGGTCGATTATTCCTTCATTCGGGATACCCTGGCCGAACGGACATCGAAAGGCCATATCAATCTCCAGGAGACATTATGCGATGATGTCGCACGCATGCTGCTTGCCAACCCGCATGTCATGGCCGTGCGTGTGTCCACGGAAAAACCCGATGTATATGAAGATTGCGAAAGCATCGGCGTCGAAATCTTCCGTTTCCGCGAAGATCTCTGAACAGGCACCGGTTCGACATGGTTACGCGCAAACAGTTTTACAAAACCGGCTTTGAAAACAACAAACTGGTAAAGCGCTTGTACCGACAGGTCGGCAAAGCCATCGGTGATTTCAACCTGATCGAGGATCAGGACAAGGTCATGGTCTGCATGTCCGGTGGCAAGGACAGTTTCGCACTGCTCGATATCCTGCTGGGTCTGCAGGCCCGTGCGCCGGTTCATTTCGATATCGTCGCCGTCAATCTGGACCAGCATTTTCCCGGATTTCCCAAAGATATCCTGCCTGCCTATCTCAGGGAACGCAACGTACCGTTCCATATCGAATCGCAGGATACCTACAGCATCATCAAACGACTGATTCCCGAAAACAAGCCGGTCTGTTCCCTCTGTTCCAGATTGCGGCGCGGCATTCTTTACCGCGTCGCAGGAGAGCTGGGGGCAACCAAGATCGCGCTGGGACACCATCGCGACGATGTACTGGAAACATTCTTTCTGAATCTGTTTTTCGGTTCCAAACTCAAGGGCATGCCACCGAAACTGAAAACCGGTGACGGTCGCCATATCGTCATCCGTCCGCTGACCTATGTGCGAGAAGCCGATATCGAACGGTTTGCCGCATTGCGCGACTATCCGGTCTTTCCGGAAAACCTGTGCGGCGCGAAAGAAAACCAGCAACGCCGCCATATCAAGATGATGCTGCGTGAATGGGAAAAACGCTATCCAGGCCGGATCGAAAACATTTTTTCGTCACTGTCCACCGTCGTACCGTCACACCTGATGGATCGTGATCTTTACGACTTCGGCACACTGGCGGCAGACTCCGCCGGGACGGAAGAACCGGATTTATTTTGAGCGTCTGACTTTTTCCAGCAATGCGGTCGTTGAACGATCGTACTGGAAGTCAATCGCCCTGACCTGTCCGCCATACGAAAGCACCTCGCGCCCTTCCGGAATGACATGCATGTCGTAATCACCGCCCTTGACATAAATATCCGGCCTGCATTCCCGAACAATCGCCTGCGCCGTATCTTCGCCGAACGGCACGACCGCGCTGACCGATTCCAGTGCTGCAAGAACCGCCATCCTGTCTTCGCAGGTATTGACCGGACGATCGTCACCCTTGCCGAGCCGCCTGACTGAGTCATCGGTATTAACGGCCACCACAAGCGAAGCGCCAAGGGCTCGCGCCTGTTCCAGATAAGTCACATGTCCGCGATGCAAAATGTCGAACACACCGTTCGTCAACACGACCGGTTTTGGCAAACCGGCAACTTTCGACACGATCGAGGAACGATCACATATTTTTTCGTAAAAAGAAGCCATCCGGATATCCTGAAAATCTGTCATGCCTTGCAACCATCGGCAGAAAAAATCCCGCAAGAACGGCGGAAATGCCATGCCGGCCGTACCCGGCATGATAAGCTGTCACTGTTTCCTGTTTTGTTCTCGGGTATCCGCTACCGGCAGGATGGCATGACCTGCCGGTAATTGTTCATTATTACATGCCGATCGGGAACTACGAAATGAAAAAGATACGCTATGTTATGGCCTTGATGACGTTGTTTGTCATTTCTGCATGGGCTTGTGCCGGTACTGCCGCCGATATCCCGCCATCCGCCGATCTGTCGTACTCGGTAAAAGCCGAATATAACGGGCTGGCATTGAACGGCGACTCATCCATCCAATGGAAAGCTTCAGCGAAAAACTATTCGATCCGAAACGAGGCAAAGGTATCGCTCTTCGGCAAGATTCTGGAAGCCGACAGCACCGGACGAGTTGATGCACAGGGACTGGTACCGGAAAAATATACCGAAAAACGGCTCCGCAAGACTCAAACGACTACGCTTTTCGATTACGTCAACCATACGGTCACTTTCCGCGCCGACAAAACGGCACCGCTGAATGAAACCGTACAGGACCGTGCCAGCATCGTCTGGCAACTGGCTGCTGTCGCAAAAGCCGATCCTGACCGTATCGTCCCGGGCACGACGCTGACTTTTCCGGTTGCCGGCAGCAGCAAAATCGAGCCATGGATATTCAAAGTCATCAAGAAGGATGAACTCACCACCCCGCTAGGCACGATCAAAACCGTCGAACTGTCAAGAAACGACCGAAAAAAACAGAAAATGCGCGTATGGCTTTCGCCAGACCACAACTGGTATCCGGTTCAGATCCTGTTCGATGAAGAAGGCGGCCTGAAGCTTTTGCAAACCATCCGGAATATCGCACCGCTTCAGTAAGCCCTCATCAGTCGAACCGCCAGTCATAGAAAAGATCGACGGCGGTAATGGTTCCCGTCTGGCCGACAAGCGACAGGTGTCTGGAAATGATATAGCGCAACTTGATCAGGTTGGTCGCGCCGGTCAGTCCCTGTTCATACGTCAGGTACAGACGGGACGAAATGCGCTTGGTCAATGACAAGACCGTCTCATCCAGTTCGGACGACGAAGAAATATCGATATCGTCCAAACCGATGGTACTGGCCAGTCGTGTAGGCAAACCGCCCGACTGTTCCGTACTTAGCAGCGCCGCGGCAGCGGTCGCGATCATTGCGCGTTGCTGGTCATCGCCTTTTTCTCCGCCGCTGTCGCCCAATACCAGCCAGGACAGTTTTTCCGTATCCGAGACTTCCGGTGTCGATACCAGCTGGACTTTCGGAGACTGCGCAGACCCTCTGACCGACACCCCGACTTCGGTCACATCTTCCGTCTGCGGAAATTTCCGGACTGCCAGAATGTTCAGCGTCGGATTTTCGACCGGTCCGCCGAACATCACTTCACCCTTTGCGATCGTGAGTTTCTGACCGAATGCGCTGTAAGTCCCGTTGACTGTATTGATCGTACCGAAAACTCGCAAACGATTGTCTTGTGAGGAAACAGCCTGTATTTTGCCTTCCAGACGTGTATCGAGTCCTTTCCCCTTGAGATAAAACTGGTTGCCAAGATCGACCGTCAAATTGAAATTCACCGGAACCGGTTGACCGGCCTTCTTTTCCGGCCGTCCCAGCACAATCACATCCTTGCTGTATGTCACGCTGGCACTGTCTGCCAGAATGATCGTCGCCTGATTGACACGCCAGTTTCCATTCAACTGCAATTTGTTTTCATCCAGTGCAAACTGCCCTTTTCCCGTTATGGACAGTTTTCTGTCCACACCCGAAAGTATCTGTAACCGGTCTGTCTCGAAATGCAAATCCGTCTGAAGCTGCCCGTTTTTCAGAAAAACTGCACCGCCGATCTGCATATTGCCCTGTGGACCGTAAATAATGCCTTTTCTGATTTGCAAACGATTGCCGTCCAGAACCGCCGCGAGCTCACCTTTGGACAAACTGACGCCCATACTCAACCAGTTGAACGCCAGATTTTTCCCGTTTATCGTTCCAGACAAGTCCGGATTGCCCAGTGTACCGCTTCCCCTGACGGCCAGGGCTAGCGCACCACCCAGTTCGATATCCGGCTGTCCTGTCAATGGCGCGATCCATGCCAGAGACGGCATATCGGCATGCACGGACAGTTGCAACGGACTGTTTTGTGTGACACCCCAGCTTCCGTCCTGCTGGGTCAACCGTGTCATCGCCGAAACGGCGATATTGCCTGCTTTCCCGCTTTGAACCCTTGCATCCAGATTGACCGTATTGCCCGACAGCTGCATCTGTACATCAAGAGTATCCAATCCAAGCTGTATCACATTGTCGCCCATCAGGGTGATATCGCCGTTTTCGCGATAAAGATGCATCTGCCCATCCAGACTGTTACCCGTTTTGACAGACCAGTCCGCCCCCAGCTTCAGCGTAGTATGGACTGAACCGGATGCATCGGGAGAAATCGCAAGCAAATACGCCAGCGGAACCGCTTTGGCGCTTCCCGATGTTTCGATCACGTTGCCTTTCCGAACGAATTTTTGGACCGTCAACCTGCCGTCCGGCAACTTCAACACCATGTCACGAATCGAAAAATCATCGGCTCCGACCGTAAGCGGCACGGCATCCACAAGCACAAACGACAATCGCCCACGATTTTCCAGCGATTCCAGCTCCCCTTTCCACAAACTGCCGGACACAAATCCTCCGGATGCCCGTGCCGACAAGTCGAACATATCGTTCTGTGCTGCGGCTTGCAGTGTATGGGATCGTCCCATCCCGTCGACTTGCGCACGAATCGTTTTCCAGTTTCCTGAACCGAGTTTCGCGTCATCTATTTTGACATCGACCGCTATCCTGTCCTGAGGCGCCATACCGAACCGGATATCCGCCTGCAATTTTCGTGCGCCGAAACGGTCCATGAGCAGGAATTCCGAACCGTTCAAATGCATCACAAGCCGGAAGTTGTCCAGTACGCCACGCAGTTCGCCATCTCCGGCGAGCGTTCCTTGCCAGCCTGTCCCGAAAGCCTTCAGATCGGGAGCATCCAGTTCCCAACGCAAGCTGTCATCCGTTTGACCGAGGTTGCCTGCCGCTTTCAGCGAATTGGCACCCAATGCCAGCGATAAATCGGCATCACGTATCTCTTTCCCACGAATCCGGAATCTCCCCTGACCGGACAATGGCTGATTCAGCAACCGGCTCGGCAAAAAAGCGTATCGTACCTGCAAATCCGGTTGCGGTTTCACCGTACCGGCAATACCGATATCGGCATTGAGATCGGATGAAGGGAATTTGCCGAAATCGGCAAAATTGAACCGCCGGATTTGCCCATCCAGTGCAAGCGCCCCGCCTTCTGCCAGACTCATTCTGCCCGTCATTTTCAAGATGCTGTCATCCGCTCTGACCAGCATATCCTCCAGCAACAGATCATCGCCTTTTTTCCGTACCAGTGCATTCAAGCGAATCGCCCGTTCATTGAGATTCAGCCGAAATTCCTGTATTCCTTCCGATTCGATGAAGCGAATGTTTCCTCCGACATGCGTCTGGCGGATGACAGAACTGATTTCATGCAAATCAAACCGTGTCGTCGCCAGCATCACTTCCGTGCGTTCCGCCGAAAACAGTCCGTTACCGTCGAATCTTCCCGCTTTGCCGAAATCCAGCACGATATCGCTCAGCGTGATCCGATCGATTAGTCCTCCGATTTTTCCACCCAGAAAACGAACAGGAATCCGGTTACTGTCGATGGAACCGGCTTTTCTGTTTTGAACCGATACCTGTCCCTTTACGGTTTGCCCTCCACCGGCCGCCAAATCGACCTGTGCATCAAGTAATGCCTGTGGCCATGACGACTGGATCACTGACGGATCAATTCCCTTGGCATCCAGTCTGACCGATTCGAAAGGAAATCCCGCAAACGGGGTAACGACGGCATCCAGTTTTCCCGCCGCACCATACCCGTCGAGTATCCCGCCAACCGCCAGTCTTTCCAGACTGCCGCCAAGCACTACATCCGCACGCGCACCGTTCAGGCTGTTTTCGAACCGGATAGTGCCATCGATCATGTGGGGCTTTGCCATACCGAGTTCGATCCGGATCGTGGCATTGCCAAACGGACTGTCGAAACCGAAATCATCCAGACGCCATGCCTTTTCATCGGAAACCAGCGAAAAATGCACCTGTTCCAGCGATATACCGATACCGGCCTTTGCCAGCGACACGACACCCGCCTCCACCTGTGCGACACGAATCGCCAGAGGGGGCGCCAGTGAATCCGGCAAGACAAATGGCTCATCGGACGACTGTTTCATATCGACGGCAATACGTTCCGCCGCAATCCGTCCGATATCGATTTCACCCCGCAAGAGCTTCCATGGATTCCAGACCAGCACCAGACTATCGATCTCGATATCCTTTTCAGGACTGGAAAAAGATATCTTTTCGACTTCGAGCGAATTGACCAGCGTGCCGGATACTCCTTCGATTTCGATATGGCCACCGCCTGCCTGTACGACCTTTCCCGCGATCCACTGCAACGTCCATTCCTGGCTTGCCAGCCAGATGAATCCTCCCAGCACAAACAGCGGGATCAACAACCAGATCAGAAAACGACGTCGCATCAGAAAGTAAATCCCAGTGAAAAATGTAAACGGAAATTGCCGGTTCTCTCGCCGTAGGCCAGATCGACGCCAACCGGTCCGGCAGGACTCCGCCAGCGGCCACCGATACCGTAACCGACAGCAGGATCAAGTTCGCTGACCGTATCGCCGGCATTGCCTGCATCGACGAAAAAGGCTACGCCCCAGTTCCGCAAGAAATAATACTGATATTCCACACTGGCGACAGCCAGATAACGCCCGCCGACAATGGCATCGCCTTCCCGTACCCCCAGACTTTCATAGGCATATCCGCGTACCGACTGGTCGCCACCTGCACGGAACATAAGTGTCGAGGGAATGCCGCTCTTGCCGTCGGAAAAAACGGCACCTAGCTCTCCGCGCAAAACAAGATGGCTGTTCTCGCTGACCGTTTGCAAACGCAACCCCTTGAAATAACTCCGGATAAACGACTTGTCCGTCAGCAACGGCTCGACGGCAACTCCTGTCTGTGCTTCCACGGCATAGCCCTTTGTCGGTGCCAGCCGGTTGTTGAGACGCCTGATGATGACACCGAACGTTACCGGCATGGCCTGACTTTGCTGACCATCGGCCCCGTCGATCCGGGTATGTTCATTCAGATATTCGGCACGAACATACTTCTCGAAACGCGGCGTCCCCCACGCCCGTCTGATATTGGCGCCGACGACCCGCGTGTCTTCCCCCTCGATTTCGGAACGGTCATACATGACACCGAAACTGTCCCTGACGCCCTCCATCGATGGCGGCAAATACACATCGGCCTTGGCGGTACGTTGCTTCGATTGCAAGACGACTGAACTGTTCAGTTTATAATCCCTGCCGAACAAATGCAGATTGTCATACGACAGGCTGATACGCTCTGCCGTATCCGTACTGTAACCGATACCGACGGAAACATGTTTTTTCATGTTTTCCACCACAGTGACGGTTACCGGCACTTCATCCAGTCCGGATTCAAGATCGGCCGACACTTCGACCGAACGGAAATAACCGGTATCCTGAAGACGTGACTGCCAGTTCAGCAAGGCATTTTCGCGATATGTCGAACCGACCTTGACCGGACGTTGCCCCATGATGACATCCTCGCCATAACGCTGCAGCCCGACAATCCTGATCGGTCCGAATGTCACCGGTTTGCCGCTGTTTATCACGACTTTCAGAGTCACCTTGTCTGTTTCCGGATCGACGATAGCTTGCGAATCTTCCAGTTCCGCCCGTGGATAACGCACCGACGTCACCTGTTTGAGCAAGGCGACCTTTGCCGCTTCCCAGTCTGCCATTCGGAAGACCGAACCGGCAGGCAACTGCCATTCTTTTCTCAATTGCTCGACATCAGGTCGCAATGACGCTTCCTGAGTGGCGATCGCCCCCGTAAATTTGATATCGACAACCGCGACCTTCACCGGCTTGCCGGGCTTGACGTCGATGACGACGTGTTTCCCCTGATCACCTGACGGTTGCATATCCATTTTCACGACCGGAGAATAATAGCCTTCCGTCTCCAGCAAATGCCGGATTTCGTCTGGTGTATTCCGATAAAAACGGCGCAGCTGCAAGGCATCGATCTGCTTGTCACCCTGCCACCGGATCAGCTCGAGATTCTGTTTCAACAGGGTGCGGATCGCTTCCGGCGCCCTGATCTCCACATCATAGGGCAATGGCGCCGCATGTGATGCAGACATACAAGCGCCCAGCCAGAACACTATCAGACCTGCGAAACATAAACGCAGCCAGTACACCGTCATACGTGCCGCTTTGCAGTAACTGAAATTTACCATCATGCTGGACATAAATGATCGCCGAACCATTTTGCCATGAATAATGGCATATTAGCCGACCGGCCGTACAATCATGCGTTCCTGTTCAAATCGTTTAATATATTTCAATAAACCGGAAAAGCCCGACATTGTATAGCATCCGGAAATCACGCAGGATGACATGGTTTTTGTGCCATCCCCTATTGTTTTTGATACAGAATGAACGCTCCTCTCGATACTCACACTACCGCACCAGTGAAAAAAGCGCTGGTGCTTTTCAGCGGTGGCCAGGATTCGACGACATGCCTTGCCTGGGCACTGAACCATTATGACACAGTCGAAACCATCGGTTTCCGTTACGGCCAACGGCATGCCGTCGAACTCGATGTCCGCCCGAAAATTCTTGAAAAAATGCGTCGTTTCGCCATTGACTGGCCTGGCGAACTTGGTCCCGATCACATTTGCGATCTTTCTCTGATCAGTGACATATCGGAAACCGCCATGACGGCTGATATGGAAATCCGCATGATGGAAAACGGATTGCCCAATACCTTCGTTCCGGGGCGAAACCTGATGTTTCTGACTGTCGCCGCCATGCTGGCGTATCGCCGTGGCCTGAATGTTCTGGTCGGTGGTATGTGCGAAACCGACTTTTCCGGTTACCCCGATTGCCGGGACGATGCGATCAAGGCCCTTCAGGTCGCCCTGAACATCGGCATGGATACCCGTCTGAATCTCGTGACACCGCTCATGTGGAAAAACAAGAAAGAAACATGGCAACTCGCCTTCGATCTGGGCGGCCAGTCACTGGTCGATCTGATCGTTCAGGACACGCATACCTGCTACATGGGTACGCATGACCAATTGCACGAATGGGGCTACGGGTGCGGCAAATGCCCGGCATGTATGCTGAGAAAACGGGGTTTTACCCAATACTGCGCCGAAAAAAACGCACAGTGACCGCCATGGTTCGATGATGGGTGACAAAAAAACGCACGCCCCACGGAGCGTGCGTTTTTTTTGCTTCCATGCCTGCCATCAGACAGGTATCAGGACTTGCCGTCCGCCCAGTTCCAGTCCCTGATTTCCGGCATATCCTCACCATACTGGTAAACATAGGCCTTGTGTTCCAGCAACCGGTTACGCAAATACTGCTTCGTATAGGCAGCTTTCGCTCCCAGACTGGGCAAGCGATCGATCACATCTCCGGCCAGATGATAACGGTCCAGATCGTTCATCACCACCATGTCGAACGGTGTGGTCGTCGTTCCTTCTTCCTTGTAGCCACGTACATGGAAATTCTTGTGATTCGTCCGGCGATAAGTCAACCGGTGAATCAGCCATGGATAACCGTGATAGGCGAAAATGACCGGTTTGTCCTTGGTGAACAGTACATCGAATTCCCTGTCGGACAAGCCATTGGGATGATCAGCCGGCTGCTGCAAGGTCATCAGGTTGACGATATTGATCACCCTGATCTTCAGCTCGGGAATATGTTCACGCAGGATCTTGACTGCGGCCAGCGTTTCCAGTGTCGGGACATCGCCGCAACATGCCATCACGACATCGGGTTCAGACCCCTTGTCGTTACTTGCCCACTCCCAGATACCGATACCGGCCGTGCAATGCCGGATGGCTTCGTCCATCGTCAGATACTGCAAGGCAGGCTGTTTGCCGGCAACAATCACATTGATACGATGCCTGCTCCGCAGGCAGTGATCGGTCACTGACAACAGGCAGTTGGCGTCAGGTGGCAGATACACGCGGGTGATATCGGCTTTCTTGTTCATCACCAGATCGATGAAACCCGGATTCTGGTGACTCAAGCCGTTATGATCCTGCCTCCAGACATGCGACGTCAGCAGATAGTTGAGCGAGGCAACCGGACGACGCCATGGGATATGGCGGCAGACTTCCAGCCATTTCGCATGCTGGTTGAACATGGAATCCACCACGTGGATAAATGCTTCATAGCACGGGAAAAAGCCGTGACGCCCCGTCAGGATGTACCCTTCCAGCCAGCCTTCGCACTGATGTTCCGACAGCATTTCCAGCACACGTCCGGTATGCGATACCTTGTCGTCCGTCGGCTTGATTTCGTCCATGGATGCCCGTTCGGTGACTTCGAATACGGCATTCCAGCGGTTGGAAGACGTTTCATCCGGACAGAATACCCGGAAATTCCTCGATTCTTCATTCAGAACAAAAACATCACGGATCATGTTGCCCTGAACCCGTGTACTTTCGGCCACGACAACACCCGGCGACGGAACATCGACGGCATATTTCCGGAAATCCGGCATACGCAATTCACGCAGCAAAACCCCGCCGTTGGCATGCGGATTGGCCCCCATGCGCCGGTTGCCTTTCGGCGCCAGTTCCGCCAGTTCAGGCCTTAGCTTGCCATGCTCGTCGAAAAGCTCTTGCGGTTTGTAGCTCAAGAGCCAGTCATTCAGAATTTTCAAATGTTCCGGATTGGTTCTGACTTCATTGACCGGTACCTGATGCGAACGGAACGTCCCTTCGATCTGCAAGCCGTCAACGACCTTCGGGCCGGTCCATCCTTTCGGGCTACGCAGCACGATCATCGGCCACTTCGGTCGTGTGGTGAATCCGTTTGCGCGCGCCTCGGCCTGTATCTGACGGATTTTCGGAATCACGATATCCAGTGTGGCCGCCATCTTCTGATGCATGACCATCGGATCTGAGCCTTCCACATAATACGGTTCATAGCCATAACCACGCATCAACGCATCCAGTTCTTCCGGCGGAATACGGCCCAGCACAGTCGGGCCGGCGATCTTGCCGTCGTTCAGATGCAAAATCGGCAATACGGCACCGTCATATACGGGATTGATGAATTTGTTGGAATGCCATCCTGTCGCCAGCGGCCCGGTTTCGGCCTCGCCATCCCCGACCACACAGGTCACGATCAGATCGGGATTGTCGAATGCGGCACCATAGGCGTGGGAAAGCGCATACCCCAGCTCACCGCCTTCGTGAATCGAACCGGGCGTTTCGGCTGCCGTATGGCTCGGAATGCCTCCCGGGAACGAAAACTGCGTGAACAGTTTTTTCATCCCCTCTTCATCTTCCGAAACATTTGGGTAAAACTCGCTGTAGGTTCCTTCCAGATAGGTATTGGCCACAAGCGCCGGACCGCCGTGTCCGGGCCCCGTCACAAAAATCATGTCCAGATCATACTTTTTGATGACCCGGTTCATATGCACATAAATGAAATTCAGACCTGGAGTCGTTCCCCAGTGTCCCAGCAATCGCGGCTTGATATCTTCCGGCGACAGCGGTTTTTTCAGCAATGGATTGTCGTACAAGTAAATCTGTCCGACCGAGAGGTAATTGGCCGCGTTGAAGTAATCATTGATTTTGCGCAGCATGTCAGGAGAAAGTGGTCCTGCATTCTGGTCTGGCTTTTCCGCATTCATACCCATATTCATTTCCTTTCTGTTCTTTGGTATCCGGATTTTGCCGGACGCGGCAGGATCCAAATTCCGATGATTCAGGTAATGGCGAGTGAACGACAACCGTACTGAAACAGAAATACCGATACTGTATCAATACGGTAAAACTTCATTTCAACAGGAGAAACCGCCTTTGCTGTGCAAAGGCGTCTCTTTTGACAATATAACAGGAATTATGGCGATTTAGGCACTTTGCCGAAGCCAATTTTCAAAAAGCTGCGGTCGGTCAATTTTTACGGAAAAAGACGTCATTTTTTGGATTTTACCGGTCTTTTCCAGTCATTTATCGTAGTCTGCCGTGTTCTGGATACCGTCAGCGATCCTGCAGGCACATCCTTGGTCAACGTGGTGCCTGCACCGATCGTCGCACCACTGCCGACCTTGACCGGTGCGACCAGCTCGCAATTCGTCCCGATAAAGGCATCATCCTCGATAACCGTCCGGTGCTTGTTGGCACCATCGTAATTGCAGGTGATCGCGCCTGCACCGATATTGACCCGGCTGCCGACGGTGGAATCACCGACATAGGCCAGATGATTCGCCTTGCTTTGGGCAGCGATATGGCTGTTCTTGACTTCGACGAAATTGCCGATATGCACTTCTTCGCCCAGATCGGCCCCCGGACGCAACCGGGCATAGGGGCCGATCAGCGATCCTGCGCCGACCGTCGCGCCGTCCATATGACAGAACGGACGGATTTCCGCCCCCTCACTGACGGTACTGTTTCTGATCACGCAATTCGCCCCGACCGACACACCGTCCGCCAGCACGACATCACCTTCGAAAACACAGTTGACATCGATGAAAACATCTCTTCCGCAACGCAGGGTACCACGGACATCGATACGTGCCGGATCGGCCAGACCGACGCCACTTTCCAGCAACGCGGCAGCCACATTCCGCTGATAGATCCGTTCAAGCGCCGCCAGCTGGCTCTTGCTGTTGACGCCAAGCGTTTCCCAAAGCTTGCCTGGCTGTACCGAGACAATGTTGATATTTTCCTCAACGGCTTTCGCGACGATATCGGTCAGATAATATTCGCCTTGCGCATTGTCGTTCGTCAATGCGGCAAGCCAGCGTTTGAGCGGAACCGTCGGCACGACCATAATGCCGGTATTGATTTCACGTACCGCCAGTTCTTCTGCGTTGCCATCCTTTTGCTCGACGATACGCCGTATTTTTCCCTTTTCGCGAATAATCCGCCCGTAACCGGTGGGGTCTTCCATCTCGACTGTCAGAATGCCCAGTTTGTCCTTGCCTGCCGCTTCAGCCAGACGTGCCAGCGATGCGGCACCGATCAGTGGTACATCGCCGTACAGAACCAGTGTCGGCACGGTTTCATCCAGTTCGGGCACTGCCTGCATGACCGCGTGTCCCGTTCCCAGCTGCGGCTGCTGCGTTACATAGACCAGATCAGACGCCGCGATTTTCTGGCGCACCGTCTCGCCGCCATGACCGCAGACGACCACGAGTTTTTCGGGGTTCAATGTTCTTGCCGTCGTGATGACATGTTCCAGCATGGCTTTCCCTGCCAGAGTATGCAAGACCTTGGGAAGCGACGAATGCATGCGTTTGCCCATGCCGGCAGCCAGAATAACGATATTCATTGCAAACCAATCCAAAAATGTATTGTTATCAAATCAACTTCAAACCGCTTCAAAACAACCTTCCTGACGGTTTTTTCGGACATGCCGCCAGTCGAAAATCCTGCCGTTCATCGCCACATAAACACCGTGCGGCAACAACTGCGCTGCACCTGCCGCAAAACCGAAATTGAACAACGCGTCCGAGTTGTCGAATTCGTAGGGTATCATCGCACCGGTCAGGACGATCGTTTTGCCCAGTGATGCTTCTCCCAGTACGAGTGCCGTTTCCCGCATCGTATCGGTACCGTGCACGACTACGATACTTCCGGCCGCCGCCGATGAACAGGCATCGAGGATCTTCACACGATCGGTATCCTGCATATCCAGCGAATCCAGCATGCATACTGTCTCGAAAGTATAGGGCACCGAAAAACGGGCGCGCCTGAGGATCGCCGGAACATGACTGTCGCCGAAAACCAGCCGACCGCTGATTTCATCGTAATGTTTTTCAAAAGTTCCGCCAGTGGCAATAACATGCAGCGTCATTTTGCACCTTGTCAGAAACAGCAGAAATAATCCCTCACAACGGGATCGGTACGATACTTTTTGTTCCACCCGGGCGGACAGGGCAAAGAGGGGCCATCATAGGGGGGCAATCCTTGCCGGACGGGATAAACCGGCAAGACATCCGAAAACGAGCCATCCGGATTCAGACGCTTTTCAAGGCTGTACATATATCCCGGCAACAACGCCTTGCACACGCGGCTGAACCAAAGTGTATGTTCCTCGTCCTCGCCAAGCGCCTGTGCCAGTCCTTCGGGATCGAATCGCGACAGTGCGTCGATCAGTTCATCGGTCGTCGCTCCGGGAGCATCTCCCCATCCCATCACCGGATTGAAAATATAATCCGCTCCTGACCCATACCATCCCTCGCGCCATGGGCGCTGGAACCAGTTGCGACACCCCGTGAAAAGATGCCAGCGCCAGTGCAATCCCGATTCCCGTGGCCATGAGTGTAGATACAGGCGCTGGTAACCGGCACTGTGCAGTTTCCTGACCATATCCATGAGCCGCGCATGCGGCATGCGATCCGGCGCAGCCAGCCTGAACAAAATCGGTTCACCATCGGCATGCTGAACCTCATCCGTGGAAAGGTTCAGGTCAAGACTGCGTTGTTCATTGCCGAAACGTGCCGATACCCAGCCTGTCAGCAAATTGACGGCCGTCAGCACGCCATACCCGCGATAGCGATGAAAAATAACGGTTCCGGGAGCGATTGGTTTCATGTGATGCATTATAAATCGGAAACAGGCTCAGCCCTGCAACCGCAAATTCAAGTCATTCATTCTTGTCTGTTTTCTGATTTTCGCCGTCGAACGACTCCAGCATGACGCGACGGCTTTCCGGCGTTTCGAGACTGACGCGACCGATCGCGCCGCTACGATAATCCTGCAAGAGCGTATGCGCCCCCTTTTCGATATCCGGTTCCCCGCCCCTGATTTTCAGCCCGCGCTTGCGTGCGATCATTTCCGTCAATCCGATACCATCGAGTCCTTCGACAGGCATTTTGTAGCGTGCCGCCAAATACTCCGGATAACGCGCCAGCAACACGTCTCCCAGAAAGGCAGCCACTTCTTCCTCGATCAGTGCATTCACGCCGACCGCATGACTGGCCGCCAGCATATAACCATCATCCGGATAAACGATTTTCGGCCACAGCATGCCCGGTGTATCGGTCAACACCATATTTTTGTTCAGATACAACCTTTGCTGGCTCTTGGTGACTGCCGGCTCATCCCCGACCGCCGCGACACGCCGTTTGAGCAACATATTCATCAATGTCGATTTCCCGACATTGGGAATACCCATAATCATGATTCTGACCGGCTTGCCGGGCCCGTTGCGGTGCGGAACCAGTTTCTGGCATAACGGCGGAATCCGCGCGACATCCGAAGGATTCTTGCACGAAATCGCAACCGCATGGACACCGGGCCGAGCATTGAAGTCATCCAGCCATGCACGGGTAACCGCGGGATCCGCCAGATCGCTCTTGTTCAGGATTTTCAGTACCGGTCGCTGGCGATGCCGCCGCAATTCTTCAACCATGGGATTGCTGCTGGCCGCAGGCAAACGGGCGTCCAGCACCTCGATCACCAGATCGGTCATTTCCATCGTCTCTGCCGCTTTCCGGCGGGCGGCATTCATGTGCCCCGGAAACCACTGGATAGCCATATATTTCCGAACCTACTCCACTTTGGCAAGCGCTTTCACATGCGCCACGACACTGCCTGCCAGCGCATCGAGGTTATAGCCGCCTTCGGAAAGACTGACGATACGTCCCTGCGCATATTCGTCTGCAATCGCCACCACCTGACGGGTAATCCAGGCATAATCATCCTCGACCAGATTCATGTCGCCCAGCGGATCATCACGGTGCGCATCAAATCCGGACGAGATAAAAATCATCTCTGGCTTGTGCCGGTGCAACGCAGGCAACCATTTTTCGGTAACGACCTGCCGGATCACATCACCGCCTGTTCTGGGCGGAACCGGAACATTGACCATATGGGCGCGCTCCTTTTCATTGCCACAAAACGGATACAGATACTGCTGGTAATAACTGACCATCATGACACTGGGTTCATAGGCGAACACGTCTTCCGTCCCGTTGCCATGGTGTACATCGATATCGACGATAGCCACTCTGTTCAGTTTATGTACCTTGACGGCACGCATGGCAGCAACAGCCAGACTGTTGAACACGCAAAACCCCATCGCTTCGCCGATGGTCGAATGATGGCCGATCGGACGCTGGATACAAAATGCATTGTTGATTTCTCCTGCCAGAACGGCATCCGTTGCAGCGACAGCGGCGCCGGTCGTCCGCAAGGCTGCCTTCCAGCTGTAATGGTTCAGCGGCGTTTCATCCAGCGGATAATAGTCGCCCAGTGCGGGAATGTTGTTTTTGGCCTTGTTGATCATATCCTGGGTATGTACACGGCGAATATCCTGCTCTGTAGCTTCCGGCGACAAGCGATATTGCAAAACACGATCCAGCCCGCTTTCCCTGAATGCCTTGAGCATGGTTTTCATACGCGCCGGAGATTCCGGATGATGCCCGCCCATTTCATGCAACTGGCATACGGGATGAAAATAAACGGCAGTAGTCATAATCAAAAATCTTTCAGAATGAGTCCCTTCGCCCTGTTCAGGCGACAAGCCACCCGGCAACCGATACCATGGCAGCCCCATAATCCGCCCCAGAAAAGATGATACGGCATTCCCTGCCTCTTGGCGATGTATCGAACCGTCGATTTGCCAGCGGTTTTTCAGTCGATCCCGTCTATCGAATTCAGGCGGCAACTGCATCGCCTCATTTTATCCAATACTGTCCCTGACAGGATGACTATTGCACTATGTTGACTCAAGCATGCCATTTCCTTCACGTTTGGTGTATTCCGGTTCTTTTTTCACCATCCGTTGCTATACTCTGCAAATCACTTTCACAAACCGTCGAGAAGGGATACTTATGGCCAGCATCAGCCGGATGGCAAAAAGCGGAATTCTTCTGTTTTCCATCCTGTCGGTTTCACTGACAGGATGCCGGCATATGCCAGACGACTCCGACTCCATCTCCAGTCCTTCGTCCTCCGTGTCCATACCATCGCCCGTCACAACGCAACCTGATGCCGATACATCCTTCGAAATCGCAAAATCCGAATTCATCGAAGCATTTTCAGACAAACATGCATTCGACAAGGCACAGCTGATCACACTGTTCGAACAGGTTCACCGTAACCCGACGGTCATCCGGCTTGTCACGCCATCAGGCAAAGCGAAAGCGAAAAACTGGCAAAACTATCGCAAAAACGTTATCGATCCGGCCAGAATATCGGCTGGCGTGCGCTTCTGGAACCAGTATGAAGACGCGCTTGACCGTGCCACGCAAACATATGGAGTCCCGTCCGACATCATTGTCGCCATTATCGGAGTCGAATCGGTATACGGCCGATATACCGGTAACTTCCGGATTATCGATGCACTGTCGACGCTGGCATTCAGCTATCCCGAAACCACCAATCAGGCCGCACGGAAACGCTTCTTCCGGAAAGAACTGGAAAATCTGCTGTTGCTTGCAAAAGAAACCGGAACGGATCCGGCAAACCTGTATGGCTCCTATGCCGGTGCAATCGGTTACCCGCAATTCATGCCTGGCAGCATCCGTCAATTCGCTGTCGATTTTGACGGAGATGGCGCCATCGATCTGGAAAATTCTCCTGTCGACGCCATCGGCAGCATCGCCAATTTTCTCGTCAGCCATGGATGGAAAGCCGGTTTGCCGATCGTTTTCCCGGTACAGACACAACACGGCTGCACCATACCGCCATCCCTGCTTGATCAAGGACTGGCCGCCACACTATCCCTTTCGCAGCTTGAAAACGGCTGCATCATCCCTGAAAAGGACGTACCGGACAATATTTCATTCGGTTTGATCGATTTGCCCAACGGCACCGCACCAGCCGATTACTGGATCGGCACCGATAATTTTTTCGCTATCACGCACTATAACCGGAGTTATTTCTACGCCATGTCTGTCGTTTTGCTCGCACAGGAAATTGCACATGCCAGAAACGGGGAATAAACCATCCGTTCCCTGTTTCTCGGTCGTATCGCAACCCCATCTGAAAAAGCCCGTTTTACACGAACTGCCTTCCTTTCGCCTACCCGGATTTTTCGTATATCCGGACAGCTTTCTCGTTTAAAATGGTTGAAAATCATTGTTTTCAGGTAATATGCCATTAAGCCTGTCATGTGTAGCGAACTTTGACTCACAGGATTCTTGAAAATGACGAACAAACAACCCGTCCCGGAAACGCCACCTGAAGAAGACCGGCTTGAAGATCGCGTATATGATCCGAACCGTCTTCTGGATACACTTATCCAGCATCTGAATCTCAAAAACGATGCGGCACTGTCCCGTGCACTGGAAGTCGCACCGCCGGTTATCAGCAAAATCCGGCATCATCGATTGCCCGTCGGTGCATCGCTGCTGATCCGGATGCATGAGGTCAGCGAATTGAGCATCAAGGAACTGCGTCGGCTCATGGGTGATCGCCGCGCAAAATTCCGCATCAGCGACAAGCAATTCAAGCCGAAGCCTTCCGCCGGCAAGGACTCTCCGAAGTCCTGACCACACACAAGCGCTGTAAAGCAAAAACGGCCCGTAACGGGCCGTTTGGTTATGGAATCGTTACTGTCGGAGCCAGATATCGATCGCCTGACGCAACAGTTTTTCTCCCTGCCGGATATGTTCGTCCGACACGATTAGTGCCGGAACAAACCGAATGACATCGTATCCCGCCAACAGCAACAACAATCCCTGTTGCTGTGCGGCTTGTGTAATTTCTCCGGCACGTCCCTGATATTTTTCCGACATGACCATTCCCAGCATCAGCCCTTTTCCCCTGACACCGGCGAAAACGTCCGGATAATCCGCAGCGATCCTTTCGAGACTTTCTCTCAGTTTTTGTCCTGCCTCGACGACACGTGCAAGGAAAGCCGGCTTGTTGATGATTTCCAGCACCTTGCAGGCAACCGCTGCCGCCAATGGATTGCCCCCATAGGTCGTACCATGCGCACCGACCGAGAAAGATTTGGCGATCTCCGTAGTCGTGAGCATCGCAGCGATCGGGAAACCGTTCCCCAGCGCTTTGGCCGACGTCATGATATCGGGAACGACACCATAATCCATATAGGCAAAAAGCGTACCGGTTCTTCCCATGCCGCACTGGATTTCGTCAAAAATCAGCAGTGCATTCTTTTCATCGCACAACTGGCGCAATGCTTTCAGATAGGCTGGATCGGCCGGCAGGATACCGCCCTCGCCCTGAACCGGTTCGACGACGACCGCACAGACATCGTCACCGATCGCAGCTCTGGCGGCTTCGATATCATTGAACGGAATATGGTCGATCTGCGGTGGCAACGGTTCGAACCCTTTCGTATATTTTTCCTGGCCGCCGACACTGACTGTAAACAGCGTCCGGCCATGGAAAGAATGGAAACAGGAAACGATTCTGTTCTTCTTCGGACCGAAATGATCGTGCGCCCATTTGCGTGCCAGCTTGAAAGCCGCCTCATTGGCTTCGCCCCCCGAATTGCAGAAAAACACCTTTTCCGCAAACGTGGCTTCCGTCAGCGCCCGGGCCAGCTTCAATACCGGCTCATTCGTATAGTAATTGCTGACGTGCCACAAATTCCTGGCCTGTTCGACCAGCGCATCAACGATTTCCGGCGGCGTATGCCCCAGCCCCAATACCGCGATCCCGCCCGTCAAATCCAGATACTGCTTGCCGCTCTGGTCCCACAAGGCCAGCCCGGAGCCTCTGACAGGGATAAATGACGCCGGCGCAAAGACGGGCACCATCACATCATCGAAAGTCTGACGCGTTACCGGTTCATCGATTTTCCCGGTCGTTGTATTGGCAGACATGCTCATTTTTTCCTATGCTCCACTCATCAATAAAAAGCCCGCTTGCGGCACACAACTTTCCTACACAGAACCTTTCATGCACACAGCAACACATGAAAACGAAAAGCCTGTACCGGAAAGAAATTTTATACGTTTCCGTTTTTCCTTTAAACGGTTTCAGACGATATTGTCCTGTCTTTCCGTATTTTCCGACAACCGCTTTTCCATACTTTCAACACCAAAAAGACGCTTATTGCACCACATTGCCCATGAACGCTTTTATTTTTTCGCCGCAGCAAGGATAATGCTTGAAGTATATGATTCACGGTCATGAAACCTGTTTTTACGTATATTTCCAATGAATACTGATTCTTCTCCTATTGCAGCCATCGCTACCGCGCCGGGACGCGGCGGTGTCGGCATTGTCCGGATTTCCGGCAAGAACCTTGAACCGTTCATTTCGGAATTTTTCAGAAACGCAACATCGGAATTGCCGCTGGAACCCCGATATGCCCACTTTCTGCCTTTCATGGACGAAGACGGCAACATCATCGATGAAGGTATCGCACTGTATTTCAAGGCACCGCATTCGTTTACCGGAGAAGATGTTCTGGAACTCCAGGGACATGGCGGACCGGTCGTGCTGCAAATGCTCTTGAAACGTTGTCTCCAGGTTGGCAAGCATATCGATCTCAGGATGGCAGAACCCGGTGAATTCACCCGCAGGGCATTTCTGAACGACCGTATCGATCTGGCACAGGCCGAAGCGATTGCCGATCTGATCGACGCGACCACCGAAGAAGCAGTCCGTTCCGCATCACGCTCGCTGTCCGGCGCATTTTCCAAAGAAATCCACGAACTGGTCGCGACAATCATCGAATTGAGAATGCTGGTGGAATCCTCGCTCGACTTTCCGGAAGAAGACATCGACTTTTTGCAAAAGGAAAATGTCCGCGAAAGAATCGCAGCGATCCGTAACTCGCTGGGTGGCATCATCACACAAGCAACACAAGGCGCCCTGCTGCGGGAAGGTATTCACGTCGTGCTGGCGGGCCAGACCAACGTCGGCAAATCCTCGCTTCTGAATGTATTGACAGGCTCCAACATCGCGATCGTCACACCGATCGCTGGAACAACTCGCGACAAGATCACGGAAACCATACAACTCGAAGGAGTTCCGGTCACACTGATCGATACGGCCGGCATCAGAACCAGTACTGCGGAAGATGAAGTCGAACGTATCGGTATCGAACGCACCTGGAATGAAATCGAGAAAGCCGATGTCATTCTCCATTTGCTTGATGCCAGCATTGGCCCCACCCGTTCCGACGAAAAAATCGCTGCCGATTTTCCGGAAGGCATACCGGTCATTCGTGTATGGAACAAGATCGACATTTCGGGGCACCGTCCGTCGGTCGACAACATGTTCGGCATCACGCAAGTCTATCTGTCCACGCAAACCGGTCAGGGAATCGATCTGCTCAAGACAGAACTGCTCAAGATCGCAGGATGGGCACAGACAGGCGAATCGACTTACCTTGCCCGCGAACGCCACATGAATGCCATGAAAACCGCAGACAAGCATCTGGCCATCGCTGCCGAACATGCCATATCGGGATCTCCATCGCTGGATCTGCTGGCCGAGGAACTTCGTCTGGCACAGGATGCCTTGAACAGCATTACAGGTGCATTCACGTCCGATGATCTGCTCGGATTGATCTTCTCCAGATTCTGCATCGGGAAATAACCGTTTCACACGTATTTCGCCATAAAGTCCGCCAAACACGGACTTTATGGCGTATTTGTTTTGAACCGTTCAATCTTCTTGCCTGCCGTCCGAACCCGATAATATGCCGGTTTCGGACAGTTTCCTTTAAAATAGCAGGCTGCAAAGGAATCTAGTTATGCCCATTTCTTCCACTCAAGAAATTATCGACGAACTCCGCGCAGGTCGTATGGTCATTCTGGTCGACGACGAAGACCGCGAAAACGAAGGCGACCTGATGATCGCCGCCGATTTCGTCACGCCGGAAGCCATCAATTTCATGGCCAAGCATGCGCGAGGTCTGGTTTGTCTGACCCTGACACAGGAACGTTGCGACCAGCTCGGCCTGGCTCCCATGACACGGGACAACCGCAGTTCATTCAATACCGCCTTCACCACATCCATCGAAGCCGCGACCGGTGTGACAACCGGCATTTCGGCATTCGACCGTGCGAGAACCATACAGGTCGCCGTGGCGCGTGATGCCAAACCCGACGATATCGTCCAGCCCGGTCACATTTTCCCTATCACCGCCAAACAAGGCGGCGTATTGCGACGTGCCGGGCACACCGAGGCAGGCTGCGACCTGACGGCGCTGGCAGGTCTGACACCTGCATCGGTCATCTGCGAAATCATGAATGAAGACGGCTCGATGGCGCGACTGCCGCAATTGCTGGAATTTGCAGACAGGCACCATATCAAGATCGGTACGATCGCGGATCTGATCAGCTATCGCAACCGTCATGAAAGTATCGTCGAACGCGTTGCCGAAAACGATATGCAAACCCGGGCCGGTTCTTTCCATGCCATCGTATATCGCGACAAACCCAGTCAATCCATCCATCTTGCCCTTATCAAGGGAACCATTTCACCGGAACAAGAAACGCTGGTCAGGGTTCACCAGCCTGTATCCCTGATCGACCTGCTGGAAACAGGATTCACACGTCATTCCTGGCATTTGTCTGACGCCATGAAGGCGATACAGGCCAGTGAACGCGGTATTCTCGTTCTGCTCAACTGCAACGAATTGCCTGAAGAATTCCTGGCAAAATTCGGTACAATCGGAAAACAGCGCTCACATGACGTTCCGCAGGCCGCCAGCCAGACGCTGCGTAACTACGGTATCGGCGCCCAGATTCTCCGCGACATCGGCGCCGGCAAAATAAAACTGCTGGCCAACCCCAAAAAAATGCCTTCCATGACCGGTTTCAATCTGGATATTGTCGGTTATCTGGACAACAAGGATCTTTAATCACTGCCATCTGGGAGAAGGGTTATGAGTATCAATACATTTGAAGTGGATCTTCAGGGACAAGATCTCCGTATCGGAATCGTGCAGTCCCGTTTCAACGAGGAAGTCTGCCGCGGACTCCTCAACGCCTGTCTGGGCGAACTGAAACGGCTCGGTGTCGCCGATGAAGATATTCTTGTCGCCACAGTACCCGGCGCGCTGGAAATTCCCGTCGCTCTGCAAAAAATGGCTGAATCGCAGCAATTCGATGCGCTGATTGCCGTCGGTGCCGTCATCAAGGGAGAAACCTACCATTTCGAACTGGTTTCCAACGAATCGGCAGCCGGCATTTCACGTGTCGCACTTGATTTCGACATGCCGATCGCCAACGCCGTTCTGACGACTTATACAGACGAACAGGCCGAAGCACGCATGGTCGAAAAAGGGACCGAAGCCGCACGTGTCGCCGTCGAAATGGCCAATCTGGTACTGGCCATAGATGAAATGGAACCCGCTTCCGAAGACGAATGAACCAGCCTTGTCCGACTTACTTTCCGCACACGATGCCATGAAAACAAAATCCGTACATGCCAATCCATCCAAAATCCGTTCACCCAGACATCGCTCGCGTGAATTCGCGTTGCAGGGACTCTATGAATGGTTGCTCAACCGGGACACGGCACCCGCCATCATCGAGCATATCCGTCAGGCACACGGATTCGACAAAGCCGATACCGGACATTTCGTCGCACTGGTCTCTGGCGTCATCCATCAGGCGGAAGCCCTGCGTGCGGCCATTACACCGCATATCGACCGCTCCCTGAATGAATTGTCACCGGTAGAACACGCGATTCTGCTCATAGGTGCCTATGAACTGACCAATCATGTCGAAATTCCTTACCGTGTCGTCATCAACGAAGCAGTCGAACTGACCAAATCATTCGGCGGTATCGATGGTCACAAATTCGTCAATGGTGTTCTGGACAAGATCGCCGTACGGCTGCGTCCGGCCGAGGTCGAGGCCGATCGCAACCGTTGAACGGTTTTCCCGAAAAGAAAAAGCGGTACCTCACTGGTACCGCTTTTTTCATACCTTCAAAAACTTGTCGAAACGCTAGACACTCTGCCCCTGCTTTTCATGCAGTCCAAGCCGTTTCCAGATTTCCTTTGTCGCTGCGGCACGGTTAAGACTGTAAAAATGCAATCCCGGTGCACCACCATCAAGAAGCTGTTCGCACAGTTCTGTCACGACATCCAGCCCGAATGCACGAATGGATGCCAGATCGTTGCCGTAACTTTCCAGTCTCAGCCTGATCCATCGGGGAATTTCCGCACCGCACATGTCGGAAAATCGGGCCAGCTGCGTGTAATTGGTAATCGGCATAATACCCGCAATCACCGGAATGGAAACACCAGCATCCCGGATACTGTCCACAAACCTGAAATAGGCAGACGGATTGTAAAAATACTGCGTAATCGCCACATCGGAACCGGCTTTGACCTTCTCGACAAAATGACGAATATCGTCGGTCATCGATTTGGCCTGAGGATGCATTTCCGGATACGCTGCCACATCGATTCTGAACCAGTCACCGGTTTCCTTGCGAATGAATTCCACCAGTTCGCTGGCATAATGAAACTCTCCCAGCACACCATAGGAGCTTGGCAGATCACCGCGCAAAGCGACGATATGCCTGATACCGCAAGCACGGTATTCATCAAGGCGTTCACGCACCTTCTCACGGGTCGAACCGATACAGGTAATATGAGGTGCCGCCTCATAGCCTTCATTCTGAATTTCCAGCGCGATATCATGCGTTCCCTGCTGGGTCGAACCACCTGCACCGAATGTAATCGAGAAATACTTCGGCGAGAGCTCTGCCAGTTCCGCACGGGTATTGCGCAACTCACGAATGGCTTCCGGTGTCTTTGGCGGAAACACTTCGATACTGAAACTTTTTTGTGATGCCATTTAATTCCTGAGTAACAAGGTGGACAAGGCCCACGAAATGATACTGTAGAGCAATGCTCCGCCTATCGCCGTCGCAAAACCGCTGACATAAAAGCCGTCGACCATTTTGGAAACCAGCCAGAACAGCAATCCGTTGATTACCAGAATGAAAATCCCGAGCGTCAACACCGTGACCGGCAACGTCAGCAACACGAGGATCGGTCTGATCAGTGCATTGACCAGTCCCAGCACCAGCGCGGCGATCAATGCCGTCCAGAATCCCGATATCCGGATGGATGTCATCAGATACGGCAGAGCGAGCAAAGCAACCGTATTAATCAGCCAGACAACAAGAATACGCATGATCTTTCCATTCCAGCCGGGAAAACCGGCTCTTTTTCATCAATCCATACAAAGTCCGCAGACAGCGGACCGTCATCCGGCCGACAACGGCACGGGATACTCCCGTGCCTTCCACCGAAACGACTTAATACCGGTAATGATCCGGTTTGTACGGGCCTTCTTTCTTCACACCGATATAGGCAGCCTGTTCATCCGTCAGTTCCGTCAGCTGTACGTTGAGCTTCTTGAGCTGGAGACGTGCCACCTTTTCATCCAGATGTTTCGGCAATGTATAAACGCCGAGCGGATAAGCCTTCGTATTGGTGAACAGTTCGATCTGTGCAATCGTCTGGTTCGCGAATGAAGAACTCATGACATAGGACGGATGACCGGTCGCACATCCCAGATTGACCAGTCGGCCTTCTGCCAGCAGGATAATCCGGTTGCCATTCGGCAAAATGATATGATCGACCTGCGGTTTGATATTTTCCCATGCATACTGTCTCATCGATGCGACGTCGATTTCGTTGTCGAAGTGACCGATATTGCAGACGATGGCCTGATCTTTCATCTGGATCATGTGTTCATGCGTAATGACATGATAATTACCGGTACAGGTCACGAAGATATCCGCCTGTGCAGCCGCATATTCCATCGTGACGACACGATAACCTTCCATCGCGGCCTGAAGGGCACAAATCGGATCGATTTCCGTCACCCATACCTGTGCGGACAACGCTCTCAGCGCCTGTGCACATCCCTTGCCGACATCACCATATCCACAAACGACAGCGACCTTGCCTGCGATCATCACATCGGTTGCACGTTTGATACCGTCGACCAGCGATTCACGGCAACCATACAGATTGTCGAATTTGGATTTCGTCACAGAATCGTTCACATTGATCGCCGGGAACTTGAGCCGACCTTCCTGGTGCATCTGATACAAGCGATGAACCCCCGTCGTCGTTTCTTCGGTCACACCCTTGATTTCCGCAATCCGCTTCGAATACCAGTTCGGATCGGCAGCCAGATGACGACGGATCGCGTTGAAAAGGCAAACTTCTTCGTCAGATGTCGGTTTGTCCAGTACGGAAATATCCTGTTCCGCACGATTACCCAGGTGCAACAGCAACGTTGCATCCCCACCATCGTCCAGAATCATGTTGGAATATCCACCGTCCGGCCATTCAAAGATACGGTGTGTGAATTCCCAGTAATCGTCCAGTGATTCACCCTTGAAAGCGAAGACCGGCGTTCCGTTGGTAGCGATCGCAGCCGCTGCATGATCCTGCGTGGAATAAATGTTGCAGGAAGCCCAGCGTACCTGTGCACCCAGTGCCTCCAGAGTCTGGATCAATACCGCCGTCTGGATCGTCATATGCAGCGAGCCACTGATACGTGCGCCTTTCAACGGCTTGCTGGCAGAATATTCTTCACGAATCGCCATCAGGCCCGGCATCTCGGTTTCCGCGATTCTGATTTCCTTGTTGCCCCATGCTGCCAATTCGGGGTCTGCAATATAAAAGTCCTGATCTTGTCTGGATACAGCGTTCATCACGCTCTCCTTTCCTGAAATGTGTAGAAAAAAGTAACGTGAGCGCCGTTGTAATGAAAATCCGAGCCTGGCAAAAATCAGGCATACTTTCGCTATCAGAAAGAAATCCGGCCTGTTTTGTTGCAACGCTCCTCGGATGTGCGGCACATATTACATGAAATCCGGAAAATTGTTAAATATCCATACCGGCCGGAAGAAAAAACCATCATCTTTCGGCCAATTTACGATCCCAGTTTCATGCCGACAGTCAAACCCTTCATGCGCATGAAATCCACAGCCGGAATTTTATCGCCAGACGACGTGCGAACCATCGAAATACGAATTTCTCCACCTTGCACACCGACGGAAAAACTGTTCTCATCCGCACCGACAATCGTTCCGACCTTTCCGCGAACATCCTGAAACGAATGATGCAAAACCTTCCGGCATTCCAGAATCACACATTTTTCCCCATCAATCGACACCCATGCGCCTGGCGTCGGATCACAACCGCGAATCAGGTTATATACCTGATTGATATGATTCCCCCAGTTGATATGGGCATCTGATTCCTTCAGCCAGCTTTCATAACTGCCTGCCCGGACATCTTGCGCTTTTTCCTCATAACTTCCGGAAACGACATTGTCTGCCGCTTCCAGCAGTGCCTGCACACCGGCCGGAAACAAGCGTTCATAGTACAACGTGCCTGCGGTATCGTCCGGATGAATGGAAACAGCCTTCTGCAGGATCACCGGTCCTTCGTCCATTTCATCCGTGGGACGGAAAACCGTCACACCGCTTTCCTGTTCACCACAAATAATCGCCCAGTTCACCGCGTTTGGTCCACGATAACGTGGCAACAGAGAAGGATGGAACTGTATCGTTCCATACACCGGAATCCGCGTAAATTCCTGTGGAACAAATTGAACGACATACGCCATCACCGCAATATCGGCTTTCAACCTCTCCATTGTTTCCAGTGCGGCTTTCGACGACAGATTCTCGAACTGGAACAATGGTATTTTTCTTTCCAGCGCGCTCGTTTTCAACGCGTCGGAACGTACCTTCCCCTTTTCAGGCGCAACAAATACCGCCACGACATCATCGCCTCGTGACAGGAACGCCTCCAGTACGGCTCGTCCGAAAACTCTTTGCCCAATAATGACAACACGCATGAAAAACCCCGCCCAGTCAAAAAAAAGATGGGTGGACAAGCCACCCATCCTGTTCATGCTTAATGAATCACTTCATTAAATCGATGACCCACCATTATTTCTTTCTCTTCGGTGGAACGTCGAAAGCACCGCCTG
>CAKQWF010000005.1 GCA_934277985.1 uncultured Oxalobacter sp.
CTACGTAGCCTCCTATCGCTCCGGCTCCTATGATCGCTATTTTCATGTTCTTTCCCTTTTCTTCGTCCTCGACTGACGTTTCAGCCTGACTTGCACGGCCGTTATGAAATCACCAGACGCTATTTCTATAAACTCCAAGTAAAGGTAAGTATAAAATGAAAATACGTCAATTTTCGTAAATGTATGGATTTAATTGGCGGAAAATGTGAAAAATTTGGGAAAAATAGCCGGTTCGCGGTGAAATCCAGTACCGGAAAGTGCTTCAGACGTTCTGATTCACCCCGGTTTTGCCCATATTCTGCCCGTATTCTTTTGCCTGTTTGATCCCTGTCATGCAGGACAGAAGAAAAAACGGCTGTCACAACCTTTTTCCGAAATGACGGTACAATAGCCACAGGTCAAATGACAGGGTTGTTTTTCCCTCAAAAATGCCCGGTCATGCTGGCACACAGAGTCTCCGATAAGAAATCTGTATCGGGTTTCATGAATAACATTAGCGAAAAGGACTGAAGCCATGAGTATTCCAGCAATTGAAATCGGAATCAGCGACAAGGACAGGGAAACAATCAGTAACGGTTTGGCACGTATGCTCGCAGACAGCTTCTGCCTGTATCTGAAAACGCATAATTATCACTGGAATGTCAAGGGACCCATGTTCCAGACATTGCACGTGATGTTTATGGACCAGTATACCGAGTTGTGGAATGCACTGGATGAAATCGCCGAACGTATTCGTTCGCTCGGGTTCCCTGCACCGGGAACGATGTCGGAATTTGCGAAATTGTCCGGTATCAAGGAAGTCGAAGGTGTTCCGTCGGCTGAAGATATGATCCGCGATGTCATCGTGGCGACACAGGCAGTGACCCGTACAGCACGGGAAGTGCTGGATTTGGCCGACAAGGCAAATGACCAGCCGACGATCGATCTGATGACACAGCGTCTCCAGATTCATGAAAAAAATGCATGGATGCTGCGCAGCTTGCTGGAAAGCGGCTCTGGCGATATCGTCATGGCATCGGCAAAACGCAAGAAAAACAAATGATCATCCGGAAAACCCCGCCAGATGGCGGGGTTTTTTGTTGTTCATTCGTCTGAAGACATATCCTGTTCTGCCAGAGGCCGGAAAATGGATTGCAGATCTTCCGGTGTGATCTGGACGTTCTGGGCCTGTCCGGTGGAGAGCATTGCGCCTGCCAGTTCTGCCTTGCGTTGTTGCAGATCCTGGATTTTTTCTTCGAGCGTCCCCCGGGCGATCAGTTTGTAGACAAAGACAGGTTTGTCCTGGCCGATTCGCCATGCGCGGTCTGTCGCCTGGTTTTCGACTGCCGGATTCCACCAGGGATCGTAATGAATGACCGTATCGGCAGCGGTCAGGTTCAGCCCGACACCGCCAGCCTTGAGGCTTATCAGAAAGACAGAGACCTGCCCTTCCTGAAAACTGCGAATGGCGGATGCACGATCTGTCGTGTCGCCGGTGAGCAGTGCGTAGGGAATATTTCTGGTGTTGAGCTCTGCCTCGATCAGTCCGAGCATGCTGGTGAACTGGGAAAAAACAAGGATATGCCGTTTTTCCAGCAAAAGTTCCTGAAGCATTTCCATCAGTTCGGCAAGTTTTGCCGACGCATTGGTGCTTTTCTTGTAAGCAGAGCCTCTCAGCAGTCGTGGATCGCAGCAGACTTGCCGCAATTTGAGCAAGGCTTCGAGGATGATGATCTGGCAGTGTGCGATACCCAGACGTGCGATTTCATCCTGTACTTTCTTGTCCATCAGTTCACGGACCGATTCGTAAATCTGGCGCTGGTTTTCGGTCAGTTCCACATAGCGGACAATTTCCGTTTTCATGGGCAGTTCGCGGGCTACCTTGTCTTTGGTTCTGCGCAACAGGAACGGCCTGATACGGCGGTTAAGCAATTCCTGTCGTGCCTCGTCGCCGTTTCTTTCAATGGAATGCCGGAATTCGCTGTTGAAGGTTTTTTCGTTACCCAGCAACCCCGGCAGCAGGAAATGGAATTGTGACCACAGTTCACCCAGATGGTTTTCAAGCGGTGTTCCGGTCAGACAGAGTTTGTGGCGTGCCTTGAGCGAAGATGCGATTTGCGTGGCCTTGGAACGGATATTCTTGATGTACTGTGATTCATCGAGAATCAGCAAATGGAAATCGTGTTGCATCAGTATGTCTTCATCGCGCGGCAACAAGGCGTAAGTCGTCAATACGATGTCGGATTGGCCGATGTGGTCGAAATATCTGGCGCGGTCTTTTCCCTGAAGCAGCAAGACATTCAGTGATGGCGTAAAACGGGCCGCTTCATCTTGCCAGTTGCTCATCAGGCTGGTCGGTGCAACGATCAGGGCCGGTTTCGTCAGACGGCCCGATTCTTTTTCGAGCAGGATATGAGAAAGCGTTTGGAGGGTTTTGCCCAGTCCCATGTCATCGGCCAGAATGCCGGCCAGACCGTATTCACGCAAAAACTGCATCCATGACAGCCCCTCGATCTGGTAATCGCGCAATTTCGCTTTCAGTGATACCGGTGGCGTAACGATTTTGACACCGTTGAATGCCAGCAATTTTCGCCCCATTTCCAGCAAGGTTTCTCCGTTGATCCAC
This sequence comes from uncultured Oxalobacter sp., assembly GCA_934277985.1. GTDB lineage: Bacteria > Pseudomonadota > Gammaproteobacteria > Burkholderiales > Burkholderiaceae_D > Oxalobacter > Oxalobacter paeniformigenes. Next base: position 2,606 of record CAKQWF010000005.1, read on the forward strand.
TGCAGTGCAAGATCGCGATCGAGTTCTGCAAGTCTGGCCGAGTCCAGACGGTGCAACGGGAGTGCGGTTTTCGGTTGCTCCAGATAGTACAGCTCGCCCAGGATTTTCAGAATCGGTCTGACGTTTTTCCATGGAAGTGCCACCCGGCTCCGGTCCGGCAAGGTCACCAGCAGGGAATCCTCATCCTCACGGTTTTCAAGGCTTTTGTATTCGAAGCTTTCCGGATACTTGCGGATCAGAGGCTGCAACAACGGAAATAGCGGAAAATGTTTTTTGTTGACGACGATTCCCATTTCCAGACTGAACCAGTCTTCGTCCAGCGTGTCATCGTTTTCATTGATGCTGGCGTACCATTTCTGGACGGTCTGGAGGTTATAGCGGTAATCGGCCGATTTCTCGATTTTCCAGCCCTCGTTTTCCAGATCGGCCAGATGCTCGCGGGTAAAATGCAGCCAGTCGGATGGCGAGTCCATTTCCAGCGCAGCCGGAATCGCATGCAATGGGGATGCCCTGTCCTCGACGATGTGAAAGCCATACGACAGAAGTCGCTCGGACAAGGCACGTTCGGCATGGGTGTCACGGACGATGCGTTCGATGGTATCGCTGTCGACCGTACGGATAACCGGCAAATCGGAACCGAGCAAGGCGATTTGTCCATCGTAATCGAATTTCAGTTGTGCATAATCCAGCCAGACAGGTGTTTCGGTATCCTGATAGAAATGCGGTTTGCTGCCCAGATAGAGTACAGGAGTGGGTATTATGTCGTTCAGTACGGTCTCCTTCAACGGAGCCGGAACGGGGACGATATGTTCAAGTCCCTTTTCAAGCAGAAAACGAGAAACGTTTTTTTTGTCGCGTGCGGCGATGACCGGTGCCTGATTGATCAGATCCTGGATATCGCTGATGGAAAACGTGGCTGTGTCGTCGGGCAAAACCAGTTCGCCGCATGTCAGGTTCTCCATATACCAGGCCGGTTCGGTCGGCAAGATGTAATCGATCGTCGTCGATGCATGGCGTGATTTGGCAGCCGGTGCGGCGAATTCCCAGCGTAGCCGGATAGTCGTTCCCGTTTCTTTCCAGACGAGGCGAGCCGCTCTTGGCGGTGCGGCGCGCAGCGGGAACACCAGCCCTTTTGCGATATCGGAGAGTGCATTGGTCCAGTATAGCTGTTTTCTGTCGATCAGCCTTTCAAGCAATTGTGCACCCAGCTGTCCTCTGGGTTCTGCCATGTATGGCGACAAGGCATCCGAACCATACCGCAATGCGATGAAAAGCCGGAGCGGATCAGTGTCGTCGTCGCCAAGATAGTCCGGCCGGTTCGACAGTAACGAGTCAATTTCCGAAACGGGTACGATTGACGAAAATTCCGTTGCCGTTTTCTGGCGTGCCCTGCAAAGGTTCAGAAACAGTCGTTTGTCGGACTGATCCGGCGAAAGAATATAGAGCAGGCGCTGTGACGGTTCGATATCCGGTTCCCGGTTGGCGAGCGCATCGGGAGAATCGGGGTACATGGCGGAATACAGTTTCTGTATCCAGTTCGAGACCGGTGTGGCAGCCTGGCTGATTTTGTTTTTTTGCCGGTTTTCGTTTTGCTGGAGAATGGTCAGCAAGACGGCGGCGACATGATGGCAGTTCAGAATCAGCGGACATGAACAGGTTCCCTGAAACTGGATGCCTTCCGTTGTCGACTTGATGAAGGTGTTTTGCTGGAAGCTCTGGTTGCCCGATTCCTTCACTTGCGAACGGATCAGATTGCCGGAGCGTTGTATCTGCAAGACACGTTTTTTCTGGGCATATATCAGGCCGAGCGAATAGGCCTTTTGCCCGAATTGCCTTTTGATATCTTTCAGCGTGAAATTCATCGTACCTCTGGATGCTTTCGAAGCGTGTTTTCCGGCAACGCAAAAGATACATTATCGTTCATAAAGCGGAAAAAGTGATGCCTTTTCGACGACCTCATACCGGTTTGATGCAGATATGGGCATATCACGTAACAGAGTGTGTGCAAAAACGGACTTTTCGTGCGGGAATTCGCTGCAAGGGATGGGTGTATCCAGGGGAAGTGGGTATCATCTCATTTTTGTTTTTTCGGGATAGAAAATGATTGCTTCCATTGAACAGCGTCTGGCAGATGAACTGTCCGTGTCGGTCAGACAGGTGACAGCGGCCATGGCATTACTCGATGAAGGGGCGACGGTTCCGTTTATCGCGAGATATCGCAAGGAAATGACGGGCGGGCTTGACGACAGTCAGTTGAGGCTTTTGCAGGAACGGCTTGTCTATTTGAGGGAACTCGAACAACGGCGGCAGACGGTGATCGATTCCATTCGTGCGCAGGACAAGATGACTCCGGAATTGCTTGCGGCGATACAGCAGGCGCAGGATAAACAGGCACTTGAGGATATTTATTTGCCTTTTCGTCCCAAGCGCAGGACACGTGCGAAACTGGCGGTCGAGGCGGAACTGGACAAGCTGGCAGACAGCCTCATGGAAAACCCCTTGCTGAATCCCGAAGAAGAAGCGATCCGGTATATCCGTCAGCCTTTTTCCACGCCTGATGGCGATAATCCGGGTGTTGCCGATGTCAAGGCCGCACTGGATGGCGCGCGTCAGGTTCTGATGGAGCGCTTTTCGGAAGATGCAGTCTTGCTGGCGACACTGCGGGAATTTTTCAGGGAACATGGCGTACTCGTTTCGCGTGTGACGGAAGGCGCGGAACAGGAAGGCGTTCGGTTTTCCGACTATTTCGATTATGAAGAACCCGTTTCGAAAATCGCGTCCCATCGCGTGCTGGCACTGTTAAGAGGTCGTCGGGAAGAGGTTCTGTCTGTCAGAATCCGTCTGGATTCGGAAGCGGAGCGCCCGCAATGGGATGATCCGTTCAATCCCTGCGAAACGCGAATCGCCGCCCGTTTCGGTATAAGCGACAAGGGACGGCCGTCGGACAAATGGTTGCGTGAAACTGTCCGATGGGCATGGCGTATCAGGATATTGTCCCACCTTGAAACGGAACTGTTTGGCGAATTGAGGGAAAAAGCCGAGGCGGAAGCCATTACGGTTTTTGCGACCAATCTCAAGTCATTGTTGCTGGCGGCGCCGGCAGGGCCAAAAGTGACCATGGGGCTGGATCCGGGAATCAGAACCGGTGTGAAAGTGGCTGTCGTCGACAAGACAGGAAAAGTTCTGGATACATCGACCGTTTTTCCGCATCAGCCGAGAAACGACTGGCAGGGAGCGCTTGAGCAGTTATCCGGTATGGTCGATCGTTATCAGGTCGAACTGATCGCGATCGGCAACGGCACGGCATCACGTGAAACCGAAAAATTGGCCGGTGAGTTGGCAGGACGTTACCGCGATCGCAGAATTGAGCGGATCGTGGTTTCGGAAGCCGGAGCGTCCGTGTATTCGGCTTCCGAATACGCTTCACGGGAATTGCCGGAACTCGATGTGACGTTGCGGGGAGCAGTTTCGATTGCCAGACGCTTGCAGGACCCGTTGGCAGAACTGGTCAAGATCGATCCGAAGTCCATCGGTGTCGGACAATACCAGCATGATGTAGCCCAGACGAAACTGGCACGTTGCCTGAACGCCACAGTCGAGGACTGTGTCAATGCTGTCGGTGTGGATGTCAATACGGCTTCGGTTCCTCTGCTGACCCGCGTGTCCGGTTTGACCGAAGGAATAGCAAGCCATATCGTGCAGTACCGTAACCGGAACGGGCGTTTTGCCAGTCGGGCCGATTTGCGTGCGGTACCCCGTTTCGGTGAAAAAACATTCGAACAGGCTGCCGGTTTTTTGCGTATCACAGGCGGTTCCGATCCGCTGGATGCATCGGCCGTTCATCCGGAATCGTATCCGGTCGTCAAGAAAATTCTGGCGGATCTGGGTGTCGGTATCGAATCGCTGATCGGCAACCGGAATTTGCTTGGACAAGTGGAACCGGAAAAATATATCAGCGAACGTTTCGGTTTGCCGACCATTACGGATATCCTCAGGGAACTCGAAAAACCTGGACGTGACCCGCGCCCGGAGTTTGTGAGTGCGCACTTCAAGGAAGGTGTCGAGGATATATCCGATCTGGTGGCCGGGATGATTCTCGAGGGGGTCGTTACCAATGTCACGGCGTTCGGCGCGTTTGTGGATGTCGGTGTGCATCAGGATGGTCTGGTGCATATTTCGGCCATGTCGGAAAAATTTGTATCCGATCCGCATCAAATCGTCAGAACCGGGCAGATCGTCAGGGTCAGGGTACTGGAGGTCGATGTCAAACGCAAAAGAATCGGTTTGTCGATGATTCTCAATCCGGAGCAGGCTTCGCAGGAAGGTGCGCAGGAAAAAGAAATCGCCCGTTTCAGGAAAGTGGCAGGGAAAACGCGCAAACAGGCCGCTTTTTCGGGCAATGCGATGGCAGAGGCGTTTGCGAAGCTGAAAAGACCGCTTTGACCGTTTTGCCGGTATCATGTACTCGGTCGATAGAAAGGACGAGATTCCAGAAAATGGGATGCATATGGAAAATCCGAAACGCCTGATTGTCGGTATGACAGGAGCGAGCGGCGCCATCTACGGTGTCCGTCTTCTCAAAATACTGCGAAATGTGACGGATGTCGAGACGCATCTTGTCGTCTCGGATGCTGCCGACCTGACCCTGCGGCATGAAACGGGATTATCTGTCGATGATGTCGCGTCACTGGCCGACCATGTGTACGATATCGGGAATATGGCAGCTGCGATTGCCAGTGGTTCGTTCCGCAATGACGGTATGATCATCGCGCCCTGTTCCATGAAAACACTCTCGGCGATTGCTCATGCCTACGGTGACAATCTGATAACCCGTGCTGCGGATGTCGTTCTGAAGGAACGTCGCAGACTGGTGTTGATGGTCAGGGAAACGCCGTTGCATCTGGGACATCTTAAAAATATGCAATCCGTAACGGAAATGGGTGGCATCGTTTATCCACCGGTGCCGGCGTTTTATTGCAAGCCGCAGTCTGTCGAGGAAATGGTGGACCAGACGCTCAGGCGTGTGCTGGATCTGTTCGGTATCGCTGATGAAGGCATCATCCGGTGGAATGGCATGGTCTGAATGGCATCATGCCTGATGATCCGGCGTATTGCCGTTTTCCGGCGGGAGCGCATCCGTTTGGCTTTTTTGTGACAGGGTGGCATACAGTCCCCATGCCGTGATGAAAAGCGCGGCGATCACGGGGCCAAGGACAAAGCCGTTGAGTCCGAAAAGCGCCATGCCACCGATAGTGGAAATCAAAACCAGATAGTCTGGCATTTGAGTGTCCTTGCCGACCAGCAACGGACGCAGAAAGTTATCCGCCAGACCGATCACCAGGACACCGAGTACCAGAAGGAGAATACCTTTCAGGATAGCTCCCGTTGCCAGAAAGTAGATGGCGACCGGTACCCATATCACGCCTGAACCTGATGGCAACAGGGAAAGCACCGACATGGTCGCCCCCCATAACATTGCGGCTTCTATTCCCATGAACCAGAAAATCAGGCCACCCAGTGCACCCTGTACAACAGAGACAACCAGATTGCCTTTGACCGTCGCGCGAATGACACCGGTGAACTTGCCCAGAAGCAGGAGTTTGTGGTCGTCGGCAAGCGGGATGATTTTCCTGATCCGCATGGCCAGTTCTTTTCCGTCACGGAGCAGGAAAAACAGCAGATACAGCATGATGCAGAAACCGATAGTGAAATCCAGAATATTCTGTCCGATCACGAACAATTTGCCGGCGATGTACTGGCTTGCCTGAAGCATGCCGCTGGAAATTTTCTGCTGGAATTCCGACAGGGTGGTGATACCGGAACGATTGAGGAGACTGATGATCCAGTCGGGCAGATAGGAAACGATCATTCGGAAAGTTTCGTTGATGCCGATGCTTTGTGTTTGTATTTTCTGATACAACGTCGCGCTTTCCTGTGCAAGTGCGCCGATGACCAGGATCAGGGGGATGACGACGATAAGCAGGCACACGCAGATTGTCAGGATCGATGCCGTATTTCTTTTGCCGGGCATTTTCGACAGAAAATAGTCGTTTAGCGGCATGAACATGACGGCCAGAATGAATCCCCAGAAAACCGCGCCGTAAAACGGCAACAGAATCATGAAGAACGCTATGGTGACGGCGGACAGAAAAAGAATGAATACTTTTCCGTAGGGTTCGGATCGTTTCATAAAATCGTCGGATAGGGAAACATGAAACAGGAATATGCAATATTGATAGTTGCAGACGCTATTATGGCATGAGGCATGTATCGGTATGTGACAAATCCGGACAGTGCGGAATGGAATGCCCGGAAAATTGTCCGTGTACGGTTGCCCATTGTGCCGGTTACGGCGATGAAGGCGGTTTTTGTCTTTTTCCGGACCCGGGAAAAAAGAACCGCTCCAGGAAACGGCAAGGTTTCATGAAGCGGCTCTGTGGACGGCGTTTGGCGTGTTGTCGTGAACGACATCCGGACAAGGATGTCGCTTGCGCAGCCGTCCGGGTGTCCGTACTTACACCAGACGGGCGATATGCTGCATCCGGTCGCCAGGCAACAGCAGAACCGGCGGTACATCGATCAGTGTAAAACAACCGTTGCCCATACGAGTGATGGCTCTGGCGCAGGATACCAGAATCTGTGAGGTCAGCGCCGGATTGTCGATTTTCATATCGAAGACAAGGTGCTGGTTGGATGTACGTCCGGATGCACCGATACGTTCCATCAGGACGCCATGTGAATTGTCGGCGACGGCAGCCATTTCTTCCGGTGTCTTGACTTCGCGGACTTCCAGCGGATCGTGGCTGAAATAGGGATCGGCAGCCAGGTCTTTCCTGATTTGATCGAACGAAGCGCCCTGTTTCGGAAGAACGTAAACCAGACGGGAATGGCGGCCTCCACCGATAGGAATAGTGATGGAAGTCGCGTCGGCTACGCCGGGAATGGCGCGTGCGGCAACCGAGTGGCCCATGGAACGGCCACGGCCGAAATTGGTGAAAGTGGTGCCGACGGGTGCCATGGCTTCAAACAGGGTACGCATGACCGAATCGGTACCCGGGTCCCATCCGGCGGCAGTGATACAGCCGCACTGGTTTTGACGGGCGACCTTGTCGAGCATGCCGACGAGTTCGGGAATTTCACTGTGGACATCGAAGCTGTCGACGGTGCAGATACCTTTTGAAAGATAGAACTTCGCATCGTCCGGAACCGAACGCGAAGGACCACAGAGGATGACGACATCCGGCTTGCCTTTTGCGGCAATCAGCTGGTCGATCGATGCAAAGTCCGGAAGGCCTCTGCGTTCGATGGATTGTGTTCCGAGCGACGATTCACGGCGTATGACGCCAAGACATTCAAAATCGGGTGCACAGCTCAGGCAATCGATAACATGCCGGCCGATGTTGCCCAAACCGTGGACTGCTGCTTTGATAGTCATGTTTTTTCCTTTATGAAACGGTATGGATCAATAAGATTCTTTGCTGGATTTGTCACTGCGGAGTATAGACATAGTTGCATGATGCTAGCAAGACAAAAACGTTCTCCGTTAAAATATAAAACTTTGTATGGTCACGTTTTGAACCGGTTGCTCGGATAACGGCAAAACCGTGGCGTTTTTGACCGGACTCGATCCGTTCCGGCCGGTCGGTAGGTGGTGCCCTTTGTCATGCTGCCAGAAGGCTGTCGGCAGGCAATAACGGGAATGATTGTCTAATAGTCGGAGTTTATTGCTTATGGCACGCGCGGAGTGGGGGTCACGTCTCGGTTTTATTCTGGCAGCAGCCGGTTCGGCCGTCGGTCTCGGAGCTATCTGGAAATTTCCTTATGTCGCTGCGCAAAACGGTGGCGGTGCTTTTCTGGTGATATTTCTGGTGATCGTCTGTACGCTGGGTATTTCGCTGATGATTGCGGAAATGTCTGTCGGTGCATCGACACGTCGAAGTCCTGTCGGCGCCTATCGGCGGCTTGGCGGGAAATGGTGGTCGGGTGTCGGCTATATCGGGGTTTTGTGCGGTTTCCTGATTCTTTCCTTTTACAGTGTCGTCGGAGGCTGGACCATCGCCTATATCGTCAAGTCTATAGACGGTTCCATTCTGACATCGAATCCCGCTTTTTTGTCCACGACGTTCGATTCGTTCATCGCCGATCCGGTTTTGCCGCTCTGGTATCATGCCGCATTCATGGGACTGACGGCTGCCGTAGTGCTGGCGGGTGTCCAGAAAGGGATCGAACAGGTCAGCAAATACCTGATGGTCATGTTGTTTTTGCTGGTTCTCGTGCTCATCGTCAGAGGTTTGACCTTGCCGGGTGCGATCGATGGTGTCCTGACGTTTCTTCAGCCGGACTTCAGCAAGGTGACGCCGGTCATGGTGATCGAAGCCATGGGGCTCGCCTTTTTTTCCATGTCCCTGGGGATGGGGTGCATGATTACATACGGTTCCTATGCCTCGGATGAAACCTATATTCCCAATTCGGCAGGCAGCGTCATCGGATTGACGACAATTATCTGTTTCCTGTCGGGTTTGATGGTATTTCCGGCCATTTTTGTGTTCGGCTTCGATCCGTCGGCCGGCCCGGGTCTGACATTCATCACCATGCCTGCGGTTTTTTCGCAGATGAGCGGCGGCCAGTTTTTCGGCATCCTTTTCTTTTTCCTGTTGTTTGTTGCTGCATTGACTTCGTCGGTATCGCTGATGGAAGTGGTAGTCAGTTTCTTCATCGATGAATTCCATCTGCCCAGAACGGCCATGACGGTCGTGATGTCCATTCTGATGTTCGTACTCGGTATCGGTGCTTCCCTGTCACTGGGCGTATGGAAGGACTATACCCTGTTCGGGAAGAACCTGTTCGGTATTCTTGATTATGTCAGTTCCAACCTGATCATGCCGTTTGGCGGCATCATGGTCGCCATTCTGGTCGGCTGGAAATCATGGCCTGTAATTGCGGACAGACTGACCCGAGCGGATGGAACACAACCTGTCTGGTTGCCTTTGCTCAAGGGGTTTTGTCGCTACATCGCGCCGGTGCTGATCTTCGTGATCCTGATCCAGAACCTGTAATTGCGGGTGGCACCGAAAAATTCGCCGGCCGTTCGCATCGCGACTGGTTGATGTGCCGGTGAAATATGAATAGCTTTTCTGTTTCACGAAGCCGACGGGAACGGGCCGGTTTCATCAGCGAACGAAAACGCCCGGGTTACAGGTACCCGGGCGTTTTGACACAGAGGGAAATGAACCGGACCGGTATTACGCTTCTTTTTTCATCGAACCGGTTTCATGCAGGCGCTGATGCCAGGAAAGCGCTTTTTCCAGAACATGTGGCGTCTGACCGCCACGACGATTCGCTTCGCGCACATAGTCGCGCAACATGTCCTGATATTCGCCTTCGACACAATTGTTGATGATGGTTTGCGCACGTTCGCGCGGAGCCAGACCACGAAGATCAGCCAGCCCGACTTCCGTCACCAGAATATCGACATCGTGTTCCGTATGGTCGACATGCGGTACCATCGGGACAATACTGGAAATGACACCACCTTTCGCTACCGACTTGGTAACGAATACGGCGGTATGTGCATTGTGAGTGAAATCGCCCGAACCTCCGATACCGTTCATCATGTGCGTTCCCATGACGTGGGTCGAATTGACATGACCGTAAATATCGGCTTCAAGCGCCGTATTGATGGTGATGATACCCAGTCGCTGGATGACTTCAGGATGGTTGGAAATACGCTGCGGACGGATGACGACATGATCCTTGTAACGACCGAAGTTGCCGAATATTTCACGGCTCTTCTGGTCGGTCAGTGTGATGGCGGTTGCCGATGCGAAATCCATCATGCCGGCATCGATCAGTTCGAATGTGGAATCCTGCAACACTTCGGAATACATGGTCAAATGACTGAACGGCCCGGTCTGAAGTCCCGACATGACCGCGTTGGCGATCGTTCCGATACCGGACTGGAGTGGACGCAGGCTGTTGGTCAGTCGGCCGTGACGGATTTCGTTCTTGAAAAAATCGATCAGGTGTCCGGCGATCTGCGCGGTTTCCGCATCGGGTGGCAGATTCTGGGACGGTGTATCCATTTCGTCAGTGATGACGATGGCGACGATTTTTTCCGGCGGGATCGAAATACCGATTGTACCGATACGATCACGCGGCGACATGATGCCGATCGGTTCGGCATTCGGAAAATGGCGCGCACAATAAATGTCATGTGCACCTTCCATTTCAAGGGAATAAGCCAGATTGACTTCGACGATCACTTTCTTGGCCTGTTCGGCGAAGATTTCGTTGTTGCCGACCGATGCCGCAGGAATGATTTCTCCGGATTCGGTAATGGAGACCGCTTCGATAATGGCGACATCAACCGGTTTGACCTGCTGTCTGCGAAGCTGCTCGCCTGTTTCGGACAAATGATTGTCAACGTACATGATTTCGCCGCGGTTGATGGCGTTACGCAGTGTCCTGTCTGTCTGGAATGGAGAACGTCTTGCCAGGACACCGGCATTGGTCAGGGCACTGTCGACATCATTTCCCAGAGAAGCGCCGGTCAACAGTGAAATTTTCAAAGGCTGGGTGGCCGCTTTTCTGGCTATGGCATGAGGAACACTTTTAACGCATCCTGCCAGTGTGAAACCGCTCATGCCGACGGTCATGCCGTCCTTGACATGTTCGGCTGCCGCTTCGGCACTGGTCACTTTCTTTCTCAATTCAGGCAGACGAATACGTTTTTGCAAAACATCAATATTCATGACATCCCGTTCAGATAAAAATTTGTCCTGCATCATTCCGACTATTCAGGACGAAGTTCGTTTTCTGAAGCCGGTACCTGGCAAGGTCGCCGTCTTCGGTCAATGTACAGCTCGGCAGTAATGACATCCTGAACATACACGACTCGGAACTTCCGGCATGACCGCCTGCCATGCGACGGCGGAAATTACAGAAGCTGAAATCGCCGAAGTATATCACCTGATTGTCAAAACGCATACCTTTACGGTAAAGAAATCATTTGCCTGAAACGATTTCTTTACCGCAAAAAACAGAATCGCATTGTTATTTCCAGGAAGATTTTTTACAAAACGCTTACTTTCGGAAAATGAACAGGTTACTGTCAGACTACCAATATGTCATGTGTATGCGCACATGACAGCGAACCGGAAATGGTGCCGGCTGCAGGACTCGAACCCGCCACCCCATGATTACAAATCATGTGCTCTACCTGATGAGCTAAGCCGGCACTGGGAAAAGGGCTATTCTAACTTATTTTATTCTTGTCAAGGTAGGTTTTTTTGGCGGTTCTTCATCTGGTGAAACGCCGGTTTCCGGTTCTGTCGGTTCAAATCCCATACCCTGACCGTTTTCGCTGGCATAGATGGCGGCCACGTTTTCGACCGGTATGTAAATATCACGGGAGACACCGCCGAAACGGGCCTTGAACTGGATGGCGGTATTGTTCATGTCCAGACCGCTGGTGGCTTCATAGCTGATATCCAGAACGATCTGGCCATCCCGCACGAACTGGGCGGGAACCCTGGCCAACGCGCCTACCTTGACGGCAATATATGGCGTATAGCCATTGTCGGTACACCATTGATGAATGGCTCTGAGCAAATATGGTTTTGTGGAAACAGTCGCCATGATCCAATATCGTCCGGACAATCAGGTTATCAGCGACGCATGACTTTTTCCGGTGGCGTCAGCGCTTCAATATAGGCCGGTCTCGAAAAGACCCGTTCGGCATATTTCATGAGCGGAGCGGCCGTCTTGGACAGTTCGATACCGTAGTAGTCAAGTCGCCACAGCAAGGGAGCCAGCGCGACATCCAGCATGGAAAATTCGTCACCCAGAACGTATTTGCTTTTCTGGAAAAGCGGAGACATGGCGGTCAGATATTCGCGGATCTGGGTTCTGGCCTTTTCGTGATTGGCGGCGGCATTTTCCGATTTGTCGTTTTCCAGCGTGTTGACGTGGACGAACAGTTCTTTTTCGCAGTTGAACAGCATCAGTCTTGCCCTGGCGCGCATGAGCGGATCGGCAGGCATCAGTTGCGGATGTGGAAAGCGTTCGTCGATATATTCGTTGATGATGTTGGATTCATACAGAATCAGTTCACGTTCAACCAGAATCGGAACCTGTCCGTACGGATTCATGGCGGATATTTCTTCCGGCTTGTTGAAGAGGTCAATATCCCTGATTTCAAAATCCATGCCTTTTTCAAAGAGCACAAAACGGCAGCGCTGGGAAAAAGGACAAGTTGTTCCTGAATAGAGAACCATCATGATAATTGTTCCTTTATGGCAGAAGAGAATATCCAAGCAGCGAAGGCTGCAAACGGCGTTTTTCCGGTTGGCCGGAAAGGAAAACGGATTCGGAAACGGCATGACATGCCGCTTCATGACCCGCTCCGGAGCGCTCGCGCAACACTTCATGTCGCAGGGTATTATAGAGGAGTGACATCCGGTTTTAAAGGGGGCTATTTTGCGGCAAGTGCCGGGTATCAGTCGTACATCAGACCGGATTGCCTATTTCGATATACCGATGGCGGATACCGTATTGTCTGGCAAGCAGCTCGCCCAGCGCCTGGATGCCGAACCGTTCGGTGGCATGATGCCCGCATGAAAGATAGGCGATACCGTATTCGCGTGCATCATGTACAGTTCGCTCCGAAATTTCTCCCGACAGATAAACGTTCGCTCCGGATTGTGCGGCATCCGGCAATAAATCCTGTGCCGCACCGGTGCACCAGCCTATCGTCTCCAGTTTTTGTCCGGGATCGCCGATCAGCAACGGTTCGCGATTCAGTTTTTTCCCGATCCAGCCAGCAAGGTCACCGACTGTTTTCAGTGCGGGATTTGCGGATCGGCCGAGCCACCCCAGTTCGTTTTCGCCGAATCGTCCGGTGATATCGAAACCGAGTACCTGTGCAAGCCGGACGTTGTTGCCCAGTGTCGGATGGCAGTCAAGCGGCAAATGATAGGCCAGGAGATTGATATCGTGTGCCAGCAACAACCGGATACGCTCCCGCTTCGGGCCGGTGATACATGCGTTTTCATTTCGCCAGAAATAGCCGTGATGCACTAAAATGGTATCGGCTTTTTCCTGTATGGCGGCCTCGATCAGCGCGCGGCTTGCGGTGACGCCGCTGACGATGGATGAAATGTGTGATTGTCCTTCCACTTGCAGACCATTTGGACAATAATCACGCATAAACGCAATTTTTAATTCGTCTGCCAGAAATTTGACGACCTCGTTTCTGTCTACGGTATTTGGACCTTTTATTTTATTCATATCATGCGACGTCTTTGGCTGTTGTTTGCACAGACTATAACAGTTTGTCTGGCGATCTGGTTTATTGTCGTGACCCTGAAACCGGAATGGCTGGAGCTGGAGCGGGGCGCGTTTGAACCGAAACAGGAAAACAGGGCGATAGCTGTCCCGGTAGCTGCATCTTACCGGGACGCCGTTTCGCGCGCGATGCCCGCCGTGGTCAATATTTATACGACCAAGGAAGTGCGCCAGCCCCAAAGTCCGCTGCTGGACGATCCTTTCCTGAAACGGTTTTTCGGTGAACGTTTCAGCGAGACGGAAAAACAGATGAGTCTGGGGTCCGGTGTCGTCGTGACGCATGACGGTTATGTCCTGACCAACAATCATGTGGTGGAAACAGCCGATCAGATCGAAGTGGCTTTCGAAGACGGTCGCAAGGCATCCGCCAGACTGGTCGGCAACGATCCTGAAACCGATCTGGCGGTCATCAAGATCGATTTGCCTGACTTGCCGGCGATCACCTTCGGCAATGTCGATGATGTCAAGGTTGGCGATGTCGTTCTGGCTATCGGTAATCCGTTCGGAGTCGGCCAGACCGTGACCATGGGGATTGTATCGGCGCTGGGACGCAGTCAGCTCGGAATCAATATTTATGAAAACTTCATCCAGACGGATGCGGCGATCAATCCGGGCAATTCCGGTGGTGCGTTGATTGATGCGGCCGGGAATCTGATCGGTATCAATTCCGCCATCTATTCGCAGAGCGGCGGTTCCATGGGGATCGGGTTTGCCATCCCGGTTTCCACGGTCCGGATGGTGATGGATGCCATTATCGCCAAGGGACAGGTCGTTCGGGGCTGGATCGGTGTCGAACCGAGAGATATCACACCGGAACTGGCGGAAAATCTGGATTTGGGCAAGCAAGATGGCGTGATTATCGCGGCGGTTCTCAAGAATGGGCCGGCTGACCGTGCCGGTATCAGACCGGGCGATATCCTGATATCGGTCGACGGGAAGAATATCGCCAATATGAAAGAAATGTTCAACCTGATCGCCACGTTGCAGCCGGAAAGCAAGACAGGTGTCGTGGTGCTGCGCGACGGCAAGGAAGTGTCACTGGAAATCATCGTGGGCAAACGACCTTCGAAAAAACGTCTGGAAAGACAGCAGCCATAACAAAAAAGGCCGGTATTCCGGCCTTTTTTTATCAGGAAAAATCGCATCAGTTTGGAATCTTCCATGGACGTTTGCCGCCCATCAGATGAATATGCAGGTGGTAGACATCCTGTTTGCCATCAGGACCGGTATTGACGACGACACGGAAACCACCTTGCGGATTTCCCGATTCGGCACCAGTCACTTCGATGCCGTGTTCTTTTGCCAGCTGCGGAATGAGCGCCATCATTTCACCCAGTAGTGCGGCGTCTTCAGGATGGCAATGCGACAATGACGGAATATGTCGCTTGGGGATGATCAGCAAATGTACCGGTGCTGCAGGATGAATATCCTTGAAAACCATAATACGTTCGTTTTCGAAAACGCAGGTCGACGGTAATGTCTTATTGACGATTTTGCAGAAAATACAGTCATCCATTGTGATTCCCCCTATGTCAGATATTGGCGAAGATGTCAGGCAGTCGTCTTGCGTGAAGCCTTTTCCTCGATACCGGAAATGCCTTCGCGCCGTGCCAGCTCTTTCAGGACATCTTCCGGCGTCAGATTGAATTGTGCCAGAAGAACCATGGTATGGAACCAGAGATCGGCACATTCATAGACGATTTTCGATGCAGGTAGGTTATTGCGAGCGTCCTTGGCAGCCATGACCAGTTCAGTTGCCTCTTCACCGACCTTTTTCATGATGGCATCGTCGCCCTTGGCGTACAGGCTGCTGACATACGATTTTTTCGGGTCGCCACCGTTTGCCAGTTTTCTGGATTCGATGACGGATGCAAGTCTTGTGAGAATTTCGTTCATTTGTATATTTCCGACGGGTTCTTGATGACGGGGTCGACAGCAACCCATTGCGTGCCTTCCGCAGTGTGCTGCGGCTGTTGATAGAAACAGGACAGTCTTCCGGTATGACATGCCAGTCCGGTCTGTTCTACGAGAAACAACAAGGCATCGCTGTCGCAGTCAAGCCGGATATCGACGATTTTCTGGGTATGTCCCGATTCTTCTCCCTTGTGCCAGAGCCGGTTTCTGGATCGGCTCCAGTAAACGGCCTCGCCGCATTGCATGGTTTTTTCAAGCGCAGCACGGTTTATCCATGCCAGCATCAGAACTTTCAGGGTGGTGGCATCCTGGGTAATGACGGGAATCAGTCCCTGATCGTTCCATTGAATGGAATCGAGCCAGTTTCGGGTATTCATAAGCGTACCGGAATATTTTGTTCAGACATGAATTGTTTGGCCTGCTGTACCGTATATTCGCCGTAGTGGAAGATGCTGGCGGCCAGTACGGCATCTGCATGACCTTTCAGGATGCCATCGGCCAAATGCTGCAGGTTGCCGACACCGCCCGAGGCGATGACCGGAATGTTGACCGAGTCGGAGATGGCGCGCGTCAGTTCGAGATCGAATCCGCTCTTGGTACCGTCCCTGTCCATACTGGTCAGAAGGATTTCACCAGCTCCCAGCGTTTCCATCTTTTTGGCCCATGAAATCGCTTCCAGACCGGTCGCCTTGCGTCCGCCATGGGTAAAAATTTCCCATCTGCCGTGAGCCACCTGCTTGGCATCGATGGCGACGACGATACATTGCGATCCATAACGGGCCGATGCATCGGCAACGAGTTGCGGGTTGGTTACGGCCGAAGTATTGATACTGACCTTGTCTGCGCCTGCATTCAGCAGACGGCGGACATCCTCGACGGTGCGGACACCGCCGCCGACAGTCAACGGTATGAAAACCTGCGACGAGACATCTTCGATGATATTGAGAATCAGATCACGCTGGTCGCTGGAAGCGGTAATGTCCAGAAAGGTCAGTTCATCGGCACCCTGATCGTTGTAGCGGCGTGCGATTTCGACAGGGTCTCCGGCATCTTTCAGTTCGACGAAATTGACACCCTTGACGACACGGCCTGCGGTTACATCAAGACATGGAATGATTCGTTTGGTCAGCATGGCGAATTTCCGGTTGGTTTGACGGTGTTACTGTTCTGACAGTTCGTCTGCGCGGACTTGTGCCTGTGCAAGATCGAGTGTGCCTTCATAGATGGAACGTCCGCAGATGACACCCTCGATTCCCTCGTTCTGTACCGCACAAAGCGCTTCGACATCACGGATGTCATGTACACCGCCGGAAGCGATGACGGGTATTTTGACCGCACGTGCCAGTCTGACGGTAGCGTCGATATTGACGCCGGCCATCATGCCGTCACGACCGATATCGGTATAAATGATCGCCTCGACGCCGTATTCTTCATATTTTTTGCCGAGTTCGATGACGTCATGTCGTGACAGCTTGCTCCAGCCATCCGTGGCGACACGACCGTCACGTGCGTCCAGTCCGACGATGATTTGGCCCGGAAAAGCCCCGCAGGCATCCTGAAGAAATCCCGGATTCTTGACCGCGGCGGTTCCGACGATGATATAGGAAAGGCCATGGTCAAGATAACGTTCGATCGTGTCGAGGTCGCGAATGCCGCCGCCGAGTTGCACGGGAATTTCATCCATATCGTGGTCGCTGGCAAAGTCCCGTACTGTCTGAAGAATGTTTTTGACAGCTGCTTCATTGACCGGTTTTCCTGTGAAGGCGCCATTGAGATCGACCAGATGCAGTCTTCTTGCACCCTGTTCCAACCAGTGCAAAGCCATTTTGGCCGGATCTTCCGAAAATACGGTAGCCTGGTTCATATCGCCCTGTCTCAACCGTACGCAGGAGCCATCTTTCAGATCAATAGCGGGAATAAGCAACATGATAAAAACAAGTGTAGAAAAATGAATTGGACAAATTGCACAAATGTGCGGTCATGGATTCCAGTGGATGAAATTGCGATACAGCCTGAGTCCCACATCGGCACTTTTTTCCGGATGGAACTGGGTGGCGAAGATATTTTCATGCGCGACGGCACTGCAAAAAGGCATGCCGTATTCCGTTTCACCTACCATCTGTTCCAAACTGTCAGGAACGACATGAAAACTGTGCACGAAATAAAAGAAACTGTTGTCGGCGATACCTTCCCATAACGGATGCGGATTGACCTGTTTGACACGGTTCCAGCCCATTTGCGGAACCTTGAAACGGGAACCGTCCGGTTGTACACGGTTGTCCAGACGGAAACGGACGACTTTGCCGGGCAACAGTCCCAGACAGCGGGTATCGCCTTCTTCACTCCAGTCGAAAAGCATTTGTTCACCGACGCAAATACCGAAAACCGGTTTTTTGCGTGCGGCATCGAGCAATGCGTCTTTCAGACCTGATTTTTCCAGAGAGGCCATGCAATCCGGCATGGCACCCTGTCCCGGCAAGACGATACGTTCAGCTTCTTTCAGATCGGATGCAGCACCGGATACAAGAATGTCCTTTTCAGGAGCGACGGCGCGAAGTGCCTGCGCGACTGAACGCAGGTTCCCCATACCATAATCAACAACAACGATTTTTTTCATAGGAATTGACGGTCAGAATAAGGGTGACGGGTCAACAGATCGGGTTACAGGGTTCCTTTTGTCGATGGAATACTGTCCGCGGCTCGGGGATCAGGTTCCACAGCCATACGCAAGGCACGACCGAAAGCCTTGAAAACGGTTTCGCACTGGTGGTGTGCGTTTTCACCGCGCAGGTTGTCGATGTGCAGGGAAATTCTGGCGTGGTTGACAAGTCCCTGAAAAAATTCACGAACCAGATCAAGATCAAAACGGCCGGTCATGGCACGAGTGAACGGTACATGGAATGACAGATAGGGACGACCGGAAAAGTCGATCACGACTCGCGAGAGCGATTCATCCAGCGGAACATAGGCATGTCCATAGCGCCGGATACCCTTTTTGTCGCCGATTGCCTGAAAGATGGCCTGACCCAGTGCGATGCCGACATCTTCGACGGTATGATGATCATCGATTTGCAAGTCGCCCTGTGCCTGTATATCCAGATCGACCAGACCATGGCGTGCGATCTGGTCAAGCATATGGTCGAGAAACGGAACGCCGGTCGCCAGATTTTGCTGACCGGTGCCATCCAGATTGATTGCCACGTGAATTTTCGTCTCGTTGGTATTGCGGATGATTTCCGCGGTTCTGGGTGTTGACATGATGCGTTCCGGAATGATTATTGGATACAGGCCTTGAACTGGTCCAGGAACTGCCGGTTTTCTTCTGGTGAACTGACAGTGACACGCAGACAGTTGTGCAGCGATGCATGCATTTTACCCATATTTTTGACCAGAATCTTGCGTGCAAGCAGTTTTTCGAATACCGCTTCGGCGTTGGGCAAGCGTATGAGCAGGAAGTTGGCGCGCGAGGTAAAGACTTCGACACTAGGCAGCTGGCGCAACGCGTCTGTCAGTTTGCTGCGTTCGGCACGGATAATGGCGGCCTGACCGTTGAATACATCGATGTGATCCATCGCGAACTCCGCTGTCGCTTCGGTCAGGACGTTGATGTTGTACGGTGGACGGACCTTGTCGAATTCGGTGAGCAGTTCGGGAATGGCCGACATGTAACCAAGACGGATACCAGCCAGACCAAGTTTTGATACCGTTCGCATGACGACGAGATTCGGATAATCCGGCAAATGCGGCATGAAACTGGCTTCTGCGAAAGGCTGATAGGCCTCGTCGCTGATGACGATGCCCTTGTCGCTCATGGCTTTTATGATCCGGATGACGTCCTGTTCCTCGAACAGCATACCGGTCGGGTTGTGCGGCTGTGCGAGATAGACGACGGTCGGATGATGTTTTTCGATCGCTTCCAGCATGGCGTCGATATCGAGCGTGAAATCCGCTTTCAGCGGTACGCCAACGAAATCCATGCCGGCAAATTGCGCCGAGAGGACATACATCGCAAAGCATGGAACCGGCGTGAGCATGGTCGCACGCATATCTTTTCTGGCACAAGCCTGTGCGATAAGCGAAATCAGTTCATCCGAACCATTGCCCAGCATGACGCCATAGCCTTGCGGAACGCCCATCTGACGGCAAATTTTTGCTTTCAGACGGGTGTATGAGGGAACCGGATAGCGGTTCAGCGCAACATTGGCGAGACGCTGTCCCAGTTCTGTTTTCAATTCGTCCGGTAGCGTATAAGGGTTTTCCATGGTGTCCAGTTTAAGGAAACCTTCCGATTCGGCGACTGCATATGCCGACATGGCCCGAATATCCGGCCGGATAGCCTGATCGATAAAAGACATGATAGGTCTCGTGTGGAATTATTTTGCGGATGATCCTTTTTCAAGTCTGAAGCCGGCACTTCTTGCGTGCGCTTCGAGTCCTTCGCCGGTCGCCAGTTCTACCGCGATTTTGCCCAGTGTTTGTGCGCCTTTTTCGCTTACGCAAATAAGGCTGGAACGTTTCTGGAAATCATAGACACCCAGCGGCGAGGAAAAACGGGCTGTACGCGAGGTCGGCAAGACGTGGTTCGGCCCGGCACAGTAGTCGCCCAGCGCTTCGGATGTGAAACGTCCAAGGAAGATCGCGCCGGCATGACGGATCAGTTCTGCCCAGCGTTCCGGATTTTCCGCAGAAATTTCCAGGTGTTCCGGTGCGATACGATTGGCGATTTCACAGGCTTCTTCCATATCTCTGACAAGAATCATCGCACCGCGGGAAGACAGCGATTTCGTGATGATATCCTTGCGGATCATGCCTGGCAGAAGTTTCTGGATACTGTCATTGACGCGGTCCAGATAGGCGGCATCCGGTGCGATCAGGATGGATTGCGCCATTTCGTCGTGTTCAGCCTGCGAGAAAAGATCCATGGCGACCCAGTCCGGATCGGTGGTTCCATCGCACACGACCAGAATTTCGGACGGGCCAGCGATCATGTCGATACCGACCGTTCCGAATACACGGCGTTTCGCGGCGGCGACATAGGCATTGCCCG
Source organism: uncultured Oxalobacter sp. (assembly GCA_934277985.1). Lineage (GTDB taxonomy): Bacteria > Pseudomonadota > Gammaproteobacteria > Burkholderiales > Burkholderiaceae_D > Oxalobacter > Oxalobacter paeniformigenes. The sequence goes on from CAKQWF010000005.1 coordinate 22,911, forward strand.
GACCGACGATCTTGTCGACGGACGGGATGGTTTCCGTGCCGTATGCCAGTGCGCCGACGGCTTGTGCGCCACCGACAGCGAATACACGGGTGACTCCCGAGATGGCGGCAGCAGCCAGAACCAGTTCATTGCGCGCACCGTCCGGTGTCGGCACGACCATGACGATTTCGGATACACCGGCGACATTGGCCGGAATGGCGTTCATCAGAACCGAAGAAGGATAGGCCGCTTTTCCGCCCGGAACATAAATGCCGACGCTGTCCAGCGGAGTGATTTTCTGGCCAAGCAATGTACCGTCCGTATCGGTGTAGGTGAAACCGTCGCTTCCGCAGGAACGTTTCTGGTATTCATGGTACTGGCGAACCCTGTCGGCGGCAGCGTGCAGTGCGGCACGACGTTCCGGGCTCAGCGATGCCAGTGCTGCTTCGCATTCAGCTTTGGAAATTTCAAGTTCCGATACCGAATTGACGGACAGTCTGTCAAAACGGCGGGTATATTCCAGAACGGCCTTGTCGCCGTTTTCACGGACATCTGCCAGCACATTGGCGACGACAGTGTTGATGGACTCGTCTTCCTTGGCCTCGAATGCCAGTACGTTGGCGAGCTGATTTCTGAAATCACTTTGCGTGGTTGCCAGTTTGCGGATTTGAACAGTCATGATTTCATCCTCATTGAGTTTGTTTGGTTTGGCCTGCTTCGGTTGAAGCAGCCTTGAATGCATCCAGTATAGGCTGTAACATCCGGCGCTTCAATTTCAGCGATGCCTGATTGACGATCAGCCGTGATGTGATTTCCTGAATCTGTTCGACTTCGACCAGATTGTTGGCTTTTAGCGTATTGCCGGTGCTGACCAGATCGACGATCACGTCGGAAAGTCCGACAAGCGGCGCCAGTTCCATGGAACCGTACAGCTTGATGATATCGACATGGATGCCTTTCTTGGCAAAATGTTCGCGTGCCGCCTGGACATATTTGCTGGCTACTCTCAGGCGTGCGCCCTGACGGATCGCTTTTTCGTAATCGAAGCCTTTGCGAACGGCAACCGACAGACGGCATCGCGCGATCTGCAAATCGATCGGCTGGTACAGACCGGTGCTGCCGTTTTCCTGAAGGACATCTTTTCCGGCGACACCGAAATCGGCAGCGCCATACTGGACGTATGTCGGCACGTCGGTGGCACGGACGATGATGACGCGTACCTGTGGTTTGTTGGTCGGCAGAATCAGTTTTCGTGACGTTTCGGGATCTTCGAGAACGGTAATGCCTGCTGCCTCGAGCAACGGCATCGTTTCCTCGAAGATCCGCCCTTTCGAAAGGGCAAGGATCAATTCTTGTGAAGGTTTTTCTGCTGTTTGATTCATTGTTTGACTCGTTTGATATCTGCTCCGACTGCAGACAGTTTCACTTCCATCTGATCGTATCCGCGATCGAGATGATAAATCCTGTTGACCTGTGTTTCGCCTTGTGCCGCCAGGCCGGCAATCACCAGCGATGCCGAAGCACGCAAATCGGTTGCCATGACCGGCGCACCGACCAGTTTGCCCACCCCGGAAATGAAAGCGGTATTGCCCTCGGTCTTGATGCGTGCACCCAGACGGTTCAGTTCCTGTACATGCATGAAACGGTTTTCAAAAATCGTTTCGATCACATGGGTGGTCTCATCGGCCAGACAGTTGACGGCCATGAACTGGGCCTGCATATCCGTCGGAAATCCCGGATATTCCGTGGTCCTGAAATTGACGCCTTTGGGACGCTTGTCCATCCGGATGCGTATCCAGTCCGCACCCGTCGATATATCGGCCCCCATTTCGCGAATTTTGTTCAGCGCTGACTCGAGTATATTATCGCGCGTTTTCGTCAGGGTGACATCTCCGCCCGTTGCGGCGACGGCGCAAAGGAAAGTACCGGTTTCGATACGGTCCGGAATGACATGGTGGCGTGCGCCATGCAACTGTTTCACCCCATGAATGACCAGCCGGTCTGTTCCGATCCCTTCGATTTGCGCTCCCATTTTGACAAGCAGGTGCGCCAGATCGGTCACTTCCGGCTCACGTGCCGCATTTTTGATGACGGTTTCGCCTTCGGCCAGTGACGCGGCCATCAGGAGATTTTCGGTACCCGTGACCGTAATCATATCGGTCACGATACGGGTTCCCTTGAGCTTTTGTGCCTTGGCGTAAATATAGCCTCCACGGATTTCCACTTCGGCTCCGAGTGCACGCAATCCTTTGATGTGCTGTTCGACCGGACGCGAGCCGATGGCGCATCCTCCGGGTAGCGAAACCTGTGCCTGTCCGAACCGTGCGACGAGTGGACACAGAACCAAAATGGCGGCACGCATGGTCTTGACCAGTTCATAGGGGGCGTAAAAGTTATGGACGGCACTGCCGTTGAGAATCAATTTGTCGCCATCCTGCCGGACGGTCACCCCCATTTGTCGCAGAAGTTCCAGCATGGTCTGGACATCTCTCAGGTGCGGCACGTTGGTCAGTTCAATATCGTCGGCTGTCAGCAGACTGGCGCATAAAATGGGCAAAGCGGCGTTCTTTGCACCTGAAATCGTGATTTCGCCATAAAGACGATTGCCGCCGTTGATGATGAGCTTGTCCATTTAAAGATTCTTCAATATCGAGGTGTGCTTCCAAAACGATCGCGATGTCTGCCGTTTGCCGATTATTCGACAAAAGGATCAAAAGCGCAATTTATATCCTTTTCGCAATAAATGCACGGTAAAAAAAGCGAGAAAAACAAAGAAGATACTCACAATAATCGCGCTTGTCCACGGATGGACATCACAACGGCCGAAAAATCCGTACCGGAAGCCGTCTACCAGATAGAAAAAAGGATTGAATTCGGAAAGACGTTGCCAGAAAGCGGGTAATGAATGAATGGAATAGAACACACCAGAAAGAAAAGTGGCCGGCATGATGAGGAAATTCTGGAAACTGGCAAGCTGGTCATATTTGTCAGCCCATATTCCGGCGATGATACCCATGGTGCCCAAAATCGCGGCGCCGAGAAAGGAAAAGAACAGAATCCAGATCAGGGAATGACAGGCCGGCTTTACGAAAATGAGTGTAATGGCGAAGACACCGATGCCGACGATGAGTCCGCGTACCACGGCCGCCAGCATATAGGCCAGATACAGCTGCCAGTGCGATACGGGCGAGAGCAGGACGAATACGAGACTGCCGTTGATTTTGGACTGGATCAACGACGAGGATGAATTGGCGAAAGCGTTTTGCAACAGGCTCATCATGACCAGTCCTGGTACCAGAAAAGCCGTATACCCCACCCCCGGATAAATCTGGACATAATCTTCCAGTGCATGTCCGAAAATCAGCAGATAAAGCAGTGCCGTTACGATAGGCGCAGTAATGGTTTGTGTCGCGACTTTCAGAAAACGCAACACTTCCTTGTAGAAAAGAGTTTGAAAAGTGATGGCAAACACGTCAGTCCGGTCGTTTATCCATGATTTGCAAAAAAACATCTTCCAGATCGGGTTGTCTGAATTGCAGATCTTCGATGACGATATGATGTTTTCTCAGTTCACAAAGTATATTTTCGATATCCGTAAAATGTGCGATTTGCAGTGTCCATGTCCGTGCGGAAAGGCGTGCAGGATCCTGCAAAACAAGCGGTTCGAGTGAATCGGGCAGGCGATCCGTGTCCAGCCGCAAGGTCAATCGCGATTCTGATGTGCGGTGCAACAGGGCTTCGGTGGTATCGAAGGCGACGATCTGCCCGTTTTTGAGCATGGCGATCCGGTTACACCAGTTTTGCGCTTCTTCCAGATAATGGGTGGTCAGAACGATCGTATGCCCTTCACGGTTCAGACGGCCGATGAATTTCCAGAGCGTTTGCCGCAGTTCTACATCGACGCCGGCTGTCGGTTCATCCAGTACGATGACCGGAGGCTTGTGAACCAGCGCCTGTGCGACAAGAACACGACGTTTCATCCCGCCGGACAATGCGCGCATGTTGACATCGGCCTTGCCGGACAAATCGAGATTGAACAGGATTTCATCGATCCAGTCATCGTTTTTTTTCAATCCGAAATAGCCCGATTGCAGCTTTAATGTTTCGCGTACCGTAAAAAACGGGTCGAAGACCAGCTCTTGCGGAACGACGCCGATTTTTTTGCGGGTGATCCGGTAATCGGAAACGACATCATGTCCCAGTATGCGGATATATCCACTGTCGGCCTTTGCCAAGCCCGCCATAATGGAAATCAGTGTGGTTTTCCCTGCGCCGTTAGGCCCGAGCAATCCGAAGAATTCTCCTTGCCGAATCGTCAGTGAAACGTCCTTGAGCGCATGAAGCGAACGGTAATGTTTGTTGACCCGGCAGATATCGATAGCATTCATTGGGCAAGACAAAAAACGACAGACGTATCGGACAGGGTGGTGAATCGTTGAAAACCGATGGCGTCATGCCATCTTGGGAATGAAAACCGCAAAAGACAATTATGAGAGGGCCAGAAGATCATTGACACCATACAGTGTCGCCAGACTGACAAGACTTTCAGGCGTGCGCAAGAAACGCAGGGATGCATGATTCTCCAGTGCCGCACGTTGCCATGCCAGCAATACAGCGACACTGGTGGAATCGACCTGAACCAGATTGCCGAGATCACATTCAAGTTCGCCGCGCGCGATAGCCTCAAGTCCTTCCTTGAGAACTTCCCTGGCGTTGGAAAAATTCAGTGATGAAACGGCGAATGACATGAAGTGCTCACTTTCGGTCAGGTTATTTTTTGGCGGCGGACTGCTTGCCCGATGAGAGCTGCTTGTTTTTCTGCGCCAAGGCGTTGATCAGACCGTCGATACCCGAACGGCTGATTTCGCTGGCGAAAGTCCCCTTGTAGGTTTCGACCAGCCATGCGCCCAGCACATTGACGTCATAAATTTTCCAGCCGTTATCCGTTTTTTCCATGCGATAACTGAGTTCGATCGGATCGCCACCACGTGGCTGGATGATCCGGGAATAGACTACGACATCTGTTGCATTCGGACTCATGCGCAATGGCTTGAATTCGAGGCGCTGATTGTCGATTTTGGAGACGGCGTTGGCATAGGTGTAAACCAGCAGATCACGAAATTCGCGGGTCAGCTGTTCCTTTTGTTCAGGCGTTGCTTGTCGCCAGTAACGACCTGCGGCCAGCGATGTCATGCGCTGGAAATTGACATGCGGGAAAATCGTGTTTTCAACCAGTGCATAAATCTGTTTCTGGTTGCCTTTCTTGATTTCCTTGTTTGCCTTTGCTGCATCCATGACTTCCTTGCTGATCCGTTTTACCAGGGCATCAGGCGCTTCCATTGCAGCATGGGCACTGGCGGCAAATCCCGCCATACAAAGTACCACCAGAAAGAGGTACCACTTTTTCAGAATCTTCATATTATGAAACAGTTAAAAATTGAGGGTTAGTTGACATTGGGGGTTACCGCTTCCGCCGGAACGGGAATGGTCGCCTTTGCCGGTGCCTCTCCGGATTTGGCTGCTTTTGCCGGAGACTTGAGCGGAGCTACTGGCTCGGCAGGTTTGATAAACGGTTCCGATGCGGAGACTTCGACCCATTCACCATCATCGCCACTGTCCTTGCCATGAACCTGCTGGTAACGGCGTTGCAAGAAGGCGTCACGCATGAATTCGTATTTGTCCAGCGAGGCATCGTCGACCAGCGAGGAAGCATCCAGCAGGGCGGCACGGTAATTGACGGCCCTTACGACGATACCGACGTTGCGAACGCTGATATTATCGACATAGGTCCATGGATCGCCATACCATTCGGCCGGCAGGGCGATTGTATCACGAAGGGTGGATGGCCCCAGAATCGGCAGAACCACGTACGGGCCTGCTTCCATGCCCCAGACGCCGAGCGTTTGCCCGAAGTCGGCGTGATGTTTCGTGAGCTGAAGATCAGAAGCGACATCGATAAGACCACCCAGACCGAAAATCGTGTTGACCGTAACACGAGTCACGTCGGAAAGTCCCTTTTGTCCTTCGCCTTGCAGGAAGTTGTTGAAAGCGGTCCATACGTCCGCAATGTTTCCGAAGAAGTTGGTTACGCCTGTCTGAACAATGTCTGGCAATACGTTTTTGTAGACGGTGGCTACCGGTTTGAAGATCACATTGTCGAATGCTTCATTGACACTGAACATGACACGGTTGTAGTTTTCGAACGGGTCGTTCGGATTGTTGGTGGCACAGCCGGTTGCCAGTAGTGTCGCGATTGTGGCGGCAATGACGGGTTTTGCTAGACGTTTCAGGCGGCTCATAACGGTACCTTTATTCTGCGGCTTTATTGTAAATAAATTGACTGATCAAATTTTCCAGAACGATAGCGGATTGTGTCATTTTGATCTGGTCGCCTGCCGCAAGATTGGCTTCATCACCACCCGGTTCGATGCCGACATACTGTTCGCCCAGCAAGCCGGACGTCAGGATTTTTGCACTGCTGTCTTTCGGAAACTTGTAGCGTTCCTGCAACTGGAGTGTGACGAGCGCACGATAATCCTGGTCATCGAAAGTGATGTCCCCTACCCGGCCGACAACCACACCGGCGCTTTTGACCGGAGCGCGTGGTTTCAAACCGCCAATATTGTCGAAGCGTGAAGAAACAGTATAGGTTTTCTCGAAAGAGAAAGAACTCATATTGCCGGCCTTGAGAGCAAGGAACATCAGTGCGACGGCACCGAGCAATACGAAAAGGCCTACCCAGATATCAAAAGATTTACGCTGCATGAATTTATACCTTTGTCAATGCATCCGCTTTTCAATAAAACCAATTATAAGGTTGATTGTGTCTTATCCAAAAGATGAAATGGAAATTAGTTGAACATTAGCGCCGTCATGATGAAATCCAGCCACAAAACAAGCAGTGACGAATACACAACAGTTCTCGTCGTTGCGCTGGAAACGCCTTCCGGGGTCGGTTTCGATTCATAGCCCTGAAACAGCGCCATGAATGTGACGGCGAAACCGAAAATAATACTTTTGATGACGCCATTGCCGATATCGTTCCAGATGTCGACACCTTCCTGCATTTGCGACCAGAAAGCACCGTCATCGACGCCGATCAGTATGACGCCGACGATATAACCGCCTATCACACCGGCCGCACAGAAAAGGGTAGCCAGAATCGGCATGGAAATAATACCTGCCCAAAAGCGTGGCGCCAGAATGCGTTTGACGGGGTTGACCGCCATCATGTCCATGGCCGAAAGTTGCTCACCGGCTTTCATCAAACCGATTTCTGCCGTCAGTGAGGTACCCGCCCTGCCTGCATAGAGCAAGGCTGTGACGACAGGTCCCAGTTCACGTGTCAGCGCCAGGGCGACCAGTACGCCGAGCGCCTGTTCCGAACCGTATCGCACGAGAATGTAATATCCCTGAAGTCCCAGCACGAAACCGACGAAGAGTCCTGACACGCAGATGATGACCAGCGACTTGTTGCCGATAAAGAAAATCTGGTCCGTGATCAGGCGCGGACGACGCAGAAGTTGAGGCAGCCCGCGCAGAAGCGACAGGAAAAGACGGGTAGCATAGCCGATATCGTCAATGGCCTTGCGGGTTCTGAACCCCAGATTGCTGATGAAATTGCTCATGATGCTTTCTCCAGCCCAAGATCGGCAGCGATGGACGATCCCGGATAATGGAAGGGGACCGGACCGTCGGTTTCCGCGTGAACGAACTGGTGAACATACGGATCGGTCGATTCCATCATTTCCGCCGGCGTACCATGGGCGACGATTTTTCCGGCAGAAATGAAATAGACATAATCGGCGATGGAAAACGATTCCGTCACGTCATGCGAAACCAGAACGGATGTCGAATGCAAGGCATTGTTCAGATTGCGGATGAGGTTGGCGGTCACGCCCATCGAAATGGGATCCAGACCTGCGAACGGTTCGTCGTACAGAATCAGTTGCGGATCGAGCGCGATGGCGCGTGCCAGTGCGACCCTGCGGGCCATACCGCCGGAAATCTCGCTTGGCATCAGTCTGGCCGCGTTGCGCAATCCTACGGCGTTGAGCTTCATCAATACCAGATCGTGGATCAGTTCTTCCGGAAGATTGGTTTGTTCGCGCAGCGGAAAAGCCACGTTTTCGAACACGGACAGATCGGTAAACAGGGCGCCATACTGGAAAAGCATGCCCATTTTGCGTCTGAGCCGGTAAAGTGCGGCGGTTTCCAGTGTCTGCACGGCTTCGCCGTCGACGATCACGTCGCCCTTTTGCGGAATCAGCTGACCGCCGATCAGGCGGAGTATGGTTGTCTTGCCGGAACCTGAACCTCCCATAATGGCAACCACCTTCCCGCGAGGAAAGGTCATGTTGATGCCCGAGAGGATTTCACGGTCGCCATATCCGAAGACAAGGTCACGAATTTCAACGATATTGGACACAGTACGGTTTCTGGTTAAAGTGGATTATGTATTGTAAACCAACGCATGATGCCGTAAAAAGCCTTTGCGGTATGCATGCCATGCAAATTCAGCGTGTGACCGGCTTGTAACGCAGGCGCTTGGGTTTCGCTCCTTCTTCACCCAGACGTTTGCGTTTGTCGGCTTCATATTCCTGATAGTTGCCCTCGAAGAAGGTGACTTGCGAGTTTCCCTCGAATGCCAGAATGTGTGTGGCGATTCGATCGAGGAACCAGCGGTCATGGGAAATCACGATGACGCTTCCGGCAAATTCCAGCAACGCATCTTCAAGAGCACGCAGGGTTTCGACATCGAGGTCGTTGGAAGGTTCGTCCAGCAACAGGACATTACCCCCTTTCATCAGCATTTTTGCCAGATGCAGTCGGCCACGTTCCCCACCGGAGAGATTGCCGACTTTTTTCTGCTGGTCGCTGCCCTTGAAATTGAATCGTCCCAGATAGGCGCGAGCATTCATTTCGAAGCGGCCGACCGAAATCAGATCGGTGCCGTTGCTGATGTCTTCGAAAACGGTTTTGTCGTTATCCAGACTTTCCCTTGCCTGATCGACAAGTGAAAGTCTGACGGTTTTCCCGATAACGATTTCACCCTGATCAGGATGTTCCTGACCTGCGATCATGCGGAACAGCGTGGATTTGCCCGCGCCGTTCGGACCGATGACGCCGACGATGGCGCCGGCGGGTATGGTGAAACTCAGGTCATCGATGAGCATGCGATCGCCGAAACTCTTGCGGACATGGCGGAATTCGATCACGTCGTTTCCGAGTCTTTCGGCAACCGGAATGAAAATTTCCTGCGTTTCGTTACGTTTCTGGTATTCGTATTCGGACAATTCGTTAAAGCGTGCCAGACGTGCCTTGCTTTTGGCTTGTCGTCCTTTCGGGTTCTGGCGTACCCATTCCAGTTCTTTCGCAATGGTTTTCTGACGTGCCGATTCTTTCTGTTCTTCCTGTTTCAGACGCAGGTTTTTCTGGTCGAGCCATGAGCTGTAATTGCCCTTCCATGGAATACCCTGCCCCCTGTCGAGCTCCAGAATCCATTCGGCGGCATTGTCGAGGAAATAGCGGTCATGGGTGATAGCGACTACAGTACCCGGAAAACGGTGCAGGAACTGTTCCAGCCATTCGACGGATTCAGCATCAAGGTGGTTGGTCGGTTCATCTAGCAGCAGCATGTCCGGTTTGGACAACAACAGGCGACAAAGTGCCACGCGTCGTTTTTCACCGCCAGAGAGGATTTTGATCTTTGCATCCCATGGTGGCAGTCGCAATGCATCGGCCGCCATTTCCATTTGCTGTTCTGTCTTGCCGCCGTCGGCAGCGGCGATAATGGCTTCAAGACGTGCCTGTTCGCTGGCCAATGCATCGAAATCGGCATCCGGTTCTGCATATGCGGCATACACGGCATCCAGTTTTTTTTGCGCTTCGATGATTTCGCCCAAACCGGATTCAACCGCTTCACGTACAGTCTGTTCGGGATCGAGTTCCGGTTCTTGTGGCATATAGCCGATCCGTATCCCCGGCATCGGTATGGCTTCGCCCAGAATGTCGTTGTCCAGCCCAGCCATGATTTTCAGAAGCGTCGATTTTCCGGAACCGTTCAGACCGAGTACGCCGATTTTGGCACCCGGAAAAAAGGATAGCGAAATGTCTTTCAGTATCTGGCGTTTCGGCGGAACGATTTTGCCGACACGGTTCATTGTAAAAACGTATTGAGCCATAGTAACCGTACAAAAAAGAAAAGAAGATGCGGATGTCTGCAAACTGCTAAAAATAGCATGTGCGAAAAACTTGCGCAAACCGGCCGTTGCGAAAAAACGGCCCGGGAAATTCAGGCAATTATGCCCAATTGGATAAAAATGAGGCATATTTATTTGCTTTTCCGGCAAGTTTATCCTATCGTGCGAACGTGATAACAAGAAATGGGTACAGAATTGGCACTGAAACCTGAAAAACACGGCATGATGGCAATGACGATTGCCGCGATCGGGATCGTGTACGGTGACATTGGAACCAGTCCGCTATACACCATGAAAGCGGTGTTCATCGAGGAACATGGACTGGCGCTGATTCCCGAAAACATCATCGGCGTTATTTCGCTGATTATCTGGGGACTGATCGCCGTGGTCAGTCTCAAGTACGTCTATATGATGCTCAAGGCGGACAACCGTGGCGAAGGCGGCATACTGGCGCTGGTTGCGCTGGCGCACAATGCGTTGCCGCTCAAGTCGAAATGGCATGTGCCGTTGCTGATGATGGGCGTATTCGGGGCTGCTCTTTTTTACGGAGACAGTGTCATCACACCCGCTATTTCGGTATTGTCCGCGACAGAAGGGCTGGAAGTGGCGACGCCCTTTTTCAAGCCGTATATCGTGCCGATTGCGATAGCCATTCTGGTCGTTTTGTATGCGATCCAGTCAACCGGTACCGCAGGCATCGGCAAATGGGTCGGTCCACTGATGATTATCTGGTTTCTGACGTTGGCGGTCATGGGAATCGTCAACATCATCGAGGCGCCCCAGATACTGGTGGCGCTCAATCCGTTACATGCTTGGACGTTCATGCATGAAAATGCGGCGATCGCTTTTATCGCGCTGGGTGCAATTGTGCTGGCGTTTACCGGTGCCGAAGCATTGTATGCCGATATGGGGCATTTCGGTTCCGGACCGATCCGGCGTGCATGGTTCATGCTGGTTTTTCCTGCGTTGTCCCTGAACTATCTGGGGCAGGGTGGCTTGCTGTTATCGAATCCCGCAGCGATTTCCAATCCGTTTTTCCAGCAGCTTGGTTCATGGAGCATTTATCTGCTGGTATTCATTTCGACCATAGCGGTCGTGGTGGCGTCGCAGGCAACCATTTCAGGCGCTTTTTCGATTACCAGGCAGGCGATCGGTCTCGGACTTTTGCCCAGAATGAAGATTGTGCATACATCGGCTTCCGAAATTGGGCAAATCTATATGCCGACCGTCAACTGGCTTCAGATGGCAGCGGTATTGCTGGCGATCGTGGGATTCGGTTCGTCGGATAATCTGGCCGGGGCCTACGGGATTGCCGTGACAGGTACCATGACCATTACGACGATCCTGCTCTTTTTCGTGATGTACTATCACTGGAAACTCAATATCCTCGCTTCCCTGATGGTCGCGTCCTGTTTCTTTGTCATCGACATTTTCCTGTTTTCGTCCAATGTTCTGAAAATCACGAGTGGTGGCTGGTTCCCGCTGGTACTCGGCATCATGCTGTATATTCTGATGCTGACCTGGCGGCGTGGCAGGAAACTGGTCGGCGCCAGCCAGAAAAGGCATGCGATACCACTGGAGTCTTTTCTGGAATCACTCTTTTTTTCACCGCCCCAGCGCGTCAAGGGAACGGCGGTTTTTCTGCGTGGTGAGAGTGACGGTGTGCCGCAGGCCTTGTTGCACAACCTCTCGCATAACAAGGTGTTGCATGAACGTGTGTTTTTCCTGACGATCCATATCCGGGAAGTTCCATGGGTTCCGAGGTGGGAGCGTATCCAGATTCATGAACTGGGACACCAGTGTTACCAGATCGATGTGTATTACGGTTTCAAGAACGAACCGGATATTCCGAAAGTTCTTGAATTGTGTCAGGAGCATGGATACAGTTTCGACATGATGTCCACATCGTTTTTCGTTTCGCGCCAGACGCTGATCCCGTCACCGAAATCAGGCATGGTCAAATGGCGTGAGCATCTGTTTATCTGGATTTCCCGCAATGCACGCAGCGCGGCGGATTACTACCAGATTCCGACCAATCGCGTCATCGAACTCGGCGCTCGGGTGGAAATATGAAAAAGCCGGCGAAAGCCGGCTTTTTTACAAATACGTCAGAGAAACAGTTCCGGTTCCTTGCGACGACTGAAACGTTCGATGAATTTGCTTTTGAATTTTTCGTAGTCAGCACCGCGGTATTGTCTGGATTCACTTGGACAGGCGTTGATACAGGCGCCGCATGACATGCACAGGTTTTCATCAGTCCGGGTTGCCGTTTCGGTGACGGTAATGGCGTTGACAGGGCAGATCTGGGCGCAGGTGCCGCACAGTGCGCAATCGTCTCCGGAAGACGGTTTCATCGGTACGGAACGCGCTTCCTTGTAAGGGAAATTGCCCTTGACCTGAAATGGGACGAACGCATCGGCTTTCGTAAGTGTCTGCAGTTTTTCCGCGCAACGCCGGGTGAACTCACGTATCAGTGCCAGATCGTGTTCGTCCGGTCTGTCGGTCGCGACTTGTGGAAAGATGGAATGGCGTGCGATGAAAGTCGCGGCGCCGATCACGAAGAAGCCGTTTTCTTCAAGCAGTGTTTTCAGCTCCAGCAAGGCGTCGTCATACTCGCGGTTGCCATATACGACTACCGCAATGGCCGGCGTTTTGTTTCCTTTCAGGTGTGCAAGGCTTTGGGTGCAGTATCCAGGCAAGTGGCCATTGTAAACCGGCATGGCCACGACGGTCAGATGATCCTGTGCAATGGATAAATCCTCTTTGAGAGGATGCAACAGCAAATTGTGATCGTTTGAACGGACCGACAGGTTTTTTCCGATGGTTTCGATGACTTTTCTGGTGGTTCCGGTAGCGCTGAAATAAACGAGCTCTGTTTCGCCCAATTGCATCTTCGTCTCCTTTTCCTGATGGCTGCGATGATATGGAAAGTATATATGATCGTGACGGTCAATTCTGTTATTTCCTGTATTTCACCGAAAAGAAATACAGGCTTTCACCAAGTATGCCTGCTACTTGAAATCGGTTTTTGTGCGCGATAATATTTTCTCTTGCAAATAATTTGAATGCAAATTATATCCGTGCAATGGATGAATACGATCGCAAGAGAATGAAACTGATGATGTCGCTGACGCAGACATCGAAAGCTTACAAAACGATCGCGGACAAGCGCGTATCGGGATTCGGCCTGTCGCAGGCGATGGCCCTGCCTGCCGTGATGATCAGCCGGATGGGCAATCATGTACGACTAAGCGATGTGGCTGAATGGCTCGATCTGGCTCCGTCTTCGCTGGTCAGGGTAATGGATCAGTTAAGCGAGGCCGGTCTTTTGGTCAGAACCGAGGATGGCAACGACCGTCGCGTCAAGATTCTTGCGTTGACGGAGGCCGGTATGCAAAAAGTAGATATGATCGAGCAGGCATTTGCGCCGTTTCGTCGCGAATTGCTCAAGGATGTGACGGAAGCCGATATCGAGGCTTGCCAGCGTGTTCTGGATGCACTTGGCAAGGCGGTCAAGTGCTATGACGGATCGCAAAAGCGGTAATTGCGTTTTTTCTCAGTCAGTTTTTTTTGAGTTCCAGTGCCATATCGTACAGCCGGTTTTTGCGGATGCCGGTAATTTTCGCGGTCAGGCCGGCAGCGGTCCCCGCGGGAAGTTCGTCGAGCAAAACGGACAGAATATGCCGCGCCTGGCTTTCGTCGTCTTCACGGGATGGCGCCCCTTGTACCAGCAATACGAACTCACCTTTTTGTCTGTTCCGGTTTTCTTCTAGCCATGGGATAGCTTCAGATAACGGACAACGGTGAATTTCTTCAAACAGTTTGGTCAGTTCCCTTGCGATCACGACGGTACGGGATGGTTCGAAAATATCGGCCAGTGTCCTGACGGTATCGCGAATACGGTGCGGTGCTTCGTAAATGACCAGCGTGGCGGGAGAATCTTTCAGCTTTCGCAAAACGGTCTGGCGCTGTGCGGTCTTTGCAGGCAAAAAACCGATGAACAGGAATGACTCGTCAATCAGACCACCGGCGGAAAGTGCTGTGATGGCGGCAGATGGACCGGGAACGGGAATGACATTGAATCCTGCATTTCGGACGGAATCGACGATTTTCGCACCCGGATCGGATATGGCCGGGGTACCGGCATCAGAAACCAGCGCGATACGTTCGCCCCGTTGCAGACGGGCGATCAGTTTTTCTGCCGCTTCACGCTCGTTGTGCTGGTGTGCACTGATCAGTTCCTTGTCCAGTCCGTAAAGTCCCAGCAGGTTTTTGGTGACTCGTGTATCCTCACAGGCGACGGCATCCGCGATTTCCAGAATATGCAATGCCCGCAGGCTGATATCGCCGGCATTACCGATGGGGGTACCGATCACATATAATGTGGCGTCAGGATAGTGCTGATGTGACAGCGATTCCATAAAGTGCGGTATCGACACGGCTGATTCCTTCCATGAATATCGGGCGGCATGATACATGCCCATGCCGGAATTTTGCTGGAGCGTGCAGCCGAATACAAGAGACCGATTTTGTATGGAATTGTTTCGTCATGCAGCTCTTGTGATATTGTCCTCTAAAATGCTTAGCGAATCGCAGAATATCGGTTATAAAGCGGAAGAAAACGCGTTATACTTCCTGGTCCGGCAGGGACTGGATGTGGTCGAACGGAACTTCCGTTGCCGTTTCGGAGAAATCGATCTGATTATGCGGGATGGCGATGTGCTGGTTTTTGTGGAAGTGCGAAAAAGGAAAAACAGTTTTTTCGGTGGTGCGCTTGCCAGCATTTCCACGGCGAAACAGCGCAGGCTGGTCAGCACGGCCCGTTTTTACCTGAGTCGCACATCTTTTCTTCCTTTGTGCCGTTTCGATGTCGTCGCTTTCGATGGCAACGAATGCCAGTGGTTGAAGAATGTAATCGAGGTGGAATGAATTAATCGTTTGGAAAAGACGACAGATGAGAAATCAGAGAATACTGGGGCATTTCAACGAAAGTGCCGAATTGAAAAAACAGGCGGCTGAAGTGTTGGCCGGTCCGATCGCGAGTGCGGCCGAACTGATGTTTTCGGTTCTCTCGCAAGGCAACAAGATTCTGGCATGCGGTAATGGCGGATCGGCTGCCGATTGCCAGCATTTCGCGGCCGAACTGGTCGGGAGGTTCGAGCGGGAAAGACTGTCTTTGCCGGCGATTGCGCTGACGACGGATACTTCCATACTGACGGCGGTAGGAAACGATTACAGTTTCGGGGATATTTTCGCCAAGCAGGTACAGGCGCTGGGACAGCCCGGCGACTTGTTGCTGGCGATTTCGACTTCCGGCAATTCAGGCAATGTCATCTCGGCGATCAAGGCGGCACACGACAGGGAAATGCATGTCGTCGCGCTGACCGGCAAGGGAGGCGGAGCAATCGGAACCGTGCTGAATGATGCCGATGTGCATATTTGTGTGCCGCATGACAGGACGGCACG
Source organism: uncultured Oxalobacter sp. (assembly GCA_934277985.1). Taxonomy (GTDB): domain Bacteria; phylum Pseudomonadota; class Gammaproteobacteria; order Burkholderiales; family Burkholderiaceae_D; genus Oxalobacter; species Oxalobacter paeniformigenes. The sequence goes on from CAKQWF010000005.1 coordinate 38,558, forward strand.
GATTCAGGAAGTGCATTTGCTCGTTATTCACTGTTTGTGTGACGGTATTGATGCAGCGTTGTTTGGGGAGGATGTGGATGAATAAGCAAGGTGCAGGGGCCGTCTGGAAACGCAGGCTGGTTACCCTGATCGCGGGAGGCGTGATGGTTTGTTCGCTGTCGGCCTGTGTGCCGGTCATGATGGCAGGAGGGGCCGTCAGCGGTTCCATGGCGGCGACCGATCGAAGAACACTGGGGGCACAGACGGAGGACAAGGTGATTTTGCTCAAGGGCGAAAATACAGCCTCTAACCTTGTCGGTGACAAGGGACATGTCAACGTGACCAGTTTCAATCGCAAGGTATTATTGACGGGAGAAGTCCAGAGTGAAGCGATGAAACAGGCCGTCGGCAATGCGATCGCACAGATTGAAAATGTCGAATCGGTCGTCAATGAACTGGTGATCGCGGCACCGTCCAGTTATACATCGCGTTCCAATGATGCCATGATTACCGGCAAGGTCGCAGCAAGTTTCGTCGATGACAAGCAGTTGTTCTCACAATCGCTGAAAACGGTTACGGAACGGGGGACGGTGTATCTGATGGGGTGTGTGACGGAAGCGGAAGGTAACCGTGCCGCGCGTGTGGCCAGCGGTGTCAGCGGCGTGCAACGTGTCGTCAAGGTGTTTGAATACATTTCCGAACAGGAACTGCAACGGCTCTCGACCTTGTCGGCACCGAAAAATACTGAGGAAAACGCTCCCGATACGGTCGCGAAGTGACATGTGGTATCCGGATCTGCCGTGCAAGGCGGCATGATCGGGTACCGGTAGCGACGGAATCATGTGCCGACTTTGGGGAGCAGGGTCAGGACGGCGTTTCTGACGTCGTCCAGTGTCGGCACCTCGTTTTCGCCTCCCAGACTGATGACATTGGGTGACCAGTCGCAGCAGGTGCGCCAGCGTGGAATATTGCAATAAATCTGGACAGTCGGCTTGTCGAAAGCTGCAGCAAGATGTGACAGTCCGGTATCGACACCCACAATAAAGGCAGCCTTGCCGGTGAGTGTCACCATATCGGTGATGGTCAGGCGTGGCAATACGGACGCACCCGGAATCGATTGCGCCAGTACCTCCGCGTCTTTCTTTTCATCTGGCGATCCCCATGGCAGCAAAATACGCAGCCCGCTTCTGGCAAGCAAATGTCCGACTTCCGTCCAGCAGGCATGTGGCCATTTCTTGGAAGCGCGGGATGTGCCGTGGAAAAAAACCGCATACGGGTGTTCAGGCAACCATTCTGGCGTGACATCAGGTGTAACGAGACCGAAATCAGGTGGCGTGTCCAGTGTATAGCCCAGTGCTTTGGCGATGACCTCCCGGCTTCTGGTCACGACGTGGATATGCTTTTCGACAGAAATGCTTTGGTCATGAAAAATGCGGGATAACGGTTCATAACCGGATCCGTCAGTCTTGTGTGCCAGGCCGATCTTTTTGCCACCGGGGACGGTCCGGGAAAAGCCCAGGACAATGCCGGTTTTGATCAGCCCCTGGGTGTCGAAAACGTAGTCGTATGACTGTTTTTTCAAATGGTTCAGAAAACGTCTGAATTCCTGCCGTGTTTCGGATGAGAATACATGCTTGCGCCACCGTCGCAGTGCGAACGGGATGACATCGTTGACATGCCTGTTTTGCCGGACGAGACCGACATAGGGTTCCTCGACGACCCAGTCGATGACGGCATCGGGATAATGGCGGTGTATGTCTGCCAGAACCGGCAGATTGTGAACTACGTCGCCAAGAGAAGATACCCGAACAATTAGAATACGCATAAATCGGTCCAGCCAGATTGAAAAACAGCATTAAAGCATAATTCCCGTTTCGGTAATAATGCAATGTAGAGGAATATCGTTTTCTTCCGTTTCGAATTCGGTTTTCAGGCAGGAATAGGCGACGCCGATGGTATGCGTACCCGGATGGGCGGCCAGCGTCCTGTCGAAAAAGCCGCCGCCGTATCCAAGACGGAAACGGCCGGAAGTATAACCGACACAGGGAATCAACAAGGCTTCTGGCATGGCGACCGGTTCCTGTTTTTCCGGAATCAGTACGTTATATGCTCCTTTGACGAGTGCGTCACCCGGTTGCCAACGCACGAATTGCAATGGCTGGTCGCGTGCAGGCGTGATGGGGAGCGACAGGGAGATTTTCCGTGACAGTTCGGTGTACAGTCCGGACAGATCCGGTTCGTTGCGGATGGGCAGATAGACGCCTACTGTTTTGAACGGGTGGTTTTCCAGATAGCGCAGAATATGCCTGCTGATGGCGCGGTCGAAGTCGAGGTGCAGGGAGGCAGCCAGTGATTTCCTGATCTCGAGCAGTGACTTGCGCAATGATTTTTTGGATACGTCCGGTGTCTGCCGGTCATCACGCAAGGTATTTGGGTCTGGTGGTAAACTCATAAGATAAAGAATAATCGATATGCAATAAAAAGAGGTGCCTATGGTTGCGAAATTCAGGAATATCGTATGGCTGGTTTTGGCATTCGCCGTGTTTCCGTGCGCCGGTGCATCTTTGGATACATCTTCAGCACAGGATGAGGCGTTCAGACAGTTGAGAGATGCCGCGCGCAAGGGTGATGCCGTACGTGCGACAGAACTGGCCGCCAGTCTGCGCGATTATCCCGTTCCTTCTTATGTCGATTATTATCTGCTCAAATCGGATTTGCGCAATGCCGATGAAACGCAGGTCGATGCCTATTTGTCGCGATACAGGGATACAGCCATTGCAGACCGCTTGAGAAACGACTGGTTGCTGATACAGGGACGTCAGCAGAACTGGGCGAGTTTCGACCGGCATTATCCGCAATTTGTGCTCGACGACGACATGCAGGTCAAATGCTATGCCTTGATGTCCAGAGCGGACAAGGGAGAAAATGTCGCCGGTGATGCACGTATCCTGCTGACGCTACCGAAAAAATATGGAGAAGCCTGCTATGCACTCGTTTCCGATCTGGCGGAAAAAAGGCAGTTCGGTGACGATGACATCTGGTACCAGAGTCGTTTGGCATCCGAAAACAATCTGACGACACTGGCGACGCGTATCGCCACATTGTCAGGTGCCGGGAGCGCCGAAGTATCCAAAGCCATGGAATTGCCGGCAACCATTCTGGAACAGGGTCCAGGCAACGACAGGATGTCGCATGAAGTGTATTTGCTGGCACTGGGACGGATGGCCAAAAAAAATCGGGAACAGGCGGCGAGGTATCTCGAGGAGGCATTGCCGAACCTGAGCGAAAAGGAGCAGGCCATCGGCTGGTCGCTGATCGCTCTGCCGGCCTCGATTGCCTTGTCGCCCGATGCACTGGAATACTGGCAGAAAGCGTCCCGTGCGGATATCGTGATGTCCCCGTTCGCTCATGAATGGAAAGTCAGGACGGCATTGCGTCGGCAAAACTGGCCGCTCGTTCAGGAATGGATCGCCCGGATGCCGGCTTCGCTGCAAAAAGAACCGTCATGGGTTTACTGGAAAGGGCGTGCGTTGCAGGCACAGGGACAGCGTGACAAGGCGAACAAACTGTTTGCGACGATTGCGGGACAGCACCATTTCTACGGACAACTGGCACAGGAAGAACTGGGACATAAAATACAGGTTCCGGCCCATCGTGTGACGTTTAAGGATTCCGAGATGAAAGCCATGTCCGGAAACCAGGGATTTTTGCTGGCACAAAAGTTTTTCGGAATGAACTGGCGTTTTGAAGGGATTCGTGAATGGAACTGGCAGCTACGCAAAATGGATGAGCACCAGTTGCTCGTGGCGGCCGAATATGCCAGAAAAGTGAATTTGCTCGACAGAATGGTCAATACGTCGGACCGGACGAAAAACGAAACCGATTTCACGCAACGCTTCCCAGCGCCTTATCAGGAAATCGTCGAACAGGCGACAGGCGAACTGGGGCTGGATATGGCATGGACATATGGTCTGGTTCGCCAGGAATCCCGTTTCGTGATGAATGCCCAATCGTCGGTCGGTGCGTCGGGTCTGATGCAGGTCATGCCCGCGACGGCGCGGTATGTCGCCAAAAAAATCGGACTGACGGATTACCGCTATGGCAAGATCAACAGCCTTGAAACCAATATTTTGCTGGGAACCAATTATCTGAACATGGTTCTGAACGATCTGGACGGTTCACAGGTATTGGCGACAGCGGCTTACAATGCCGGTCCGCGCCGCCCAAAAAACTGGCGTTCGACGCTCGTCAGAACAGTGGATGGGGCAGTGTTCGCGGAAACCATACCATTTACGGAAACGCGGGATTATGTCAAAAACGTCATGTCCAATGCGACTTATTATGCAGCACTGTTCGAAAAGCGCCCACAATCCCTGAAAGCACGGTTGGGATATGTCTCACCATGAGATATTTCAAAACCATTTATAATTCAGAAATAGAGATACGCAGCAAAACAGAAATGGGTAAATGGTTTTTCCGGCCGCAAAACGGCTGGATACTTGATGTGAGTGAAAAAGACTTATGAAAATATATACCGTTGGCGGAGCTGTGCGTGATGTCATTATGGGGCGTCCTATACATGACAGCGATTTCGTGGTCGTCGGTTCTACGGTCGAGGAAATGCTGTCTTTGGGATTCAAGCCGATCGGCAAGGACTTCCCTGTTTTTCTGCATCCCGAAACACGTCAGGAATATGCGTTGGCCAGAACAGAGCGGAAAGTGGCGCCGGGATACAAGGGATTCATTTTCCATGCGTCACCGGATGTGACGCTGGAAGAAGACCTGTTGCGTCGTGATCTGACCATCAATGCCATGGCCATGTCCGAAGACGGGGAATTGATCGATCCGTTCGGCGGACGGAAAGATATCGAGGCGAAAGTCTTTCGCCATGTATCGGACGCCTTCAGCGAAGACCCTGTCCGGATTTTGCGTCTGGCGCGTTTCGCCGCCAGATTCACCGATTTCACAGTCGCGCCGGAAACCATGGATTTGATGAAAAAAATGGTTGCATCCGGCGAAGTGGATGCGCTTGTTCCGGAACGTGTCTGGAAAGAGTTGTCGCAGGGGCTGATGGAGGAACAGCCATCACGCATGATCATGATTCTTCACGAATGCGGCGCGCTGGCACGGCTTTTCCCGGAAATCGAAGCGTTATGGAACGTTCCGCAGCCTGAACAGTATCATCCGGAAATTTATGCCGGAAAACATACCATGCTGGCGCTGGATTATGCGGCCCGGCAGAATTATCCGCTGACAGTCCGTTTTGCGGTACTGTTGCACGATGTCGGCAAGGGAACGACACCCGAAAACCAGTGGCCGCATCATCGTGCACACGAAGAACGCGGTGCGCCGCTGGTCGATAATATCTGTCGTCGGTTGCATGTTTCGAACATGTATCGTGACATCGCCGTCATGACCGCAAGGGAACACGGCAATATCCGGCGCAGTTCGGAATTGCGTTCCAAGACGGCTGTCATGGTGCTGGAACGTTGCGATGCATTCCGACGTCCTGACCGGTTCGTGGACGTCATCAATGCGACGGAATGCGATTTGAGGGGCCGCAAGTCGGATACGGTCAGCTTCGAGAATATTCCGTTCCCGCAGCGTGAATACTGGATGATGGTGTTGAATGCAGCCCGCAGTATCGACGCATCGGCGATCATCCAGTCGATGGATGATGCATCCGAGGAAATTCCGCGCGTATTGCACAATGCACGTGTCGATGCGGCTGCCGATGCAGTCAATGCCATGCGTTTCGGAACGATCAAGAAAGTCGGCGTCGGCAAGACGCCCGCATCCTGACCGTTCAGGAACGGGATTTCCCGTGCACCGGGGGACATTTCAGCCGAAAAAGGAGAACATGCAAGAAAATCCTGTTGTTTTCATCAAGGAACTGTCCGAACGGGATCGTCCTTTCATGCTCAATCATTTTCTGGGCCTGAGTGCCGCAGACCGGCGTTTGCGTTTCGGAGCAGCGTTGCCGGATGAGGCGGTGACGCGTTATGTCCAGAGTATCGATTTCACGCGCGATACGGTTTTCGGCGTGTACGAAAGTACATACAGTCTTGTCGGTGTCGGACATCTCGCTTTTCTGGATCCGGCAGCATTGCCTGCACTGGATGGGGAGCGCAAACATCGGGTGGCCGAATTCGGCGTTTCCGTGTCGGCCCCCATGCGTCGCAAAAACGTCGGAACCAAATTATTTGATCGTGCGGCCATTCATTGCCGCAACAGGCACATCGATACCCTGTATATTCATTGTCTGGCGTCAAACAAACCCATGTTGTGCATTGCCGAGAAGGCAGGTATGCAAATCCACAAGGATCATGGTGAGGTGGATGGTTATTTGCGCTTGCCGGAACCGGATTCCGAGAGTGTCCGTCAGGAACAAGCCGAGGAACGGGTTGCATCCCTTGATTATGCGTTGAATGGAAGGATCCGGCATGCTGTCGGTTGGCTCAGGAATCTGGTACGGCAGGAAACGGCAACATAACCCCGTTTTGTTAGTGACAATGCATTGTGAAGCCAGATAGCATCAGGATATCTGTATCCGACATGGATAACGGACAAGGCGAATCTGGCGCTTTGCAAGATTCGCCTTGTGGCAGAAACTAGAGGATGCAGGTTTCATGACAGGGTGTTTCCGAGAATGTCGGCGAGCAATATTCTTCTGATGAAAAATGTGCCGGTTTCTGTTCAGATCGGTTGACATGAAGCTGGAAAATATCCAGTCTCTGATACGAGCCGACAATATCATGAATGCCTTTCAGAGCGATTTCTCTTGAGATATCGATATCTGCATAAACAATACCCTCTTTTCCGACAATCGGTTCCGATGCGTATTCACCATCAGGACCGACAATCATGGTGGCTGCCGGACAGGCGTTTTCCAGAAAGGTGCGCAAGGTCTCATTATCGCCGGCTACCTGATTGATGGCGTCTTCATCAAGTACACCTGACGACGCAATATTAAAAACCTTTCCCTCGAAGGCGTGTGATGCTGCTCTGACATGAATGACATCTTTCATATTGTATCCACCTGAAATATTGGATTGGCGCATGGTGGGCCAGCAAGGCGGATAGGTAGAAATATGTACCTGTTCACCTTGTGCCACCATACTGTATCGTGCCAGCGTATTGGTGTTTTCTCCACAAATCAGCACACCCAGTTTTCCGATTTTCGTATCATGTACCAGCAGGGATGAGCCGTCGCCAAAGCTGTGCACCAGTTTTTCAGCCCAGGTTGGCATGATCTTCCGGTGCTTGCCGATCAGGTTGCCGTGATCGTCGAATAACAGATTCGTATTCCACATGGCACCCATACTGTAATCTGACTTTTCGGTAACGCCGATTGAAAGAAAAACATGATATTTTCTGGCAAGGTTCGCCAATCTTTCAAAAGCGACGCTTTTGACATCCAGAGCGTTTTCGTACAGTCGTTTGAAAAGTGGATGCTGGTCTATCGGAGCCTGTACCAGACACCAGACAGGAAAACAGGGAATGAAAGATTCCGGAAAAACAACCAGCTTTGCACCCTGTTCCGTAGCTTCTTGCAGCAAGGTTTCCACTTTGTCGATAGTCGCTTCGCGATTCAGGAAAACGGGAGCAGCCTGAACAGCAGCTGCCTTGAATACAGGATAAGTATCGCCACTCATTTTTCATTCCTTTCTTTATTCAGCGCCCAGTCCGCTATGGGAACGGACGGACAGTTCGACATATTTCTGTTCAGCAGCTTTGTCAGCCGTTAGCAATGACGCGATAACTGTGATCAAAAAACCTAGCGGAATGGTCACAATGCCCGGGTTGTTTAACGGAAAAACAGCATCACCCCCCATGATGGATGGACCGGTCAATACAGCGAAAAGAGAAATGACCGTTCCGCCGATGATGCCGACCAATGCACCTGTTGTCGTCAGTTTTTTCCAGTACAACGCCAGGATAATCGTTGGCAAATTGACAGTTGCCGCGATAGAAAACGCCAGGCCGGAAAGATACGCTACGTTCATATGCTTTAATGCCAGCGAACAGATAATGGCGAGAATACCAATCGCAATAGCAGATATCCGGGCGGTTCTGATTTGTCCGTGATGATCCTGAATACCGTTTTTCACGACTTTGAACCAGAAATCGTAAGAAAAAGCTGTCGATGCTGCGATGCAAAGTCCCGAAACGGTTGCGATAACCGTAATGAAGGCAATGGAGACAATGAATGCCATGAACAGTTCTCCTGTAAACGAACCTTCACCTCCTGCGACGAATCTTGCCAGCATTGGGGTTGCCAGATTGCCGCCGGGATCCATCGCGTAAATCGCAGCTTTGCCGACCAGTACGGCGGCACCGAGACCGAAAATGAACGTGATCATGTGAAACATGCCCATAAACAGCATCGTCCAGAGCGCACTCTTTTGTGCCTGTTCCTTGGATTTGACTGTAAACAGGCGCATCAGGACATGTGGCATGGCAGCTGTACCAAACAACAGGCTCAGGCCCAATGAATATCTTTCAACAGGGTTTTTGAGCCAGCCGCCTTGCTGAATCCATTTTTCTCCCAGTTCCGGAGAATTGACGACAGCATCGAAAAGGTTGGAAACGCTGAAATCGAAGTGAGACATAGTCAGCCATGCCAGCAGATAACCGGCTGCCAGCAACAGAATGGCTTTGAGCGACTAAATCCATGTGGCAGCCATCATGCCGCCCAGCACCACATAGACGATCATCAAACCACCGACGACCAGAATACCGACCGTATCTGAGATGCCGAACAAAATCTTGCTTAATGCACCGGCTGCGACCATTTGCGGAATCAGATAAGTCAGGCTGACGATAAATACCGTGACCGCGACAGCCGGACGTATCGATTTCTGGTTAAGCCGATAGGATACGATATCAATGAAAGTATATTTCCCGGAGTTGCGGATGACCTCTGCAATCAGAATCAATACCACGAAAAACGAGGCGAACCAGCAAATCGAAAAAATTTCACCGTCCAGCCCGTGAAATGCGATCAGACCCGCAATCCCCAGAAAGGCGCCGGACGCCATGAATTCTCCGGCGATTGCCAGACCGTTTTGCCATCCTGGAATATCGCCACCGGCAGCATAAAAATCTTTATCGGTTCTGACTTTCTTGGCCGCTCTGGCCGTTACGATCAATGTTAGTGCAATCAGAACCAGAAAAACGATAACCGATAGAATATGCATGATTGTTATCCTTTCGTGGAATATGTTCTGACAACCTGATCTTCATACGGATAAACATGCGCTTTTGTGTAGCATGTAAACCAGATTCCCAGAATGCCGGTTAAAGGAAACAAAGACATTACAAAAAGAAAACCCAGATCAATCCGTCCGAAAATTTTCAGATTGCCTATATTTGGAAAAATGCCTTGCACGGAAAACAGGCATAAAAAAACCAATGTGAAAAAAGTCAGAAGTGGGATGACAAATTTCAGACGATTGTTTTTTGCTTTTTTGAACGCGATAGAATTAAATGCACTTTGCCAGTCAATAACTTTTTTCATTTCGATTCTCCCTATCTAATAGTTTTTCGTAGAGGCCGTCAGTACAAATTAGGGCTACAATGCTGTTTTTCAGAAAGTTTTTCCGGACTATGTCGGAAATTACCTATCCTTTTGGCAAGACAGTCCCGACAAGAGATGCGGCAATAATCGTGCCAGATGTTGCTTGGCTGCGTATGCCGTTACCTTACGTGCTGAATCACGTCAATATCTGGCTGATCAAAGACAGCGATGGATGGTGTGCGGTCGATACCGGTGCGACTTGTGCAGTCGGCATACAAGTCTGGGAAAACAGTTTGCGGACATACCGTCTTGTCAAACAGGTCGTAACCCATGCGCATCCGGATCATGCCGGAATGGCCGGCTGGCTGGAAAAAAAGACAGGTGCTTCCTTGTGGATGACGCATGGCGGATATCTGTCTGCGCTTGCACGTTTGAACCAGTGGGGAAATTATTCGGTCGGCGCGATGGTACATCTTTTCCGTATGCACGGACTGGATGAAGAACGGCTGGATATGCTGGCTTCATATGAAGGCGTATACCGGCGTGATTGTCCTTTTTTGCCCGCTACCTTTCATGGTCTGCGTGACGGCAGCGATATGGTGATCGGTGACGATGTCTGGGAAGTGATGACCGGTTACGGACATGCAGTGGAGCATGCCTCGTTTTATTGCAGGAAGAAAAAGCTGCTTTTGGCAGGCGATATGCTGTTGCCCAGCATTATCACCAATATTCCGGTCGCGCCTGCCAATCCGGAGGACGATCCGTTACAGGATTTTCTCGACTCGATACGGCGTTACCGTGATTTACCCGACGATGTACTCGTTTTGCCGGCGCACGGCCGTCCGTTTACCGGAATCCAGGCGCGCCTTGATTTTCTGGAATCCTATCACCGGTCGCGAATCGGGAAAGTTTTGTCGGTATGCAGCATAGCCTGTACGGCTCGCGATATCGTGCCGGTATTGTTTGAAAAGGGAATGGACGAAGTCCATCAGTGCATGTTTGCCATGGGTGAGTCAATTGCTTACCTGAATCATCTGGAAAAACAGGGAAAACTGGCCAGACAGGAGCGGGAAGGAGAGATCCGTTTTGTCAAAGTCTGAAAAATCGGCCGGCAATTTTTTGCCGGCCGACAAATTCAGATGCCGAACAGATGCAGGATGTAGGGGGTGAGCAAACCGGTCAATGTACCGTTGACGATCAGCCCGAGACTCGAATAGACGCCAAGTTTGATGTTTTTGTCCATGGCGTGCGAAGTGCCGACGGCATGGGCGGCGGCGCCCAGTGCCAGTCCTTGTGCGATCGGACTTTTCACACCGACCAGTCGCAGGAATTTCAGCCCGAAAATCGCCCCCAGAATACCGGTGATGATGACAATGATCGCCGTCAGGGACGGAATGCCGCCGGTCAGGCTGGAGACTTCCATCGCGATAGGCGTGGTCGCCGATTTGGGGGCCAGCGAAATGGCGACATCCATGCTGGCGCCCAGATAATGCGCGATCAGAAAAGCCGATACGGCACCGACAATACATCCCACAAGCTGGCAGGCCATGATCGGAACGGCCTGTTTGCGGATTTGTTCGATTTGCTGATAAAGCGGGACACCCAGTGCGACGATGGCCGGTTTGAGCAGGAATTCGATATATTTTCCGCCGGCATAATACGTTTCATAGGAAATATCACCCACTTTCAGAATCAGGATGATCAGAATGATCGCTACCAGAATCGGGTTCAGTATGATGGATTTGAGGCGTTTCTGTAACAGTTGTGCGCCCCAAAACAGCCCCACCGTCATGGTGACGGCAAACAGTTCACTATGCAGAAAGTCACTCATAGTATTTTACGGATAATTTGATAGGTCCAGCCGGTGGCTGCCAGAACAAGCAGCATACTGATCAGTGTGGCAGCGACGATCGGGATCAGCTGTGCCTGAATAATGCCGAGATACAACATCAGGGCGACGCCGGGCGGAACGAAAAACAGTCCGAGATGGGACAACAGAAAATCGGAAAATCCCTTGACCCATTCAAGCTTGACAAGACCGGTCTTGAGCAGGAAGGTCAGAATCAGCATGCCCAAAAGCGATGAGGGAAAATGAATATGGGTCACGTGAACGATCAGTTCTGCAAGGGCAAGACACAGAAGAATAATGGAACATTGACGAAGCATTTGGATTCCTTGCGAAAAGCATAACAATGTGCACGCATACGATAGCACTATTCATGTTTTCCGGCAGCAGGGAATCAATGAGAAAATGTTCGGTGAATGTTAATGCAATGAACGGGATATGTCGGCCCCCGGAATGTTTTGTTCCGAAAGCAGAAGGGCCAGCGCTTTTTCGCAATCCTTGCATCCTGCGAGCAGACCTTCATGGAACAGATCAAACGCTTTTTTGATGTCCTGTTTTAGGCCGTTTCCTTTTTTGTAGAGCGTACCGAGCCAGACGTAAGCCGGCAAAAAGCCCTCGGCAATGGCGCGTTGCATCAGTTGCAGCCCGGTTTGCGTATTGGTTTTGCCATGACTGCCGGTAATGAGGTGGTGGCCGAGAATGGCCATGGTACGTTCATCGCCGCAGTCGGCGACTTTCCATAGCCAGTCATGGGCCAGCTCGATATCCCGGGCGACATATTTGCCTTCGAAGTAAAGGTCGGACAAATGATTGCCTGCATTGAGATAACCGTCACGAAAAGCGGATACAAGTTTCTGCAATCCGGCATCGGCGTTCGGTATACAGCCTTCACCCTTGAGCAGCATCATTCCGACAGTCGCTCTGGCAGAGAGAACGCCATGTTCACCTGCATAAGACAGCAGTTCGAAAGCCTTTGATGTATCGGCCGGGACACCATAGCCTGACTGGTATAGCCATCCCAGATTGGCATATGCCCTGGGTTCGCCCAGGGCGATCGCTTTTTCATACCAGCGAACGCCCTCGTCGAGATCCTGTGTGACTGCAATACCCAGCGCGTGGATTTTCCCCATGTGGAACGTGGCGGCAGGATGATGCTGTTCTGCCAGTGACCTGATGCGTTCGATGGCGTTGAAATAGTTGACCGGGGTCAGCGATTCCGTATCCGTTTGTGTGTCGATCCGTGATTTTGCCTGTTCGAGAAATTTGGCATTTACCGGAGAATGGATGACATAGCAAATGAAATCGCCTTTTGCATTACTGGAACCGATTTCGGACCAGATAATGTCATCGATTTCGTCATCAGGGTGTTTTACTGTCATGCATGCAGCCTGTGCAGAACGGGATGGCTGTCCCGGTATGGCGGGAAATCAGAAGAACGGTCTGGGATCCTCTACCGAGATGCGATACTGGTATTTCAGATCGCTGTTTGCACTTGGCGGGAGCGGCATCAGGCCACGAGGATCGAGACGTACCTTGTACAGGGGAACAGGATCTGCGCCTTCTTTTTTATCCCATTCGAAAACGGCATATGGAATGCCGTCCAGATAGACCAGATCGACGATGACAAGTCCCTGCATTTCGCCGGCACGGGAAACAAGAGTGCGAATTTTTGATATTTCCATAAAAGAATTCCAGCTAGACAAATAATAAAAAGAATTTCGTTGAAACCAGACTAACGATAGCATGATATTGCAAATATTGTTATCCGGTTTGTGCGTTTCGGTGAAAGTCAGCTCAAAAAGAGGCAAGTCGTGCCGGTCGCAGGCTATACATTTTCTGCAAGTGTTTTGCCGATGGCGCGTCCTGAACAGACAGGGCAATCAGGGTTGCGGTCAATCCGGATTTTCGTCCATTCCATGGTCAACGCATCCAGAAGCCAGAGTGATCCTGCCAGTGACTGGCCGATACCTGCAGCCAGCTTGAGTGCCTCGGCTGCTTGCATGGTGCCGATGATGCCGACCAGCGGTGCGAAAACACCGACCTGTGCAGCCTTGATATCTTCGAAATGCTGGTCTTCCGGAAACAGGCAGGCATAGCATGGAGAATCCTGTCGTCGCGGATCGTAAACGGATATTTGTCCGTCGAATCCGACGACGGCACCGGAAACGAGCGGTTTGCCCAGTGTCATGCAGGCACGGTTGATCGCAAGGCGTGTTTTGAAATTGTCGGTACAATCCAGTACGACATCGGCAGCACCGACCAGTTCCGCTAGGCTGTTTTCATCGACTCTTTCAGTAACGGCGACAACATCGACAGTCGGATTGATTTGCCCAAGCGCGATTTTGCCGGATTGCGCCTTGTTCATGCCGATCCGGTCGGTGGTGTGAAGGATCTGGCGTTGCAAGTTGGTCAGATCGACCTGGTCATCATCGACCAGCGTGATTTTTCCGAATCCCCCGGAAGCCAGATACAGGGATGCGGGTGAACCGAGACCACCTGCACCGATGACGAGCGCATGGGAAACCGCAATTTTCTCCTGTCCGGCCTCACCGAGGTCTGACAGGAGAATATGACGGGCATAACGCTGCCGTTGTTCGTCATTCATCATTTGCCGTCAGCGGGTTTTTCCTGTTTGTTTGCCGGAGCGGCATCCTTGTTTTCCATCTTTTTGTCATCGGTTTTTTTGTCATCGGTTTTCGTCTTTGACAGTTTCACCGGCTTGCCCTTCAGGTGGTTGATGGCCTGCATCAGCTGGAAGTCCTTTTTCGTACCGTATTCGATAGGTTTGTAGTTTTTGGCGTTTTCCAGCAATTTCAACTCGTCTTCCGTATCGAGGCGATCTTCCTGTTTGACTTCTTCATCACCGTTGGTCAGATGTTTCGAGAGATCCGCTTCACGGATTCTCAGTCCGTTGATACCATCGCCATCTGCCGTTTCGTCCACCATCAGATCGGGAACAATACCTTTGGCCTGAATGGAGCGATCGCTCGGTGTGTAATAACGGGCTGTCGTCAGCTTGACTGCGGTATCTTCGGAAATCTGGCGAATGGTCTGTACCGAACCCTTGCCGAAAGTCTGCGTTCCCATAATGGTCGCGCGCTGATGATCCTGCAAGGCGCCTGCCACGATTTCGGATGCTGAGGCGGAACCGATATTGACAAGAACCACCATCGGAACCGTCTTGATCTGCGCAGGCAGCTTGGCCAGCGGGTCGTTGATGGTTCTTCCTGCATAGTATTCGGGCCGGGCGTAGAATTTCGCTTTCGATTCAGGCAACTGTCCGTCGGTAGAGACGATCAGCGAATCACGTGGCAGGAACATGGCGGCGACACCGACGGCGCCTGGCAGGATACCGCCCGGGTCATTGCGCAAATCGAGTACGATGCCCTTGATATTCGGATCCTTGGCGTAGATCCGGTTGATATGGGTAACGAGATCGTCGACCGTCGGTTCCTGGAACTGCGCGACACGCAGCCAGGCATAACCGGGTTCAACGATTTTGGATTTGACGCTTTTTACCTGGATTTCCTCACGAACCAGCGTGATGATGATCGGTTTCGTGACGTTCTTGCGCGCAATCGTCAGGGTGATTTTTGTGTTCGGTTCGCCGCGCATTTGCTTGACGGCTTCATCCAGCGACAATCCCTTGACGGAAGTGTTGTCCAGTTTGGTAATGAGATCGCCCGGCTTGATGCCTGCGCGATAGGCTGGCGTGTCCTCGATCGGCGAAATGACCTTGACATAACCGTCTTCCATGCCGACTTCAATACCCAGACCGCCGAAACGGCCCTGTGTACCTTCTTTCAGCTCCTGAAAAGCTTTCTTGTCGAGATAGGCGGAATGGGGATCCAGAGACGAAACCATGCCCGATATGGCTTCCGTAAGCAATTTCTTGTCTTCCACCGGTTCGACGTAATCCGATTTAATCAGGCCGAATACGTCTGCCAGCTGGCGCAATTCATCCAGCGGCAAGGGCGCGGTCTGTTTTTGCGCCATGGCAGAAAACTGGATCGAGGCCACGACACCGACGACGATGCCCAGCCCTACCAGCAGGATGTTCCGAAATTTGTTACCCATGTATCACCTTATCCAGTCGAGAGGATTATAGGCACGCCCATTGTGCCGCACTTCGAAGTATAACCCGGTTTCCGTATTCTCACCGCTGTTGCCGGCGCTTGCAATGGTATCCCCGGCCGACACATTATCCCCGACCCGTCTGGAGAGGGATTGTGCATTGCCGTAAATGGTCATGTACTGGTTGCCGTGATCGATAATGATCAGGTTGCCGAATCCCCTGAGAAAATCGGCAAAGACGACACGGCCGTTTGCGACGGCATGCACCGGGGCACCCGATGATGTTTTGATGAAAATGCCTTTCCAGCTTGGGCCGTCCGCACGTTTCATGCCGTAACGGGCAGTGATCGTACCGGATACCGGCATTCTCAGGTGGCCGCGCATGCGGCCGAACGCGCTGGTCGTGTCGGGACGATAGGGAGCTTCCCGTACGGTTTCCGTTTCATCACGTGTTACGCGGGTTTTGCCGGAAGATTTTTTGCGTGCGGCCTGACGTTGTTCGGCCTGTCGTCTTTCCGCAGCCTTGCGTTGGGCCTTGATGGCACGATTAAGGCGGCTGACCAGTCCGGCCAGGCGTTTTTCATCCTGTGCCAGTCGTTCGGCTTCTTTTTTCTGTGAAGCCAGTTTTTCGGAAAGTTGTGCAAGCAGAACAGCGTGCTGGGCTTTTTCCTTTTCGAGAATGTTTTTTTGTTTGTTTGTCTGGTTGACGATTTTTTCCAGTTCCTGCCGGGTACGGTTTGTTTCCATCCGTTTGGCATGGAGGGTGTCCAGATTGTCGCGTAACGACTCGATCAGCTTCGCATAGGCGATGGAGAAATAGTTCATATACTGCAATTCGCGGCTGATGCGGTTGGGGTTGTCGCCCGAGAAAAGCAGTTTCATCCGGTTTTCGCCACCTGAGATGTATTGCTGTTGCATGATTCCTGCAAGCTGGCGTTGTTGTCTGGCAACGACGGCCTGGAGCTGTGCGTGCTCGGATGAAAGTCGGGAAAGTCGGTCTTCTGTCAGGTTTTTTTGCTTGCCGAGTTCCGACAGCGAACGTTCCGTCGATGAAATGGCTTTTTCCGATTCCGCCAGTTCTTCGGCTGCCTTGCCCTTGGCTTTTTCGGTACGGGTGATTTCCTTTTTCAGGGTGTTCAACTGACGATGCAATTTCTGCTGTTCGGCTTCGGCGGCCTGTTTCTGGCGGGTCTTGCTTTGTGTGGTGGTGCCGCGTTGACGAACGACGCGTTTTGTTCCCGTCTTCCGGGATGTCTTTTTCTGTTTTGCAGAAGTTTCCGGGGTTTTCGCTGCCTGTGCGGCAGGAAAAGTCGCAACAGTAAACGCCAGCAGAAAAAAAAGAAAGAAAATCTTTTTCATGCGTCATGCGGGGCAGAAGCATGGCTTCTGCCCATCAATTACAAAAGCTGTTCCATCAGCTGGCATTGCCTTGTGCCGCCACTTCCTGCAACGCTTCGGCGATCTTGTCGGGGTCGCCCAGATAGTAGTGGCGAACCGGTTTGAGATCGTCATCGAGTTCGTAAACCAGCGGTTGACCGGTCGGTATGTTCAGCAAGGCGATATCCTTGTCGCTGATATTGTCCAGTTCCTTGATCAGGGCACGCAAACTGTTGCCGTGTGCAGCGACCAGAATGCGTTTTCCTTTCCTGATTTCCGGAGCGATCGATTCGTTCCAGAGTATCTTGACCCGCGCAACGGTATCCTTGAGACTTTCCGTAAGCGGGATCTGGTCTCTGGAAAGGGATGCGTAGGCCGGCTCGTTATAAGCGGTTCGCGGATCATTCGGCAGTAACGGCTCTGCAGCCACTTCGTAGCTTCTGCGCAACATGTGAACCTGATGTTCACCATATTTCCGGGCGGTTTCCGCCTTGTTGAGTCCCTGGAGGGCACCATAGTGGCGTTCGTTCAGACGCCAGCTGCAAACGACCGGTACCCACATGGCATCCATCTCGTCGAGTACAATCCATAGCGTTCTGATCGCTCTTTTCAATACGGATGTATAGGCCATATCGAATTCAAAACCGGCTTCCATGAGAATGCGACCAGCTGCGCGTGCCTCATTTTTGCCCCGTTCGGTCAGATCGACATCAGTCCAGCCTGTAAACCGGTTCTCATGGTTCCAGATGGATTGACCGTGCCGCATGAAAACTATTTTATGCATAATCGAAACGAAAATAAGTTATACCGAATGTCCCGTGTCTTTCTATTTTATAATGTATCGGTTTGTTATCGTTGACTTCTGCAGGATAAACCCGTGAATTTTATTAGAGACAACATTTTTCTTATCTGTGTGGCACTGTATTGTATCGGTGCACTGGTCTGGCCATACATCCGCAAGGGCGCGAAAATCACCAATTCCCAGGCCACCAAGATCATCAACAAGGGCAAGACGGCCATTATCGATATCCGTGACCAGAAGCAGTATCAGGCCGGCCATATCCTGAACGCCGTGCATGTGCCGTTGACCAGTTTGCAGGAACGTATCCAGAAACTGGAAAAATTCAAGGGACAACCGATCATCATCGTGGACGAATCCGGCAAGGAATCGGACAAGGCCGCTTCCATCCTGAAAAAAGAGGGATTTAGCCAGATCAATATTCTCAAGGGCGGTATGACAGGATGGGTCGGTGAAGGGTTGCCCGTGACCAAATGAAATGAAAGGGGAACAGTCATGACAGTTCGCGTGGTGATGTACAGCACGAAAGTTTGTCCCTATTGCATGATGGCCGAGCGATTGCTGAAATCGCGTGGTGTATCGGATATCGAAAAAATCCTCGTCGATGGCGACGACAATCTGCGTGCGGAAATGATCGAAAAAACCGGTCGTCGTACCGTTCCGCAGATTTTTATCGGCGAAACCCATGTGGGAGGATTCGATGATTTGTCCGCGCTGGACAAGGCAGGCAAGCTTATGCCGCTTTTGCAGGCCAGCTGATCGTTTTTTGTTATTTTTTCCGGAGTAATTATGTCATCCGAGGTTTCTCAACCCGTTTTCCAGATCCGGTCGGTCTATCTCAAGGATATGTCGCTGGAACAACCGCATTCTCCAGCCATTTTTCTCGAAAAGAAATTGCCGGAAATCGATGTGTCTATCAATGTGGGGTTCGAGCCCCTGGCCGAAACCACTTATGAATCGACGGTCACGGTGACGGTGACGGCCAAGATTGGCGAAAAGACCGCCTATCTGGTAGAAGGCAAACAGGCCGGGATTTTCGAGGTGCGCGGATTTCCGAAAGAAGCGATGGATCAGGTGCTGGCCATTACCTGTCCGACGATCATTTATCCGTATCTTCGTTCCAACATCGCGGACATGGTCATGCGAGCGGGTTTCCCGCCCATCCATCTGGCCGAGATCAATTTCGAGGCGTACTATCATGAACGTCTTCAGAGACAGAAAGCGCAAAACGGCAATCCGGCGGCGGGGCAGGATACCCCGGCATGATGGTGCTGTGTCCGTTTTCCGATGAGATGCCATGAATATTACTGTGCTGGGTGCCGGTGCATGGGGTACCGCGATGGCCATCAGTCTGGCCGCACGACATTCCGTCGTACTGTGGGGGCGTAAACACAGCGTCATTGTCGAGGCGAAAAAAACCGGACAGAACAGGGTCGGGTTGCCAGGTTTCACCTTGCCCGATTCATTGCAACTGACAGCCGATTTCAAAAGCGCCGTATCGCATGCAGCCGGGCCGGAAGGCCTGGTCATTATCGCCACGTCTGTGGCAGGTTTGCGTGAGGTGACAGGCAATCTGGCGGGTACTTCGGTCAGCAACCTGATCTGGTTGTGCAAGGGGTTTGAAGAAAATACCGGATTGTTGCCCAGTCAGGTAGTCGCAGGACTGGTTTCCGAACATGTCAATACCGGCGTATTGTCGGGCCCCTCGTTTGCGCAGGAAGTGGCAGCCGGTTTGCCCTGTGCGCTGACGATCGCATCGAAGTCGCCGGTATTGCGGAAAATGGCACTTGGCGCGATCAATGGCGGCAATATGCGCATTTATTCCAGCGACGATGTCGTCGGTGTGGAAGTCGGCGGTGCCGTCAAGAATATTCTGGCGATCGCGACCGGCATGTCCGATGGTCTGGAACTGGGCATGAATGCCCGTGCAGCGCTGATTACGCGGGGACTTGCCGAAATTACCCGTCTGGGAGTCGCTTTGGGCGGACGACTGGAAACTTTCATGGGACTGACCGGTATGGGGGATCTCATTCTGACCTGTACGGGCGATTTGTCACGCAATCGCAGGGTCGGTCTGGGACTTGCCAAGGGCAAGACACTGGAAACGGTCATCGCCGAACTGGGTCATGTTGCGGAAGGTGTGCGCTGTGCGCAAACGGTCCGGTTCATATCAGCCAGAGCCGGTGTGGAAATGCCAATTGCCAACGCGGTGGCCGGTATTTTGTTCGATCAGGTTTCCATCAGAAGTACCGTGTCGCAGCTGCTTTCGCGTCATGTACGTGACGAAACCGATACGTTGTACGGCAAACAGGCTGGCGGGCAATCCTGACGCGCTTTTCACGTCTGTGTGAATATGGCGCGGCAGGTCGGTTTCAACCGAATATACGTTGCCACAATGCCTTGACGGCATCGCTTTGTGTTTTGACACTTTCCGGAGCGACACGCGCCTGTTCTGCCCCCTGCATTCTGATCTGGTGTTGCAGTTTCCTGAATTCCCGATAAATGGAAGATACCGTTTCGCCGGCATCTTTCGGGATCAGTCCCAGTTCGGCGCCTGTTTTCAGCAGCGCGATATTGCCGAAATTGTTGGTCAGTTCCGGATATTGCAGCGAATATTCCAGCACCAGATATTGCACGATGAATTCGATGTCGATCATGCCACCGGCATCGTGTTTCAGATCGAACTGGGTCGAACGGTTCGGATGCGCATCATGGATACGCTGGCGCATTTTGAGAATTTCGGCTTTCAGCCAGGCCGGATCGCGTGAACGGCGGAGAATACGGTTGCGCAAGTCTTCGAAACGGCTTCCGATAGATGTATCGCCGGCGCAGAAACGGGCACGTGTCAATGCCTGATGTTCCCATGCCCAGGCCGATTCGTTCTGGTAACGTTCGAACGAGTCGAAACTCGACACCATCAGACCGCTGGCACCGTCCGGACGCAAGGCGATATCGATATCGAACAGTACGCCGGCCGAAGTCGGGCTGGTCATCCAGGTAATGAAACGCTGCGCCAGACGTGTATAAAGCATCGGTGCGTCCGGATGGTCGTCTTCATACAGGAAAATCAGATCAAGATCGGACGCATAACCCAGTTCCTTGCCCCCCAGTTTTCCGTAGGCGATCACGGCAAAACGGGGGACTTCCCTGTGGCGTTTCGGCATGGCTTGCCAGACTTCGCGCAGCGTGGCTTCCACCATGATGTCGGCCAGTTTGGAAAGATGATCGGCCAGCCGTTCGACCGTCAGCGCGCCGGCGAGATCCTGCGCCAGCAGTCGGAACAGCTGTGCATGATGTGTTTCACGCAGGGTATCCATCAGCAGTTCGGTATCGCCACGCTGGTTTTCGAGTTGGGTATCGAGTTCCGATGTAAAAGTTTCCCAGTCAGGAGGAGCAAGCAAGGTGCGAGCATCCAGCAGTTCATCGAGAAGGATGGGGTGCTTCGTCAGGTAACGTGCCGCCCATTCGCTGGCATCGAGCATGCGCATCAGTCGTTGTGCCGCGGCAGGATATTCGGTCAAAAGCGACAGGTAGGCGGTGCGTCGTGCGATGGATTCGAAAAAGTCCAGCAAACGTCCAAGTGTCGCCAAAGGTTCATGGGCGCTTTCCAGCAGTCCGGGCAACAGCGAATTGACCAGTGCGATCAGTTTGGTACGGTTTGCATCCGACAGGGAGCGGATACGATTTGTTTTCCAGAATGACAACAGTCTTCGCGCACCGTTTGCAGGATCGGGAAAACCGAGAGTTTCCAGTTTCGTCTGCAGAAACTGGAGTTGTTCTTCTTCAGTCTGGCTGGACAAAAGCGGTTGCGGAATGACCGGTCGGGACTGGTCATGTGCGGATGATTTGTCGCTGAATACGGCATCGAACTGGCCGGATACGAAATCACGATGTTTTTGCAAGGTATCGAGCAGTTGTGCCGAATCGCTCATGCCCATCGTGTTGGCAATGATACGAAGGTCGTTTTCGCTGGATGGCAGCGAATGCGTTTGTGCATCGTCCAGATACTGGATACGGTGTTCGAGGTTTCGCAGGAAAGTATATGAATCCAGCAGCGCGTTGGCTGTCGGTTCGTCAAGCTGCCTTTTTTCGGCGAGAATGCGCAATATGTTGCGTGTTGACTTGTCCTGGAGCGCAGGATCACGGCCGCCACGAATGAGTTGGAACATTTGTGCCAGAAATTCGATTTCCCGAATACCGCCGCGCCCCAGTTTGATGTTGTTGCTGCGTTCAGGGTGCAATCTTTCCTGACGGATCACATCGGCACGGATTTGCTGGTGCAGGTTGCGGATCGCGTCGATAACACTGAAGTCAAGGTAGCGGCGGTAGATGAAAGGATGCACGATGCGTCGCAGTGTTTCGATATCTTCGGGGTTGCCGGTAATGGCGCGTGCCTTGATCCATGCATAGCGTTCCCATTCGCGTCCCTGTACGATCAGATACTGTTCGACCATACCGAAACTGGCCACGAGCGGACCGGATGCCCCATTGGGACGCAATGCCATATCCACCCTGAATGTGAAACCGTCTTCGGCGATTTCGGAAAGTGCGCCGATAAAACGTTTGCCGAGTCGTGTGAAAAATTCCTGGTTGGAAAGCAGACGTTGTCCGGGACGTGTGCTGACCGTATCCCCGTTTTCCGGATACACGAAAATCAGATCGATATCCGATGAAACATTCAGTTCACAACCCCCCAGTTTGCCCATGCCCAGGACGATCATTTCCTGTTTCTTGCCGGAATGCGCGCCGACCGGAATGCCGTGTGTATCGGCCAGTTCCTGATAAAGCGCGTCCAGATGGGTGCGGATGGCGAATTCGGCGAAATGCGTCATTGCACCGACGACTTCCGAAAGATCGGCAAGTCCCGACAGATCGCGTTCGATAATGGCGCAAATCAGCAGATTCCTGAGCCGGCGCATTGCCCTGGGAAGCGGATAACCGTTGTCGAGTTCCCGTTTCAACAAGGCTGGCAGATCGGCGCGGTCAAGAGGTGACTGAATGAGTGCCTGTATTTGCACCTGACGTTTTTCGCGGTCGGCATTCAGCCAGTGCAGATAAAAACGGGAGGCTTCTTCGGCAGGAATGAGAGAGGGTTTCATATTTGTAATACTGCGTAAATGTCGTTTTGCGCAAAACGGACAATCGTTATTCTGGGCAATGGATTAAAAATCGGGATGACACTGTGGTATTTTACGTTTATTGAATGCTTTCTCATATGTGATGCAATCGCAACCGCAGGAAAATCAGGAAAACGGCAAGCAACAGGGTACGTTCTGGACGCGCTCTGCGGATGCGCTTGCCGATGTCGCTTACCGCTACCGCTTTTTCTTCAGAGTGGCTTTCGGCATTTTTTTCGCGATTTATCTTGTTATTGCCGTAATTATTCTCGGTATACGATACATCGTTTTGCCACAGGTCAGTGCCTACAAGACCGAAATCGAACGTATGGCGAGTGAATCGCTTGGGTGTCCCGTTTCTTTTGCGGAGATCGAGGCCTCGTGGTATGGATTGCAGCCACGGGTCGATCTGGAAGATGTCGTGGTGTCGGACAATGAGGGACATGAAGTCGTGCGGCTTGAGCATGTCGGTGCGGTCGTTTCATGGTGGTCGTTGCCGCTGATGGAAGTTCGTCTGGAATCGTTGCAGATCGACAAGCCGGATATACAGGTCATGCGCGACAGACAAGGGTATTTTTATCTGGCGGGCATTCGTCTGGAAAACGATGACGGGAAAAAGCCCAATGTAGGCGACTGGGTGCTGAAACAGCACGAAATCATCATACGTGACGGAAAGGTGCGCTGGAAAGATGCGTTGCGCAACGATCAGGAACTGAATCTGGAGCAGGTTGGCTTCGTCATGAAAAATCGTGGACGCCGCCATCGGTTCCGTCTGGCGGCTGTTCCGGATGTGCCGCTGTCGAATTCAATCGATATTCGGGGCGATTTGTCGCATCCAAGATTCGCCGAACGTATTTCGGACTTTTCGAAATGGAAAGGTGAACTCTATGCGGATATGCCGGGTGTCCGGCTGGATGAGTGGAAGCGATTTGTCGATTTCCCTCTGGATGTACAAGGCGGCTCCGGCTCTGTCCGGGCCTGGTTGGCCCTGGATGGGCTCAGATTGTCCGGCGTGACAGCCGATATCGAAGGCAAGAATATCCGGTTTACGCCTGATACGACGTTGCCGGTACTGGATGTAAGCCGCGTGTCGGGGCGTTTTTCGATGGAAACGCCAAAATACCGCACGGCGGCAGACAATCCGCAGAAAAAGCCGGTGTACACGTATGCTGCCAACCATTTCTCAATGGAAACGGCAGAAGGCAAAGCGCTGCACGATACCACATTCTCCGTCATGTATGTGCCCGGACAGGACCGTGTGCCTGAAGAGCTGAAAGTCGAAATCGGCAAGCTTGATATCAGTGAACTGACGGCGTTTTTGCCCTATTTGCCGATCGAAAAGGAGATGCGCAGCCAGGTGGAATCGCGACATCTGGCGGGCAAACTGTCCGGTGTCACCGTCCAATGGAAGCAGGCCGCCGGCACCGATCCCGTTTATCTGGTTCAGGGACGGTTTGAGGGGTTGACCGTTTTGGAAAAGAACGGAACCGGTCATGCCGAAGTTTCTTCAGGACAAATTGCGCAGTTGCCCGCGCATCCGGGATTCGCGAATTTGAGCGGCTCGGTTTCCGCCAATGAATATGGCGGTGAATTGGTGTTGGACTCGAAAAATGCCGTGCTGGCGCTGCCGTTTTATGCTGCGAATGCTCCGCAAAAGGCCGATGGGCTGATGGCGAAAATCGGATGGAAACGTTCGGCAGACAACGTCCTGTCGGTCGATATCGGACAATTGTCACTGTTGCAGGATGGTATGCGGATGAATATTTCCGGGCAATATACGAACGATCTGAAAGATACGGCGAACCGGTATGGCAGTGCGGATTTGAAGGCGAAAATCGAAAATCTGGAAATCGCGCGTGTCAGAAAATACATCCCGCTTCAGACTCCCGTTTCACTCAAAGAATGGTTGAGCGGTGCCCTGAAAGGCGGGAAAGTCAGTGAGGCGGAAATTCACCTTAAAGGGGCGCTTGCCGATTTTCCGTATGCAGGGCAGAGCGGAAATGGCATTTTCTCGGTTCGTGCCCGGTTGGCCGACGGTTTGCTGAATTTCACTCCTGATACGTTTGCCGATGGGGGCAAACGTCCGTTATGGCCGGTTATCGAAAAAATCCAGGGTGAATTTCGCATGAACGGCAGTTATCTGGCTATCCATGCCGACAGCGCGGAGACCAACCATGCGGTACTGGAAAATGTGGATGTCATTATCGCCGATGTCCTGTCGGACAATCCGCAGCTCGATATCAAGGGAAAGGCGGCAGGAACCTTGCAGCATTTGGTCGGATACGTGAATTTGTCACCTGTTACGGACTGGATCGGACACCTGACGGAAAAAACCACAGCGACCGGCAACGCGAAACTGGCACTCGAAATGCATTTGCCGCTTGAAAAAATGGCGGCTTCCACGGTCAAGGGGACATTGCAGTTCGACAATAACGATATTGTTTTGCTGGAAGATTTGCCGGTTATCACGAAAACGCAAGGGCAGTTGCTGTTTTCCGAAAAAGGTTTCCGGCTGGAAAAAGTCCGTGGGGATTTTCTGCATGAACCGGTTACGGTATCAGGCGGGACGCAGCCGGACGGACATTTTCTGGTACGTGCCGACGGCGTGTTGAGTGCAAGGGGATTGCAACGTACCTATCATACGGGTGCGATGGGCAAGCTGGTACAAAATCTTTCGGGCAATACACCGTATACCGTCAGCATCAGGGATGGCATGATACGGGTCGACTCGTCACTGAAAGGCCTGAAAATCGGTTTGCCGACTCCGTTGGGCAAACCGGCAGGCAGTGTGCTGCCTTTAAGTGTCATTCTGAAAGATTTGCCTTCCGCCGGGCATAGTATGCGGGATGAACTGTCTGTCGTTTATGGGGAAAACATGACGGCAAGATACTTGCGACAGAAAGAAAAACGTTCGGCATGGCGTGTCATGCAAGGCGGAATCGGTATCAACACGAAACCGGTATTGCAGGACGGACTGTCGCTGGGTATCAGCTTGCACAGTGTCGATTTCAATACGTGGAGCGGATTTCTCAAGGATTTTTACTCGCCTTCAGGCGAGAAAGGCGGCACATCTTCCGAGGAAAGTACGCTGGTGCAATATGTTTATCCGCGATATTTCTCGGTTGATGCCGATGAAATCATGGCGCTGGATATGTGGTTGACCGATGTCCGTCTTAACGGATCGCGTCAGGGAGGAAACTGGGATTTCCGTATCGGGTCGAACCAGATCAACGGACAACTGAAATGGCAGGAAGCGACGGGAAAAGACGTTACCGGCAAGCTCATCGCACGGCTGAAATCGCTCAATATCCTGCAATCTTCGCTCAAACAGGCATCCAGTACTGCCGGCAAGGAAAATACTTACTGGATTCCGTCGCTGGATATTGTGACGGACGAGCTGACGCTTTTTGAAAAACGTCTGGGCAAAACGGAAATCGTGGCCAACAACGTGTCTTTCAAGGGAGGACGCGAGTGGCGGATCAACCGGCTGAAAATCACCAATCCCGATGCGGTACTCGAGGCATCGGGCAGCTGGATTTCGGTTACCGGCAACAGGCAGCAAACCCGGTTGCACTACATATTGAATATCAAGAATGCCGGGAAATTGCTGGGACGTCTCGGATATGACGATCTGATCAAACGCGGAAATGGGGAAATGAAAGGCGATCTCAGCTGGGAAGGGTTGCCTTTCGCACTGGATTTGCCGTCGTTATCGGGCAAGATGTCGCTCAAGGTGCAGGCAGGACAGTTTCTGAAGGCTGATCCGGGGGCCGCCAAGTTGCTCAGCGTCATCAGTCTGCAGTCGTTGCCGCGCCGTTTGAATCTGGATTTCCGCGACATCTTCTCCAAAGGATTCGCCTTTGACGAAATTACGGCGAATGCCACGATCGCCAATGGCATCATGCATACGGAAAATCTGAAAATGAACGGGGTCAATGCGACAGTCCTGATGAATGGCAGCGTCAATATCGCCAGAGAGTCGCAGAACCTGCATGTGGTCATCATTCCGGAAATCAACGCGGCGGCCGCATCCATTGCCTATGGTTTCATCAATCCGGCTATCGGAATCGGCACGTTTCTTGCACAGATGTTCCTGAGAGAACCGTTGATGAAACAGTTTACGCACGAATACAGTATCACGGGGACATGGAAAGAGCCGGTTATCCGTGAAGTCAAGGGCGATACGGGAAAGAAAACAGGCTAGACAAACAGTCAGTGAAAGGAGTGAGCATGACGAAAGTGGCTGCCATCCAGATGGTTTCCACGCCGGTTGTCGAGGAAAATATCGCGACGGCAAGACGTTTGATCGGAGAGGCGGCCAGTCAGGGTGCCGATCTGGTTTTGTTGCCGGAGTACTGGCCGGGTATCGGTTATAACGATACGGAAAAATTGCAACATGCCGAAGTGTTCGGAAAGGGCGTGATCCAGGATTTCATGGCGGAAATGGCGCGTGAAAACGGTATCTGGCTGATCGGCGGGACACTTTCGCTGGTATCGGATGAACCCGGAAAAGTGTTGAACAGTTCGCTGGTTTACGATGCAGCTGGCAAAAACGTCGCTCGTTACGACAAGATTCACCTGTTCGGATTTTCGACGGAGCGCGAATCGTATGACGAGTCGCTGGCGATTACCGGCGGGCATGATGTCGTGACGTTTCAGGCGCCATTCGGCAAAGTGGGGTTGTCGGTCTGCTACGATCTGCGATTTCCGGAACTGTACCGCGCATTCGGCGACTGTGCGCTGATCGTGGTGCCGTCAGCATTTACTTATACGACGGGCAAGGTTCACTGGGAAATCCTCTTGCGTGCACGTGCGATCGAGAATCAGGCTTATGTGCTTGCAGCCGCACAAGGTGGCCGGCATGTCACGGGACGCCGGACATGGGGACATACCATGCTGATCGATCCATGGGGCGAGGTGAAAGCGGTATTACCGGAAGGCGAAGGTGTGGTTGCCGGCGAACTGGATTTCGGGAGAATGGCGTCCATTCGTGAAAAGTTGCCAGCCTTAAGACATCGCAAGCTCTGATATCCATTTCACGGTAAGGTGACGAAATGCTGTTTGCCGGTGCAAATGGCGTTTCGCCCATTCCATGCATATCGTGCATCTGGCCGGTATGTCTGCGCATGTCTGCAATTTTTCGCACAATACACTACAATCGCCATGTACTTTCACTCAAAGGATTGTTACTGATGTCCTCCACCCATTTGACAAAAGACGCCCTTGGATTGGCCAAATCCGTTTTGCTGGAACCTTTCGGTCTGGATGAACCGGCGCTGGTTCGTGCAATCGGTGGTATTTTCACGCATCAGGTCGATTATGCCGATCTGTATTTCCAGTTCACGAAAAACGAAAGCTGGAGTCTGGAGGAAGGTATCGTCAAGACGGGCAGTTTTTCGATCGACAAAGGTGTCGGTGTCCGCGCGGTATCGGGTGACAAAACGGCATTTTCCTATTCGGACGATATTTCGATGGCTTCGCTTGAGGAAGCGGCCAAAGCGACCCGGACGATCGGCAGGCAGGGTGCCGGACAAGCGAAAGTCGCTACCTCGCTGAGGTCATCGGCAGTGCATTCGCTGTATATCCCGAATGATCCCCTCCAGACGATCAGTGCGGCGGAAAAAGTGGCCATCCTGGAAAAGGTCGAAAAACTTGCCAAGGCAACCGATCCGCGCATCGTGCAAGTCATGGCAGGTCTTGCAGGCGAGTTCGATATCGTGATGGTCGTGCGCAGCGACGGTACATTGGCAGCCGATGTCAGACCGCTGATCCGTTTGTCCGTGACCGTCATTGCCGAAGAAAACGGACGGCGTGAAATGGGAACGGCCGGTGGCGGTGGCCGTTATGGCTATACCTATTTCACTGACGAGCTGATCCGGCAATATGTCGATGAAGCCACACGTTCGGCGCTGGTCAATCTCGAAGCGCGTCCCGCTCCGGCGGGGCCCATGACGGTCGTACTGGGCTCCGGCTGGCCCGGTGTCCTACTGCATGAAGCGGTCGGGCATGGTCTGGAAGGCGATTTCAACCGGAAAGGCTCCAGTGCCTTTTCCGGAAGACTGGGCGAGAAAGTGGCGGCTGACGGTATTACCGTAGTCGATGACGGCTCCATCGCCAACCGGCGCGGTTCGCTGAACATGGATGACGAAGGCAATCAGACACAATGTACGGTGCTGATCGAGAACGGGATACTCAAAGGGTATTTGCAGGATACCCTGAATGCGCGTCTGATGAATATGCCGGTAACGGGAAATGCACGGCGTGAATCGTTTGCTCATTTGCCGATGCCGCGCATGACCAATACATTCATGCTGGCAGGCAATCGGGAACCGGATGAAATCATCGCGTCGGTCAAAAAAGGATTGTATGCGGCGAATTTCGGTGGCGGGCAGGTGGACATCACGAACGGCAAATTCGTGTTTTCCGCCAGCGAAGCGTATATGATCGAAAACGGCAAGCTGACGTATCCGGTCAAGGGAGCGACCCTGATCGGAAACGGCCCGGATATTCTGAAGCGGGTTTCCATGATCGGCAACGATATGCGGCTGGATTCCGGTATCGGTGTCTGTGGAAAGGAAGGACAAAGTGTGCCGGTCGGCGTCGGACAGCCGACATTGCGTATCGAGGACGTCACTGTCGGCGGAACCGTGTAAAATAAAAAGAAATTTTTGTCAGACCGGAAAAACTGGTTTACAATGAATGAACATATAGTATCAAGCGCCTGTTTTGTAAAATGTTGAACTTCGCTCACTTTTATTATTTTTACTTTAGCTATTCCAGCCCGTTGGCGGTGGAGAAGCGGCAAGCGCTCGAGTAAAGAGAATACCGAAATTCCCGAAAACCGCCAGAATTGGCGGTTTTTTCGTTTATCAAGACTGGAAAAACAATGAAACCCACCGATGATTTAAGAATTCTCGCGATGAAAGAACTGACACCACCTTCTCATTTGATACGCGAGTTTCCCTGCCTTGAGAAGGCAGCCGAAACGGTTTCAACCTGCAGAGAATCCATCCATCGTGTCCTGCACGATCAGGATGATCGTCTCGTCGTGATTATCGGCCCCTGTTCGATTCACGATCCGAAAGCCGCAATGGAATATGCCCATCGTCTGGCAGAGGAACAGCAGCGTTATGCCAACGATCTGATCGTCGTCATGCGGGTATATTTCGAAAAACCACGTACGACGATCGGCTGGAAAGGCCTGATCAACGACCCGTTCATGGATCACAGCTACCGTATCAACGAAGGTTTGCACATCGCACGTGAACTGTTGCGTGACGTCAACGAACTGGGGCTGCCGGCCGCAACCGAATATCTGGATATGATCAGCCCGCAATATGTGGCTGACATGATCAGCTGGGGAGCGATCGGTGCGCGAACGACGGAATCGCAGGTTCATCGTGAATTGTCGTCAGGCCTGTCGTGCCCGGTCGGATTCAAAAACGGTACGGACGGCAACATCAAGATCGCGATCGATGCCATCAAGGCTGCTTCACATCCGCACCATTTCCTGTCGGTTACCAAAGGCGGTCATACCGCCATTTTCGAAACGCAGGGCAATCACGACTGTCATATCATTTTGCGTGGCGGTTACAAGCCAAATTACGATGCTGCGAGTGTCGAGGCAGCTTGTCAGGCTGTGGAAGCGGCCGGCCTGTCGCCGAGAATCATGATCGACGCCTCGCATGGCAACAGCTCCAAGAAGGCGGAAAATCAGGTTCCGGTCTGTGCGGAAGTCGGGCGGAATATCGCCAGCGGCAACAACAAGATCATTGGTGTCATGATCGAGTCGAATCTGGTCGGAGGTCGTCAGGATCATGTTCCTGGCAAACCGCTGGTTTATGGTCAGTCTGTAACCGATGCCTGTATCGGCTGGGATGACAGCAGCAAACTCCTGAAAGATCTGGCGGATTCCGTCAAGAGACGTCGTGATGTGCTGAAGAAGTGAAACAGAAAAGCCGCCTTTGAGGCGGCTTTTTTCAGTTGCGGAAGTTGTTGAATTCAAGCGGGATGTCTGAGACTTCCTTGCGAAGCATGGCCATGGTGGCTTGCAGATCGTCTTTTTTCGCACCGGTGACACGAACAGCATCGCCCTGGATGCTGGCCTGTACTTTCAGCTTGTTGTCCTTGACTAGCTTGACGATTTTTTTCGCCTGATCGCTGGCGATACCGTTTTTGACGGTTACAAGCTGTTTGACCTTGTCGCCGCTGATTTTTTCGATTTTGCCTTCATCGAGAAAGCGGATATCGACTTTCCGTTTGGCCATCTTGCCGGTCAGCACATCCTTGACTTGTCCCAGCTGGAATTCGGAATCGGCGAAGACCGTCAGTTCATGTTCTTTCTGTTCCACGCGTGCATCGCTGCCGCGAAAGTCGAAACGGGTGCCGATTTCCTTGTTCGTCTGGTCGACAGCGTTTCGGACTTCGACCATGTTGGCTTCGGATACGACGTCAAAAGAGGGCATAGATCACCTTTCTTGCAAATTCCTCGACAGAGGACATCAATAGTCATTAAGATTGCAGTCTGCATTGTAACGAACAAAATTCCGGTATGCCACCCGGTATCCGTTTCCAACAGTAACGACCATGATTTTCCCCGATAACGTCATGCATGATTTTCCGCTGTGTGAACTGAATACGTTTCACATGGATGTATCCGCCAGAGCATATATAGCGGTAACCGGCATCGACGAGCTTGAGGGGATTTGCAGGCATGAAACATTGGCACACATGCCAAAACTGGTGATCGGCGGCGGCAGCAACCTGTTGTTGACCGGATATGTCGACAAGCTGGTCTTGCACATGCAGATGAAAGGGATTTTCCGTGAAGGGGAAGATGACGAATATGTTTATCTGCGTGCCGCTGCAGGAGAACGGTGGCAGGATCTGGTGGACCGGTGTCTGGCAAACGGACTGGGAGGCCTGGAAAATCTTGCCGGTATCCCCGGTACGGTGGGTGCAGCGCCCGTACAGAATATCGGTGCCTATGGAGCGGAGCTGAAAGACTGTTTCTTTTCGTTGCGTGCTTTTGATTTCGCGAGTGGAAAACTTGTCGAAATGAACCGGAATGATTGCCGTTTTTCCTATCGTGACAGTATTTTCAAACATGAAATGAAAGATCGGCTGGTGATCGTGGACGTGACGTTTGCATTGCCCAAACGCTGGACGCCCAATATTGCCTATGGTGACGTGGCGCGCGAGCTGGAAAAGTCCGGGATTTCCAGACCATCTCCAGCCGATATCGGCGGAGTCATCGTCAAAATCCGTCGAAGCAAATTGCCGAACCCCGCTGTTCTGGGAAATGCAGGCAGTTTTTTCAAGAATCCTACGGTAACGGCCGAAGAAATGGCCTCTCTGAAACGACTGCATCCTGATATCCCGGCATACGAACAGGCGGATGGACGCTATCGTATCGCTGCCGGCTGGCTGATCGACAGGTGCGGATGGAAAGGGCGTCGTATCGGTGATGCCGGGGTTTGCGAAACGCAGGCGCTGGTATTGGTCAACCATGGCCGCGCCACAGGCGCGGAGATGGTTGAGTTGGCCGGTGCGATCGAACAGGATGTGATGGCCCGTTTCGGTATCCGGCTGGAGCCGGAACCGGTATTCGTCTGAAAATCAGGGCTGGTGTTTCCGGACAAAATTTCCGAGTCCGTTTCTGATCAGTGCGGCATTGTCGACGACGCCTTTTTCCGTAATCAGCGCGGTCACCAGTTCCACGGGGGTGACATCGAAAGCGGGATTGCGGATGGCGACGCCTTCAGGCGCCCATTGACAATCGCGAAATCCTTTCACTTCATCAGCAGGACGTTCTTCAATAGGGATGTCTTTTCCGGAAGACAGCGAAAGGTCGATCGTCGAGAGCGGGCAGGCGACGTAGAAAGGAATATGGTGCCGTTGCGCCAGTACGGCCACCATATAGGTGCCGATCTTGTTGGCGACGTCTCCGTTGGCGGCGACGCGGTCGGCACCTACGACAACGGCATCGATTTCGCCGCGGCTCATCAGGTAACCCGACATGTTGTCCGTAATCAGGGTGACAGGGATATGTTCCTGCACCATTTCCCATGCGGTCAGCCTGGCCCCTTGCAAGAAAGGGCGGGTTTCATCGGCGAAGACGGCGATATGCTTGCCCGCTTCCACAGCGGAACGAAAAACGCCCAGTGCCGTGCCGTGTCCTGCGGTCGCCAGCGCACCGGCATTGCAGTGTGTCAGGACACGTGCGCCATCCGGTAAAAGCGCGGCGCCATGGCGTCCCATGTCGCGGTTGATCCGGATGTCTTCTTCCAGCATGACATGTGCCTGCCGAAGCAAAAGACTGGCCAGTTCTGCCGGTGATTTGTTCCCGTTGGCTTGCAACAGGGCTTTCATTTTGTCGAGCGCCCAAAAAAGATTGACTGCGGTCGGCCGGCTTGCCGACAGAGCGGCAAATCCCGCTTGCATGTTGGTTGCAAAAGTTTCACGGTCGGCATTCCGTAGCCGAACAGCTTCCAGTGCGACGCCATAGGCGGCGGCCACCCCGATGGCCGGTGCGCCGCGGACGACCATATTGCGGATGGCATCCGCAACACTTCTGGCCGAATCGCAAGCGACGTATTCGATATGATGCGGCAATAGCCGCTGGTCGATCATTTCAATGGCTTTGCCGTTCCAGCGCAATGTCCGGACGGAGTCGGCTTGTCTGTTCACGTGATTCATTCTCCGTCAAAGGCACACAAGGCGAAAGTCGGACAACCGGCGTCATTGAGACGTCGCGCACCGCCCAGTTCGGGAAGATCAATCAGGAATGCACATTCGACGACTTTACCGCCGCACTTGCGGATCAGGCGAACAGCGGCTTCGGCCGTTCCGCCTGTCGCGATCAGGTCATCGATCAATAAAATCCGCTCTCCCGGAGAAATGGCATCCGTATGTACCTCGATAGTGCTGGTGCCGTATTCCATATCGTAATTTTCACTGATCGTGGCGGCAGGCAGTTTGCCCTTTTTGCGGATGAGGACAAGTCCCTTGTTCAGGTGATAGGCCAGTGGAGCGCCCAGCAGGAAACCGCGCGATTCGATGACGGCAATGCGGTCGATCGGTATATCGTGGTAATGGTCGACCAGTTGGTCAATAGCCAGTTTCAGACCATCGGGGTTATGCAACAGCGTGGTGATGTCCCTGAATTGCACGCCTTTTTGGGGATAGTCCGGAATGGTGCGGATGTATGAAGTGAGTGACATAGGCTGATGGTGGTAAAAAGAACGTTATTTTCTGAAATAGTCTTTGAACTTTTCGTGTACTTGTGTCATTTGTTCGACGGAAAGCAGTTTGATATGTCCGGTTTGCAGAATGCGCCAATATTGCTCGCACAGCGATTCGACTTCGATGGCGATCGCCATGGCATGTTCAAGACTGTGACCCAGCGCGATCATGCCGTGATGCGCCATCAGGCAAGCGTACCGTTCTCCCAGCGTCGCCAGCACCGTATCCGACAATTCCTGGCTGCCGAACAAGGCATACGGTGCACAAGGAATCGTGTTGTCGCCGGTGACGGCGATCATGTAGTGAAAAGGCGGGATTTCCAGTTGCATGCACGCCAGCGTCGTGGCAAACGGCGAGTGAGTGTGCACGATAGCGTGGACATCAGGTCTGGCGGCATAAATATCACGGTGGATACGCCATTCGCTGCTGGGTTTTCCGTCATTTTCATTTTCACCGGTCATGCGCATCGTACAAATGGCGTCCGGTGCCATACGGTCCGGATCGATGCCGCTGGGTGTGATGAAAAAACCATCCGGTATGTCGTCGGTTCTTTCACGGCGGATACTGATATTGCCGGAAGAACCACGGTTCATGCAGTTGGCGACAAGTTGCCGTGCGGCGATGACGATCCGTTCGGCCGTTGTTTCTTCCGCTGTACCATCAATGCGGTGCTCGTTACAGGACATGATTCAGCGCTTTCCGAAAATGCGTCCCGCGACCGCGTCGAGTTGCCGGATGATTTCCGGATCACGGTGTTCCGGTGGGGTGATGATGGCGTTTTCCAGTGCGAAACGGCATGAGCAAGCTGAAGCGGATGCGTCATTCTGGATATGCGGGATAATCGCCTTGACCAGTTGGCGTGCCGTTTCTGCGTTCGCCTGAACCGTTTTGATGACTTGTTCGATCGTGACCTGTTCATGATCGGGATGCCAGCAGTCGTAGTCGGTGACCATCGCGATGCTGGCGTAACACATCTCGGCTTCACGTGCCAGTTTCGCTTCCGGCATATTGGTCATGCCGATAACATCGCAATGCCAGCTCCGGTACAGTTCGGATTCCGCCAGTGTCGAAAATTGCGGACCTTCCATCGCCAGATAGGTGCCTCCCAGCACCGTCTGGATCCCCGCTTCGCCGGCGGCACGATGGATGATGCCGGACAAGCGGCGGCAAGTGGGATGTGCCATCGAGACATGTGCGACCAGTCCCTTTCCGAAGAAAGAACGGTCCCGTGTAACGGTACGGTCGATGTATTGATCGATCAGGACAAAAGTGCCGGGAGCGAGCCGTTCGTTGAGCGAGCCGACTGCACTGATCGACAGGATATCGGTGACACCCGCTCTTTTGAGTGCGTCGATATTGGCGCGGTAATTGATACTGTCCGGTGAAAGACGATGATCGCGTCCATGCC
Organism: uncultured Oxalobacter sp.; assembly: GCA_934277985.1. Lineage (GTDB taxonomy): Bacteria > Pseudomonadota > Gammaproteobacteria > Burkholderiales > Burkholderiaceae_D > Oxalobacter > Oxalobacter paeniformigenes. The sequence goes on from CAKQWF010000005.1 coordinate 73,922, forward strand.
GTGGCAAAAAAACGATGGGATGTCCATTGAAGCGGCCGAAGAGCAAATCATCCGACGGCGATCCGAAAGGGGATGACACCTTTTCCCAGTGTGTATCGGTCAGTCCGTCCAGGTGGTAAACGCCGCTTCCGCCGATAATGCCGATCATGCAAGTCTTCCTTTCCTCATGGCAATTCCAGCACACATTATTGATGGACATGCGTGATTATGCAACTGCGACGGAAAGAAATGGGGGGCACACAAAAGAAAAGGGCGGTTTGCCCATGAGGCAAACCGCCCGGAAGGACTGCATGGCGTTTTATTTGCGGTTGCGTGCATTGGCAGCGATACGCAGACGCAGGGCGTTCAGTTTGATGAAACCGTTTGCGTCTTTCTGGTCGTAAGCACCGGCATCGTCTTCGAAAGTGGCGATATTGGTGTCGAACAGGGAATCGTTGCGGGATTCGCGACCGACGACGATGACGTTGCCTTTGTACAGCTTGAGGCGAACAGTACCGTTGACGTGTTCCTGTGTATGGTCAATCAGTTGCTGGAGCGCGATGCGTTCCGGGGCCCACCAGTAACCGTTGTAGATCATGGAAGCATAACGCGGCATGAGGTCGTCTTTCAGATGGGCGACTTCACGGTCGAGCGTCAGCGATTCCATGGCGCGGTGTGCCTTGAGCATGATGGTGCCTCCCGGCGTTTCATAGCAGCCGCGGGATTTCATGCCGACATAACGGTTTTCGACCAGATCCAGACGGCCGATGCCATGCTTGCTGCCCAGACGGTTAAGTTCGGTCAGAACGGCGGCCGGCGTCATCCGTTTGCCGTTGAGAGCGACAATATCGCCTTTTTCGAATGCAACATCCAGGTATTCGGCCTGATCCGGTGCTTCTTCCGGGCTGACGGTCCAGCGCCACATGGTGGCTTCCGGTTCTGCATTCGGGTCTTCGAGATGGCGGCCTTCGTAGCTGATATGCAGCAGGTTGGCGTCCATGGAATAGGGAGCGCCGCCCTGTCTGTGTTTCATTTCGATTTCGATACCGGCATCTTCGGCATATTTCAGCAGTTTTTCACGGGAAAGCAGATCCCATTCACGCCACGGAGCGATGATCTTGATGTTCGGCATCAGGGCATAGGCGCCCAGTTCGAAACGGACCTGATCGTTGCCTTTGCCGGTAGCGCCGTGTGCGATGGCATCGGCGCCGGTCTGGCGTGCGATTTCGATCAGGCGTTTGGCGATCAGCGGGCGTGCGATACTGGTGCCGAGCAGGTATTCGCCTTCATAAATGGTATTGGCCCTGAACATCGGGAATACGAAGTCACGGACGAATTCTTCACGCAGGTCGTCGATGAAAATGTTTTCCGGTTTGATACCGAATTTCAGTGCTTTCTGGCGTGCCGGTTCCAGTTCTTCACCCTGGCCGAGATCGGCAGTAAAGGTGACGACTTCACACTGGTAGGTGTCTTGCAGCCATTTCAGGATGACCGAGGTGTCCAGACCGCCGGAATAGGCGAGAACAACTTTTTTTACGTCGCTCATAAGTGTCTTTCGTTTGTTTCAGTTGGAATGCAAAGATGGGGTGGAATGTGTTTACGGAGACGATACTCCTGTTGTCAACAGGCACATTTTATGCCGTTTCTCGTGAAACGGAAACCGGCATGCAGGCCGCTGCAAGGCATTTCCCCATCATGCCGGATGACGCGGAAATGCCCGATCGTATCAAACGGTACCCTTGACCAGATATTCAAGCAATGCTTTCTGGACGTGCAGGCGGTTTTCCGCTTCGTCCCAGACGACCGATTGCGGGCCGTCGATCACTTCGGCGGTGACTTCTTCTCCGCGGTGTGCCGGCAGACAGTGCATGAACAAGGCATCCGGTGCGGCACGGCGCATCTTGTCGGTATCCACGTTCCAGTTGGCGAATGCTTTCTTGCGGGCTGCGTTTTCCTGTTCGAAACCCATACTGGTCCAGACATCAGTGGTGACCAGATGTGCGCCTTCACAGGCGTCGGCAGGGTTATCGAAACGGGTGAAGTGGCTGTGATCCGGCGATACCAGACGCAGGTCGATGTCATAACCCTTCGGCGTGGAGACATTGACATGGAAGCCGAATACTTCTGCGGCCTGCAACCAGGAATACAGCATGTTGTTGGCGTCGCCGATCCAGGTGACGGTTTTGCCCTTTATCGAACCGCGGTGTTCGATAAAGGTGAATACGTCCGCGAATACCTGACAAGGGTGGTGTTCGTTGGTCAGGCCGTTGATGACCGGAACGCGCGAATAGGCTGCGAACCGTTCGATGATGTCATGGCCGAAAGTTCGAACCATGATGATGTCGGACATGCGCGACATGACTTGTGCGGCGTCCTCGATCGGTTCGCCGCGACCGAGCTGGCTGTCGCGGGTGTTGAGATAGATGGCGGTGCCGCCCAGCTGATGCATACCGGCCTCGAAAGAGAGGCGGGTGCGTGTGGAACTTTTTTCGAAAACCATGACCAGCGTACGGTCCAGCAGGGGATGGTACGGCTCATAGTTCTTGAATTTCTGTTTGATGATGCGGGCACGTTCGATCAGATATTCGTACTCGGACAGGGTCAGGTCGGAAAATTGGAGATAGTGTTTGATTGTCATAGACTAGCGGGGCGCTCATGAGGCGCAGCTGAAACAGTTTAATATTTGATTATAGAGGATTTTTGAAAATTTTAAAAAAGCGGCGTGTTCTGTCGGTATGGTGTGCGATGAAAACAGGGCGTTTTTCAATAGACTTTCTGTTCCGATTCATGGATCAGCTGGCGGTAGAGATCGTGTCGCATAACGGAAATATGTCCTTCGGAAACCGCTTCCAGAATGGCGCATCCCGGTTCACTCAGATGATGGCAATTGTAGAAACGGCAGTGACCGAGATAGGGTCTGAATTCACGGAACGCGCGTTCGAGCATGCCCTCTGACAGATGATACAGGCCGAACTCCTGAAATCCCGGAGAATCGATCAGGGCAGTACTGTCGTCGATTCGGTACATGCGTGTGTAGGTGGTCGTATGTTTGCCGGAATTGAGAACGGTCGAAATTTCACGGGTCGCGATGTCGGCCCCGGGTACCAGCAGATTGATCAGCGAGGATTTTCCCATGCCGGACTGGCCGATCAGGATGGATGTCCGTCCCCTGACGAGCGGCATCAGAGTCGCGAGCGTTTCGTCGGGACAGGCGATTGCCGAAACTTCGTGAACCGGATATCCCAGTGCTGCATAGAAACCGGCCCGTTTGCGCGCCGTTTCCAGACGGTCGGTGATGTCGGTTTTGTTCAGGATAAGATGGGCCTCGATTTCCGCCGCTTCTGCCGCGACGAGCGCGCGGGAAACCAGATCGTCGGAAAATCCCGGTTCGGTCGCGACTACGATGAACAATCTGTCGATATTGGCCGCGAGCAGTTTCGATTTGTACTGGTCGGAACGGTAAAGCAATGAACGGCGTTCATCGACGGATTCGATAACGGCTTGTCCTTTTGCCGTGGACAAGATATGAACGCAATCGCCAACAGCGACGTCGCTTTTTTTGCCACGGGTGAAACAATGCAGCATTTTGCCACCGGCATCGGCCAGGTAATGCCGCCCATGTGCGGCAACGATTTGTGCGGTGAATAGTTCTTTTGTCATGAATGCCCCAGCAAATGTTGGATCCGGATACTGGCCGGCGGGTGTGAATCGTAAAAAGCGGAATGCAACGGATCGGGTGTCAGGGTCGCCGCATTGTCCTCATAGAGTTTGACCAGCGCACTGACCAGATGGCGTGCCTGCGTATATTTTGCCGAGAAAGCGTCTGCCTCGAATTCATGTTTTCTGGCGTTTCCCGAGATGAGCGGGAAGAGGAAAAAGGTGAAAACGGGCAGGATCAACGCAAACAGAATCAGTGCGAGTGCATCCGATGTCAGTGACGGATCGATGCCAAGTCCTGCATAAAACCATGCCTCATGACGCAAAAATCCCAGAAGCGCCAGCAGAACCAGTGAAGACAAACAAGAGAATACAATGCGTTTGAATACATGTTTCAGGTGAAAGTGCCCCAGCTCGTGGGCGAGTACCGCCTCGATTTCGTCGGGTGTCAGACGTGCCAGCAACGTATCGAAGAAAACGACCCGTTTGGCAGAGCCCATTCCGGTAAAGTAGGCGTTTTCGTGTGCACTGCGTTTTGAACCATCCATGACGAATAACCCGCTGGAACGGAATCCCGTCCGCTGCATCAGCCGCTCGATACGGATTTTCAGGGTTTCATCGGTCAATGGTGTGAACCGGTTGAACAACGGGGCGATCCATGTCGGGTAAAGAAAAAGCATCAGGAACTGGAAAAGGCACCAGAGAATCCAGGCATAGAACCACCACCATGTCCCCGTTTTTTTCATGACGGTGAGCAAGATCCACAGTACAGGCAGGCCGATGGCGACGCCGAGCGCTGTTTGTCGGGCGAGATCGCCCAGATAAAGCGATCGGGTCATGTGATTGAAACCGAATTTTTGCTCGATGACGAACTGGCGATAATAATCGAAAGGCAGATCGATCGCACCGGAAATGACGATGGTAGCGGCAATCAGTGCGATTTGTCCCGTCATGGTGTTGCCGGTGATGGGGAAAATGTGGCTGGCCAGATACTGCAGTCCACCACCGAACGTAAAACCGGTCAGAACGATTGTATCGACGACGAGTGCCGTCAGACTGAAGCGGATTTTTGCGAGGGTATAGTCAGCTGCCTTGCGGTGTGCGTCCGGAGTGATGTTGCCGGCGAATTGTTCGGGGACCTTGTCGCGGTGTTTGCTGACGCTGCGCCATTGTCTGGCAGCGAGCCAGAAACGGGTGAGCAGGGTCGAAAACAGGAAAAAAAGAAATAATTGCGAAAACGCGAGTGCTGACATTTTGTCCTTGTGAGAAAATGACCGATTATGTCGATAAGGAAGGAATTATGTCACAAGCTCAGGAAACGCAACCGGAACGGTCTCAAAATAACGGTATGAAAAGACGGCCGGATGAACTGAATCTGATTTGGGTCGATCTTGAAATGACCGGACTTGACCCGGAGACGGACCGGATTATCGAAGTCGCGATGGTTGTGACGGATCCCGATTTGAATGTGCTGGGAGAAGCGCCTGTATTCGCCATTCACCAGTCTGACGAAATCCTCAACGGGATGGACGCGTGGAACAAGGGAACGCATGGCCGTTCCGGACTGATCGATCGCGTCAGGGCGTCGAATGTGACGGAAGCCATGGCCGAAGATGCGTTGATCGAATTTCTGAGGCAATACGTGCCGAAAGGAAAGTCTCCGATGTGCGGCAACACGATTTGTCAGGATCGCCGTTTCATGGCAAAGACAATGCCGAAACTGGAATCTTATTTCCATTATCGCAATCTGGATGTCTCCACACTGAAAGAAATCGCAAGGCGCTGGAAACCCGAACTGGTGGACGGCTTCAAAAAAATGCAGAAACATACCGCTTTGGCCGATATTCTGGAATCCATTGAGGAATTGCGTTATTACCGGGAACACTTTATCCGGATTTGATACGTATCATGAACTGTTTGACTGAAAAAACTGGTGTGTCCCCTGTTGATGGGGATGAATTGCGTGAGCTGATCAGTCATCAGGAAAAGATACGCGAAAACGAACGAAAACGTATCGCACGCGAAATTCATGATGAACTGGGACAGCATTTGCTGGCCCTGCGTATCGAGGTGTCCCTGCTGAAACAGGATGCTTTCAACGATGCCGGAGAACGCGCAAAACGCATAGACGAGATACTGGCGCATATCGACTTGACGGTCAAAAGTGTCCGGACGCTGATCAACGATTTGCGACCTGCTGTACTGGATCTGGGACTGGTCGCTTCACTGGAGTGGCAGGCACGGGATTTTTCACGTGCCAACGGAGTGACCTGCATTTTTCATACGGATGATGACAAGCTTGAGCTGGATGACAGACATGCCACTGTATTGTTCAGGGTGTTGCAGGAAGCGTTGACCAATATCGTCAAACATGCCAGAGCCGACAGGGTGGAAATCGGATTGCGACGTGTCGGTGACAATCTGGAACTGACGGTTGCTGACAATGGAGTCGGCATGCCGAAGGTGCGCAATCGCAAGGTCAAGTCTTACGGATTGGCCGGTATCCGGGAACGGATCGGCATGCTGGGCGGCGAATTCAGGATCAGGACCGGCGATACCGGTACGACACTGGTGTTCGTCATTCCATACCGGGATAAAAACGTCAGGACGACGTAGTGTTTCATGGTCCGGTATCGTCGATCAGCGGTGCCAGCAATTCGAGAGTACGTCTTGTTGCACCGTGCTGTCTTTGTGCGAATGCGCGTGCGCATTCTCCCATGTCTTGCCGTCGGATGTCGTCCAGGAGTAATGCATTGGCTTGTTGCATCATTTCATGTGCCGAATGGATGCGGATGGCTGCGTTGTCTGTGATGGCATCGGCCGTTATCGCCTCGAAATTGAAGGTGTGCGGGCCAACCAGTACCGGTTTGCCGACAGCGCAGGCTTCGATCAGGTTTTGACCTCCCAGTTTTTCGAGACTTCCTCCGATGAAGGCGAGATCGCAAGCTGCATAGTACATGAACATTTCTCCCATGGAATCGCCCAGCAGGATACGCACGTCCGAAGAAACGGTGCATTGCGACATATTGCCCAGTGCCGATCGTCTGGTCATGGCGATGCCGCGGTTTTCGATCATGCGCGCGACATCGTCGAAACGCTGTGGATGTCGCGGAACCAGCAGCAGTAGGGCATTTCCGGCCAGTTCTTCGATTGCGTCGAGAATCTGTATTTCTTCTCCGTCACGTGTACTGGCGCACATCAGTACGGGCCGGTTGCCGATCGAACGACGCAGGCGGAGTCCTTTTTCCAGTGTGCCGGGAGGTGGTGTGATGTCGAACTTGACGCTGCCGGTCACTGCGATATGCGTGCTGCCGAATTGGGCCAGCCGGTTAGCGTCGGTTTGTGTCTGTGCGGCGACAACGGAAAATCCGTTTGCCGCTTCCTGCATGATGGAACGGAGTTTCATGCCCTTTTTCAGGGAACGTTCCGACAATCTGGCATTGACCAGTGCCAGCGGGACATGATGCCTGACACATTGCCGGATGAGATTGGGCCATATTTCGGTTTCAAGCAAAATACACATGCATGGACGGTAATGCTCGATGATACGACGCATCATGGTGTTGGTATCGTAAGGCAGATATGCCTGAATCAGACGGCCTGCCTGTTTTTCGGCGCAAAACAGTTCTTCTCCGGTGGCACGGCCTGTCGGTGTCATGTGCGTCAACAGGATATCCGATGCCGGAAAACGGGTCATCAGTGCCTTGACGAGCGGTTCGGCCGCACGTGTTTCGCCGACCGATACAGCATGTACCCAGATCCGTTGTGACGCGGCAGGTACCGGTGGATAGAAACCGAGACGCTCGGCGATATGATGCCGGTAACCCGGTTCCTTGCGCCCGCGCCAGTAAAGCCTGAACAGGGCAAGCGGCAGGATCAGCCACCACAGGATGGAATACAGAAGTCTCATGGCATCATTTCGGAATTGGACAGGCAGTATTATCCTTGAAATCGGAGAAGGTATGGTATGCGGCGAGGATGGCATACAAAAAATTTTCACCGGTTACCCGATTGATTTTTACAAAGTACAATATGGCTATGGTCGGTATCCGGCGGGAAACAGGCGGCCGGATATCGTACGGGGCTGGCCGGACAGAACGCCGGAAGGCGGCTGTCTGCATACCTGACGACGGGCAAGTTTATCGGGGTCGCTATGGAACTTCGTATTGCAACTTACAATATTCACAAAGGGGCATCGATCGATCACCGGCCAATCATTCAGGAACTGAAACGGTCCATCCGCTCGTTGAGCGCGGATGTCATTTTCCTGCAAGAGGTACAGGGACGCCACGATCTGATGACAAACCGCTATGCCCTGTTATGGCAGGATCGGGGGCAACATGCGTATCTGGCGGGCAACTCCCTGTATTGCGCCTATGGCAAGAATGCCGTCTATGAGCATGGGCATCATGGCAATGCATTGTTGAGCGCCTATCCGATCGTCTCGCAGTTCAATACCGATGTATCGGATCACGCGCTGGAGTCGAGGGGTATTCTGCATTGCGTTTTGCAGACGCCGGAGACGAAAGTATATTGCTATGTCATTCATCTGGGATTGTTTAACGGCAGCCGGATCAGACAGACACATGCGCTGATCGACACGGTTCGGCGTTCCGCACCGGAAGATGCACCGGTCATCATCGCCGGTGATTTCAACGACTGGAACAACAATTTGTCCGACTTGTTGCGAAAAGCCTTGCGTGTCAAGGAAGTCTTCGACGAAATGGGCGAGCAGGAAGAGGGGAAGAAAACGTTTTTTCCGCGTCTCACCGGCAAGGTACCCAAACCGTTGCCGGCAAGAACCTTTCCGGCATTGTTTCCCTTTTTTCGTCTGGACAGGATTTATGTCCGTGGATTCAGGGTCGATTCGGCACGTGTCATGCAGGGCGCGCCATGGACGGCACTGTCGGATCATGCACCGCTGGTCGCGTCTTTGCGGACAGAATGAAGGATGGACGGCGTCCATTACAATACATCACGCAATCATCTGGTTCTGTTGCAGAACGGGGATGATTTTTTCCCGTCACTGGTCGGTGCGATCAATGATGCGGTTTCCGAAATTTATCTTGAAACGTACATCTTTTTTCCCGATGAAGTCGGCAGGCGCGTCATCGACGCCATGAAACGTGCGGTATCCAGAGGTGTTCAGGTACATGTCATCATCGACTGGCTGGGTACAGGGCCGCGAGTGTGCCGGCTGTTGACAAGGGAGTTCAGTCAGTCCGGTATCCAGTATCACATCTTCAACAGCTGGTTCAGGCGCGGGTTCGTCCGGTTGCACCGGAAACTGTGTGTTGTCGATCGGGACATCGCATTTGTCGGTGGCATCAATATTCTGAGCGACTGGCGTTACGACTATAACCGGAAACAGATGTTATCGTCGCCAAGACAGGACTTTGCTGTACGGGTGGACGGTATGCTGTCGATGCTGATTTACCAGGAAGCGATCCGGTTGTGGGAGCAAACCGGAAAACTGACCTTGTGGGAGCGTTTCGACCGGTATCGCACGTTTTACCGGCGGCACAGGCATGTCCGCACGCGCATGGTGTTGTCCAGCTTTATCGTACGGGACAATTTCAGAAACAGACGAACCATCCAGAAAGCCTATCTCAAGGCCATGGGAATGGCCCGACGGCAGATTTTGCTGGTTACGCCCTATTTCGCACCCGGGCGGCGTTTCAGGAATGCGCTGGCTTCCGCGGCATCGCGTGGTGTGGAAGTGATTCTGTTGATCGGAAGCGGGGAATTCTGGGTGCAGGATTCGGTGGCGCAGGCTTTTTATCCAAAGCTGCTTTCCAGCGGAGTCAAGGTGTATGAGTACAGGAAAACCCAGTTGCATGGCAAGGTGGCGGTCATTGATGACCGGTGGGCTACCGTAGGATCGAGCAACTGTGACGGCCTGAGTCTGTTTCTCAATCATGAAGCCAATATCGTCGTTCGTGACGAGGAGTTTGCCGGCGAACTGAAAAGACGGATAGAGACAGCAATTATGGAAGCCGAACCTGTGGGCGAGCGCAGCTTCATGAATCGTCCATGGTACCGGCGCTTCTGGTACGGGACAGCCTTTCTGATTTATCGTTTTGTCATGCGGGTGATTACCTGGGGAGATTACAACTGATCCGGACAAAGGCTATCCTGTTTCGGATGTTCCCTGTAAAATGCGCCGTGAAGAAGCAGGCCAGACAGTCGCCGGTTTCCGGATTCATGCCGGGAACGGGAGGAAGGTCCGGACACCACAGGACAGGGTGACGGTTAACGGCCGTCCGTCGAAAACCGCAAGGCATAAGACGAGGAACAGGGCCACAGAGACGAGCGTATTAGGTTACGGTGAAACGCGGCAACCTCCACCTGGTGCAATTCCAAATAGGCACGCATTGATGTGGTCCGCGGAGCGTGTGGGTAGGAAGCTTGAGCGCCGGAGTAATCCGGCGCCTAGATGAATGACTGTCATAGTGCCTCGGCACCGTAACAGAATCCGGCCTATCGGCCTGCTTTTTCCATTTCTTTTTCTTCCTTTCAAAATGGTCAGAATGCCATCTGACCGTTTTTCATGATTTTCCTGTTTTTATCCCCTGTAAAGTGCAAAACGCTTTTGCGTTGTATCTGTCGATGTGCAAGTGTAAAGCGTTTGATTTTGTATAAATACATGTATTTGTATCATGTTGCGCATTCAATATGCGCGATAAGTCGTTAATTTATTTGAAAATTTATTTGTGTCGCGTGATTTGTTCGCTTCTCTAAGTCGTTGACTTCATTGAAAAAACCGGGATTTGTTAACAAAAAATCACTTGACCATGCATGGAGCATCTAATAAAGTGGGTAAAAGTGTGGAATTGTGTTTGTTTGTGGGATAAATTTTCGAATTTCCGATAAATATTTCAAACCGGCAAGAAGGATATTGCAGTGTTTCAGGGGTCTTCATCTGTCAGTCTGGATGCCAAGGGAAGGATGGTTGTCCCGGTAAAGCATCGTGACGTACTCGCACTTCAGTGCGAGGGACGGATGACGCTGACGCGCCATCCTCATGGCTGCCTGTTGCTGTTTCCCCGGCCGGTTTGGGAAAGTCATCGTGAAAAAATCGCGGCATGGCCGATGTCGGCACGTGTGTGGCAGCGTATTTTCCTTGGCAGTGCATCGGACGTGGAAATGGATTCCGCCGGACGTATTCTGATTCCGCCGGAATTGCGAAAAGCGGCCGGTTTGTCCCGCGATGTGATGTTGCTGGGAATGGGCAGCCATTTTGAGGTATGGGATGCCGTGAAGTTGCAGGAAAACGAAGCCGAGGCGATTGCGGCCGGTATGCCGGAAGCCTTGCAGGATTTTTCGTTTTGATATGTCGGAGTGAACGGAATTGCCTGAACTGACTCATGATCCGGTATTGCTCAACGAGGCTGTCGATGCACTCGATATTCGCGGAAATCGTGCGGATGGCATTTATCTGGACGGTACATTCGGAAGAGGCGGACACAGCAGGCTGATTCTGGAAAAACTGGGACGAAAAGGAAAACTGATCGCATTCGACAAGGATCCGGAAGCCGTTGCCGTTGCAAGGCGTATCGATGACCCGAGGTTCGAGATAGTACACGGCAGCTTTGCTGGACTGGATATCGTCCTGGCGGAAAAGGGAATCGACACGATAGACGGTGTCTTGCTGGATCTGGGTATTTCGTCGCCTCAGGTTGAAGATGCCGGGCGAGGGTTCAGCTTTTTGCATGACGGTCCGCTGGATATGCGAATGGATCCGTCACGAGGCATGTCGGCGCGGGAATGGCTCGCTGTCGAGCGTGAGGAAAAAATTGCGGAGGTGATTCATCAGTATGGGGAAGAACGGTTTGCTTTTCAGATTGCAAAGGAGATTGTTGCTGGCCGGGCCAGGCAGCCCATTGATCGTACGAAGCAACTTGCAGAGATCGTGGCAAGGGCAGTCAAGACTTTTGAAAAGGGCAAAAATCCGGCAACCCGTACCTTTCAGGCTATACGGATTTACATCAACCGAGAGCTTGAGGAGCTGGAAATAGGACTGGAAAAGGCTTGGCAGCATCTGGCGACGGGCGGAAGAATGGCGGTGATCAGTTTCCATTCGCTGGAAGACAGGATCGTCAAAAGATTTTTCGCGGAGAAGTCGGTGGTGCAGATGCCGGATCGGCGTGTGCCGGTGCGTGCCAGTGAATTGCCACAGCCGGAAATGAAACGACTCGGCAAGGTGAAGCCTTCCGTGGCAGAGATACATGACAATGCCAGGGCGCGTTCCGCCATTTTGCGTATCGCATCGCGTATTGCGCGGGCAAGGGGGAATGAACATGCGTATTAGGCTGCCCTTTGTACTGGCGTTGTTGCTGGGATTGTCCGCGCTGGCACTGGTCAACTCACAGTATCAGGCACGCAAGCTCTTTATCGAGCTGGAATTTGCGCAGATGCAGACACGCCAGCTGGAAATCGAATGGTCGCAATTGCAGCTGAAACAGTCCACCCTGAGCAAGCATGCAAGAATCGAGGAAAAGGCTGTCAACGAATTGAACATGACCCGGGTTACGCCGGCCAACACGCATTTTCTGAAGGTGACGGCGCCATGATGAGCAAGATGAAATTTCTGAAAAATCCGCGTGTGGCCGCTGCCAAGGGGGTATCGTTTTCCGCGAATCCGGAATTGAAGGTCAGTCTGTCGCCTTTCCGTTCTCGTCTGGTTCTTTTTCTGCTGTTTCTGGCGTTTGTCGGTCTGATCGCCCGTGCCTTGTGGTTGCAGGGGATATCGACCGATTTTCTGCGGCGTCAGGGTGAATCAAGATATGCGCGAACACTGGAATTGCCGGCCACCCGCGGGAAAATTCTGGACAGGAACGGTCATGTGCTGGCTTCCAGCGTACCGGTCAAGGCGATATGGGCCATTCCGGAAGATGTGCTGACACAGCCGAAAGAAAAGATTTCCAGACTGGCGTCGTTGCTGGGCATGAGTGAGAAGGCCTTGTATGCCAGACTGGATTCCGACCGCAGTTTCGTTTACCTGAAACGTCAGGTGGACAACGAAGTGGCCGATGAGATCGTCAAACTCGGAATCACGGGTATCCAGACAAGGAAAGAATACAAGCGCTTTTACCCTGAGGGCGAAGTGATGGCTCACGTCGTCGGTTTCACCAATGTCGAGGATGCCGGTCAGGAAGGCATCGAGCTGGCTTCCCAGAACGTACTGGCCGGGGTCAATGGCAGTCGACGGGTCATCAAGGATCGCCTGGGCCATATCGTGGAAGACATTCGTGCGGTACGCGAACCTGTCGACGGCAAGGATCTGGTGCTGTCCATCGACAGCAAATTGCAATATATCGCATACAAATACCTGAGCGAAGCGATCGAAAAACACAAGGCAAAGGCCGGTAGCGTGCTGGTGCTCGATACCCGGACAGGGGAGGTGCTGGCGATGGTCAACATGCCCAGTTTCAATCCGAACGATCGTCGGCACCTGACAGGGTCGCAGCTCAGAAATCGTGTCATGACGGATACATTCGAACCGGGTTCCATCATGAAACCGTTTACGGTCGCACTGGCGCTGGAAAAAGGAAAAGTCAGACCGACGACGATGATTCCGACGGGGACGGGACGAATGACGATCGGGACGGCGACGATCGGGGATACACATTCCAACGGGACGATTTCCGTCGCGCAGGTTATCGAAAAGTCATCCAATATCGGTACGGCCAAGATCGCCTTGCAGATGCAGCCGCAGGAAATGTGGGAGATGTTCACTTCCGTCGGTTTCGGACAGCAGCCGCGATACGGTTTCCCGGGGGCGGTGGCCGGTCGGGTACGTCCTTACAAGTCGTGGCGTCCGATCGAACAGGCGACCATGAGTTACGGGCACGGTATTTCGGTTTCGCTTTTCCAGATGGCGCAGTCCTACATGATTTTCGCACGGGACGGCGACATGATTCCGCTCACGTTCTTCAAGCGAGACGATATGCCGGCCGGCCGTCAGATCATTTCGGAAAAAACGGCGCGTGAAATGCGCCAGATGCTGGAAATGGTGACGGGAAACGAAGGAACTGCACGCCGTGCACAGGTTGCAGGGTATCGCGTGGCAGGTAAAACCGGCACGGCCTACAAGATCGAAAACGGACGGTATGTCCGCAAGTATGTCGGTTCGTTTGTCGGATTTGCGCCGGCTTCTGATCCGCGCGTCATCATCGCCGTCATGATCGATGAACCGACTGTGGGTCATTACGGCGGTTCCGCAGCCGCGCCGGTTTTTTCGTCGGTGGCGGCAGATGTATTGCGTGCGATGAATATTTCACCCGATGCGCAGGTGGATGCACTGTTGTCGACGGATCAAGTGGCGAGGGTTGACTGATGAAAAATACATCGCCGGAAATGATGCATATTGTGGAATGGCTCCGTACGACATGTCCGGATGGCCAGCTCTATTCCGATTCACGCGAGATCGGGCGTGATGCCGGCAGTGCCGTGTTTTTCGCTTATGAAGGTGATTCGGCAGACGGCCGCCATTACATCGCATCCGCTATTGAAAAGGGTGCGTCGGCCGTCGTGTACGAACAATCCGGTTTTGAATGGAATTCCCAATGGCAGGTACCGCATCTGGCGGTTGCCGGTCTCAAGGACAATGCAGGGCCGATCGCTGCGGCTTATTACGGTTTTCCGGCGAAGTCCATGCTGGTGATCGCGGCAACCGGTACGAATGGAAAAACGTCCTGTACCCAGTGGATCGGACAGTCCATTTCTGCAACTGGAAAGAAAACGGCTGTGATCGGTACATTGGGGATTACGGTTTTTGAAAACGGCAACGGCGGTCAGCCCAGGGCTACGGGGTATACGACACCGGATCAGGTACAGTTGCAGCGCAATCTGGCCGTGCTCCGTGATCAGGGGGTTGCCTGTGTCGCCATGGAAGCGTCTTCCATCGGTATCGATCAGGGGCGGCTCAACGGATTGGGTATCGATATTGCGCTGTTTACGAATTTCACGCGTGACCATCTTGATTATCACCATGATATGGCATCGTACAAGGCCGCCAAACGCAGGTTGTTCGACTGGCCGGGATTGCGTCATGCTGTCGTGAACTTGGATGACCCGATGGGGGCGGAACTGGCGGATTCGCTCAAAGGGAAGATGGCGGTGACCGCCTATTCACGCGTACGTGATACTGGTGCAGAAGTCCCCTTGATCGTGGCGACCGATATCAGAAACCGTGCGCAGGGAACCGAGTTCAGGGTGGAGTCTCCGATGGGATCGGCACGGGTCAAAACACAGTTGATCGGGCTGTTCAATGTCAGCAATGTGCTGGGTGTACTCGGCGTTTTGCTGGCTGCGGATATTCCATGGGATACGGCAATACGCGCTCTCGGCCAGTTGTTGCCGCCTCCCGGAAGAATGCAACAGATGGGCGGAAAGGAAAGACCACTGGTTGTGATCGATTTTGCGCATACACCGGACGCCATGGCCAAGGGACTGGAAACTTTGCGTCGGGTCGCAGACGATCGTCACGGAAAACTGTGGTGTGTGTTCGGTTGCGGCGGTGACAGGGATCATGGCAAACGTCCGCAAATGGGCAGTGTGTCCGAATCGGCGGATTTCGTCATCGTGACCAGTGACAATCCGCGGAGCGAGGAGCCCGGACGGATTATCGAAGAGATTGTGGCCGGCATGAAAAAAAGGCCGCAAATTTATGAAGACAGGGCGACAGCCATTTTGCAGGCGGTACGACAGGCATCGAAAAACGATGTGATCTTTCTCGCCGGCAAAGGGCATGAAGCCTATCAGGAAATCAGGGGAGTGAAATTGCCTTTTGCAGATGCCGATCATGTGGCGCTGGCGCTGGCTTCACGGATTCAGAACATGAAGGTGGCGGTATGAAAGCGACGTTGTCGCAAATCGGACAGTGGATATCGGACAGCCATATCACGGCTGATGCCGTGATCGATGGTGTATCGACGGACAGCCGCCAGGTGGTGCCAGGAAGTCTTTTCGTCGCCCTGAAAGGGGAGCGTTTTGATGCGCACCGTTTTCTTGGCGATGTTGCGGCGGCAGGCAAGGCTGCGGCTGTGATGGTTGAACAGGTACCGGAAGGTTATCCGTTGCCTGCGCTGGTCGTGCACGATACCCGGCAAGCCATGGGCGAGATGGCCGCTTGCTGGAGACGGCAGTTCGATATTCCCGTGATCGGGGTGACTGGAAGCAATGGCAAAACGACGGTCAAGGAAATGATCGCGTCCATTTTGCGCAGTGCTTTCGGAGAAGATGGCTATCTGGCGACGGCGGGCAATTTCAACAACGATATCGGCGTGCCGCTGACGGTTTTCCGGCTGGCACGTTCGCATCGTGCCGCAGTGATCGAACTGGGCATGAATCATGTCGGCGAGATCGCTGTGCTGGCGGCTATCGCGCAGCCGACCGTCGGCCTGGTCAATAACGCACAGCGTGAACATCAGGAATTCATGCAAAGTGTCGAGGCAGTGGCGCTGGAAAACGGAACGGTGATACAAACGTTGCCGCCTGAAGGTGTGGCGGTTTTCCCGGTGGGCGATACTTATTCGGCATTGTGGACCTCGCTGGCCGGAGAGCGCACCATCGTCACGTTCGGGTTCGGTGATGGTGCCGATGTATCGGCGCGAGTCGTCGCAACAGGTGACAAGACTCGGGTGGCGATGCAGCTTGCCGGCGAAACCGTGGATGTGAAGCTGGCGACAAGCGGGCGGCACAATGTCTTGAATGCCGCAGCTGCCGCGGCCTGCTGTCTGGCGGCAGGTATCGACAGATCAGCGATCGTACGTGGGCTGGAAGCGTTTGTTCCGGTGCATGGCCGGCTTGAAAGGAAAACGGCGTTCAATGGCGCGCAGCTGATCGACGATACATACAACGCCAATCCGGACTCGGTGCGTGCGGCTATCGATGTGCTTTCGGATATGTCAGGCAAAAGTGTTCTCGTGCTGGGCGACATGGGTGAGGTCGGAGATAACGGCACGCGGTTTCATGCCGAAATCGGGGAGTATGCCAGGACGCGCGGTATCGGGCATTTTTTCACGTTCGGGAATATGGCACGTTCGGCTGCCGAAGCATACGGAAAAGCCGCACGGCACTTTACGGAGATCGATGCGATGAATCATGTGCTGAGAGAGATGCTCGCTCCGGAAATGACCGTGCTGGTCAAGGGGTCGCGTTTCATGAAAATGGAAAGAGTGGTGGAACAGTTGATGGAAAAGGAAGGTCGTTGACATGCTGCTTTGGCTGGCACAGTTTTTTCAACAGGATGCAGGATGGCTGCGAATCGTCAGCTATATCTCTTTTCGTGCCGTCGCAGCGACCCTGACAGCGCTTGCAATCGGTCTGGCTGCCGGTCCATCGGTAATTCGTCTGCTGACCCGTCTGAAGGTCGGGCAAGCTGTCCGTACGGATGGCCCACAGACGCATCTGGTCAAGTCGGGTACGCCGACCATGGGCGGTTTGCTGATTCTGATCGCGATTGCGATCGCGATGCTGTTGTGGTGCGATCTTTCCAACCGGTTCGTCTGGATCGTGATGGTGGTGACGATGGGGTTCGGGGTCATCGGCTGGGTCGATGATTACCGGAAGGTGGTGTACAAGAATCCGAACGGCATGTCTTCGCGTGAAAAATATTTCTGGCAATCGATGATCGGGATGTCGGCTGCCGTTTATCTGGCGTTTGCCGTATCGGGACAATCCAACTATGAAGTCTGGCATTTGTTCATTGAATGGGTTTCATCCGGCTTCAGTATGGATCTTCCGCCGAAAGCGGATTTCATCATTCCGTTTTTCAAGACGATCAGCTATCCGCTGGGTGTCTGGGGATTTATTGCGTTGACGTATTTCGTCATAGTCGGTACGAGTAATGCCGTCAATCTGACGGACGGTCTGGATGGTCTGACGATCATGCCGACGATCATGGTCGGGACGGCCCTCGGCGTGTTCGCTTATCTGACCGGGCATACCGTGTATTCGCGTTACTTGTTCATTCCCTATATTCCGGGTACGGGAGAATTGCTGGTTTTCTGCGGTGCGATGGCGGGAGCGGGGCTGGCGTTTTTGTGGTTCAACGCCTACCCGGCCCAGATGTTCATGGGCGATGTCGGTGCACTTGCGTTGGGTGGCGCACTCGGAACCATTGCCGTGATCGTGCGGCAGGAAATCGTTTTGTTCGTGATGGGGGGTATTTTTGTGGCCGAAACCATTTCGGTCATGTTGCAGGTCACGTATTTCAAATATACCAAAAAGAAATACGGGGTCGGCAAGCGCATATTTCTGATGGCGCCGTTGCACCATCATTTTGAACAAAAAGGGTGGAAGGAAACACAGGTCGTGGTCCGTTTCTGGATCATCACCATGATTCTGGTTTTGATCGGTTTGTCGACATTGAAGATTAGATGATATGAACTGGGAAGGTAAAAAAATACTCGTTTTGGGACTGGGTGAGTCCGGTCTGGCGATGGCGCGCTGGAGCGCGTATTGCGGGGCGGGTGTTTGCGTTGCCGATACACGCGAAAATCCCGGCAGACTGGCCAGTCTGCGTCGGGATGTTCCCGATGCGCGATTTGTGGCCGGCCCGTTCGGCACTGCCGGTGTCGATACATTCGATATCATTGCCGTCAGTCCGGGTTTGCGTCCGGATGTCGAACTGAAGGAAATATTGCCTTTTGCACGCGAGCACGGCATTCCGGTGTGGAGCGAAATCGAGATGTTCGCGCAGGCTTTGCGTGGACTGGAAAAGGAACGTCAATACAGGCCTGCGCTGATCGCTGTGACCGGAACGAACGGAAAAACGACGGTGACGAGCCTGACGGGACATATGTGCCGCCGTGCCGGAAAAACGGTACGTCTGGCAGGCAATATCAGTCCGGCTGCACTGGATGTATTGCTGGAAGTGATCTTAAAAGACCAGTTGCCGGATGTATGGGTGCTTGAGTTGTCGAGTTTCCAGCTGTTTACGACATACAGTCTGGAGCCGGATGCGGCAACGGTGCTGAATTTGACGCAGGATCATCTGGACTGGCATGGCAGTATGCAAGCATATGGTGCGGCCAAGGAACGGATTTTCGGTCGAAAAACCGTTCGTGTGCTTAATCGCCAGGATGAAGCGGTCATGGGTATGACGGCGCCGTCAGCGCCGGTCGTGACTTTCGGAACCGACGAGCCGACGGAGCCGGGCGCTTTCGGTTTGCATACGGATCGCGGTATACAGTGGCTGTCAGTGAAAACGGCGCTTGATGAAAACATCGCCGGCAAAGGCAGGAAAAAAGCGGTGTTGCCCGAATATGTCATCCAGCATCTGATGCCGGTCGATGATTTGCTGATTCGCGGACAACACAATGCAAGCAATGCGCTGGCTGCGCTGGCCTTGTGTCGCGCGATCCATTTGCCGTTCGCGCCTCTGCTGCAGGCGTTGCGCGATTATCCTGGCGAACCGCACCGTGTCGAAACGGTGGCCTCGGTAAAAGGGGTGACCTATATCGACGACAGCAAGGGAACCAATGTCGGTGCGACGGTGGCGGCCGTGAAAGGATTGGGCGAAAGCAATATTTCCGATGGCCGGAAAATCATCCTGATTGCGGGCGGTCTCGGCAAGGATCAGGATTTTTCTCCGCTGGCACCGGTCGTTAGCCGTTATGTCGGTGCCGTCATGCTGATCGGCAAGGACGCCTCGCATATACGCGAGGCACTGGCCGGTACCGGTGTGGAACTCATTGATTGCGATTCGCTGGAACAGGCGGTTTCACGTGGTGCCGAA
The DNA here is from genome assembly GCA_934277985.1 of uncultured Oxalobacter sp. GTDB lineage: Bacteria > Pseudomonadota > Gammaproteobacteria > Burkholderiales > Burkholderiaceae_D > Oxalobacter > Oxalobacter paeniformigenes. Next base: position 93,303 of record CAKQWF010000005.1, read on the forward strand.
CATGCCGGAAACGGGGATATCGTCCTGTTGTCGCCGGCTTGCGCCAGCATGGATATGTTTCGTGATTATGCACACCGTTCCGAGGTGTTTGTCTCGGAAGTGTACAGATTGCGTGACGCCGCCGGGGAGGTACGGTCATGAACTTCCAGTCGGTGAAACGTTTTTTCGATGGCGTGATACGGCCGCAGGAAAATCGTGCGGGTGAAGCCAAGCGCGCCCGTATGATGAAGATCGACCAGTATCTCATTTTCGCGGTGCTGGCGTTGTTGTTTCTCGGGCTGACCATGGTGTATTCAGCGTCCATCGCGCTGCCGGATTCGCCGAAATATGCCAATTACATGAATGAGCATTTCTTTATACGGCAGTCGATTTTCATCGCACTGGGACTGTTTGCCGGATTGATGGTGTTCCGCGTCCGGATAGATACCTGGCAGAAATATGCACCGATACTGTTTTTGATCACACTGGTATTGCTGGTGCTGGTGCTGATACCCGGTATCGGCAAGGGCGTCAACGGTGCAAGACGCTGGTTGTCTTTCCGTGTGTTCAATTTGCAGCCTTCCGAGTTGATGAAGCTGTTTATCGTCATGTATGCGGCGGATTATACGGTCAGAAAACAGAATTTCATGCACAAGCTGACCAAGGGTTTTTTCCCGATGGCGCTTGCTTTGGGGCTGATCGGCTTGCTGTTGCTGCTGGAACCCGATCTGGGGGCGCTTGGCGTCATTATCTGCATTGCGATGGGTATTTTGTTTCTGGGTGGGTTCAACGGTATCTGGTTCGGAGGCATCGCCGCGACACTGGTGGGGATATTCAGTATGGTCATCGTGATGTCGCCATGGCGAAGGGAACGTATTTTCGCGTATCTCAACCCATGGGATGAAGCCAATGCACTGGGCAAGGGGTACCAGCTTTCCCATTCGCTGATCGCTTTCGGTCGTGGGGAGATTTTCGGTGTCGGTCTGGGCGGAAGCGTGGAAAAACTGCATTACCTGCCGGAAGCGCATACCGACTTTTTGATGGCGGTCGTGGGCGAGGAACTGGGATTCGTCGGTGTGGTTGTTGTTGTCGCCATCTTTTACTGGATTGTCAAACGTGCCTTTGAAATCGGACGCCAGTCTATCGCCATGGACAGGATTTTCGCGGGATTGCTGGCACAGGGTATCGGTATCTGGATCGGTGTGCAGACGTTTATCAATATGGGCGTCAATCTCGGTTTGTTGCCGACGAAAGGGTTGACCTTGCCGTTGATGAGTTATGGCGGCTCCGGGGTTGTCATCAACTGTATGGCGATGGCGATTCTGTTGCGTGTCGATTATGAAAACAGAAAGATCATGAGAGGGGGCAGGATATGAGCGAGCGCCGCAAACTCATGATTATGGCGGCCGGTACCGGAGGGCATATTTTTCCGGGACTAGCGATTGCGCAAACCATGCAGGCACAAGGCTGGGATGTGACATGGCTTGGAACGCTGCACGGGATGGAAGGCAATATCGTACCGGCACATGGTATCGAGATGGATCGTATCGATTTTGCCGGATTGAGGGGCAAGGGACTGATGCACATGCTCAAGGGTGGTGTCCATCTGATGACGGGTTTTCTGGCATGTCTTGGCATCATGAAACAGCGCAAGCCGGATCTGGTGGTCGGTATGGGGGGATATGTCACCGTGCCGGGCGGAATGGCGGCCAGAATGCTGGGGATTCCCGTCGTGCTGGTCAATGCGGATGCCAGATTGCTGTTGTCCAACAAGACACTGGCGTCTTCGGCGAAACGGATTCTTTTCGGTTTTCCGGGGAATTATGGGGAACTGGCTTCGAAGTCGGTATGCACCGGCAATCCGGTTCGTCAGGAGATCAAGACATTGCCTGCGCCGGAACATCGTTACGGACAGCGTGAAGGTGCACTGAAAATACTGGTTGTGGGGGGCAGTCTGGGAGCGAAGGCGTTGAACGATTGTATTCCCGCGGCCATGGCCTTGTTGCCGTTTGAATCACGGCCGCAGCTGGTTCACCAGACGGGCAGACAGCATGTGGCTTCGGTCAGGCAACAGTATCGAAAGGCACAGGTACATGCGGAAGTGGTCGATTTTATCGATGATATGGCGGCGCGGTATGCCGATGCCGATCTGGTGATCTGCCGTGCGGGAGCGATTACGGTAACGGAACTGACGGCGGCCGGTGTGGCAAGCGTTCTGGTTCCCCTGATTGCTTCGACGACGTCGCACCAGCGGGACAATGCCTTGTTCATGAGTGGTGAAGGTGCGGCGATCCATCTTCCGCAGGCGGATATGACGCCAGAATCGCTGGCGCGGATTATCGGTGAAATGACGCGGGAAAAATGTCTGGAAATGGCGAAAAAAGCGTATGCACTGGGCAAACGGGACGCCAACGAACGGATTGCGGATGTGCTGGTCAGGACAGCTAACGGTAAATAGACGGATGGTATGAAACATAAAGTCAAACGGATACATTTCATCGGAATCGGCGGCAGTGGCATGAGCGGCATTGCCGAGGTACTGCTCAATCTGGGGTACGAAATCACCGGTTCCGATCTGGCAAGCAATGCATCGACGCGGCATCTGGCTGCATTGGGGGCGCGTGTCATGCAGGGGCATGCTGCGGAAAATATCGAAAATGCCGATGCCGTTGTCGTTTCCAGTGCGATCAAGGATGACAATCCGGAAGTGCTGGCGGCACGCAAGCGGAATATTCCGATCGTTCCGAGAGCGGTTATGCTCGCCGAACTGATGAGACTCAAGCGAGGTATCGCCATTGCCGGAACGCACGGAAAAACCACGACGACCAGTCTGGTGGCCAGTGTGCTGGCCGAAGGTGGTTTCGATCCGACGTTCGTGATCGGCGGACGTTTGAACAGTGCCGGTGCCAATGCAGGGCTGGGGGCGGGTGACTATATTGTCGCGGAAGCGGACGAATCGGATGCGTCGTTCCTGAATCTGAATCCGGTGATCGAGGTGATTACCAATATCGATGCCGATCATATGGATACCTATGATCATGATTTCGCCAAGCTCAAGCAGGCTTTCATCGCGTTTACGCAGCGCCTGCCGTTTTACGGGCGTGTCATGTTGTGCATCGATGACAAGAATGTACGCGAGATCAGGCCGTTCATTTCCAAACCGGTGACGACATACGGGTTTCATGAAGAGGCGGATGTGCGTGCGATCGACGCGCGTGCCGAAGGTACCATGATGACGTTTACCGCACTCCAGCAAGGACACCCGCCTGTCGCCATCAGACTGAACCAGCCGGGTATGCACAATGTCCAGAATGCATGTGCCGTGATCGCCATCGCACGTGAACTGGGTATCGACGATGCCGCCACGCAGCGTGCGATGGAACAGTTTACCGGGGTCAACCGGCGCTTTACCCGACTGGGAAAAGTCAGGTTGCCCAAGAAGAATACGGGCGCGACGGTCGAAGTGGAACTGGTCGATGATTACGGGCATCATCCGGCCGAGATGGCGGCTACGATCGCGGCGGCCAGAGCCGCCTATCCCGGGAGACGGCTGGTGCTGGCTTTTCAGCCGCACCGCTATACCAGAACGCGGGATTTGTTCGAGGATTTCGTGAAAGTGCTTTCCAGTGTCGATGTGTTGTTGCTGGCCGAGGTGTATCCGGCCGGCGAACAGCCGATTGTGGCTGCCGACGGCAGGACACTGGCACGTACGATCCGGGTCGCCGGCAAGGTCGATCCGGTATTCGTGGCGGATATCGCCGATATGCCGGCCGTTATTCTCAATGTCGTCGAGGAGGGGGATGTCGTGATGACGATGGGCGCCGGTTCGATCAGTGGCGTTCCGGGAAAACTTGTGGAAAAAGTTCAGATTTGACATATGGATAAAGTGATGAAAACAGAGGCACCGGAGCAATTGGGCAAAGTGGGAGTTTTGTATGGCGGAAAGTCGGCCGAAAGGGATGTTTCGCTGGTTTCCGGCAAAGCGGTTTGCGAGGCACTGGCAAGCCGTGGTGTTGACGCCCATCTTTTTGACACGGGGGTCCGCAGTCCGGCCGAATTGCAAAAGGAAAATTTCGACCGTGTGTTCATCGCGCTGCATGGCCGTTATGGCGAAGATGGGTGCATGCAAGGCATGCTGGAAGAAATGCGGATTCCGTACACCGGTTCCGGTGTGATGGCGTCCGCCATTGCCATGGACAAGATCATGACGAAGCGGTTGTGGCTGGCGCAGGGATTGCCGACGCCACGTTACAGGGTACTGGATGCCGATACCGATTTCGATGCGGTAGTCAGTTATCTGGGATTGCCGCTGATCGTCAAACCGGCACACGAAGGATCGACACTGGGACTGACGAAAGTTACCGATGCGGCACAAATGGCGGATGCCTACGCGCAGGCAGCGAAATATGATCGTTCGGTACTGGCCGAGGAATTTATCAGTGGTATGGAACTGACATGCACGATTCTGGAACTGGATGGCAAGGCCGAAGCGCTGCCGCTGATCCGGATCGTCGCACCCGGTGCCAATTACGACTATCACAACAAGTATTTCAGTGACGAAACACAGTATCTGTGTCCGTGCGGACTGGATGAAAAGATCGAGCGGCAAATACAGCAATATGCCTTGCAAAGTTACAAGGCGCTGGGCTGTCGCGGATGGGGGCGTATCGATGTGATTTTGCGGAATGGTGACAATGCCCCGTTTTTGCTGGAACTGAATTCGTCGCCCGGCATGACAGGACATTCGCTGGTACCGATGGCGGCACGTCAGGCCGGACTGGGATATGAGGATTTGTGTCTGACGCTGCTGCGTTCGGCGACGCTGGACCATAGAGAACACGAGGGAAATTGAACACGCTATGTGGCATAACGTCCGGATATTGAATGCGATATCGAATACCTGTATGGCCATCTTCATATTGGCTGTGGTCACGGGGGCGATCGGCTGGCTGATACAAAAGCCGGTCTATGCGCTTCAGACGATCAGGGTTCAGTCTGCCGGTGGCGAGACATTGCGGCATGTCAATGCGCTTACGGTCAGAAATATCGCGTTACCCAATATACGGGGCAATTTCTTTACGGTCGATCTCGATGAGGTCCGTGGTGCCTTCGAGGCGGTGCCATGGGTAAGAAAGGCCAGTGTCCGGAGGGAATGGCCGGACAAGCTGGTCGTGTCACTGGAGGAATACCAGCCGCTCGGCGTCTGGGGAAGCGAAGGCAGGCTGCTTTCGACGAAAGGAGATCTGTTTACCGTCAATATGGCCGAAGCGGAAGAAGATTACGACCTGCTGCAGTTTTCCGGACCGGAAGGCAGTGAAAAGGAAGTGCTGGCGCATTATATGGAATTTTGCCAGCGGTTCGCCGCTATCGATCTGTCACCCAAGGAGGTCAGGCTTTCGGATCGTTATGCATGGTCGGTCAGACTGGATAATGGTATGCGGGTCGAATTCGGCCGTGAAGAAGGACAGGACACGATGGATGTGTTGATGGACCGGCTGTTGCATGTGTATCCGCAACTGGCGGATATGACGGATGATCATATCGAGAATATCGATATGCGTTATCCGAATGGTTTGGCATTGAAAGTCAGGAATGCACTTCCTGCATCGAATACTCAAAGAAGTAGTGTGGCGCTATGACGAAAGATTTGAAAAATTTGATTGTCGGACTGGATATCGGGACCTCGAAAGTGGTCGCTGTCGTTGCCGAGGTATTGCCTGACGGAAGACATGAGGTGATCGGACTGGGACAGCATGAATCGAAAGGTCTGAAAAAAGGGGTGGTGGTCAATATCGAGGCGACTATCGCATCGATTCAGGCCGCGCTGGAAGAAGCCGAACTGATGGCCGATTGCAAGATACGCACGGTCTATACCGGTATCGCAGGAAGTCATATCCGCAGTTTCAATTCACGCGGTATGGTGGCGATCAAGGACAAGGAAGTAACCGCTGCCGATGTGGCGCGCGTCATTGAAACGGCACGTGCAGTCAATATCCCGACGGATCAGCAATTCCTGCATACGGTTTCGCAGGAATTTGTGGTGGACAACCAGGAAGGGGTTCGTGAACCGATCGGTATGAGCGGTATCCGGCTGGAAGTCAAGGTACATATCGTGACCGGTGCGGTTTCCGCTGTCCAGAATATCGTCAAGTGTATCCGGCGATGCGGTCTTGAAGTGTCCGATCTGATATTGCAGCCGCTGGCATCGGCCGATGCGGTTCTGACCGAGGATGAAAAAGAACTCGGTGTCGTTTTGATCGATATCGGAGGTGGTACGACGGATATCGCCGTATTCACCGAAGGGGCGATACGGCATACGGCAGTGATTCCGATTGCCGGCGACCAGATCACCAACGATATTGCCATGGCCTTGCGCACGCCGACGCTGGAAGCGGAAGAAATCAAGATACGTCATGGTGTGGCCAAACAGATATTGGTCGATTCGTCGGAAACGATCGAGGTGCCCGGGCTGGGCGATCGTGGTCCGCGCACCCTGTCGCGCCAGATGCTGGCGGCCGTGATCGAGCCGCGTGTGGAAGAATTGTTTGCACTGGCCTTGCAGGTCGTGCGCGAATCCGAATTCGAGGAAGTGCTGTCTTCGGGTGTCGTATTGACTGGCGGTACCGCACTGATGCCGGGTATTGCAGAACTGGCCGAGGAGATTTTCCTGAAACCGGTCAGGATAGGGGTGCCGCAATATAACGGTCAACTGGCCGATGTGGTGAAAAGTCCGCGGTATTCGACGGCACACGGTCTTCTGGCGGAGGCCAAAAAGCAGTATCTGCGAGGTAATGTGGTGAATCGCCAGCAGGGATCGACCAAGGCGATCCTGCAGCGGATGAAAGAATGGTTTATGGGGAATTTCTGATCGTTACAGAAATTGATGGTTTGATTGCAAGCGGTTTTTAGGTGGAGCTGTCACACATGGTGTGAGAGTGGACAGATAAGAACGGCATTTTGACAGGAGTGGAAAATGGAATTTGATATGGTCGACAAAGCTACGCCGGGTACGATTATCAAGGTAGTCGGTGTAGGTGGGGCAGGCGGTAATGCCGTTCAGCATATGATCAACAATGGCGTAACCGGTGTTGAATTCATTGCAGCCAATACGGATGCGCAGGCGCTGGCACGTTCGGATGCGGACAATATCATCCAGATCGGTGACTCCGGTCTGGGAGCGGGTATGCGTCCGGATATCGGTCGTCAGCTGGCAGAACAGTCGCGCGACCGGATCGAGGATGCCCTGCGCGGTGCGCATATGGTGTTTATCGCGGCCGGCATGGGGGGCGGTACGGGAACGGGAGCCGCTCCGATTGTGGCGGAAATCGCCAAATCGCTCGGTGCATTGACCGTTGCCGTTGTATCCAAGCCGTTTTCCTATGAAGGCCAGAAGTGTATGGAAATCGCGGAAGAGGGGCTGGAAGCATTGTCCGAACACGTCGATTCCCTGATCGTCATTCTGAATGAAAAACTGGAAGAAATTTATGAAGACGACAGCATGGTCGAATGGTTGCAGCATGCCGACGATGTGCTGAACAATGCCGTTGCCGGTATTGCGGAAATCATCAATGTCAGCGGCCATATCAACGTCGACTTCAATGACGTGAAAACGATCATGGGCGAACAGGGCAAGGCCATGATGGGTACCGCTGTCGCGTCTGGTGTGGATCGCGCAAGAATCGCTGCTGAACAGGCGGTTGCTTCTCCGTTGCTTGACGGTATCGACCTGTCCGGTGCCCGTGGTGTTCTGGTCAATGTAACGGCAAGCCGTTCGCTCAAGGGCAAGGAAACCAAGGAAGTGATGGCGGCCGTTCGTGCATTCGCTGCACCGGATGCCACGATTGCACTGGGTATCGCCTATGACGATGCCATGGGCGAAGATATCCGTGTGACGGTTGTTGCAACCGGTCTGGGCAGAAACAAACGGCCGGTTCGTCTGGTACAGCCGCCGCAGCTGAGAACCGGTACCAATAACGAAGTGGTGATGCAGGCAGGCGGCGATGCCGTCGGAGGACAGGATGTATCGCAGTCTTTCGAAACCCTGCAGACGCCTGCCGTATGGCGCCACGGCCGTGAATCGGCCAGCGATACGGTCAAGGCACTTGAAAAGAACGGAATGGAAACATACGACATTCCGGCCTTTTTGCGTCGTCAGGCCGACTGATTCGTAAAAAAGCAGGTGCACCCTGTGACGGGCTGCGCCTGCTTTTCCGAATTGTTACAAATGTAAAAAGACTGTGGTGCGATTCTGAAAGTGGATATCCTAGCAACAGGATGTATAAATTTTCCTGTGCCGACACGAATTTTCATGTCGGGTTACAATAATCCGGACTGGCAGACGACCATTGACAAGCAGGTAGTGTAAATCATGCTGAAACAACGTACCATTCAACGTCCGACTCGTACCGTCGGAATCGGACTGCATTCGGGATACAAGGTCGAACTGGTGTTGCGCCCCGCAGCACCGGATACGGGTATCGTATTCCATCGTACCGACCTGAATCCTGAAGTGTCGATTCCGGTCAGTGCGCAGGCGATCGGCGAAACCATGCTGGCCTCCACGCTGGTGAAAGACGGGGTACGTATTTCCACGATCGAACACCTGATGTCGGCGTGCGCGGGACTGGGTATCGACAATTTGCATGTCGAAGTGAATGCGGAAGAAATTCCCATCATGGACGGTTCTGCCTCTTCGTTCGTTTTTTTGCTGCAACAGGCAGGATTGCAGGAACAGGAAGCACCCAAAAAATATATCCGTGTCAAGAAAAAAGTGGAAATCCGGGAAGGAGAAGGCGCTGCCCTGAAATGGGCGCGGCTCGAACCTTATAACGGTTTCAAGCTGGATTTTTTCATCGAATTCAATCACCCTGCCATCGATTCGACACAGCAGCATGCTGTGGTGGATCTCAGTCGCGTTTCCTATGTGCGCGATGTCTCGCGTGCCCGTACATTCGGTTTCGTCAGGGATGTCGAAACGTTGCGCGGAATGGGGTTGGCCAGAGGCGGATCGCTCGAGAACGCGATCGTTATGGATGAATACCGGATTCTGAATGCACAGGCGCTCCGTTACGATGATGAATTCGTAAGGCACAAGATTCTCGATGCCATCGGCGATTTGTACAACATCGGTTATCCGCTGCTGGCTTCCTATACGGCGCACAAATCGGGACATGCACTGAACAACCAGCTGATACGCGCCTTGCTGGCACAACCCGATGCCTATGAGATCGTGACTTTTACCACACAGGAAGAAGCGCCGAATTCATTGTTCGAACAGTCGACACTGGAGTGGATGCCCGCCTGAGGGAATGGCAGCAGGTATTTCACGCTATGCCGGGCGGTGACGTTCAAGCAGTTGTCTTAACGACTGGTACAGCGGCGAGCGGTCGCCGTCAGCTTCCAGTTTGCCATACAGTTCAAGAAAAGAAGAATAGGCTGTTTCCGGCATGTCGTTCTTCCGGAAAGATTGCGGAGCGGCAGGCGGGTGGTGAGGCAACAGGATTTTCAGGCGGATGGCGCTGACTGGCCAATTTTTTGCGCCGAGTCCGTTTTTCAGTACGGGTATCTGTTGCCGCAATCTGGCGGCGATAGCCTGATTGGGCACTCCGATATGCAATGTACCGTTTTCCAGCCGCATGACCTGGCATCCGTAAAAGAAAGCAGGAAGGATGCGTGCACAGTCTTTCTGTATGGCGGAAAGTTCCTGTGCCGTTTGCATCAATGATGCTATTTTGCCGTGCGAACCGAGATAGTCCATTGCAGTCGCAGGCTGTTTTTTTGTTTTCATGCGGTCTGATCGAAAGGGGCTGTACGACGTATTTCAGTTGCCAGTATAACGGATTGTACAGACCGTGCAGCCTGAATAGGCATGGCAAAACAACAGTGTGAATGACGGCGACGGCCAATCCGGACAGGCTTTGTCCAAAACGGGGCCAAGATACGCAAGTTCCGCGATTGACGGAAAATGGCGTGCTAAAATGTGCCGTAACCAAGTGTGCGCTGATATATTATCAGGGCCTATGCCAATGCAGTCGATGATACTGCCTAATTTCAAGAATGTAACATGTCCATATTGACGACTCTTTTTGGCAGCCGCAATTCGCGGCTGCTGAAGCAATACGGTAAAACCGTAGCCAAAATCAATGCGTTCGAGCCGGTTCTGGAAAAAATGACCGATGCCGAACTGAAAGCGAAAACCCCGGAGTTCAAGGAACGCCTTGCAGGCGGCGAGTCTCTCGACAGCATTTTGCCGGAGGCATTTGCGGTTTGCCGCGAGGCCAGCAAGCGTGTACTCAGGATGCGGCCATATGATGTGCAGCTGATCGGCGGTATGGCGCTGCATTACGGCAAGATCGCCGAAATGGCGACCGGTGAGGGTAAGACACTGGTCGCGACGCTGCCGGCCTATCTGAACGGTCTGACCGGCAAGGGCGTGCATGTCGTGACGGTCAATGATTATCTGGCACAACGTGACGCGGAATGGATGTCCCGTCTTTATGGATGGCTGGGTTTGAGCACAGGGGTCAATCTGGCGACGATGGATCATGCCGCCAAGCAGGCTGCCTATGCTGCGGATATTACCTACGGTACCAATAACGAATTCGGCTTCGATTATCTGCGTGACAATATGGTTTACGATGTGGCGGATCGCGTGCAGCGTGGTCTGGTATATGCTATCGTGGACGAAGTGGACTCCATTCTGATCGACGAAGCCAGAACACCGCTGATCATTTCAGGCCAGTCGGAAAACAATAACGACCTGTATTACAAGCTCAATGCCATTCCGAAGATGCTGACCCTTCAGATCGGTGAGGAAACGCGGGACGGCAAAGGCAAGATCGAGGTTCCCGGCGACTATACCAAGGATGAGAAAACCAATCAGGTTTATCTGACGGATTCCGGGTACGAAAAAGCCGAAAAAATCCTGACCAGCATGGGACTGTTGCCGGAAGGCGCATCGCTTTATGACGCGGGCAACATCATTCTGGTGCATCATCTGTATGCCGCATTGCGGGCCAATGTCCTGTTCCATCGCGATCAGCATTACGTGGTGCAGGATGGACAAGTCATTATCGTGGACGAGTTCACTGGCCGGCTGATGGAAGGCCGCCGCTGGTCGGATGGTCTGCATCAGGCTGTCGAAGCCAAGGAAGGCGTCAAGATCCAGAATGAAAACCAGACGCTGGCGTCGATCACTTTCCAGAACTACTTCCGCATGTACGAAAAACTGTCCGGCATGACAGGTACCGCAGATACGGAAGCTTACGAATTCCAGGAAATTTATGGCCTGGAAACGGTGGTCATTCCACCGAACAAACCGAACCAGCGGCAGGACAGGCAGGATCAGGTGTACAAGACGGCCAACGAAAAATATGCCGCCATGCTCAAGGATATCAAGGAGTGTTATGAACGTGGCCAGCCGGTGCTTGTCGGTACGACTTCCATCGAAAATTCGGAATTGCTCTCGGGTATTCTGACCAAGGCCGGTTTGCCGCACAATGTCCTGAACGCCAAGCAGCATGCACGTGAAGCGGAAATCGTGGCGCAGGCCGGGCGTCCGAAGATGATCACCATCGCTACCAATATGGCAGGTCGCGGTACCGATATCGTTCTGGGTGGCAATGTCGAGAAACAGATCGAGTTCATCGAGGCGGATGAATCATTGCCGGAAGAACAGAAAACGGCGCAGATCACGAAATTGCGCAATGAATGGCAGTCATTGCATGACTTCGTGGTGGCACAGGGCGGCTTGCATATTATCGGTACCGAACGGCATGAATCCCGTCGTGTCGATAACCAGTTGCGTGGTCGTGCCGCACGTCAGGGCGATCCGGGTTCTTCACGCTTTTATTTGTCGCTGGATGACCCGCTGTTGCGTATTTTCGCGGGCGACAAGATGCGATCGATCATGGAACGTCTGAAAATGCCGGAAGGCGAACCGATCGAATCCGGTATCGTGACCCGTTCCATCGAATCGGCGCAACGCAAGGTCGAGGGCCGCAACTTCGATATGCGCAAACAGCTTCTGGAATATGACGATGTCGCCAACGACCAGCGCAAGGTGATTTACCAGCAACGTAACGAATTGCTGGAGCAGAAGGATTTGACCGAACTGATTACGTCGTTGCGTCATGGTACGTTTACCGATCTGTTCAGGGCGTATGTTCCGGAAGAGTCGGTCGAGGAACAATGGGATATCGACGGACTTGAAAAGGAATTGCAGAATCAGTGGAAGCTGGATATTCCGCTGAAACAGATGCTGGAAGAATCGAAGACGCTCACAGACGAAGATATGCTGGCGCATATTCTCGAAACGGTCGATGCGATGTATCAGGCGAAAATCGATCTGGTCGGCAAGGAAGCGTTTACCGAATACGAGCGCAGTGTCGTGTTGCAAAGCATGGATACCTACTGGCGTGAACATCTGGCGGCACTGGATTATCTGCGTCAGGGCATCCATTTGCGTGGCTACGCACAGAAGAATCCGAAGCAGGAATACAAGCGTGAAGCTTTCCAGTTGTTCAGCCAGATGCTGGACATGATCCGCAATGACGTGACGAGGGTGCTGGTGCTGGTGCGGATTCGTACTCGTGAGGAAGTGGAAATGGCCGCTGCGCAGCAGGCCGAATCGCAAGTAACGGATATGGATTATCATCGTCCTGAACCGGATGGTGGCATGGCTTCCGAAGAGAATGATGAAAGCGGTGCGGGCAATACGGCGGCACCGAAAACAGTGGTCAATGCGGTGCCCAAGGTGGGCCGTAACGAGCCTTGTCCGTGCGGTAGCGGCAAGAAATACAAACATTGTCATGGCCGTCTGGACTAGACGGAACATGCGAAAGAAAAGTGGATCGTTAACCTGAAGTGGGTAGGATAATATGGCTGTCAATCTGTCTGTTCCGGTCGCCTCGGAACTGAAACCTGTTGCCGGACTGGAACTGGGTTATACCTGTGCCAATATCAAGAAAGAAAACCGCAAGGATCTGCTGGTCATGCGGTTGTGCGACTCGGCGACGGTGGCCGGTGTATTTACCAAGAACCGTTTTTGTGCCGCGCCTGTCCGGATTTGCCAGTCCAATCTGGAAAACGTGCGGAAAACCGGCAAGAAAATCCGTGCGTTGATGGTCAATACGGGTAATGCCAATGCCGGTACCGGTGAAACCGGTTATCGCGATGCATTGCAAACCAGTGCCGCTCTGGCGGAACTGATGGGGTGCGATGCCGAACAGGTATTGCCGTTTTCGACCGGTGTCATTCTCGAGCCATTGCCCGTGGACCGGATTCTGGCAGGTTTGCCTGCCGCAGTGAAAGACCTGAAATCGGATAACTGGCTCAATGCCGCCGAAGCGATCATGACGACAGATACGATTCCGAAAGCAGCGTCTCGTGTCGTCGAAATCGGCGGCAAGAGGGTGACACTGACCGGTATTTGCAAGGGGGCCGGCATGATTCATCCGAATATGGCGACGATGCTTGGATTTATGGCGACCGATGCAGCCGTTCCGCAGGATGTTCTGGAAGCCATGCTCAAATCGGCGGTTGACAAGTCGTTCAACTGCATTACAGTCGATGGCGATACTTCGACGAACGACTCGCTGATTCTGATGGCGACAGCTCAGGTGGATGTCGGTATTACGGATACGCATTCCGCTGCCTATGGCGCGCTGCTCGAAGCCGTGACCGATCTGGCGCAGGAATTGTCGCAGAAGATCATCCGTGACGGCGAAGGCGCTTCCAAGTTCATCACGATTACCGTCGAGGAAGGCAAGACGGAAGAAGAATGCCGGCAAATTGCTTATTCCGTCGCCCATTCACCACTGGTCAAAACCGCCTTTTTCGCATCCGATCCGAATCTGGGCAGAATTCTCGCGGCTATCGGCTATGCCGGTGTTGAGGATCTGGATGTCGGCAAGCTGAATCTGTATCTGGATGATGTCTGGGTCGCCAGAAACGGTGGAAGAAATCCGGATTATCTGGAAGAAGACGGGCAGCGTGTCATGAAGCAGAAAGAGATTCTGGTCAGGATCACGCTGGCAAGAGGCAATGCTTCCGCGACCGTCTGGACGTGCGATTTGTCGCATGATTATGTTTCCATCAACGCCGATTACCGATCCTGATGACATCACTCGAACAATTTCTGACACGTGCGGAATCGCTTCTGGCACGTATTGAGCAGTTGTTGCCCGCACAAGGAACGACAGCGATCGACTGGCAATCTCCGACAGCCGCTTTCCGCTGGCGTCGCAAGAACGGTCGTGGCATGCTGACGCCGATCGCCCATATTTCGCCCATTTCATTGCCCGACCTGTTTTTCGTCGAACGCCAGAAAGCATTGCTGGAACAGAATACCCGCCAGTTCCTGCAAGGGAAACCGGCCAACAATGTCTTGTTGACCGGCGCAAGAGGAACGGGCAAATCTTCGCTGGTCAAGGCATGTCTGAATGAATTTTCGGAACAGGGGCTGAGGCTGATCGAGGTGGACAAGAACGATTTGATTGATCTGGATGAAATTTCCGATCTGATCGCGTCACGTCCGGAGCATTTCATTCTGTATTGCGACGATTTGTCGTTCGACGAAGGCGACAGCAGTTACAAGGCTTTGAAAGTGGCGCTCGATGGCAGTGTGGCGGCGCAGCCTGACAATATCCTGATTTATGCTACATCGAACAGACGGCATTTGCTGCCGGAAAAAATGTCCGACAATGACGGGTACAGCCGCAATGACGATGGTGATTTGCATCCGAGTGAAACAGTCGAGGAAAAAATCTCGTTTTCCGACCGGTTCGGCCTCTGGCTGTCGTTTTATCCGTACAGTCAGGATGAATATCTGTTCATCACCGCGCACTGGTTGCGTGCTTTCGGTTGCTCGGAACAACAGATCGTGCAGGCCGAACCGGAAGCTTTGCAATGGGCGCTGCATCGCGGTTCGCGTTCCGGGCGGACGGCATGGCAGTTCGCGCGTGATTATGCCGGACGGGTGTTGTAGGAAGGATCGTTGAAATTCGCAAACGGCAGAAACGTTTGCCTTCGATTGAAAACGGGTTCCCATCACTAAAAAACCCCTTGTCTTTTGTGGGACAAGGGGTTTTTTGTCGTGCGGATCAAAGCGAATCCAGTTTGGATAACTGGTCTTTGAGTTTGTCCAGAACGGACGAGAAACCGGCAAGCCGTTCGTGTTCTGTCGCAACGACCTTTTCAGGTGCCTTCGCAACGAAATTTTCATTGGACAGTTTGGCGTTGATTTTGGCGATATCGTTTTCGACCTTGGCGATTTCTTTCGAGAGTCGTTCACGTTCCGCCGCCACGTCGATTTCGACTTTCAGCATGAGGCGGACGTCACCGACGATGGATACTGGTGCAGGTGATTTCGGCAATGTGTCTTCGATCGAAACTTCCGACAGTTTGCCCAGCGCTTTCAGATGTGGGATGAAAGCGCCCAGTTCGCCAGCATGCTGTTTGGCTGATTCCATGAAAAGTGGAACCCGTTTTGCGGGAGACAGTTGCATTTCGCCACGCAGATTGCGACAGGCATCGACCAGTGCCTTGCATTGCGCCATCCACCGGTCGGCTGTTTCATCCATTTTCGCGGTATCGGGTACAGGATAGGATTGCAACATCAGGGTATCGCCGTCGGATACGGCGATTCCTGCCAGCGGTGCGACTTTTTGCCAGAGCTCTTCGGTAATGAACGGGATGACCGGATGAGCAAGTCGCAAGGTCTTTTCCAGAATGGACAAAAGGGTATGGCGTGTCGCACGCTGTTGTGCGGCATCGCCTTCCTGAATCTGGACTTTGGCCATTTCGACATACCAGTCGCAATATTCGTCCCAGACAAACCGGTAAATGGCCGAGGCGATATTGTCGAAACGGTATTCGGCAAAGCCTTTTTCCACTTCGGCGGCAGCGCGCTGGAATTCGGATTCGATCCAGCGATCGGCCAGCGAGAAGTTCATGTCGCCGCCGGAAAATCCGCAATCCGAGCCTTCCGTGTTCATCAGGACGAAACGGGTGGCGTTCCAGAGTTTGTTGCAGAAATTGCGGTAACCTTCGCAACGGTTCAGATCGAAATTGATGTTTCTGCCCAGCGAAGCATAGCTGGCCATGGTGAAGCGGAGGGCGTCGGTACCGAAGGCTGGAATGCCTTTCCCGAATTCCTTGCGGGTCGCCTTGGCGATGGAGTCGGCCTGTTTCGGATTCATCAGTCCGAACGTGCGCTGTTTGACGAGCGAATCCACGTCGATGCCGTCGATCAGGTCGATCGGGTTCAGGGTGTTGCCTTTGGATTTGGACATTTTCTGGCCGTTGGCATCGCGGACCAGACCATGCACATAGACGGTTCTGAAGGGAACCTTGCCGGTGAAGTGCAGGGTCATCATCACCATTCTGGCGACCCAGAAGAAAATGATATCGAAACCGGTGACCAGTACGGACGATGGCAGGAACATCCGGTATTCCGGTGTGTTTTCAGGCCAGCCGACGGTCGAGAAAGGAACGAGCGCCGACGAGAACCAGGTGTCGAGTACGTCAGGGTCGCGGTGGATGGGTTTGCCACCGGCCTTGGCACGTGCCTCGTCCTCCGTACGGGCGACATAGATATTGCCGTCCTCGTCGTACCATGCCGGAATCTGGTGGCCCCACCAGAGTTGCCGGGAAATACACCAGTCCTGAATGTTGTTCAGCCACTGGTTGTAGGTATTGGTCCAGTTTTCCGGCATGAAACGGATTTCACCGTTGGCAACTTTTTCGAGTGCCACTTCGGCCAGTGACTTGCCGGGGAAGAATGTATTTTCCGGCGCCGGTTTGCTCATGGCGACGAACCATTGGTCGGTGAGCATCGGTTCGATCACGACGCCGGTCCTGTCGCCGCGTGGTACCATCAGCTTGTGCGGCTGGATGGATTCGAGCAGTCCTTGTTCCTGAAGGTTTGCGACAATCGCTTTGCGGGCAACGAAACGGTCCATGTCACGGTATTTTTCCGGTGCGTTGTCATTGATTTTTGCGTCGAGCGTGAAAATATTGATCGGTTCCAGACGGTGACGGCTGCCGACGGCATAGTCATTGAAGTCGTGTGCGGGTGTGATCTTGACGCAACCGGTTCCGAATTCACGATCGACATAATCATCGGCGATGACCGGAATCAGACGGTCGGTCAGTGGCAGACGCAGCATTTTGCCGATAAGAGCCGCATAGCGTTCATCTTGCGGATTGACGGCAACGGCCACGTCGCCGAGCATGGTTTCCGGTCGTGTGGTGGCGACTGTCAGTGAACCTGTACCATCGGCGAACGGGTAGCGGATATGCCACATCGAACCGTTTTCTTCTTCCGAAATGACTTCCAGGTCGGATACGGCGGTACCCAAAACAGGGTCCCAGTTGACCAGTCGTTTGCCGCGGTAGATCAGGCCTTCTTCATACAGACGGACGAAAACTTCGGTGACCGTTTTCGAACGGGTCGCGTCCATGGTGAAGTATTCGCGATCCCAGTCCGGAGAGGTACCCATGCGTCGCATCTGGCCCGTGATGGTCGAACCGGATTTTTCTTTCCATTCCCAGACTTTTTCCAGAAATTTTTCGCGGCCGAGATCGTGCCGGGATATTTTCTGCGCATCAAGCTGGCGTTCGACGACGATCTGGGTGGCGATACCGGCATGGTCGGTTCCGGGAATCCAGGCCGTATTGAACCCGCGCATGCGGTGGTAACGTACCAGCCCGTCCATGATGGTCTGGTTGAAAGCATGTCCCATGTGCAGGGTGCCTGTGACATTGGGCGGCGGGAGCTGGATGGCGAAAGAGGGTTTGTTTTCGTCGAGCGAAGCGCGGAAATATCCACGTTTTTCCCATTCTTCGCGCCAGTGTTTTTCAATTTCGGCTGGGTCGAAAGACTTGGCTAATTCCATGATCTGATGTCAGTTTTGCTAAAATCCAATAAAGCGTCTATTATAATGGACGATAACGGGGACGAACTCGAAAGATGACGTTATAATGGCCCGAATGTAGTAAATTTCATCAGAAAGCTAGGGGTTCTGGCCGATTGGCCGGGCGAGATACACCCTCTGAACCTGATCTGGGTAATGCCAGCGAAGGGAAGCGAAAAGAATGCATGCGATAGCCGCAGAACTGTCTTGAGGTTCCTTGAGCTGGATTTATGAAGTAAATGCTTGAGGAACCGATAAATGAACGCCAATCCAAAATTCCTGTCCGCGACCGCCAAGGTCGATGAGGCAGCTGTCCAGCCATTTCCGAATTCACGAAAAGTCTATGTTCAGGGTTCGCGTCCTGATATTCGTGTCCCGATGCGTGAAATCACGTTGTCCGACACCTCGATTCTGTTCGGCAATGAAAAAAATCCGCCGATTTACGTTTACGATACGTCGGGCCCCTATACCGATCCGGATGCGAAAATCGATATCCGTTCCGGTTTGCCGGCCATTCGTGCGAACTGGATTCTGGAACGTGACGATACGGAAGAACTGGATGGTCCGACTTCCGAATACGGCCGTGCACGCCTGAACGACAAAAGTCTGGACGAATTGCGTTTCAATCTGACCCGCAAACCCCGTCGTGCCAAAAAGGGCGCGAAAATCACCCAGATGGAATATGCACGTCGCGGCATCATCACACCTGAAATGGAATTCGTCGCCATCCGCGAAAACATGCGCAGAAAGGAATATCTGGAAAGCCTGAAAGCGTCCGGTCCGACCGGCGAGAAGATGGCGAAAATGATGATGCGCCAGCATCCGGGACAGGCCTTCGGTGCCAGCATTCCCGAAGAAATCACGCCGGAATTCGTACGTGACGAAATCGCACGCGGCAGGGCGATCATTCCTGCCAACATCAACCACCCGGAAGTCGAACCGATGATCATCGGACGCAATTTCTTGGTCAAGATCAATGCCAATATCGGCAATTCGGCCATTACGTCGGGTATTGCGGAAGAAGTCGAAAAAATGACATGGGCGATCCGTTGGGGCGGCGACAACGTCATGGACCTTTCCACCGGCAAGCATATCCATGAAACACGCGAATGGATTGTCCGCAATTCACCGGTGCCGATCGGTACGGTGCCGATGTACCAGGCGCTGGAAAAAGTCGACGGTATCGCCGAAAACCTGACCTGGGAAGTATATCGCGATACCCTGATCGAGCAGGCCGAGCAGGGTGTCGATTACTTCACGATTCATGCGGGATTGTTGTTGCGCCATATCCCGATGACGGCCGAACGCATGACGGGTATCGTATCCCGTGGCGGTTCCATCATCGCCAAATGGTGCATGACGCACAATACGGAAAACTTCCTGTATACCCATTTCGATGAAATTTGCGAAATTCTGGCACAGTATGACGTTGCGGTATCGCTGGGTGACGGGTTGCGTCCGGGTTCGATTTATGATGCCAATGACGATGCACAGCTGGGTGAACTGAAAGTGCTTGGCGAACTGACCGAAGTGGCATGGAAGCACGGCGTACAGGTGCTGATCGAAGGACCGGGACATGTTCCGATGCATATGATCAAGCGGAATATGGATGTCGAGCTGGAACAGTGCCATGAAGCGCCTTTCTATACCCTTGGGCCGTTGGTAACCGATATCGCGCCGGGATATGACCATATCACGTCGGCGATGGGTGCTGCCATGATTGGCTGGTATGGAACGTCGATGCTGTGTTACGTCACGCCGAAAGAACATCTGGGCTTGCCGGACAAGAACGATGTGAAAGAAGGTATTATCGTGTACAAGCTGGCAGCCCATGCTGCCGATCTGGCCAAGGGACATCCGGGCGCACAGATCCGCGACAATGCCATGTCCAAGGCCCGTTTCGAATTCCGCTGGGAAGACCAGTTCAATATCGGTCTGGACCCTGATCGGGCACGTACCTATCACGACGAAACCTTGCCGAAAGATTCGGCCAAGGTCGCTCATTTCTGTTCCATGTGCGGTCCGAAATTCTGCTCCATGAAGATTTCGCAGGAAGTTCGGGAGTACGCGGCTCGTGAAGGTATTGCGATTGACGGAACGGCCGGTGAACAGCCCGTCACTTTCGTCAAGAACGGTGCAGACAGCTGATTCGGACGGTGCCTATGGAAATCAGTTTGAATGGAGAACCCCGCCTGGTCGAGGACGGGACGACGTTGCAGGGCTTGGTCGGTACGTTGCAGTTGCCGGATCGCGCCTTGGCCATCGCGGTCAACAGGAAGGTGATCACGCGTGCGAAATGGCCGGAAGTCGTTCTGCAGCCCGGTGATCGGGTGGAACTGGTGCGTGCGATCGGCGGCGGCTGATGGTATTGCGCTGAAAAGGGATAGCAGGGTTCGGGCGAACCCTGCCGGATTGTTGAAACCGGAGAAAAGGAAAAACAATGAACAAGCAGGAACAGGGTCTGACGATTGCAGGAAAGACGTATCGTTCACGTTTGCTGGTCGGTAGCGGCAAATACCGCGATCTGGAGCAGACCCGTGAAGCGACGGAGGCCAGTGGTGCCGAAATCATTACGGTAGCCATTCGGCGTGTCAATATCGGACAGGACCCGAATGCACCGAGTCTGCTGGATGTCGTTCCGCCGACGAAGTACACCATTTTGCCGAATACGGCCGGATGTTATAACGCGGAAGATGCTGTTTATACCCTTCAGCTGGCACGTGAATTGTTGAACGGTCACAAGCTGGTCAAACTCGAGGTGCTGGGCAATGAAAAAACCCTGTTCCCGAATATGCCGGAAACGCTGAAAGCCGCCGAAATTCTCGTGAAAGACGGTTTTGATGTCATGGTCTATTGCAGTGATGATCCGGTGCAGGCCAAGATGCTGGAAGATATCGGTTGTGCCGCGATCATGCCTCTGGCATCACTGATCGGTTCCGGCATGGGGATTCTCAATCCGTGGAACCTGTCGCTGATCATCGAACAGTCGAAAGTGCCGGTCATCGTGGATGCAGGCGTGGGTACGGCTTCGGATGCAGCCATTGCCATGGAGCTGGGTTGCGACGGTATTCTGATGAATACGGCGATTGCAGGTGCTCAGGATCCGATTCGTATGGCGCGCGCCATGAAGCTGGCGGTCGAAGCAGGACGCGAAGCTTTCCTGGCGGGACGTATTCCGAGGAAGTTCGCCGCTTCGCCTTCTTCTCCGATGGCGGGTCGTGTAGCCTGAACGGAAAGCATGCATACGCTGTCGGTACGATAGCGTATGCATCGCATGACTGGAATGGATCGTTTCCGTGCCTGAATGGATGTAAGACATGAATACGAGAACCAAACCCTGCGTAATGGTTTTTTCCGGGCTGGATCCCAGTGGCGGTGCCGGTGTCATGGCAGATATCGAGGCGATCGGTGCAGTCGGTGCACACGCGCTTCCGGTCATCACCGCGCTGACGGTGCAAGACAACGATCGTGTCTATGCCGTCAATCCCGTGGATGCCTCCATACTGGCGCATCAGGCGCAGGTGCTGATCGAGAAGATTCCGGTTGCCGCAGTCAAGATCGGGATTGTCGGAAATCGCGAAAATGCGCTGGCGATTCGCGATGCCATCATGACGTTGCGTCGGAAACAGCCCGATCTTCCGGTGGTTCTCGATACAGTGCTGGGAAGCGGGCATGGTTTTTCGCTGGCCGACGGTGTGCCGGAATATGCGCTTTCTCCGTTGATCGGGATCGCGACGCTGGTCACCCCCAATCTGCCGGAAGCGCGCCGCCTTTATCCGCTCTCCGATGATATCGGCAAGCAAGCCGCGAATCTGATGAAACAGGGAGCGGCCAATGTGCTGGTAAAAGGCGGTCATGGCGATGATGAGCATCTGGTATTCAATGACTGGTATGGCGCGGACGGTGTGAAACAGTGGCAATGGCCACGGCTTGAAGGCGAGTTTCATGGTACGGGCTGTACGCTCGCTTCGGCGATCGCCGGTTATCTGGCACAAGGTCGTTCGATGGAAGAAGCGATACTGCATGGACAGATATGGTGCCAGCAGACATTGGCGAATGCGTTTTCTATTGCGAAAGGGCAGCGAATACCCGGCCGTGTCGGTATGGATCAGGGAAAGTGACCGCTTTTCAGGTCAAACGGAATACAGGAAGACAAAAAATAGGGAAATCGATGAAAGGTCTTTATATAGTGACTCCCGATTGGGACGATACGGCCAGGATGGTCGAAGTAACGGAAAAAGCCTTGAAGGGCGGTGCGGAAATCGTGCAGTACCGACACAAGACGGCGACTCCGGAATTGCGCAAGGAACAGGCCAAAGCATTGCAGGTGCTCTGCCGTCGTTATGGCAAGCCGTTTATTATCAATGATTATGTCGATCTTTGTCTGGAACTGGATACGGATGGCATTCATGTCGGTGGAACGGATGCTCCTGTGAAGAAGGTTCGTGCGGCCGTTGGCCCCGGCAAGATCGTCGGCGCCTCCTGTTACGGTGATATCGAACTGGCACGCAAGGCGACGCGGGATGGTGCAAGCTATGTTGCGTTCGGCGGTTTTTATCCTTCACGCGTGAAAAAATATCCGGTGACGACACCGCAGAATATCGTGTCAGACTGGAAAAAGGAAATGCCATCGATGCCGGTTTGTGTCATCGGTGGCATGAATGTGGATAATGCGACGCCGCTGGTCAATCTGGGGGCGGATATGGTAGCGGTAGTCAGTGGCGTTTATTTCCAGGAAGACCCGGAAAAGGTCGCTGGCCAGTTTGCCGCGCTGTTTGGATAACGACGATAAACGTGTTCAACGATGATTTCCACCCGGCTGTCAAAAGCCGGGTTTTTTTATAGCAGCGGCGAGAAAAGACGTGCAATGGCTTCTGCCAGTTTCTGTATCCAGCCTGTCGTACGTTTTGGCAGGACGCGTTCCGATGAGATAAGGTCGCATTCGAATTGCCTGGACAGCATGCCGGCCAGTTTATCGCCATACGCCATCACGCAGACTTCGAAATTCAGCCGGAAACTGCGTGAATCGAAGTTGGCGGTTCCGATCAGGCTGTAATGCTGGTCGATGACGATGGTTTTTGAATGGAGCATGCGTCCCTTGTATTCCCATATCTTGACACCGGCATGCATGAGTTCGTCGAAATAGGAACGTGCCGCCGCAGTGACCAGTCGTGAATCGCTTTTTTCTGGAACCAGCAGACGGACATCGATGCCGCGCAGGGCTGCCGATGTCAATGCGAACAGGGTCGCTTCTGTCGGAACGAAATAGGGTGTGGTCAGCCATACCCGGTTTCTGGCGTTCTGGATCATGGCCAGATAGGTACGATGGATGATTTCCCAGTCGTTGTCGGGGCCAGAAGGAATGATCTGGACCGGATACTGGCCGGATGACTGGATGGGAAAATAACCGGCGAGGTCGGGAATGTTTCTTTCGCCGCTGGCATAGACCCAGTCTTCCATAAAGATCAGTTGCAGCCAGTGAACTGCATTGCCGGTCAGTTGCAAATGGGTGTCATGGTAGGCGGAATCTTGTACACGTTCATCTTCGTCGTCAGTGATATTCAGACCGCCCGTGAAACCGACCAGTCCGTCGCAGATCACGATTTTCCGGTGGGTTCTCAGATTGACAAGCGGTTTTATCAACTGCGAAATGTGCGGTTTGTGGAAAAAGGCGAATTGCACGCCGGCTTGCAGCATGGGAGACAGGAATTTGTTTTTCAATCGCGAAGAACCGATACCATCGACGAGCAGTCTGACTTTCACGCCAGCCTGGGCTTTGGTGATCAGCAAATCACGCAGTGTCGTTCCGATTTTGTCGGGATCGAAAATGTAATATTCAAGATGGATATGATGGGTGGCGTTGGCAATGGCATCCAGTATGGCGGTGAAGGTCTGTTTTCCGTCGACCAGCAAATCCAGTGATTTTGCGGTCGTCAACGGGAAACCGGTCGTCGTCCGGATCAGGCTGGCCAGCTGCATCAGTTCGCCGGAGTGCGAGCCGGACGCCAGAATACGGTTGCGCAATTGCAGGTAATCAGAATATTCCTTCAGTGCGGTTTTGGACGGCAATCGTCTGAATTGCTGGCGTTTGAGTTTTTGCGGACCGAGAAAATGGTAAATCAGAAATCCGGCATACGGGATGAATGCCAGTGCGAGAATCCAGCTCAGCGTTGAAACGGGAGGACGTTTTTGCAGAATGATCCAGAGCGACAGGCAAATGATGTATACAAGCCATGCAACTCCGAGCCACTTCATGAAGAAGGTGCCTGATGAAAAACTGAACAGTTCGTTGTATGGAAACATGATGAAGACCGGTAAACATACCGCCTGACCGGTTCTTGCCGGAAAAACGGAGTCAGTATCATACGCTTCAAATGGCGATCTGGATAAAGAATGGCGATATTGTGCCATCGTTACGCAGTATCGGGCGGAGCATGCAGCGAAAAATGGTGTGTTGGGCAAGCATACGCCTGTTATTTACGGGATAATGTCGAAATGGACAAACTATTGGAAAATCTCAATCCGGAACAGCTTGCGGCTGTGACATTGCCGCCACAGTCGGCACTGATACTGGCTGGAGCCGGATCCGGCAAAACACGTGTGCTGACGACACGGATTGCATGGTTGCTGAAAACGGGACAGATTTCCGCAGCCGGTGTCATGGCGGTCACGTTTACCAACAAGGCGGCGCGCGAAATGATGGCGCGTCTTTCCGCGATGGCACATGTCAATGCGAAGAACATGTGGATCGGCACATTTCATGGGTTGTGCAACCGGTTTTTGCGCAGACATTACCTTGATGCGGCATTGCCCCAGATGTTTTCCATTCTCGATACGCAGGACCAGCTTTCTGCGATCAGGCGACTGTTGAAAGCGAACGGGGTTGATGAGGAAAATTTTCCGCCACGCGAGTTGATGCATTACATCAATGCCGCGAAGGAAAAAGGTTTGCGTGCCGCCGATGTCGATGCATACGATGATTATGACCGGCAACGGGCCGCATTGTATGAATTGTATGAACAGCAATGCCAGCGCGAAGGGGTGGTCGATTTCGCTGAATTGCTTTTGCGCAGTTGTGAGTTGCTGGAACGAAACGAACTGTTGCGAGAACATTACCGGTCGCGTTTTCTGCACATTCTGGTGGATGAATTCCAGGATACGAACGATATTCAGTACCGCTGGCTGAAACTGCTCTCGGGGGACAGGACGGCGATCTTTGCGGTGGGGGATGACGACCAGAGCATTTATGCGTTCCGTGGCGCCAATGTCGGGAACATGCTTTCTTTCCAGCATGATTTCAAGGTGCAGAACCTGATCAGGCTGGAACAGAATTACCGCTCATATGCCCATATTCTGGATGCTGCCAATACACTGATCGCACACAATACGCACCGGATGGGCAAGAATCTGCATACCGACGCCGGTGCCGGTGAACCGATCCGTGTATGCGAGGCGACGTCCGCTCTGAACGAGGTGCAGTGGATTCTGGATGAAATCGGCCATTTGCTCGACGAGGGGTTTTCTCGAAGCGATATCGCCATTTTGTACCGTTCCAATGCACAGTCGCGAGTGATCGAGCATGGCTTGTTCAGCGCAGGGATTCCCTATCGGGTATATGGCGGCTTGCGTTTTTTCGAGCGCGCCGAAATCAAGGATGCCGTGGCGTATCTTCAGCTGATCGACAATCCGGACAACAACACAGCCTTTTTGCGGGTGGTCAATGTCCCGGCACGTGGTATCGGAACACGTACCATCGAACAGTTGCAGGAAATCGCGAAGTCTCAGGGAATTTCACTGTATGCCGCTTTGCCGTATGTAACGGGCAGGGGAGGTGCCGCGCTCAATGCTTTTGCGCAGCTTCTCGGACAGATGCGCGCTGAAGTGAACGATATGCCGTTACCGGAGCTGATACAGACCGTGCTGGAAAAAAGCGGACTGATGCAGTATTACTTGTCTCAAAAAGAAGGCACCGACCGTGTGGAAAATCTGGAACAGCTGGTATCGGCAGCTACGGTGTTTTTGTCGGAAGAAGGGTTTTCGCTGGATGCACCTGCCTTGCGTATCGAGCATTTGCCGGACAGTGACAGCGATGCGCAGCGTTTGCCACCTGTGGCCGATCAGGTGATGGACGAGGATGAGTTGCTTGCCCTTGCGATGTCGCCTTTGTCGGCTTTCCTGACGCATGCATCGCTTGAAGCCGGCGACAATCAGGCAGGTGAAGGAGAAGACGCATTGCAGCTGATGACGGTGCATTCAGCAAAAGGACTGGAATTCGGTGCGGTTTTCATTACCGGACTGGAAGAAGGACTTTTCCCGCATGAAAACAGTATGTCGGAAAACGGCGGTCTCGAAGAGGAGCGGCGTCTGATGTATGTAGCGATCACACGCGCACGGAAACGGCTGTATATGAGCTGTGCCCAGACACGTATGCTGCACGGGCATATGCGCTATAACGTGTCGTCGCGTTTTTTGAGCGAATTGCCGGAGGATGCACTGAAATGGCTGACGCCCGGAAAAACATCGGCGTATGCAGGATACCGGAACGGTACGGAAACGGCGACTATCCGTTCTGATACACGAATCTCCAACGATGCCACGGCTTCGTTTGACCGTGGCAGCCAGTGGCGGATAGGTGAAACAGTCTTTCACAAGAAGTTCGGTGAAGGTGTGATCGTCAGTCTGGAAGGACAGGGCGCCAGCATTCGGGCCAATATCAATTTCGGCCGTTATGGCATGAAATTGCTGGACCTCAGTATCGCAAAGCTGGAGCGCGTGTCCTGAGTCAGGTGGAAAACAGTTCTTCCCGCGTGACGGTAGCCGTTCCGAGTTTTCCGACGACGATGCCCGCGGCACGGTTGGCGATCTGTACGGATTCGGATACGGATTTGCCGTTGCCGAGCATGGTCGCCAGCGTGGCGATGACGGTATCGCCGGCACCCGATACGTCGAACACTTCGCGTGCCACGGTCGGAATGTGCAATACCTCGGTGGCACCGTAAAGCGACATGCCTTCTTCGGAACGTGTCAGCAGGAGATATTGCAGGTTCAGCGTTTCACGCAGTTTTTGCGCCTTTTGCGTCAGTTCCGTTTCGTCTTTCCAGCTGCCGACGATTTGCCGCAGTTCGGATTTGTTCGGTGTCAGGATCGTGGCGCCACGGTATTTGGAAAAATCATCGCCTTTCGGATCGATCAGGGTGATTTTGTTTGCCTTGCGGGCATCGTCGATCATGTCGGATACGTGATCGAGTGCGCCCTTGCCGTAATCCGACAAAATGATGATGTCGTGTTCGGCCAGCAGAGCCCGGTATTGTTCACGTGCGTTTTCCAGTATTTCGTGAGTAGGTCTTTTTTCGAAATCCAGACGCAAGAGTTGTTGTTGTCTTCCGATGACGCGCAGTTTGACGGTTGTCGAAATACCGGGAGCCGAATGGAGGCAGGGGGTGATGCCGGATTGTTCCAGCAGTTTGCCGATTACGGTACCTGCTTCATCATCGCCGATTACACCCAGAAGGCTGCATGAAGCGCCCAGTGCGGCGACATTGCGTGCGACATTGGCCGCACCGCCCAGACGTTCCTCGTTTCTGCCGATCAGGACAACCGGTACAGGAGCTTCCGGCGATATCCGGTTGACATCGCCGAACCAGTAACGGTCGAGCATGACATCGCCGACGATCAATATGCTGGGATTTTTCATGTTGTTCATGTCCGGTGCGAGATATTGGTTTGAACGGAGGCAATCGGAGTTCAGGATGAAAGTTTCATTTCTTCGATCCGCCTTGGCGGATAAGTTTCCCATTGATGGCATCCCGGGCATTGCCAGTAATAATGGCGCGCCTCGAATCCGCAATGGTTGCATTGATAACGTGACAGTCTGAATGCGTATCGCTGGACGAGTGTGCGGACAAAGGACAAATCTTCGCGGATTTCAGGCGGAACGACCAGCAATTGCGCTTCCAGCAGCTTGTCCAGTCCCAGGAGTGTCGGAGTACGTCGCAGTTCATCATGGACAAGGCGGTTTGCAGCTTCGGCACCTTCCTGTTTCAGGACAGCCTTGAACAGGATTTCAAGCAGATCGATCGAGGCCGTTTCGGCCAGATAGGACTTGAGCAGACTGATACCTTCCGGTGCGCGTCCTGCCGCCTGGTAGCCTTCCATCAGGCGTTGCGCGACGAGTACGGTGTGCGGCATGCTTTGTTTTTCGACACGTCGCCATGTCGAGAGCGCTTCTTCCGGTTTGCCGAGCGCCATGAGGGCATCGCCTGTCAGTATGGTGGCACGGACACTCATGCGGTCAATGGAAAGCGCCGTATCCAGTAGCGGCAATGCTTTTTCCGGGTGAGTGTTGACGAGTTCATCTTCAGCCAGTTCGCAATAGAACTGCGCGATCTGTTTGTTTCGGTTGCCTGTCCCTGAATTTTGCAGGGCACGCGCGGCATCGATGGCCTGTTTCCATTCCTTTTCCCGCTGGAAGATTTCCAGCAGCGCACGACGTGCCTGAACGGAGTACGGGGTTTCGGTCAGTTCGCGGAAAACTTCTTCGGCACGATCGAGCAGGCCAGCCTTGAGAAAATCCTGTCCCAGTTCATAGCTGGCCTGCATACGTTGTTCCGGTGGAAGGTCGGGGCGCAACAACAGATTCTGGTGCATGCGGATGGCACGTTCCGTTTCGCCGCGTCGACGGAACAGGTTGCCCAGCGCGAAGTGCAGATCCGCCGTTTCCGGATCCAGACGGACGATTTCGATAAATGCGTCGATTGCCTTGTCGGGTTGCTCGTTCAGCAGGAAATTCAGCCCCTTGAAATAGCCTTTTGGCAGGCTGCGCGATTCTGAAAGCAGTTGTTTGATGTCGATACGTGCGGCAATCCATCCCAGTCCGAAGAATAGCGGGATGCTTAGCAGCCACCAGATTTCAAATTCCATACACTATCTAAAAATAAACTAGTCGGTTTGTGTTTCAGACGGTTTGCCGTCGGAAACCGTATTGCCGGAAGTCGGTTCGGTACCGGTTTTTTTCTGCGCTTCCTGTACTTGCATGATTTCGTTGAGTTTCTTTTTCTGTCTGGACAACTCGAGCCGGCTTCTGAATACCGTGGGAATCATCGCGAGCAGACCGAGGACGGCGCCTGCCAGAAAGAAACATAGCACAATCAGTACCAGCGGTCCGCGCAGTTCATATCCCCAGAAAAAGTATAAGGCTGTTTCCTGGGTATTTTTCAGGGCCAGTATGAAAAAAAATATGAAAAGGACCGCAGCGATTATACGGGAGAGCCATTTCATGATTCAGTCCTTGTGACGGTTTTCATAAAGCGCATATTGCTGCGAAGGTATGATTGTACGTGAAAAAGGGCATCCGAAGATGCCCTTTTGGATTGAGAAAGCTTAATCGAAACAAGCGCTGTCAGTCCGCTTTTGCTGCTGAATCGACACGTTGCCGCAATTCCTTTCCGGGCTTGAAATGCGGTACCCGCTTGGCTTCTACGTGTACCTTTTCGCCGGAACGTGGATTACGACCGATTCTTGGCGGACGGACGCTCAGTGCAAAACTGCCGAAACCGCGAATTTCGATGCGCTGACCGCCCGCCAGGGCGTCTGCCATGGCATCCAGTATGGTTTTCACGGTCAGTTCAGCGTCTTTGGCCAACAGTTGTGGATAGCTGTTTGCCAAAGAAATGATCAATTCGGATTTGGTCATTGTGCACTCGTGATTATTGCTTGTTGTCGAATTTTGCTTTGAGCAAGGCGCCCAGACTGGTCATGCCGGAAGCAGCGCTCGAATCGTTCTGGATCTTCTGCATGGCTTCCTGGGTTTCCATCTGGTCTTTTGCCTTGATCGACAGCTGCAGCGAACGGGACTTGCGATCGATGTTGATGATCATGACTTCGACCTGATCGCCGACTTTCAGATGGGAACCGGCATCTTCCACACGGTCGCGGGAGATTTCCGAAGCGCGCAGATAACCTTCGACGTCATCGTTGAGCTGGATGACTGCACCTTTCGGTTCTACCGACTTGACCGTACCGGTCACGACGGAACCCTTGTCGTTCATGGCGATGTAGTTGTTGAACGGATCGCCTTCGAGCTGTTTGACGCCCAGCGAAACACGTTCGCGTTCGACGTCGATGGACAGAACGACTGCTTCGAGTTCATCACCCTTCTTGAAGTTGTGGACAGCTGTTTCGCCAGGTTCCGTCCAGGACAGGTCGGAGAGGTGAACCAGACCGTCGATATTGCCAGGCAGGCCGATGAATACGCCGAAGTCGGTGATGGACTTGATGGCACCGCTGACCTTGTCGCCTTTCTTGTGGGTGTCGGCGAATTCTTCCCACGGGTTCGGTTTGCACTGTTTCATGCCCAGGCTGATACGGCGACGTTCTTCGTCGATTTCCAGTACCATGACTTCGACTTCGTCGCCCAGCTTGACGACCTTGTTCGGTGCGACGTTCTTGTTGGTCCAGTCCATTTCGGATACGTGTACCAGACCTTCGATGCCCTGTTCGACTTCAACGAAAGCACCGTAATCGGTCAGGTTGGTGACCTTGCCGAACAGGCGGGTACCCTGCGGATAACGGCGGGAAAGTCCGGTCCATGGATCGTCTCCGAGCTGTTTGACGCCCAGCGAAACGCGGTTCTTTTCCTGGTCGTATTTCAGAACCTTGGCGGTGATTTCCTGGCCGACCGTCAGCATTTCGGACGGATGGCGAACACGACGCCATGCCAGATCGGTGATGTGCAGCAGACCGTCGATGCCGCCGAGATCGATGAATGCACCGTAATCGGTGATGTTCTTGACGATACCGTTGACGATGGTGCCTTCTTTCAGGGTTTCCATCAGTTTCTGGCGTTCTTCGCCCATGGAGGCTTCGACGACGGCACGGCGGGACAGAACGACATTGTTGCGCTTGCGATCAAGCTTGATGACCTTGAATTCCAGGGTCTTGCCTTCATAAGGCGTGGTGTCCTTGACAGGACGGGTATCCACCAGGGAACCCGGCAGGAAAGCGCGGATACCGTTGGTCAGTACGGTCAGACCGCCCTTGACCTTGCCGTTGACGGTACCGGTGACGATTTCGCCCGATTCCATGGCTTTTTCCAGTGCCAGCCAGGAGGCGAGGCGTTTGGCCTTGTCACGGGACAGGATGGTGTCGCCATAACCGTTTTCAAGCGATTCGATGGCAACGGAGACATAGTCACCGACCTTGACTTCCAGTTCGCCGACGTCGTTTTTGAATTCGTCGATAGGAATAAAGGATTCGGATTTCAGTCCGGCATTGACGACGACGAAATTGTGGTCGATGCGGACGACTTCGGCCGAGATGACTTCGCCGGAGCGCATGTCATGACGGGCAAGAGATTCTTCAAATAAAGCGGCAAAACTTTCCATTCCGGAATCCTGGGTAGATGCAGCAGTAGGCATATATAAGTTGTGAAAAGCCGGTCATTCCCTGTGGAACGAACCGGGTCAGGTTGTCAAATACCCGCAAAGGCCTTGCACCTTGACGGGGCCAAAGAGGTGGGAACCTCAACTGCGCGATCGGATGGTACGGGCAAACAGATCCAGTACACGTTCGACCGTTTCCTGGATATTCAGGGTCGATGTATCGAGCGTGATGGCGTCAGGTGCAGCGACAAGCGGTGCAGTCTGACGTTGGGTGTCGCGTTTGTCCCGTTCGATCAAATCATTGCGCAGATTGTCAATGTTAGCAGGAATTCCTTTTTCCAACAACTGCTTATATCGTCTTTCCGCACGGATATCGACACTGGCGGTCAGAAATATCTTGAGATCGGCTTCAGGGAAAATGACAGTTCCCATGTCCCGTCCGTCCGCCACCAGACCAGGCGCTTTTCTAAAGCCGGTTTGCAAATCGGTCAGTGCTTGTCTTACCGCAGGAATGGCGGCGATTTTCGAAGCCATATTGCCGATGGTTTCCGAGCGGATGGCATCGGTGACATCTTCATCGCCGAGAAAAATGTGTTCTTTTTCGAAACGGCAGGGCAGGTTGCGGGCCATTTCGGCGATTTGACCTGTATCATCCGGATTGATGCCGGAACGTATGACGGATAAGGCGGTCAGACGATACAATGCTCCGGAATCGAGGTAATGAAAGTGGAGTTTTTCGGCGACGATTCGTGCAACGGTTCCTTTTCCGGATGCGGTCGGGCCGTCGATGGTGATGATGGAAATGTTCATGGATGGGTTTGACACGGCGTGATGTACCAGATGAAATGGAAAACTCGTCTTTCGGCGCCAGCGATAGCGATATGTTATCCGGATTGAACAAAATATTCCGGATAATATCCGGACGGCGTTAGAATTTGGGGTAAAAATGCTACACAAGAGCGTGCCAGCGCGCAACCAGCCGTTTTTGCCGGGTGTCAATGTTTATTCTATTGGTGACCTTTGAATATGATTTCAGAATTTGATGTATTGTCGGAAAAAATCAGTCAGCTGGCCAGTCTGACTCAGGCCTTGAGACGTGAGAATGCCGATCTGCGTTTGAAGAATGCGGAATTGACGATGGAAAACCAGCAGCTTTCGGAACGGATGGAGGGGGCGCGGCAGCGTGTGTCTTCGCTGATCCAAACCTTGCCGGCCGTAGAAAATGCAGAAGGAGTGTCCAATGATACAAATTGATGTGACCATTATGGGGCAGTCCTATCGTCTGGCATGCCATGATGACGAAAAGGACAAGTTGAAAGAAGCTGTGGCGTATCTTGACAAGAAAATGTGCGCGATTCGCGATACCGGAAAGATCAAGGGTAACGACAGGATCGCGATCATGGCGTCGCTGTCTATCGCGGCGGAACTGTTGGCGATCAAGTCGCCGAGCGGTCCGCTATCCGGGATGTCCATGGCGGAAATCAAGCAGAAGATAGATGCCATGAACAGTGTGCTGGATCAGGCGCTGGTCCCGCAGGACGATCTTTTCTGAAGGGCGCGATTTTTCGAAAATCGGCGGTTGACAGATACTCTTATTCAGGTAGACTAAAACTACCCTGCGGTGTTCGTGATTGTCATATATTCTTTGAACCATTTCTGAGCACAGGTTGCGGAATCTTGACGGATGGGCGTGATCATCGCTCGTTCGATGAACCCGAAATCCGACTTACCGTGACCACCTTGAACCTTCGGTTCAAGATGCCGACATAGCGGCACAGGCGGGGTTCCCTTTCTGACGGGCTGCATGTCGTTGCATGCAGCCTTTTCGTTTTTCAGTAGCCGGCGATGCGATCGACACATGCGGTCAGTTTTTCGCCTCGTTCGAAGGCGGCGATCATCTGTGCGATTTGCATGACTGTTTCCTGGCAAAAGGTCAGTCCGGCGATGTGGGGTGTGATGGTGATGTCGTCGTGATTCCAGAACGGATGTTCCGGAGGAAGCGGTTCACTGGAGGTGACATCCAGCGTGGCGGCACGTATCCGGCCTTCTGCCATGGCGCAAAGCAGGTCATCATCGACGAGATGTTCGCCACGCCCCAGATTGATGAGGCATGCGCCATGTCCGAGATGGCGGAAATTTGCCAGATTGAGGATGCCGGCCGTTTCAGGTGTCAGTGGCAATACGCAGATGAGCAGGTGCAGGCCATCCAGAAATCCGGCGAGCTGATCGTTGCCGTAATAGCCGGTGACGCCATCGATTTCTTTTCTGGTGCGGCTCCAGCCGCGAAGCGGAAAGCGAAACGGCATGAGCGATCGTGCAATGGCTGTTCCCATGACGCCCATTCCCATGATGCCGACGGTGAAACGCTCACGCACGTGGGGTGTCAGCATGTCCCAGACTTTCATGCGTGCCTGTCGTTCATATTCGTCGAATCGGCGGAAATAACGCAGCGTGGCATACGTGGCATATTCCGCCATCTGGATGGCCATACCGGCGTCTTCCAGTCTGAAAACCGGTACGTTTTCCGGAATGAGATGACTTTGCGACAGGAGCGCATCGACGCCGGCCGCCAGATTGAAGACGGCCTTGAGACCACGCCGGTTACGCAACAGCTCATCGGGCGGGTGCCAGACGAGTGCATAGTCAGCCGGTGCGTCATCGCCTTTATGCCACAGACGAATATCGGCATGTGGCATTGCGGCCGCCAGGGCAGGCAGCCATTCATCCGGATTTTCGCCTTCGTTATAGTACAGAATGCGTATGGTCATGTTTTTCGGTTCCGGGCATTCTTGCCTTGATCTCGGTGGACTCATGGGTTTTCAGCCCCAGACGTGCCAGAAGGGCACGGTCTTCGTTGGCTTCGGAATTGTCGGTCGTCAGCAGTTTTTCGCCGTAGAAGATGGAGTTTGCGCCAGCCAGGAAGCAAAGTGTCTGGATGGCTTCGCCCAGTTCGTGCCGGCCTGCCGACATTCGTACGCGCGCTTGTGGCATGACGATACGGGTGACGGCGATTGTCCGGACGAATTCCAGCGGATCGAGCGGTTCGACGTTGAATAACGGTGTACCCTTGATCGGAACCAGATGATTGATCGGTACGGCTTCCGGGTACGGATTCAGGTTGGCCAGCTGCGAAATCAGTTCGGCGCGCTGTTGTCGGGATTCACCCATCCCGATGATCCCTCCGCAACAGACCTTGATGCCTGCCTTGCGGACGCGGCCAAGTGTGTCCAGACGGTCCTGATAAGTGCGGGTGGATATGATGTTGGCATAATGGCTGGGTGCGGTATCCAGATTATGGTTGTAATAGTCCAGTCCCGCTTCCTTGAGTTTTTGGGCCTGTTCTTCCTTGAGCATGCCAAGCGTCATGCAGGTTTCCAGTCCGAGCGCCTTGACGGCACGGACGATTTCCAGATATTTGTCGAAATCGCGGTCGTTGGGAGAACGTCCGGATGCTCCCATGCAAAACCGTGTCGCACCGTTTTCCTTGGCTTTACGTGCCGCGGCCAGTACGGTATCCAGACTGAGCATCTTGCTTGGGGTTACTTCTGTTTTGTGATGGATGGATTGCGAGCAGTAACCGCAGTCTTCGGTACAAGCGCCGGTTTTCAGTGAAATCAGTGTCGCCAGTTCGATGTCTCCGTCGGGAAAGTTGGCACGATGGACTTCTTGCGCACGGAACATCAGCTCGTGAAACGGGAGTTCATACAGTTCCAGAATGTCTTTTACTGGCCATGTTTCCGGTTCGGAAGCGGGAGATGCGGGGGTGCGTGGATAAAACGTAATCGGTTGTGACATAACACTCTTTCTTTGTATCGGTTTTACAAGGGCCAGTCTGGCAGGTGATGAAAGTCCAGATAGCTGTCTGCCTGCGCGAATGACTCGAGATAAGGCATTGTTCCCAGTCTCGGTGCACCAATAAGCGCTTCGAGTGTCTGGATGTTTTCGTCGCCGTAAGGCATGAAAGGTTCTATCCGGTTGGCGATCCATCCTGCCAGTTTCAGGCCGCGAGCACGGATCGCTTCGGCCGTGAGCATGGCATGGTTGATGCAGCCGAGTTTCAGGCCGACGATCAGAATGACAGGAAGGTTCAATTGTACCGCGAGATCGGCGCTTGACGTGTCTTGTGTGAATGGTACACAAAATCCTCCGACACCTTCGACGATGACGGCATCTGCCTGTTCGCACAGTGTACGGTAGCAGGAGAGGATGTGCTGCAAGTCGATGACTTGTCCATCCAGTTTGGCCGACAGGTGTGGTGCGATCGGCGTTTTCAGCAGAAAAGGCGAGACCAGTGAGACAGGCAGGGTCATGTTGGATGCCGACATGAGCGCATCCACATCTTCGTTGTGCCAGACACCATCGACTTGCGAGGCGCCTGCGGCGACCGGTTTCATCGGCGCGACACGCAATCCTTTTCCGGCAAGAGCGCGGATCAGGGTGCAAGACAGGGTGGTTTTTCCGATTTCCGTATCTGTTCCGGTAATGAAATACGATAGCGGGTTCATGATGGTATAACCTCTTTCAGTACGGCAGTCACCCCGGCGGCCAGCAGTTCGATATCGCTGTCGCCGATGATATAGGGCGGCATCAGGTAAACGGTGTTGCCGATCGGGCGTATCAACAGTTCATGTT
Source organism: uncultured Oxalobacter sp. (assembly GCA_934277985.1). Taxonomy (GTDB): domain Bacteria; phylum Pseudomonadota; class Gammaproteobacteria; order Burkholderiales; family Burkholderiaceae_D; genus Oxalobacter; species Oxalobacter paeniformigenes. The sequence continues at coordinate 129,208 of CAKQWF010000005.1, forward strand.
TGAGCGCGGTTTCGAAAAAACGTCCCGCAAAGGTCGTTTGTTCTTCTGGCGTCATCGTGACATCAAATGCCCAGATCATGCCAAGGTGGCGGAAATGCCGGATGGCCGGATGGCTTTTCAGGGGAGTGAGTGCCTGGTCGAGTTTGCCAGCGATGATCCGGTTATGGTTGATGACATCGTTGTGCCTGAAAAGTTCAAGGACTGCCAGTGCGGCGCGGCATGCCAGCGGATTACCCGTATAGGAATGGGAGTGCAAAAATCCGCGCGTGATGTCGCTGTCGTAAAAAGCGCGGAATACGGTGTCGGTCGTCATGACAAGAGAAAGCGGCAGATAACCGCCGGTAATGCCTTTGGACAGACAGAGCATATCCGGCCAGATGCCTCCCTGTTCGCAGGCAAAGAAACTGCCGGTCCGGCCGAAACCGACAGCGATTTCGTCCGCGATCAGATGGACATGATAACGGTTGCACAAGGCACGGACGCGCCTCAGGTATTCCGGGGAATACATGACGAATCCGGCTGCGCACTGGATGAGCGGTTCGACGATGACGGCGGCGATCCGGTCGGCGTTTTGCTGCAAAAGCATTTCCAGTCTGGCTGCTGCCGCAATCGCGACATCTTCCGCCGTTTGTCCCGTGGCTGCCTTGCGATTGTCAGGCGACGCGATGATATGGGCGTTTCTGATCAGTGGGGCATAAGCGTCCCTGAACAGGGTGACATCCGTGACGGACAAGGCACCGATGGTTTCACCGTGATAGCTGTTTTCCAGACAGACGAATTCCTGTTTCTGTGGCTTTCCCGCGTTTTTCCAGTAATGGAAACTCATCTTGAGTGCGATTTCGACAGCCGATGCGCCATCGGAACCATAAAAACAGTGTCCCAGTGTATGGGATGTCAGGGCCGAGAGTTTTTCCGACAGTTCGATGACCGGTTCATGGGTACAACCGGCCAGCATGGCATGTTCCAGCGTGTCGAGCTGTTTTTTGAGTGCCTGGTTGATGAAGGGATTGCTGTGCCCGAACAGGTTTGTCCACCACGAACTGATGGCATCGAAATAGCGGTTGCCGTCCTGATCGTACAACCAGACGCCCTTGCCGCTTTTCAGTGCCACGAGCGGGCGGGTTTCATGATGCTGCATCTGGGTGCAGGGATGCCAGACACTTGCCAGACTGCGTTTGATCCAGTCTGATGAACGGGAATGCGTAGAGTTCACTTGAACGGATGGAATCTAAAGGTTAAAAATAGGTGCCGTCGAAATAGTACCATTGCGCATCCTTGCGGATGAAGCGGCTGATTTCATGCAGTTTTTGCATGCGTCCGTTTTGCTTGTATTGCGCAATGAATTCCACGGTCGCACGGTCTTCGTGTTCCTGATGACCGATGATTTTCAGACCGACCCATTTGAGGTGCGAATTTTTTTCGATGATGGTTCCTGACGGGCGGTTTTCCTCGGCCCAGGTCTCACGAAGATAGTCTTCGTTTTCCGTTACATAGGCACTGTACCGGGAACGCATGAGTGACAATGCATCTCCTGCGGTCGCTTCTCCCGTCAGATAAGGTTTGCAGCATGTCTCGAATGACGGATTACCGCATGGGCACGGTTGTGGTGCGGACGTTTTCTTTTTCGACATGTCGTTTTATTTCATTCCGCAGAACTCGAAATCGACTTCCGGTTTTTTGCCGGAGACGATGTCGGCGATGGCACGTCCGGAACCGCAACCCATCGTCCAGCCCAGTGTGCCGTGCCCCGTATTCAGAAAGAGGTTGCCGTACGGTGTCTTGCCGATATAAGGAATGTTGGAAGGTGTCATCGGACGCAGCCCGGTCCAGAAATGCGGCTGGCTGAAGTCGCATGCTTCCGGGAAAAGTTCCGATGTACGCCGTACCAGTGCCTGACAGCGTGCTTCGTTGAGTTGGCGGCCATAACTGTTCATTTCGGCTGTCCCCCCCACACGAAGCCGGTTGCCCAGCCGGGAGAATACGAGTTTGTGTCCGGCATCGATCAGCGATATGTAAGGTGCCTTGTCGGGATCGATGACAGGGAATGTCGCAGAGTACCCCTTGGCGGGATAGATCATCAGATGGATGTCGAGCGGTTTGAGGAATGGTGCCGAAAAACTGCCCAGTGAGATGACGAAAGCATCGGCATGGAATACCTCGAATTCGCCGGTCGGTGAAATCGTTTCCACCGCGACGATACGTGCGGCTGCGCCGGTACCGGCAGTCAGAAGCCGTGTAGCTGTCGTATTGAAGCGGAAATCGACGCCTTTTTCGGCAGCTTTTTGCGAAAGCGCGACAGTGAATTCGCGCGAGTCACCGTGTTCATCGTCAGGCGTGAAATCACCACCGACCAGTTTGTCCCTGACCGGTGAAAGTGCCGGTTCGAGCTGTATCACTTCGTCAGGTGTGATCGTATTGCGTGGGCATCCGAGCGAGGTCATCAGTTTCGCGCCGGCTTTCGAGGCTTCGTAGTCAGCCTTGTCGGTGTAAAAGTGCATGATGCCGCGGCACAGGTGAGTATATTCGATACCGGCTTCTTCACGGAGTGCACGCAAGGTGCGTTTGCTGAAATCGGCCATGGCAACGCACTGGCGTGTATTGTGTGCCGTCCGTTTCGGGGTACATTCCAGCAGGAAACGTGCGCCCCATTCCCACTGAAGCTGTTCGGCGCGGAAACGGTAGAGAAGCGGTGCATCGTCCTTGCCCAGCCATTTCAGGATTTTCGAGGGGGCGGAAGGATTGGCCCAGGGTTCCGAATGGGAAACAGAAATTTGCGAGCCGTTGCCGAAAGTGGTTTCCTGTGCAGCTCCCGGACGGCGTTCGATGACAGTGACTTCGTGTCCGGCCTGGCGCAAAAACCAGGCGGCGGCCGTTCCCGTTATACCCGATCCTAATACGATGACTTTCACAATTTGCCTCTTTGTCGATCTGTTTGGGTTCCGTCAGTTTGTGGAACCGTTTTTTCCCGTTATTTTAAGATGATTGCTTTCGGAAAAAAATTCTTTTTGCCTCAACCGGTGCAGCTCATCGGTCACGGCATGGGTGACGACGACATCCAGGGTGCTTTGCAGGTCGTTCTTGATTTCGGAAACCAGCGTGCCGGTCATTTTGCCGATACTGTCGGTCAGGTTTTGCCGGATGGTTTCTTCAAGAATGAACTGGATGCGGTCTTCGATCCGTTGCAGGATGCGATCCGACAGGCGTTGTTCCAGTTCGTTCCATGCCGTTTCGTTTTGCAGGGCGTCGGCCAGATCGGGCAGATCGGAAAGAATATCGGTCAGTACCGGATAGTCGTCGGCGACGAATGATGCATTGCCGGTATCACGGTTTTCCTGAACCGGGTGCGGCAGACGGCCGGCAGATGGGGAGTCGTTCTGATTATTCATTATTGTGCTGTTTCATGATGCAGGGTATATCCCTGTTCTCGGTAATGGATATATCGTTGCCGTCCGGCCTGTGTGTCGTCAGGATCTGACGATACCAGTTCGATGATACGGTCAAACCGTGCGAAGCAGGCAGGAACGACAGGGGACAGGTTGACCAGAATATCGTAATGCGGCATATCGGCGTGATCGTCTGATGCCAGAATGACGGGGGAATACGGTGACTGGCGGTCGCCGATCATGGCATGCGGCAGAAAATCGGATTCGGAAAATGTCCAGAGCGCATCGTCCAGTCGGTTCAACAGGACTCTGTCCGTTGAAAACAGGATGATTCTGCTACCGGGTGCGCTGGACAACGCCTTGCGCACCAGACGGCAGGTATAACCGATCTTGTCGGCGATGTGTGTACGAAATTCGATTCTGGTCATGTCACATGCAGTCTGTGCAATGGCTCGAAATGGATCCGGAAAGCGGGCTTCATTATGAAACGATTTCTGGCGCTTAGCAAAGATTTTGACAGCCTGCTTTTCAGGGAAATGTACGGGTCAGAGATATTTTCTTTTGACGGGACATGCAGGGACGGCAGGTTGTGCCGTCCCTGCCATGGTCAGCAAGCCGAAGCGGTTTGCGCAACGAGTCCGTTATGCCGCAACAAGGCGTCGATGGATGGAGGACGGCCCCTGAAAGCGATGAACGATTCAAGCGCAGGACGTGAACCGCCGACCGAGAGGATTTCTTCGAGCAGTCGCGCCCCCATGGCAGGGGAGAGCAGATCGTTTCCTTGTGCCAGCGATTCCTCGAAAGCACTGTAAACATCGGCCGAGAGAACTTCCGCCCATTTGTAGCTGTAATAGCCTGCGGCATAACCGCCGGCGAAGATGTGGCTGAACGATTGCAGGAAACGGTTGAACGACGGCGGAATGACGACGGCATACCGTCGACGGATGTCATCCAGAACGTCTTGTGGTGTGCGCGAACCGTCCGGATCGTAATCGTAATGCAGATGCATGTCGGCAAGCGAGAATTCGACCTGGCGCAGCATTTGCAGGCCGGACTGGTAGTTTCTGGCGGCCAACATTTTGTCGAACAGGGTTTTCGGCAAGGGTTTTCCGGTGTCGATGTGCGAGCTCATGTGAGAAACCACTTGCCATTCCCAGCAGAAATTTTCCATGAATTGTGAAGGCAGTTCGACAGCGTCCCATTCGACGCCTGAAATGCCGGATACGCCCAGTTCATCGACACGGGTCAGCAGGTGATGCATGCCGTGACCGAATTCGTGGAACAGCGTCATGACTTCATCATGCGTGAAAAGCGCAGGTTGCCGTTTGCCGTCTTTTTCAAGTGGTGAGGAGAAATTGCATGTCAGATAGGCGACCGGTGTCTGGATGCCATGTATTGTGACGCGGCGGCTTCGTGCGTCGTCCATCCATGCACCGCCCCGCTTGCCAGGGCGGGCATACAAGTCCATATAGAACTGTCCGATCAGTTTGCCGTTTTTTTCGATACGGAAAAACTTGACGTCCGGATGCCATACCGGAGCCTTGTCGGGAAGGATGGAAACCGAATACAGGGTCTGGACGACACGGAAAAGACCGGCCAGCACTTCCGGTTCCGGGAAATACTGTTTGACCTCCTGTACAGAAAAGGCGTAGCGTTCCTGACGCATTTTTTCGGAGACATAGGCCAGATCCCATGCCTGCAAGTCATTAATGCCGAGTTTTTCGTGTGCGAAACGTTTCAGTTCGGCAAGGTCTTTTTCGGCATAGGGGCGTGCTTTCGTGGCCAGATCTTCCAGAAAGGAAATGACTTCGCCAGGAGACCGTGCCATTTTCGGAACCAGCGAGACTTCGGCGTAGTTCGGGTATCCCAAAAGCAGTGCTTCTTCCTTGCGCAGCTGTAACAGCTCGCGGATGATGCCGGTGTTGTCCCACTCCGGTTTTGCGCCAAATTCCGATGCACGGGTCGCATTCGCGCGATACATCTTTTCGCGGATGGCACGGTTGTCAGCATATTGCATGACCGGATAGAACGACGGGAAATGCAGTGTGAACTTGTAGCCGGTCTTGTTTTCAGCCTGTGCGGCAGCACGTGCTGCCAGCAGAATGTCTTCGGGCAATCCTTTCAGTTCGGATGCATCCTCGACGAGCAGTTCGAAGTCATTGGTGGCATCCAGTATATTTTCCGAAAAGCGTGTCGAGAGGGACGCCGTTTTTTCCTGGATTTGCGCGAAGCGTTTTTTCTTTTCGTCCGGCAATTCGGCGCCGCCCAGACGGAAGTCGCGCAGCGTGTTTTCGATGACGCGGCGGCGTGCAGGACTTAGTGAGCCGAACGAGGCGGCATTGGCAAGCGCCTTGTATTTTTCGAACAGTGCCTGATTCTGTGAAAGGGATGTCCAGAATTCGGTGATACGCGGAATGTTTTCGTTGTAGGCGGCACGCAGTTCGGGGGTGTCCACGACGGCGCTCAGATGGCCGACAATGCCCCAGGCGCGACTGAGCTGTTCGGTGCAGTCGTCAAGTGGTGTGACGAAATTGTCCCAGGTGATTTCAGCCATGGGTGCTTCCAGTTTAGCGACAACGGATTTGCAGCGATCAAGCAGGGTTCCGATAGCCGGCGTGACATGTTCCGGACGGATAGCGTCGAACAGTGGAAGACCTTCGAAATTCAGCAGTGGATTGGACATCGGGTACTCCTTCAGGATGAGATCGGTTCAAATGAAAAAGGTACGCAATTGCGTACCTTCCCGAGCGGCTGGCCGGTTATTGTTTTTGCCGGCTTTGCAGTTTTTTCTCGGCCGCTTCGATGGCGTTTTCCAGAAGCATGGTAATGGTCATCGGACCGACGCCACCCGGAACCGGAGTGATGTAACCGGCAACTTCCTTGACATTCGGGAAATCGACATCGCTCCAGAGTTTGCCGTTTTCGTCGCGTTCCACACCGACGTCGATCACGACTGCGCCCGGTTTGACCATATCGGCCTTGATGATGTTGCGCTGGCCGGTGGCAGCGATCAGGATATCGGCCAGTCGTGTGTGGTGGCCCAGATCACGGGTTTTGGAATTGCAGATGGTAATCGTCGCACCGGCCTGAAGCAGCAGCATGGACATCGGTTTGCCGACGATATTGGATGCCCCGACGATGACGGCATGGGCGCCGCGGATCGGATAATTGATGGATTCCAGCATTTTCATGACGCCGTGAGGGGTACAAGGCTTGATTCTCGGCTGGCCGGTCATCAGCATGCCAGTATTGAAGACGCTGAAGCAGTCCATGTCCTTGGCTGGATCGATCGCTTCGATTACCTTGCGCGGGTCGATATGATCCGGCAGCGGCAACTGGACCAGAATACCATGAACGGTCGGATCGGCGTTCAGCACACGGATACGTTCAAGCAACTGTTCTTCGGTAAAGCTGGCGTCGTATTTTTCGAGAATGGAACGGATGCCGTTCGCCTTGCAGGCACGTTCCTTGTTCAGTACGTAAACCATGGAGGCCGGACTGTCTCCGACCAGAATAACGGCCAGTCCCGGCGTTTCGCCGGCAGCCGTCAGTTTGGCGGCGCGTTCGGCGATATCCTTGCGAATTTCCCTGGCCAGATCGTTTCCGTTGATAATTTGGGCAGTCATGTTCTCTGATGAATAAAAAAACCGTTAAAAAAGCATTATACGATGATAATTTTCGAACGTTTCTTGCACTTGACGGCAAGTAAACCCTATACGCTACACGAAAATACGCATTTTATGAAGGGGTTGCACGGTTTTTGTTTGGTATCTGTGTAAGCGATCACTTTTTCTCTGTGTCCGGGCAGGCGTGACGGATTTATGGTTTATCATTTTTTCAAAGGCTTGCTTTTTTCGGTTTTCGTTCCGTTTCTCGACACAGGGAGGAGTTTATGGCGAATCAGCAGGATGATGTTTTCATTCACTACCAGGATCCGGATGAGCAGGAAACATCGGAATGGATAGAAGCACTGCATTCCGTGATCGAAAACGAAGGGCAGGAAAGGGCGCATTATCTGATGGAGCGCATGGCCGATGTCGCCAGGCAAAAGGGCATCAATCTTCCCTTTTCCAGCAATACGGCCTATATCAATACTATTCCCCCCGATCGTGAACAACGCTCTCCCGGCAATATGGCCTATGAGGCACGGTTGAGAGCATGGATGCGATGGAACGCCATGGCCATGGTGGTCAGGGCAAACCGTGATGGCGACAATCTGGGTGGACATATCGCTTCGTTCACGTCGGTCGCCACCATGTTCGGTACCGGATTCAACCATTTCTGGCGTGCACCGACCAAAGAGTTCGACGGTGATCTGGTGTATTTTCAGGGGCATTCCTCACCGGGGATTTACGCACGTGCCTTTATCGAGGGACGATTGTCGGAAAAACAGCTGGAGCATTTCCGGCGTGAAGTCGGCGGCAATGGCTTGTCGTCGTATCCGCATCCCAGGCTGATGCCCGGTTTCTGGCAGTTTCCGACGGTTTCCATGGGATTGGGGCCGCTGATGGCCATTTATCAGGCACGTTTCCTGAAATATCTGCATGCGCGAGGTATTTCGGATACGACGGGCAGAAAGGTCTGGGTATTCTGCGGCGACGGCGAAATGGATGAGCCGGAAGCGAAAGGTGCGATCAGTCTTGCCTCGCGTGAATCGCTCGACAATCTGATTATGGTGGTCAACTGCAATTTGCAGCGTCTTGACGGACCGGTTCGCGGAAACGGCAAAATCATTCAGGAACTGGAAGCGGATTTCAGAGGGGCCGGCTGGAATGTCATCAAGGTGATCTGGGGCAGCGACTGGGATGAATTGCTCGCGCGTGACCGCGACAATGTCCTCAAAAGAGTCATGATGGAAACGGTCGACGGGGAATACCAGAGTTACAAGGCAAAAGACGGTGCCTATGTCCGGCAACACTTTTTCGGCAAGGATCCGAGATTGCTGGAAATGGTCAAAAACATGTCGGACGATGAATTGTGGCGTCTGTCACGTGGCGGACACGATCCGCAGAAGGTGTATGCCGCGTACAAGGCGGCTCAGGAGCATACCGGACAGCCGACGATCATTTTGTGCCAGACGGTCAAGGGGTATGGGATGGGAGATGCGGGCGAGGCATTGAATATCGCCCATCAGGTCAAGAAACTCGATGACCGCACTATCTGGACATTGCGTGATCGTGCTGGTGTGCCGATTCCTGATGAACGGCTCGACGAGATACCGTTTTACCAGCCTCCGGAAGATGCGCCGGAAATGGTTTATCTCCATGAACGACGCAAGGCATTGGGCGGTTATCTGCCGCATCGTCGCCAGAAGGCCGATGAACGGTTGCCGGTTCCACCGTTGTCTGCATTCGATGCGCTGCTGGAGCCGACACACCCGGGACGTTCGATTTCCACGACACAGGCATATGTCCGTGCGCTCGGTATTTTGCTCAGGACGCAGGAAACCGGACGGCGGATCGTGCCGATCATGGTCGATGAATCCAGAACGTTCGGTATGGAAGGCTTGTTCCGGCAAATCGGTATTTACAATCCGAAAGGTCAGTTGTACGAACCGGTCGATTCGGATGAAGTCATGTATTACCGCGAGGACAAATCGGGACAGATTTTGCAGGAAGGGATTACCGAAGCGGGCGGTATGGGATCATGGATCGCAGCGGCGACATCATACTCTTCGAACAACCGCATCATGTTGCCGTTTTATACCTATTACTCCATGTTCGGTTTCCAGCGAACCGGCGATCTGATGTGGGCAGCTGCCGACATGATGGCCAGAGGTTTCCTGATCGGTGGGACGGCAGGGCGGACGACACTCAACGGGGAAGGCTTGCAGCATGAGGATGGGCAGAACCATGTATTTGCCGCCACCATCCCGAATTGCATGCCCTACGATCCGGGGTTTGCGCATGAAGTGGCCGTCATCATACAGGATGGTGTCAGGCGTATGGTCGGCGAACAGGAAGACGTTTTTTACTATATTTCCGTCATGAACGAATCGTATCCTCAACCCGGCATGAAACCCGGACAGGAAGACGGCATCATCAAGGGAATGTATCTGTTGCAGGAAGGCGAGAAGGCATTGCGGCATCGTGTGCAGTTGCTGGGTTCCGGTGCGATCACGCATGAAATGCTTTCCGCGGTCGAATTGCTCAGGGATGACTGGAACGTCGCGGCCGATATCTGGTCTGTCACTTCGTTTACGATGGTGGCGCGCGAAGGCAATGAAATCACTCGCTGGAACATGATGCATCCGGAAGAAACACAGAAAGTACCCTATGCCACGGAATGTCTGGCGAAAACTTCCGGGCCGATCGTTGCCGCCACGGATTATGTCAGGCTGTTTGCGGAACAGATACGGGCATATATACCGGAAGGCCGTTCCTATACCGTGCTGGGCACGGACGGTTTCGGCAGGTCGGATACACGTGCCAATCTGCGGCGCTTCTTCGAGATTGACCGGTATTACGTCACCGTTGCCGCATTGGCTGCCTTGTCCAAGGCGGGTGATATTCCGGCTGAAACGGTGACACAAGCCATCGGCAAATACGGTCTTGACAGCGAAAAACCGAATCCGATCATCATGTAAACGGTATGGCATGCGCATGAGGTCGAACGAGGCTGGATGTTGATGCATACAAACCGGAAAGGATACGAAAAATGAAGACAGTGGAAGTGCGTGTGCCGGATATCGGCGACTTCAGGGATGTGGAAGTCATTGAACTGATGGTTGCCGCGGGAGAGAAGATCGCACGTGACCAGTCGCTGGTGCTGGTGGAATCCGATAAGGCGAGTATGGAAATTCCGTCGCCGCAGGCAGGTATCGTTCGGGAAATGAAAGTCAGGCTGGGCGACCGTATATCGGAGGGTTCGTTATTGCTGTTGCTTGACGTGGAAGACGATGGAGAAGCGGCGGCCGATGTCGGTGATGTGCCGGATAACGGGAAAAAGGCGGGGATGGAAATGCAATGGCGGGAAGGCGCCGTTTCCGTGGTATCTCCTCTTTCACAGGACAACGGACTGCGACATGCGGTGGACGATACGAAAGCCGCGCATGCGCAAGGTGCTCTTCCGCATGCTTCTCCCTCAGTCAGAAAATATGCACGCGAGCTGGGTGTGGATTTGCGACATGTACGCGGAACGGGACCGAAAGAACGCATTATGAAGACGGATGTTCAGGGATATGTCCGTGCCTTGCTCAATCGTGAGGGGTCGCCAAACCGTTTCGACAATGTCATGAATTTGCCGCCTTGGCCATCGCTGGATTTCAGCCAGTATGGCGAAACGGAACTGCAGTCGTTGTCGCGTATCAAAAAGATCAGCGGTCCCAATTTGCATCGTAACTGGGTCATGATTCCCCATGTAACGCAGTATGAACAGGCGGATGTGACCGAGCTGGAAGCCTTCAGGAAATCAGTCAATGGCAGATACCGTCAGGAAGATATCCAGCTGACGGTGCTGGCTTTCGTGGTCAAGGCTTGTGTGGCAGCGCTGAAAAAATATCCGGAATTCAATGCTTCGCTGGATGCGACCGGCGAAAATCTGATTTTGAAGCGTTATTACCATATCGGTTTCGCCACCGATACCGCACAAGGTCTGGTGGTTCCGGTCATCCGCGATGCCGACAGGAAAGGAGTGATACAGATCGCCCGTGAAATGACACAGCTTTCGTCGCTTGCACGGGAAGGTAAACTCAATCCGTCCGATATGCAAGGTGCCAGCTTTACCATTACATCGCTGGGCAGTATCGGCGGAACGTATTTCACCCCGTTGATAAATGCGCCTGAAGTGGCGATTGTCGGGTTGTCGCGTATTACGACACAGCCGGTTTGGGATGGCGAGCAGTTCCGGCCACGGCTGATACTGCCACTGTCATTGTCATACGACCATCGCGTGATCGATGGTGTACAGGGTGTACGGTTTGTGACGTATCTGGCGAAGGTGCTTTCCGATATGAAAGAAACCCTGTTATAGCGAGTTGATGGAGTACCGGAAAGGATACGGAAAATGAAGACAGTGGAAGTACGTGTGCCGGATATCGGCGACTTCAGGGATGTGGAAGTTATTGAACTGATGGTTGCCGCGGGAGAGAAGATCGCACGTGACCAGTCGCTGGTGCTGGTGGAATCCGACAAGGCGAGTATGGAAATTCCGTCGCCGCAGGCAGGTATCGTCCGGGAAATGAAAGTCAGGCTGGGCGACCGTATATCGGAGGGTTCGTTATTGCTGTTGCTGGATGTGGAGGATGCCGGAAAGACAATAGCCGTTTCCGCAAATACGGCCACGGAAAAAGTTATGTCGATCGAATGCGATACGCTGGTGCTCGGCGCGGGACCTGGCGGGTACACGGCAGCTTTTCGTGCAGCCGATCTCGGGCAGAAAGTCGTACTGGTCGAACGTTATCCGGTATTGGGCGGAGTATGTCTGAATGTCGGTTGCATTCCGTCGAAAGCATTGTTGCATGCTGCCGGTGTCATCACCGGTGCGCAGGGGATGGCGGCTTGCGGCATCCGTTTCGGCAAACCGGAAATCGATATTGCGAAGTTGCGGCAATGGAAACAGCGAGTGGTCGATCAATTGACCGAAGGACTGTCAGGGCTTGCGGTTGCAAGGAAAATAACGGTCTTGCATGGTGTCGGGACATTTTCGGGCGCGCATGGCATGACGGTATCGGGCTCGCAGGGCAAGTGGCAAGTGAAGTTTTCGAACGCCATCATCGCTGCCGGTTCGTCTGCCGTGAAGTTGCCGGGATTTCCGTACGGCCATCCGGCACTGGTCGATTCCACCGGCGCGTTGCGGCTGGACGATATTCCGCAGCGTATGCTGGTGATCGGTGGCGGCATTATCGGACTGGAAATGGCCTGTGTTTACGATGCACTGGGTTCGCGAGTCACGGTCGCGGAACTTTCCGGCGACTTGATCGCATCGGCTGATCCGGATATGGTACGCCCCTTGCAGGAACGGATAGGCAAGCGTTATGAAGCGATCCTGACGAATACGCGGGTCAAGAAACTGGAAGTATCCGGACATCAGCTCAGGGCGACGTTCGAAGGAAAAAACGCACCGGCGGAACCGCAGGTCTTCGACCGGGTACTGGTGGCCGTCGGTCGGGTACCGAACGGCAAGGCAGTGGGAGTGGAAGCGGCAGGTGTCAAGGTGGATGATCGCGGTTTCATTGCCGTCAACCGGCGACAGCAAACGAATGTTTCCCATATTTATGCCATCGGGGATATTTGCGGAGAACCCATGCTGGCGCACAAGGCCAGTTATGAAGGGCGGGTGGCCGCTGAAGCGATCGCGGGACTCAAGACGGAGTACGATGCCATGACGGTACCTTCGGTAGCCTATACCGATCCGGAGGTGGCATGGATGGGGTTGACTGAACGCGAGGCACGCAGCCTGGGAATTGATTATGAAAAGTCCGTATTTCCCTGGAGTGCTTCCGGGCGTGCGTTGGCGATGGGGAGGCAGGACGGGCGAACCAAGCTGTTATGGAACAAGACAACAGGGCGTTTGCTGGGCGCGGCAGTGACCGGTGTACATGCCGGCGAGCTGCTTTCGGAAATGACACTGGCGCTGGAAATGGGAGCCGATCTGGACGATATCGCGCTGACAATCCATCCGCATCCGTCGCTGTCGGAAACAGTCATGATGGCTGCGGAAGCAGGGCTTGGAACGATTACGGATCTTTTCATTCCGAAACGAAAAGGGGGATGATGTTCACATTGTGCCTGGTGTGTCGAGCGATGCCAGATCGGTTTCATCGAGAAAGCGCCAGTGTCCGACGGGAAGGGATACATCCAGCGAAAATCCGCCGATGGCGGCGCGATGCAGGTTCTCTACCCGGTTACCCGCAGCGGCGATCATCCGTTTGACCTGATGGTATTTGCCTTCCGCGATGACCAGCGTGACCTGACGGTGCGTATTCGCCTGACAATGCAGCGCGCGGGTGACAATGTTTTCGTCGCGCAGCGTCACGCCGTTTTTCAGTCGGGAAATCAGTCCGTCGTCCACAGGGTGGACGGTCGTGACATGATAGGTCTTGGGGATGTTTTTGCGTGGTGACGTGTACCGGTGGATGAAATTGCCGTCGTCAGACAGGAGCAGCAGGCCGGTGGTATCCTGATCAAGCCTGCCCACGCATTGCAGGCCTCTCCGGATGAACGGTTGCGGTAACAGGGAAAACACGCTTGGATGGTGTTGCGGCTGGTGCGAGCATTCATAACCGGCGGGTTTGTGCAGCGCCAGATACAGTTTGTCCCGGTATGTCCAGTTTCGATCTTCCAGAGAAAATACCAGACCGGTCGTTTCAAAAGAGGCGTTCGGGTCGGTGCATGGTTTGCCATGAATCGAAACCCGATGATCCAGTATCAGGGTACGGCAGTATTTTCGGCTGCCGAACCCCTGGCTTTGCAATATTTTTTCCAGCGTCATGTACATCTGGACAGTGTACAGGAATTTGCGCTGCCGGGCCTGAAAAACGGCGTGGTACCATTCGCCGGGGGGATATGCAAGAAAAAACCCCGCGTGAAGCGGGGCTTTTCCGGCTTGATCCAATGACTGGGATTACAGGGACTGGATGTTGGATGCCTGTTTGCCTTTAGGGCCCTGGGTAACTTCAAACTGAACCTTCTGGCCTTCCTTCAGGGTTTTGAAGCCACTCATGTTAATTGCGGAAAAGTGAGCGAATAAATCTTCGCCTCCGTCTTCCGGGGTAATAAAGCCGAAGCCTTTAGAATCGTTAAACCACTTGACTGTACCAGTTGCCATAAAAAAGGGTCTTTCTATAAATGCATTTACTCACGAAACCATCGGATAAAATGGAATTTGATCCGAACCAGTCCTTTTGTTTTTTTTATCGCTGACAAAAGCGGGACCAAGCCCTTATCAACAGAACCATTGTTGGCGTAAAGATAGGCAAAGTCAAGCGATTTTCCCAAAAAAACAGGTTTTTTGAGGGGGGCCAAAATTCGGGATGCAAACGGCTGACCGGTGGCATGCAGGCTGCATGAAATAGCAAAAACACGTATCATCGAACCTGTGCTTGCGCATGCGCACAGGAAAATATTATTGAGTCATATAAAGTTGAAACGATGGTGACACGACAGGGAAACGAAACGCTTCTCGAAAGGGAAGAAACGGTTCTGAAACCGCCACCGATGTACAAGGTGATCCTGTTGAATGACGATTTTACGCCGATGGACTTCGTGATTTTCATATTGCAGGAATATTTTCACAAGGATACACAAACGGCGACGCGGATCATGCTCAAGGTGCATCACGAAGGAAAAGGTGTATGCGGCATTTTTCCGCGGGATATCGCCAGTACGAAAGTAAAACAGGTTATCCGGCATGCACGCCAGGAAGGACACCCGTTGCAGTGCACAATGGAGGAAGCATGATTGCGCAGGAATTGGAAGTCAGTTTACATACCGCCTTTGTCGAGGCGCGTCAGGCGCGGTATGAATTCATTACCGTCGAGCATTTGCTGCTGGCATTGCTGGACAATCCGTCCGCATCGGATGTGCTCAGGGCATGCAACGCCAATCTGGATGATCTCAGGAAAATGCTGGGCGATTTCATCAGGGACAATACGCCGGTGGTTCCCGGAACGGCTGACGTGGATACCCAGCCGACACTGGGTTTCCAGCGAGTCATCCAGCGTGCCATCATGCACGTGCAATCCTCGTCCAATGGCAAAAAGGAAGTCAACGGCGCCAATGTGTTGGTCGCCATTTTCGGAGAAAAGGATTCACATGCCGTCTATTTCCTGCACCAGCAGGGAGTGACCCGTCTGGATGTGGTCAATTACATTTCGCATGGCGTGCGCAAGAATACGCAGCAGGAACCGGCCAAGCAGACGGAAGGTGCGGAGGAAACGCGTGGCGATTCCGCACAGACCAGGGAGTCGCCGCTGGAACTTTATACCCAGAATCTCAATCTCGAGGCTTCTGCCGGCAGGATTGATCCGCTGATCGGACGCGAGGAAGAAATCGACCGCGTCATTCAGGTTTTGTGCCGTCGCAGGAAGAACAATCCCTTGCTGGTCGGTGAGGCGGGTGTCGGCAAGACGGCGATAGCCGAAGGACTGGCATGGCGGATCACTCAGAAGACGGTTCCCGACGTTTTGCAGGATGCCGTGGTGTATGCGCTCGATATGGGAGCGCTGCTGGCCGGGACGAAATATCGTGGTGATTTCGAACAGCGTTTGAAAGCGGTATTGAAGCAGCTCGGGGAAAATCCGGGTACAATTCTTTTCATTGACGAAATCCATACTATTATCGGAGCAGGTTCCGCGTCGGGTGGTACACTTGACGCTTCCAATCTGCTCAAGCCAGCCTTGTCCGGCGGACAGCTCAAATGTATCGGTGCAACCACTTTTGTCGAATTCCGCAATGTGTTCGAAAAAGACCATGCATTGGCGCGGCGTTTCCAGAAAATCGATATCAACGAGCCGACGGTGGAACAGACGGTGCAGATTCTGCGTGGCCTGAAATCCCGTTTTGAGGAACATCACAAGGTCAAATACTCCGTGGCTGCTTTGACGACGGCAGCGGAATTGTCCGCACGTTTCATCAACGACAGGCGTTTGCCGGACAAGGCGATCGATGTGATCGACGAAGCAGGTGCCGCCCAGCGGATTTTGCCGAAATCGAAACAGAAAAAAACGATCGGCAAGACTGAAATCGAGGAAATCATCGCACGGATCGCCCGTGTTCCCGCGCAGTCCGTCAATCAGGATGATCGTGCCAAATTGCAGAATCTGGAACGTGACCTGAAAAATGTCGTATTCGGGCAGGATAAAGCGATCGAGGCATTGGCAGCCAGCATCAAGATGGCACGTGCAGGACTCGGCAAGCAGGACAAGCCGATCGGCGCATTTCTTTTTTCCGGGCCGACGGGTGTCGGGAAAACCGAAGTGGCGCGCCAGCTTGCCTTTGCGCTGGGGATTGAACTGATCCGTTTCGATATGTCCGAGTACATGGAACGCCATGCCGTGAGTCGCATGATCGGTGCTCCGCCGGGATATGTCGGTTTCGATCAGGGAGGCTTGCTGACAGAGGCGATCACCCGTAAACCGCATGCCGTATTGCTGCTCGATGAAATCGAAAAAGCGCATCCGGATATTTTCAGCATCCTGTTGCAAGTGATGGATCATGGCACGCTGACCGACAATAACGGAAGGAAAGCCGATTTCCGCAATGTCATTATCATCATGACGACCAACGCGGGTGCGGAAAGCCTCCAGAAAGCGTCGATCGGGTTTACCGGAAGTCGTCAGGCGGGCGATGAAATGGCTGATATCAAACGTCTGTTCACGCCGGAATTCCGTAATCGTCTGGATGCCATTATCAGTTTCAGACCGCTTGACGAAGCCATCATCCTGCGTGTGGTGGACAAGTTCCTGATGCAGCTGGAAGAACAGTTGCATGAAAAGAAAGTCGAGGTCGTCTTTACCGATGCTTTGCGCAGGATGCTGGCGCAAAAGGGGTTCGATCCGCTGATGGGCGCACGTCCGATGTTGCGCCTGATACAGGATTTGATCCGGAGAGCGCTGGCCGATGAGTTGTTGTTCGGACGTCTCGTCGATGGCGGTGCCGTTACGGTCGATCTTGATGAAAAGGGAGAGATCAGGCTGTCATTTCCTGAAACGCCGGCACCCGCGCGCGACGAACCGGAAAACAGGGTGCTGGAACTGGAATAGACGGCCGGCGTCAGCCGCTATACCAGCCAGACCAGATCCAGCAACAGGGCGGACAGGCCGTACAGCGCCAGTGCTGCCAGACGTGCCGGCGCGCGGTATGGCAGGATGTTTTTCATGCCGAGCCATAAAGAACCGGCGCTGGCAAATCCCAGTATGCACCATTCAAATGTACGGTACCAGATAGCGCAGAGACCGTATTCCTGCCAGACGGAGAAACTGATATGGCAAATTCCCGAAAACAGGCCCCAGCCCACCAGCGGAATCAGACACAGCGCCAGCGGTTTCCATGATGGCAGGTTTGCCAGCCTGCCTGCCAGACGAAGCATTCCGTAAAGAACAGTGCCGAGCAGTGTCCCACCGGCCGCGATCAGAAAAAGGCGGTACAAGGCTGCCGGACTTTCGGCCAGCCACCATGGAAAGACAGTATCGAAAGGCAGTCCGGCCGACAGGATGGTTTCCATGTACAGCCGGTACCAGAAGCTTTCCGGCCATGCAAGTGAGACGGTGCAGATACCGGCCATGCACCAGAGCAGGAGGAACAGATCGGCATTGTCGATCGAATGATTGTCGGCCGACAGGAGTTCCTGTGCAGGATGTCGCGCTGCGAGTCTGACCGCGTTGCGATAGCCGCTGCAACGGCCGCATGCATGGCAGGCAGAAGCGCTTTGCATCTGGCGGATATTGATGAGCGGGGCACAATTGATCCGTTTGGGTGTTCCGGCAAATGTTGCCCATTGTTCCTTGTCCACACGAAAGTGGAGGGGGGCCTGTTTTGCCAGCATGCCGAAAAGACCGTTGACGGGGCACAGGTACATGCACCAGATGCGTTTGCCGTTTCCGTACAGATAGCCGGTTACCAGCGCGAACACGGTCGGGATTCCCAGCAAAACCAGTGTGGTATGGAAGTGGTTCTGGAATCCGGTGGCCTGTCCGTACAGTGTGGTGAGTGCCAGCATGGTACATGGCCAACCCTTCCATCGTATCCAGCGCGGGATGGAGCGTTTTTTGCCATGCCGGCTGGCGAATTCGGTCAGCGTACCGTCCGGGCAGAAAAGGCCGCACCAGAAACGTCCGGAGAGCATGACGCTCGATATGATCAGCGGCCAGCCGATTCCCCAGAATATGACCCGGGCGACACGCGACGTATCGTGCGAAGGGGATACGAGCGGTACCAGCAACAACAGGCCGTAGAGCAGTACCATCGTCCACTGGATGAATGCAATCAGAGCGCCATGACGTTCCAGTGCGTCTCCGAAGCGTGCCAAAAGGGATGATTTCATGTCATGGAATACCGTTTTGCCAGTGCTGTTGTTATCGGTCACTTTCTGCGATCAGTATGCCGGGGTTCTTGTCCTTGACGGAGTCTCGATGCAATAATGAACGCCATATTGTGGGTACGGTTTCGGCTTTCCGGGGCGGAAAATGCCGGTTTGCCGTATCCGGATTGATAAACGTTTATTCAGGAAAGTACTATGCCTTCACATGTTATTACCTTGCCGAATGGTATCACGATGCCGACCCTGGGTCAGGGAACATGGTTCATGGGTGAATCGTCAATGGCGAAAAAGGACGAGGTCGCCGCACTGCAACGCGGGATCGATCTGGGCATGACGCTGATCGATACGGCCGAAATGTATGCTTCGGGCGGTGCCGAAAAGGTGACGGGGGAAGCCATTGCCGGACGGCGCGACAAGGTGTTTCTGGTCAGCAAGGTATTGCCGGGCAATGCCAGCCGTCGTGGAACGATCGCGGCATTCGAACGCAGTCTCAAGCGCATGAATACGGATTATATCGATTTGTATCTGTTGCACTGGCGCGGCGGATATGGGCTGGATGAAACATTCGAAGCCATGGAAAGACTGCTGGCCGACGGCAAGATCAGGGCTTACGGCGTGTCGAACTTCGATCTGGACGACATGCAGGAAGCTGCACAGTACGATAACGGCAATATTTGCGTCAATCAGGTGCTGTATAACCTGGCATCGCGCGGAATCGAATGGGATCTGATGCCATGGATGCAGAAACGCAATATTGCTGTCATGGCGTACTCACCCCTTTACCAGACGCGTCTTCTGAAGAGCCCGGGACTCAAGCGTGTCGCGCAGGAATTGTCGATTACACCGGCACAGCTTGCGTTGGCATGGCTGCTGCATCAGGGAACGGTACCGATTCCGAAAACATCCAGTGTCAAGCGCGTCGAGGAAAACCGCAAGGCCTGGGATATCGTGCTCGATACGCAAGTGCTGGCTGAACTTGACGGTATTTTCCCGCCGCCCGATCACAAAATGCCCCTGGACGTGCTGTAATTCACGACAGCCGGGATATATCCTTGCCGTTCGCAGGGCCGTCCAGCAGGCCTTGCGCGGCGAATTGCCGGATGATGCGGATCGAATCGACGTCGGTTTCCTTGTAGGCCGAACGACGGAAGTCGTTGTACATGGCTTCCGGACCTTCGTCGAGCGCGTCATCTTCGTAGATGAAACGGACGAAGAACCGTCCCGGGAAAGGTTCGTCAATCGAGATTTCGAGACGGGATTCGATGATTTCGCCTTGCGCCGGTACATGGAAGCGCAATTTTTGCATGGGGACGAGTTCGACCTTGTCGTTGACCTTGAATTTTCCGAAATCGAGAACGCGTGTAACGACGTTTTCCGAGACTTCGGTCAGGTCGCATGCATCCATGTGTGGGATGAACAGTGTCGGTTCCCTTACTCTCAACAGCAGTCCGTACCACAGTTGTTCACGGTTGAGTCTGTCGGCTGCCGGGTTGTCAAAGTTGTTGATTTCGATCAGATGTTCGAATTTCATGTGAATAGGTATCGGTTGGTGGATGGTCGCAGAAAACCGTTTTGGCCTGTATGACGCGTCGTCGGTGCAAACTAGTCGAAATACCCGTTTTCAAGCGAAAAACCCTTGATGAATTCCGAGGCGGCAAGCCGTTTGCCGCCGGGTTTTTGCAATTCGTGAATACGGATGGCGCCTTGCCCGCATGCCACGACAATGCCGTTTTCATCTGCAGACAGGATTTTGCCGGCTTTCATACCGGCAGGGCAATCGGTGGCGGTCGCGTTCCATATTTTGACCGGAACATCGCCATATTGCGCCAGACAGCCCGGAAACGGGTTGAATGCGCGGATTTTGTTTGCGATAGCTGTGCAAGGCTGGCTGAAATCCAGCGCAGCTTCTTCCTTGCGGATTTTCGCTGCATAAATCGCGTCATTGTCCTGTTGTGGCGTAAAGCTGGCGCGTCCCTGTTCGATATCCTGCAATGCCGACAGAATCAGTTGGCCTCCCATTTTTGCCAGCCGGTCGTGTAAAACGGATGCAGTGCAGTCTTGCGTGATCGGCAGTGAGGCACTGACCAGAACGGGGCCTGTATCGAGACCTTCTTCCATTTGCATGATGGATACGCCGGTCAGGCTGTCGCCGGCTTCGATGGCGCGCTGGATCGGCGCTGCACCACGCCAGCGCGGGAGCAGCGATGCATGGATGTTCAGACAGCCGTGTCTGGGCAGCGACAGGAAGTCTTTGGGCAGGATGAGGCCGTAGGCGACCACGACCATGACATCGGGAGCGATTTGCGTGATGCGTTCATGGACTTTTTTGGCTTCGTCGCCGTGCCGGGCGTCCAGACGCAGGGATAGCGGTTGTTCGACAGGTAGTCCATGTGCCAGTGCCAGTTTCTTGACGGCTGAAGGCTGCAATTTCATGCCGCGTCCGGCGGGTCGGTCCGGTTGGGTCAGAACCAGTTCGATCCGGTGGCCGGCACGGATGAGCGCGTCCAGTGCCACTGCGGCGAATTCCGGTGTGCCGGCAAATACTGTTTTCATCGTTTTTTCCCCTGATGTTGCCCTTTTGTCCCAGATGTCGTTTTTTTCTGCTCGCGTTCTTCCTTGAGCAGTTTTTTCTTGATGCGGTTGCGTTTCATCGGCGAGAGATAATCAACGAATACGCGTCCCTTGAGATGGTCGATTTCATGCTGGATGCAGACGGCGAGCAATCCTTCTGCATCGGTTTCGAAGCTGTTGCCGTCCGTATCGAAGGCGCGTACCCTGACTTGTGCCGGACGCTCGATTTCATCGTAAATGCCGGGCAGGGAGAGACAGCCTTCCTCGAACCGTTTTTTTTCTTCGCTGGCGCCGATGATTTCCGGGTTAATGAACACGCGCAGTTCATCCCGTTTTTCCGATACATCGATGACGACGATCTGTCTGTGGACATTGATCTGTGGTGCTGCCAGACCGACGCCGGGAGCCTCGTACATGGTTTGTGCCATATCCTGAACCAGAGCCTTCAGGTCGGCATCGAACCGGGTGACAGGACTGGAAGGCTTCAAAAGACGGGGATCGGGGTAGCGCAGAATCGGTAAACGGGCCATGAGTCTAGTCGGGAACAACTGTCGGTCCGGAAATCTTGTCAGCAGAAAATTTTCTGTGCAGAATCCGGGTGGAATGGTTATTTTGCATATTGCCGTTTCCTTTCGGGATATGGGCATATGCGCCAAAACCAAAAGTTTAGCATAGCCGTTTTGTCTGTGCTTTACATGACGCCGTTTTGTCCGGGGAGGTCTGTTTCCCGGAATGGAAAAGCAAGCGTGAATAAACAGTCAATCTACGATAAAGAAGAACTGGCGGCATGGATACGCCTTGTCATGACGCTGGGAATCGGCATACGGACTGCGCACAAGTTGTTGAGCGCTTATGGTTTGCCGCAACATGTTTTCGGGACATCGTACCGTGAATTGCAGCGTATCGTCTCTCCACAGATAGCGGATGCCGTATATGCGCCGGTTTCGCCGGCGATCTCTCGCCAGATCGAACTGACTGAAAAATGGCTGGAAGAACCAGGCAATACGATTTTGACCTTGTCAGACAGCGCTTATCCGGGGACGCTTCTGGAAATACCCGATCCGCCGCTGATGCTCTACGTCAAGGGAAAAAGCGAATTGCTTTCCGCGCCATCGGTGGCTATCGTCGGCAGTCGCAATGCCACGACACAGGGGCGCATTGATGCAGGCGAGTTCGCCGCGTCGCTCAGTGACGCAGGACTGACCATCGTGTCAGGTCTGGCGTTGGGTATCGATGCTGCAGCGCATCGCGGTGGCCTGAAAGGAAAGGGCTCCACCGTCGCGGTTATTGGTACGGGCGCCGATATGGTTTATCCCGCCAGAAACAGGGAACTGGCTCACGAGATCGCGCGGGAAGGCTGTATCGTCAGCGAATTTCCGCTCGGTACAAAACCGCTGGCTTCCAATTTTCCCAGACGTAATCGCGTCATCAGTGGCTTGTCGGCCGGTATTGTCGTGGTCGAGGCGGCCGCCAGATCAGGATCGCTGATTACAGCACAAATGGCACTCGAACAGGGACGCGAGGTATTTGCCGTCCCGGGTTCCATTCATTCGCCGCTATCGCGTGGTTGCCACGAACTGATACGACAGGGAGCGAAACTGGTCGAGACATCACGCGATATTCTGGAAGAACTGAAGTATTACGATGGCGCGAATCGGAAGGATACCTGTATTCAGGTATCCGGAGGGTCTTCACTGCAGGATGATATTCTTGCCGAGATGGGATTCGATCCTGTCGATGCCGATACCCTGTGCGAGCGTTGCCAGCTGGATGCGGCGACATTGAATGTCGCGCTGTTCGATCTGGAAATGGCAGGAAATATTGAGTGTCTTCCGGGCGGCTTTTACCGTCGATTGTCCAAGCCCGATACGTGACGGTTACGCCGCGAAATTGTACACGGTGCGGAAAGATGCGCGTTTATCGGGCACGCTGTTGGAGAAAAAATGAAATTTGCCATTTTTCTTTCCTGGCATTGAATCGCCCGCTTGCAGTGTGCACCCTTCTCACATTATCATTTTCCGCTCTGTTTGCGGATGTTCCTGTGCATGATCCGGGAATCCGGCTGAATTTCATTATCCATTTACGCGTTTCGTTTGTATGACCAAAACACTCATCATCGCCGAAAAACCGTCTGTCGCGAATGACATTGCGAAAAGCCTCGGCGGATTTACCAAAGAGGGTGACTATTTCGAGTCGGATCAGTATGTCCTGACTTCGGCAGTCGGGCACCTTCTGGAGATCAAGGCGCCTGAAGAGTATGAGGTCAAGCGCGGAAAGTGGAGTTTCGCCAATTTGCCCGTCATTCCGCCGCATTTTGCACTCGAACCGATTGCGAAAACCGAGTCGCGGCTCAAATTGCTGGGTAAACTGATCCGGCGCAAGGATGTTTCGACAATCGTCAATGCATGTGATGCGGGACGTGAAGGCGAACTGATTTTCAGGTTGATCGCGCAATATACCAAGGCGAAACAGCCGATCAAACGGCTGTGGTTGCAATCCATGACGCCGTCGGCGATACGTGATGGCTTCATGCATTTGCGCGATGACGAGGAAATGCTGCCTTTGGCCAGAGCGGCCAGAAGCCGTTCCGAAGCGGACTGGCTGATCGGAATCAACGGCACGAGAGCCATGACGGCTTTCAATTCAAAAGAGGGCGGTTTTTTTCTGACGACGGTGGGACGTGTCCAGACACCGACCCTGTCGATCGTGGTGCAGCGCGAGGAAAAAATCAAGAATTTCGTTGCGCGGGACTATTGGGAAGTTCGTGCGGAATTTTCCTGCGCGCAAGGGGTCTATGAAGGACGGTGGACCGACAGGCATTTCAGGAAGGACGAAAACGATCCCGAAAAGAGAGCGGAACGTTTGTGGAACCGTGCCGATGCCGATGCCATTGTTTCGGCGTGTGCAGGACAAAACGGAACGGTGACAGAGGAATCGAAACCGACGACGTCCATGTCGCCGGCATTGTTCGATCTGACCAGTCTGCAACGTGAAGCCAATGCACGTTTCGGATTTTCTGCCAAGAATACGCTGGCGCTGGCACAGGCATTGTATGAAAGACACAAGGTGCTGACATATCCGCGAACGGATTCACGTCATTTGCCTGAAGATTATCTGCAAACGAGCATGCAGACGCTGGAAAGTCTGGCCGGGCGTGCCGACTATCAGCATTATGCGTCGCAGATTCTGGAAAAACATTGGGTCAAACCGAACAAGCGGATTTTCGACAACACGAAGATATCCGACCACTTCGCCATTATTCCGACGACGCAGTTGCCAAGAAACCTGTCGGAGCCTGAACAGAAATTGTACGATCTGGTCGCGCGCCGGTTCATGGCCGTGTTTTTCCCGGCAGCCGAATTTCTGGTCACGACACGGTTTACCGAAGTAGCCGGACATTGTTTCAGGAGCGAGGGACGTATCATGACCCGACCGGGCTGGCTCGCCGTTTACGGCAAGGAAGTTCCGGTATCGGGACGACAGGGTGAGAACGATCGTCTGCTGGTTCCGGTCTCTCCTGGAGAAACCGTGATGACCGACAAGGTCACTGTCGATGCATTGGCCACGAAACCACCGGCACGCTATACCGAAGCGACGTTGCTTTCCGCCATGGAAGGGGCAGGGAAACTGGTGGATGATGAATTGCGTGAAGCCATGAAAGGCAAGGGGCTGGGAACACCTGCTACCCGCGCCGCCATTATCGAAGGGTTGCTGGGAGAAAAATATCTTTTGCGTGAAGGCAGGGAACTGATTCCGACACCCAAGGCGTTCCAGTTGATGACTCTGCTCAAGGGGCTGGGCGTCAAGGAGCTGACGTTGCCGGAATTGACGGGCGAATGGGAGTTCAAGCTCGCGCAGATGGAACAGGGACAGATCAGTCGTGAAGAATTCATGGAGCAGATCGCCCAAATGGCGCAGGTGATCGTCAAACGTGCCAAGGAATATGATGAGGACACGATTCCGGGCGATTATGCGACCTTGCAAACACCTTGTCCGAAATGTGGTGGCGAAATCCGTGAAAATTATCGCCGGTTTGCTTGTACGCAGTGCGATTTCTCGATCAGCAAGACACCGGGAAGCCGACAGTTTTCCATACCGGAAGTCGAAGAACTGATCAGGAACGGACAGATCGGTCCCCTGCAAGGATTCCGTTCGAAAATGGGGCGTCCGTTCGCCGCTATCCTGAAGATCGTTCCGGATACTGAAAAAGACAATTTCAAACTGGAATTCGATTTCGGGCAACCCAAAGAGGAGGAAAATGCGGAAGTTCCGGATTTTTCCGGAAAGACACCGCTTGGCCAGTGCCCGAAATGTCATGGCAAGGTTTATGAATCCGGTTTGTCGTATGTATGTGAAAATGCTGTCGCGAAACCGAAAACTTGCGATTTCAGAAGTGGGCGCATTATTCTCCAGCAGGAAATCCTGCCTGAACAGATGACGAAATTACTGGAAGAAGGACAGACCGATTTGCTGGCAGGTTTCGTTTCACAGCGGACTCACAGGCCTTTCAAGGCATATCTTGCATTGGATAAAGATGGCAAGGTCAGTTTCAAGTTCGACGAAACGGCAGGCAAGGCGGCATCTGCACGGAAAAAAGCGGCATCTTCTGTTACTGCGAAAAAAACGGAAACCGCAAAGACGACTTCGGCACGCAAAACAGCTGGCAGGAAAAGAACCGTCAAAAAAGAAACGACAGATGGCCAGGTATGACGGATGCTGTATCGGCAGACAACAAAAAAGGAGGCGAAAGCCTCCTTTTTTGTACGAGGTTGTGCCGCCGGATCAACGGTGTCCCAGTACAGGATGCGGCTGATACGGTTTTTCCAGTTCGGCGATATCTTCGTCGGAAAGTTTGACGGAGACGGCAGAGAGTGCCTCGTCGAGCTGGTACAGCTTGGATGCGCCGATAATCGGGGCGGTTACGCCTTTGTGCAGTAACCATGAATAGGCCACTTGCGCATTGGAAAGACCGAGTCGTTTGGCGACACGCGAGAGCGCATTGACGACATCGAAGTCCGCGTCGGAGTAGAAGACGCGCAATGCCATTTCGTCCGTTTTGGCACGTGACGTGGCGGAATTGTTTTTCGAGGTGTCGCGATCGTCCGGTTTGCGGTTGCCTGCCAGAAAACCGCGAGCCAGCGGACTCCATGGAATCAGGCCAACGCCCTGATCCTTGCAGAGCGGAATCATTTCGCGTTCCTCTTCGCGGTAGGCCAGATTGTAATGATTTTGCATGGAGATGAAGCGAGACCAGTTATGCTCGCGGGCGATCTGTTGTGCCTTGGCAAATTGCCAGGCCCACATGCTGGATGCGCCGATATAGCGTACTTTGCCGGAACGGACGAGATCGTTCAAGGCCTCCATCGTTTCCTCGATCGGAGTCGATGGATCCCAGCGGTGTATCTGGTAGAGATCGATATAGTCGGTTCCCAGCCGTTTCAGCGATGCATCCACAGCGGCGAAGATATGTTTTCTGGACAAACCGCTGGTGTTCGGCGGAATGGCCGATGCATTGGCGGAAGCCGCGTCTGCCGTAATATCGTCAGAAACATGGAAATAAACTTTCGTGGCGATGATGATTTCATCACGTTTGGCGTATTCTTTCAGCAGTTTGCCGGTCAGGACTTCGGACAGACCGTTGGAATACAGATTGGCCGTATCGAAAAAATTGATGCCCGCTTCAATGGCGCGCTTGATGAACGGACGCGAAGCCGCGCGATCCAGAACCCATGGCCGCCATTTGGGTGAGCCGTAAGTCATCATCCCCAGACAGATCCGGGATACTTTCAATCCACTTGATCCAAGATTGACGTACTCCATCAGTAGATCCTTTCGTTAATGGTGTTTTTTTGATGTCTTGACCGGCTCGACACCCAGCTGCTTGAGCTTTCGGTAGAGGTGGGTTCGTTCCAGTCCTGTTTTTTCGGCGACGCGGGTCATGCTGCCGCCTTCCTGTGCCAGATGATGTTCGAAGTAGAGGCGTTCGAACATGTCACGTGCCTCGCGCAATGGCAGGTCGAATGAAAGCATGGAGGCATCGATGGTATTGGACGGCGCAGCGACACTGACTTGCGCTGGTATCGGCATGGTACCGGTGACGGGCGCGACCGTACGTGTATCCCCCATCACCGTATTGTGTTGGGCCATCGTGACGGGAGTCGGCCTGTTTTTTTCCTGATTACGTGCCAGACCCTGCTGGACAGCCTGAAGCAGTTTCTGGAGCGCGATCGGCTTTTCGAGAAAATTCATGGCGCCGATGCGTGTGGCCTCGACAGCGGTATCGATGGTGGCGTGACCGGACATCATGATGACCGGCATGGTCAGATAACCGTCACGTTGCCATTCCTTGAGCAGGGTAACGCCATCGGTATCGGGCATCCAGATGTCCAGCAGAACCAGATCGGGTGTTTCTGCGGCACGTGCCTCACGTGCCTGTTGTGCGTTTTCAGCGGTTTGTACGACGTGCCCTTCATCGGACAGAATTTCCGACAACAGTTCACGTATTCCCATTTCATCGTCGACGACCAGAATATTTGCCATATTTTAAATCTTGAATATTGTTGTTCCGCTTCCGCTTCCGCTTCCGCTTCCGCTCCGGGGGCTAGGCTTGTCGGTTTTCCGGGGAAGCCAGTTGCAGGAACAGAATCGAAACTTTTGCTCCATTTGTATCGGTTCGATTTTGCACGTCAATACGACCACCGTGTTCCTCAACAATTTTTTTGACCACAGCCATGCCAAGGCCTGTGCCGCGTTCTTTTGTCGTGATGTAAGGTTCGAAGATGCGTGCCAGTATTTTTTGTGAGAACCCGGGTCCATTATCCATGACAGAAAGTCGGACTGCAATGCAGATTTTGCCCGAAGCATTCTGGTAGTGGACTTTTTCGGTGATTAATTCGATGCTAGGCGTATAGTGTTCACGATTTTGCACTTCACTGATCGCATCCTGCGCATTCTGGAGCAAGTTGTGGATGACCTGACGTAACTGGGTTTCATCGCCCATGATATCGGGCAGTTGTGCATCCAGGCGCGTATGGACGATTTCATGGGAATCATCTCCAGCATAAAGATGGACGATATCTTCGGCTAGTGCATTCAAATTCAGTGGTTTGAGGAAAGCAGGTGGTGTTCTGGCGAAATTCCGGAAATCGTTGACCATCTGTTTCATGGAAGTGACCTGGTTGACGATCGTGTCGGTGCTCTTTTTCAGAATGGCGGCATCCTGCTCGGACAGTCTGTCGTGCAGTTTCATTTGCAAGCGTTCTGCCGAAAGCTGGATCGGCGTCAGCGGATTCTTGATTTCATGCGCCAGTCTGCGTGCCACTTCGCCCCACGCGATGGATCGTTGTGCGGAAATGACTTCCGTAATGTCATCGAAAACGACGATGTAGCGGTTTTCATGGTTGACCAGATGGGACGAGCCACGTGCCAGCAAGGTGATGTCCGATTCGTTCGGTTTGTCAGGATCATGCGCGATTTCGATTTGCTGTTGCCAGTGGAAATCCGTGGAGTGATCGTTGGCGGCAGCCTGTGCGGAAAATTCGGAGAAAGCTTTTGTGATGGTGCCCGAAAAGTCGGCCAGTCCGCTGATTTCGGACAACTTCCTGCCGACCAGCGGTGTCAGATCGTGCCGCAGAATCCGTGCGACCGGTGCATTGCATCCGACGAGCCTGAATTCGTGGTCGAGAACAATCACGCCCGCAGACATGTTGGCCAGTACCGATTCAAGATAAACCTTCGCAGCTTCCAGATCGGCACGGCTTTTTTCAGCCTGAGCGCGTGCTTCGGCAAGCTGGTGGGTCATGGCATTGAAGGATTGGGTCAGTGTTCCCAGTTCATCGTTGCTGGAGACGATGGGGCGTGGCGAAAGATTGCCTTCCGAAACCGCTTTCGTTCCTTGTGCCAGCAGCAACAGGGGGCGTGCCAGATTGGAGGCGATCTGGAAGGCGCTGGCGATCGCGCCGAAAATGGCCAGCAACAGTGTCAGCGACAGTGTGACGATATAAATTTTCCGCAATCCGGAGCGTGACAGGGAACGGATCTGGTATTCGCTGTATGCCGCGCGCAGTGCCTCGGCGTTGTTGGCCAGATTGGCTGGCATTTTTTGCAGCAGCTGGAGGTAATAAGGATCGTTTTGCAGCGAGATCGACAGACTGTGCACCGGTATGGGAACGATGACGCGGATCATCAGATCGGCTTCCTGCTGGTCTGCTGTGGACGGATCGTCGATTTCCCCTTCGATGGCTGAATAATGCGCAGTCGTGCGCAGCTGGCGCAGTATCGACGGTGAAGGAAGATCGGGGACCAGTGCGGTATTGACGGAACCGGAGGTGGCGATCAGGTGACCACGGCCGTTGATAATGGCCGCTTCGATGCCGTCCTTGTCGTTTCTGAAGCGGGTCAGCATGAGCGTTTGTTCCGACAGAGGCTGTCCCGCGAGTTCATTGGCAAGACGGTTTGCCTGAATGGTCAGGTTTTCGCGTGAGGTATCGAGAATGGATTGCGCCAGTTTGACACCGGAATCCAGTGCGGATTCGACGCGGACATCGAACCAGGATTCGATAGATCGTGATACGAACTGGACGGAGACGACGTAGATGATGGCGCCCGGCAATATACCCATCAATGCGAAAAGCAGCACCAGACGGGTCATCAGTTTCGAGCCGAACTTGCCCCGCCGGTACCGGTTGTATAGCCGAATCAGCATCCATACGACCAGTACCAGCAGGGCGGCTGCGACCAGAATGTTCACGCCGACCAGCCAGGAATAGTTCCGATCGAAAAATTCGGAGTTTTCAGAAGCGGACGCGAGCAGGAAAAGCAGAATGCTCATCACGGCGCCGCCGACGATCCACAGATAACGTAAAACGCGGTTCACTTTTGTTTTCGGTTATGGAACATAAGAAAACCGCTTCCAGTCGGAAACAAGACGCCAGTCATGATTGTTCAGGGCGTTTATCTGGAATGGTTTGGGCAGTTGTGAAATGTCCAGCATGATGCGGACCGCAACCTGATATTCTTCGCCTGGAGAGAGATCTGACTGATCCGCGATGGACCAGCCGGGCGGATAACGGATGGCGGAAAGCGCTTCTTCCAGCGTACTGTAATTGCGCTGGATGGTTCCTGGAATGGAAATGCTGTACTGGCGTGTCAATACATTGTAGGAGATACGTGTCGTTCTGGATTTGGAGACCGGAATCTCGTTGAACCAGAAGGCGCGTGGCCGGACGACTTCGATTTCCGTTTTGAAATATAACGGGATACCATGCGAAAGCATTTCTTCCAGACTGTGATTGAAGTCGAGTGAATAGCTGGTCAGCAGACGGTAGGTATTGTCGGTGTATTCGATTCGTGCCGTTTTGATCTGGATATCATCCGAGGCGAGGGCAACAGACGATCCTGCCGTCATGACGATGAAAGCGATGAAAAACAGGAATTTTGACAGTCGGCGGATCACGGGTGGAAATGGATAATAAAATGTGCTTTCAATATGATAACCCGTTATGTTTGCTGAACAAAGCATAAAAAAGACCGTCGTGGTCTTCCCGCTCTCCGGAAATCGGCAGGAGCTGGCCGGGAGCAGGCAGCCTGACGGCTCCCGGCAGGGAAGCCAGTGAGGCAGCCTGTCGTTCGGATTCTTCAGGCCAGATGGAACAGGTGGCCAGTAGCAGTTTCCCGCCCGGTTTCAGCATGGTCCAGAGGTTTTCCAGGATTTTTCGGGAAAGCATTGCCAGTTCACGTGCATCATATGGTCTTCTCAACCAGCGAATATCGGGATGTCGCCGGATGATGCCGGATGCAGTGCAGGGAACATCGGCCAGAATGCAGTCGAAGGGGGTTTTGTCCCACCAGTCGGAGCGGGTGGCGTCTCCCTGACGGGTTTTCGCTTTCAGACCAAGACGCGCCAGATTTTCGTCGATCATGCGCAAGCGGTGCCTGTCACAGTCGAGCGCCAGCAGATCAATATCGGCCAGTTCCAGCATATGTCCTGACTTTCCCCCGGGAGCGGCACAGGCGTCCAGCACTTTCATGCCGTCTTTCAGTGCCAGCAGAGGGGCGGCCAATTGGGCGGCGGCATCCTGTACCGAAACCAGCCCGTCCATGAAGCCGGGTATTTCCTGTACAGGTACCGGATCGAGCAGTTTGATGGCAAAGGGGCCGATGGCAGCAGTTCTGAAACCGGCCGCTTCAGCAAGCCGGCAATAAGCGGCGACTGTCGTCTTGCGTATGTTGACGCGAAGAGTCAAGGGCGGCGGCATATTGCCGACGGCAAGAATGGACATCCATTGATCCGGGTATATTTTTTCTGTCCTGTCGATCCACCAGTCGGGATAATTCCAGTGAGCACTCCGGTTTTGCGCGGCTTTTTCGAGCAGGGAATTCTTTTCGCGCAGGAAGCGCCTGAGAACGGCATTGACCAGTCCTTTGGCACGTGACAAGGAGGGGTGTGATCCGGCGGCACGAACGGCCTGATCGACAATCGTATAGGATTCGTAACGTGCGGCATCATTTCCGTGCAACAGCAGGGAAAGCGCACAATGCAACAAGCCTTGAAGTAGCGGCGGTTTCGGTGGTTTGTCGGTCAGCTCTGCGCAAAGGAATGCAGTCATGCCACGCTTGCGCATGACATGATAGGAAATGTCCTGAACCGCGCCGCGGATTGTCGTGTCGGCAGCAATCGCATCCAGTGACTGGGAAAGTGCATTTGGCAATGACTGTCCGCGAGCGACACGGCAAAAAACATCGGCGGCGACCAGCAGGCGAAACGCCAGTGAATCGGGCCTCAGTGTTGCGTTTTGGGTACGGAAGTGTTTCTGATCGGTCACGCTGGCTCCTGCCGCCGCTGGATTCGAAGTTATTGCAATGTGTAGTCCTGGCCGTCCTGAACCTGTTCGGCTGCACGAATGACGGCACGCGCCTTGTTTTCCGTTTCCTGCAATTCGGACTCAGGCGATGAGTCTGCCACGATACCGGCACCTGCTCCTACATACAGCATGCCTTTGTAAATGACACCGGTTCTGATCGCAATGGCCAGATCCATTTCGCCGCCGAAAGACAGATACCCGCAGGCTCCCCCGTAAATACCGCGTTTTACCGGTTCCATTTCGTCGATGATTTCCATGGCGCGGACTTTCGGCGCACCCGAGAGGGTACCGGCAGGGAAAGTGGCTTTCAGAACATCGAGGTTTGACAATCCGGGTTTGAGCAATCCTTCGACGTTGGAGACGATATGCTGGACATGTGAATATTTTTCGATCGCCATTTTTTCCGTGACATGGACACTGCCGATTTGTGCGATGCGTCCGATATCGTTGCGCGCCAGATCGATCAGCATGACGTGTTCGGCGATTTCCTTGGTATCGGCAAGCAGTTCTGATGCCAGTTGACGGTCTTTTTCAGGCGTGGCGCCGCGAGGGCGAGTTCCGGCCAGCGGACGTACGACAACCTTGCGTCCTTCTGGCGTATTTTCCTGGCGGACCAGAATTTCCGGTGACGAACCGATGATGTGCAAGTCATCGAAATGATAATAATAAAGATAGGGCGATGGATTCAGTGCGCGCAGGGAACGGTAAAGCGATAATGGCGAATCCGTATAAGGTTTTTTCAGGCGCTGGCTCAGGACAACCTGCATGCAATCGCCGTTGGCGATATATGCTTTCGTTTTGCGGACAGCCGAAAGAAAATCTTCTTTTTTGAAATCACGGATGACATCGGTTCTGGCACTGCCGTTCATGGCCGGTGCAATGGCAGGCGCATCCAGCATGGCACGCAGTTCGCGCAAGCGCTGCCTTGCCTGCGAATAGGCTTCCGGACGGGTCGGATCGGCATAAACGATAAGATAGAGTTTGCCGGACAGGTTATCGATGACGGCCAGTTCTTCCGACAGGATCAGCTGGATATCAGGGAAACCCAGATCGTCGGCAGGAGCCGAATCACGCAGTTTCGGCTCGATATAACGGATTGTGTCGTAGCCGAAATAGCCGGCCAGTCCGCCACAGAAACGGGGCATTCCCGGTCTGACTGCGACCTTGAAGCGGGCGAGATACGATGCGATGAAATCGAGGGGGTTGCCATTGTCCGTTTCGATAATTTGGCCGTCGCGTACGATTTCGGTTTTCATGCCATGTACACGAAGTACGGTCGATGCGGGCAGGCCGATAAAGGAATAACGTCCGAAACGCTCGCCGCCGACGACGGATTCCAGCAGAAACGAATTTTTGCCGTCATGATTATGACAGGTGAGTTTCAGATAAAGCGACAGGGGCGTATCCAGATCGGCAATGGCTTCGACAATCAGCGGAATACGGTTGTAACCCTGGTTTGCCAGGGCCTTGAATTCAAGTTCAGTCATGTGTTTCTCCGGTTCGCAAAGGCGAAATGTTCAAAAAACAGGCCGCGCAATACAGCGGGACGGCCGCAAACGGTTCAGTCAGATAACGTTTGCCAGCGTCGCCACAATCCGCCGGAAATCAGTCGGGATTGGGAATAAACCGGTTTTTTGACGAGAAACATGATCGGTAAAAAATCTCAGGAAACAAGATTGGCGGCTTCCAGCAGACTGGAAACCGTAGCATCCGGGTTCATCTCTTCCACGGGCCTGCCGTAATTATAACCATAGGGCACCATGAATAGGCAACAGCCTGCCGCACGTGCCGCCTGTGCATCGTTGACCGAGTCACCGATAGCGACGGCCTGTTCCGGACGACAACCGAACTTTTTGCAAGCCATCTGCATCGGAAAGGGCGATGGTTTCTTGACCAGAAAGGTATCCGAACAATAAATCAGCTGGAAATAGGGATAAAGGCCGTTTTTTGCCAGCAGGGGTTCGGTGAAGATGGATGGCTTGTTCGTGACGCAGGCGATATGAAGATTTTTTTCTTTCATGCGTTGCAATCCTTCCACAACGCCCGGAAAAACCGTGCTGTGTTCGCCGTTGACGATACGGTAGTATTTGTAAAACAGCGTCATGGCGATGTCCATGGTTTTCTCGGCATCGATGGGGTCGAGATGGACGGTCAGGGTGCTGCGGACGAGATTCTGGGTGCCCTTGCCGACGAACATCCGGATGGACGGGACATCGACCGGCGGAAGATTCAGCTCACGGAGCATGCCGTTCAATGCGACATCCAGATCCGGAACGGAATCGATCATCGTGCCATCCAGGTCGAGAATGACGAGCCGGATATCGCGTAACGGAAATTTTTCAGTCGGTTTTTGCATAGTGTTCATTCGGTTTTCTGGGGGGTGACGGTATCCAGGCGCTCTCTCATCTGGCGGATGACGGCATGGTAGTCCGGTGCATTGAAAATGGCGGATCCCGAAACGAAGGTGTCCGCACCGGCACGTGCGACTTCGGCGATATTGTCGACCTTGATGCCGCCATCGACTTCCAGCATGATGGGTTTGCCGGAGGCATCGATCATGGCGCGCGCCGCCTCGATTTTTTTCAGGGCGTGCGGGATGAAAGATTGTCCGCCGAATCCCGGATTGACGGACATGATGAGAATCAGGTCGAGTTTGTCCATGACATGCTGCAGGTAATCCAGCGGTGTGGCGGGATTGAGAACCAGACCCGCCTTGCAGCCATTGTCGAGAATCAGTTGCAGGGTGCGGTCGATATGTTCCGATGCTTCCGGGTGGAACGAAATGATATTGGCACCGGCCCTGGCGAAGTCAGGAATGATGCGGTCGACCGGTTTGACCATCAGGTGAACGTCGATCGGCACGTCAACCAGCGGACGGATCGCCGAACAGACCATGGGGCCGATCGTCAGGTTGGGAACGTAATGGTTGTCCATGACATCGAAATGGATCATGTCGGCGCCTGCCGCGACGACATGGCGAACTTCGTTACCCAATTGCGCGAAATCGGCGGAGAGGATACTGGGGGCGATACGGTAGGTAGTCATGAGAAAAAACAGATAGATGAATGTAAATCGTTATTTTATACCGGCTGATCCGAAAAGAAATTTGGCACGTCGCAAATCGGTGATTTTGTGGCATCGGATAATGGATTTTATTTGCAGAGCAAAGGGAGCGGCCATGAGTGAACGGATACTGGATGTCTCGGTGACGACCCGATATATAGATGATCAATCCGCTCCTGAACGGGGCAGTTACGTCTTTACCTATTCCGTCACGATCCGGAATACAGGACAGGTCGGTGCGCAGTTGATCGCGCGGCACTGGATCATTACCGACGCGAACAATCATATCGAGGAAGTACGAGGGCTGGGCGTCGTTGGCAGACAACCGTTGATCAAGCCCGGTGAGGAATTCGAATATACAAGCGGCACTGCGCTTGCCACACCGCAGGGTTCCATGCAGGGAGAATTTCTGTGCGTGACTGAAAGAGGAGAACAGTTTCAGGTCAAAATTCCGGAATTCGTATTGTCGTTGCCCAGAACATTGCATTAGGTGGCAGGATGTCGCCCTGTTGCGGGATGTTTGCCGGAAAAGGCTTGTGATAGTATGAAACCTTTGATGGAAAGATGCCCCTTTCAGGGCAAGCAATGCAGGTGCAGCTCATGTTTCGAAATCGTTTTGTTTCCTATTTTTCCCTTGTTTGTCTCACGATCTGGCTCGCAGCTTGTACGACAACCACGCCGGAGAAAGAGGTACAGGAGCCGGAGCGAGCACTGACTCAGGAACGGCAGCCGGTTTCGTTTTCGGACTTGCCGGGATGGGAAAACGACGACATGACGACACTCTGGCCGGCTTTCAAGAATTCCTGCCGTGTACTGGGCAAAAAATCGGAATGGCGTGATGTCTGCAACGAGTCTGTTTATGTGGACGGAGAAAATCCTGCCGCTATCCGCGTTTTTTTTGAATCGAATTTCATTCCTTACCGGATTGTTGGGGAAAGCGGCGAAGAGACAGGGATGGCGACAGGGTACTATGAACCGCTTTTGACAGGCAGTCGTCACCGCAAGGGCAAATTCAAAACCGCGTTGTACCGGCAGCCGAAAGACTTGCTGGTCATCGATTTGGCAGATGCCTATCCCAAGCTCAAGGGGATGAGATTGCGAGGAAAACTGGACGGAAACCGTGTCGTTCCTTATGACACACGTGAAGAAATCGAACGTTCAGGCAAACTGGCAGGCAATGAGATCGTCTGGGTCGATGATGTCATGGATGCTTTTTTCCTGGAAATCCAGGGGTCTGGCAGGGTCTATCTGCCTGAATCTGATGAAACGATTCGCCTGGCATACGCCAACCAGAACGGACGGCCATACCGTTCCATCGGCCGTTATTTGCTGGACAAGGGTGAACTGAAACCCGGACAGGCGTCAGCGCAGCAGATCCGGCAATGGATACGCAAGCATCCGGAGCGGCTCAGGGAAGTACTGGATTCCAATCCGAGCTATGTTTTTTTCCGGGAAGAAAAAATAGCGGATCCTTCGGAAGGTCCGAAAGGGGCGCTGGGTGTTCCATTGACACCGGGACGTTCCGTCGCAGTCGACCCCAAACATATTCCGCTGGGTGCGCCTGTTTATGTGGATACTACACGTCCATACAGTTCCGAACCGATACGGCAGCTGATGGTCGCGCAGGATACGGGCGGTGCGATCAGGGGGCCGGTACGGATCGACTATTTCTGGGGGTTCGGCGCGCAGGCAGGCGAGCAGGCAGGAAAAATGAAACAAAAACTCAAACTCTGGCTGCTTCTGCCGAAACAGCCAGAATATTGAGCCAGAACTGGCAGGGTACGAATCCTAGCGGTAAACCAGAACCGGAACGTCGGAAGTCGTCAGAACTTTCTGGGTTTCGCTGCCGATAAACAGCTTGTTCAGCCCCTTGCGCCCGTTGGATGCCATGAAAATGCAGTCGCATTGGTACTGGTTGGCGGCACGGACGATTTCTTCATGGGGTTTTGTGGATTGTGCAACGACGGTTTCGCATGGAACGCCTGCGGCCTTGGCCAGTTCGGCAATGCGGTTGACACGGGATTTGGCGGAAAGCTGTTCACGTGCCATATAATCAGATTCACCGGATTTGGTCAGGGATTCGATCTGGTTGAATGACAGAGGCTCGGCAACAGAAAAACCAATGATCTCACAGCCAGGATGGTTTTTTGCAAATTCAATGGCGGCCGAAATCGCTTTTTCAGACAGTACGCTGCCGTCAGTGGGAACGAGAATCTTTCTGTACATGTTGCCTCCGTTTCTGTTGATGCAAGAGAAGGTTGCCACTAATGGCAGAGCCAGTCCATGACGTGAGTCAAGATGATATATCCGGATTGCCTTTTCAATATTTCTTGCAAACGACTGGCAATCGGCCATTGTATAAAAGGAGATAAAAATGGATGAAATCGGTAATGTACTGGACAGGATTCATGAACATATGGCGAAAGCGGACCGGATCGATCCGCAATACCGGCAGGCATTTCAGGAGTTGGACAAGAATATCCGTGCGATGAAGCGTGCGCAGAACGATAATGCTGCGACGGAACTGGCGTCTCTTGACCGGCAGGCACGCTTTCTGGCCGCACGCTTTGAAACGGAGCATCCGCAAATCGGAGCACTGATCCAGCGTTTGTCGGTGCTTTTGCAGGGGATGGGTATGTAGTCTGGATGGATGTGCCGGATGTGGCTGCATCATATCTGGGGTGAATGGACAGTTATGCACAAAATGATACGGAAAAATTTTTGAAATATTTTTTTGCCGTATTTTTGTGCATTTCCAATTTATTGATTTTAAACAGGATTTTTTTTGCTGTCTGGATGTGCATTTTATTGGAGACCGCGTCTTTACTGGGGTGCGCGCTTGTCAATAGTCTGTTTTCCACAAAGTTATCCACAAACTTTGTGGATAGTTGAAAAAGGTGTTACAAAATCGAAGTTTAGCTTTCATATACAGGGTTTACATTAAGTAGATGTCGTGTCTTTTCGTTCAGGTCGTTCTTGATACACCTCTTGACTTTTGTTTTGATTACCGTTATCCGGCCGAACTCGCTTCCGTTCAGTCGCCGCAAATCGGGCAGTTGGTCGTGGTGCCGTTCGGACGTCGTACAGAAGTCGGACTGATCGTGAATGTAAAAGAAGACACCGATGTCGAAGAAGACAAGCTCAAAGATGTTATTACGATTTTGTCGGATATGCCGCCACTGAATGCCGAATGGTTGGCATTGTGCCGTTTCGCGGCGGGATACTATCAGCGTCCGCTGGGCGAAGTGGCATTGCCGTCCATTCCGAAAAAAATACGTACGAATGGCGGAAAAGCGCTTGAACGGGCATGGAAAGCGCTGGAAAAACAGGATATGCCGGCTTCAGGGAAAAGTCCGGTCAGGCCGCAGTTGCATCCGGCACAGCAGCAGGCGGTTGACGCCATCGTGCATTCCGACGGGTTTTCGCCTTATGTCCTTTATGGCGTGACCGGCAGCGGCAAGACGGAAATCTATTTGCATTCGATCGAGGCGTTTTTGCGGCGAAAAACAGATGCGCAGGTACTGGTCATGGTTCCCGAGATCAACCTGACGCCCCAGCTGGAAAAGTCGGTCAGGGAGCGTTTCCCGCAGGAATGCATCGTGACACTGCACAGCCGTTTGACGGAAACGGAACGGTTGCGGAACTGGCTGTCGATCCTGACTGGCAGGGCGCGTATCATTCTGGGAACACGTATGGCCGTGCTGGCACCAGCTTCCCGGTTGTGCCTGATTGTCGTGGATGAAGAACACGATCCTTCCTACAAGCAGCAGGAAGGCCTGCGTTATTCTGCAAGGGATTTGGCGGTCTGGCGTGCAAGACAGCTTGATATACCGGTTGTTCTGGGATCGGCCACGCCTTCGCTGGAAAGTTGGCAGCATATGCTGACGGGACACTATACACGGTTAGAGCTGAAAGAGCGCGCTGTCGCGGATGCGGTTTTGCCGCTTATCAGGCTGGTCGATATATCGCGGCAGCAGCTCAATGGCGGTTTGTCGGACGATCTGTTGCAAGCCATGCGACAGAGGCTGGAAAAAGGTGAACAGTCGCTGCTTTTCCTGAACCGGCGCGGGTATGCCCCGGTCATGATGTGTGAAGCGTGTGGCTGGATCAGCGCATGTGACAGATGCTCCGCCTATATGGTTTATCACAAGGCGCATCGTTTGCTGCGTTGCCATCATTGTGGCTGTGAGCGCACACTTCCTCGCGTATGTCCCGATTGCGGCAATGCCGATTTGCAGGCATTGGGACATGGTACGCAACGTATCGAGGAAACGTTGTCCGGCAGTTTCCCGGATGCACGGATTCTGAGGATCGATGCGGATTCGACAAGCCGCAAGGGAAGCCTGCAACTGGCGCTGGATACCATTCATCGTGGGGATGCGGATATTATTGTCGGAACCCAGATGATCGCCAAAGGACATGATTTCAGGAATCTGACGCTGGTGGGAGTCATCAACCCGGAT
Source organism: uncultured Oxalobacter sp. (assembly GCA_934277985.1). Taxonomy (GTDB): domain Bacteria; phylum Pseudomonadota; class Gammaproteobacteria; order Burkholderiales; family Burkholderiaceae_D; genus Oxalobacter; species Oxalobacter paeniformigenes. Next base: position 168,529 of record CAKQWF010000005.1, read on the forward strand.
ACCTCGTTGTTTTCGCAGGACTACCGTGCCAGTGAACGGCTGTTTTCGCTGTTGATACAAGTCGCAGGCCGTGCGGGGCGTACCATGCACAAACCGGGCGGCAACGCCAGCGAAGTATTGATACAGACACGCTATCCGGCGCATCCTCTGTATCAGGCGGCGTTGTCGCATCGTTATGAGCAATATGTGTCCGAATTGCTTGCCGAAAGGAAAAATGCCGGCTTGCCACCTTTTGGCTATCAGGCGTTGCTGACGGCTGAGGCGCGCAGTATCGACAAGGCGCTGGCGTTTTTGTCCGAAGCGGCAGAGAGCATACCGGAGCGGTATGGCGTGATTATCAACGAACCGATTCCAATGGCCATGATGCGCGTAGCCAATATGGAGCGTGCCCAGTTGCTGATAGAATCAGCGTCGCGTCAGGCCCTTCAGCGTATGCTCAAATTATGGTTGCCGGTGCTGAGAGGTAAAAAAAGCACCGTGCACTGGCAGATCGAAGTGGATCCAATGACGATCTGATGCGTGTTACAACATGGTTTCCGTGTTGCCGTTCAGACTGCTGCTTTCGCCGTTTTTTTGCCGGGAAGATACCGTATCGCCGGTATTTTTGCCTGGACGTGCGGCACGCTGTTTCGCAGGGGATTTCGCTTGTATCAGCGATGGTGCACGCTTGCCGCTGGCAACAGCCTTGAGCATTCTGTATTCCGAAAGAACCCGCGAACCGTAGCCGCCATCGTGACTCATGGCAGCTGCGCCGACATAACTTTTCAGCGCGAGTTCGACGGAACCTTTCTGGCGGACATAATCACGAAGGATTCTCGCGCCGACCTTGATGTTGACGACAGGGTCCAGCGCATTCTGGATACCGCCGTGATTCTCGAATTTGTCGGCATGAACTTTGGACATGACTTGCATGAGCCCTTGTGCGCCGACAGCGCTTTCTGCATAAGGATTGAACCGCGATTCAATAGCCATGACGGCCAGAATCAGGTGAGGATCCAGCCCCAGATCGAAAGCGGTTTTGTAGGCTGTGCTCACAAACAGGTTCGACGCTGTACCGGCAATGCGGTAGCGTTTTGCGATCCATGCGGCGACGCGCTGTTTTTGCTTGAGTTCATCCAGTTTGGAATGGTGTTCGTTTTCGGCCAATGCATTGACCGGTAACAGGCCTGCGGTATCCGGAGATATCGTGCGCGATTCTGCGGCATGTGCTTCATGGATCGGCAGGGAATTGCCGACCGTTTTGAACAGATCAGGACGGATACAGCAAAGTGTCAGAATGACAAAAAACAGGCTGATGAAGAACATCCAGAATACTGGGTGGGATGTGAGGGATGTTTTTCCGGATTTTGCGGAAAACGGATGCTGGATTCTGTTTTTCAAATAATGCAAATCAAGTTGTTTAAAAAAAGAATGAAACATGAAAACCTCCCGGAAACGGGTTTCCTGCACAAGAAAGCGAAATGTTTTCCGTACAAGAGTCTCGTTTGTCCGAAAAAAGTCCGGCGATGCCTCCTGTGGCATAAACCGGATGAACTCTGTTGAGTTGCAGTTTTCTTGTAAGGTTGAGCTTCGCAACCGTTAAACTACAAATAGGTCACACGTGTGTCCAAGAGTTCCTGATGTGTCATCGATCGAATGATTCCGATCGGATATGCGACAACATCGGTTTTGTTGAATGATATAGTTGGTTTCTGAAAAAATTATTTATGTAACTGCGCGCATTGTATTTGCGGTTTTATATCAAGTCAATTATAAAGACGTCATTTTTTATTACAAAATGTAATTACACAGAAGAAAGGAATAATAAAAATTTCCTTTTGAATCATATAGTTGTTGTGCAATCTGTGAAAAAATAAAAGCGGGACATCAAGAGAAAAAATAAATGAAATATCGTGACCTGAGGGACTATATGAGCCAGTTGGCGGCGGATGGTGAATTGAAAGAAATCACCGATGCCGTATCGCCTTGTCTTGAAATGACCGAGATTTCGCGCCGGGTGCTGGAGCGGCAGGGGCCTGCATTGCTTTTCAGAAATCCGTCAGGTTATGACATGCCGGTTCTGACCAATCTTTTCGGAAGTGTGTCGCGCATTGTCAGGGCGATGGGGGGTGAAACCGTTCAGGATCTGAGGCGTACCGGACAGTTTCTGGCTTCACTGAAGGAGCCGGAACGCCCCGAAAAATTGTCTGAAATAGTCGGTATGGGAGCGATGCTGAAATCCGTTCTGGATATGCGTCCGAAAGAACGGAAGGATGCTGCCTGTCATGATATCATACTGGAGGGGAACGATGTGGATATGGGGCGGTTGCCTGTCCAGACTTGTTGGCCGGAAGATGCGGGGCCGCTCATTACCTGGGGACTGGTAGTGACGAGGGGGCCGGGCAAGAAACGGCAGAATCTTGGCGTTTATCGTCAACAGGTGATCGGTGCGAACAAAGTCATCATGCGATGGCTGCCGCATCGGGGTGGTGCGCAGGATTTCAGGGAATACCGGATGGTGAACAAGGGACGCCCTTTCCCTGTCGCCGTGGTGATTGGGGCAGATCCCGCGACCATGCTTAGTGCGGTGACGCCGATACCGGACGATTTGTCGGAATACCAGTTCGCGGGTTTGCTCCGGGGCGGGCGTACTGAACTGGTGAAAACGATCGGCAGTGATTTGTTCGTTCCGGCCAATGCGGAAATCGTGCTGGAAGGGCATATCATGCCGGATGAAAGTCATGAAACGGGATATGAGCATGCGCTGGAGGGGCCGTTCGGCGACCATACCGGTTATTACAATGAACAGGACTGGTTCCCGGTCATGACCATCGAGCGGATCACCATGCGCCGCAATCCCGTGTATCTGTCGACCTATACAGGGCGTCCGCCTGACGAGCCTGCCATGCTGGGGCTGGCGCTCAATGAAGTGTTCGTGCCGCTTTTGCAAAAACAGTTTCCGGAAATCGCCGATTTTTATTTGCCGGCCGAAACATGCAGCTACCGGTTCGCCATCGCGAAAATCCGGAAAGCCTATCCTGGCCATGCACGGCGTGTGATGTTCGGGATCTGGAGTTTTTTGCGTCAGTTCTTGTATACCAAGTTCATTATTGTCGTTGATGAAGATATCGATATTCGCAACTGGGCGGATGTGCTCTGGGCCATTTCGACGCGTGTCGATCCGGTACGCGATACGCTCCTGGTTGACAATACACCGATCGATTATCTGGACTTCGCCTCGCCGGTCAGCGGATTGGGCGGCAAGATGGGGATCGATGCCACGAACAAATGGAAGGAGGAAACCTCTCGGATTTGGGGAAAACGCATTGTCATGGATGATGCCGTGCAAAAGAAGGTGGATGCGCTCTGGGAAAAGCTGGCGTTGTGACATTGTTTTTTGCGCAAACCACGGATTGCTGTACAATGCACGCAGGCGGGCCCCTGCGCATCGCGGAATGGTGAATCTGGTCAGGTCGGGAACGAAGCAGCCACAGCCAACCTCCGTGAGTGCCGCAGTCAAGGCTCGCCTTTTCTTTTGTTACGTCTTTCGTATTTCCCTGTTTTGTGCGATGCCGGAATGGTGCTGACGAACGGTGCGTGGCGGAATGTTCAGTGGGTTCCGGAAAAATGTGCCTGCGCAAGACAGGTAGGCTTGCCAGTATGGAAACCGGGAGCAATAAGGTACAATTTCCACCATGTCATATTTGGTTCTTGCACGAAAATATCGTCCGAAGGATTTCGAAAGTATCGTCGGACAGGATCACGTTGTCCGTGCCCTGACGCACGCGCTTGAAAGTGGGCGCTTGCATCATGCCTATTTGTTTACCGGTACACGTGGTATCGGTAAAACGACATTGTCCAGAATCCTGGCCAAATCGCTCAATTGCGAAAAAGGCATCACGGCATCTCCCTGTGGGACCTGCGAAGCATGCAGGGCGATCGATTCGGACCGTTTTGTCGATTATGTCGAAATGGATGCGGCATCCAACCGTGGCATCGCCGACATGCTACAGATTCTGGAACAGGCGGTTTATGCACCGACGGCTGCACGTTTCAAGGTCTACATGATCGACGAAGTGCATATGCTGACCCAGCAGGCTTTCAATGCCATGCTGAAAACGCTCGAGGAACCGCCGGAATATGTCAAATTCATTCTGGCGACGACCGATCCGCAGAAAATTCCGGTAACGGTTCTTTCCCGTTGCCTGCAATTCAATCTCAAACAAATGCCGGTGCCGCAGATCGTGACGCATCTGGAAGGTATTCTGGCGAAAGAGGGAATTGCCTGCGAAAAAACGGCGCTCCAGTTGTTGGCCAAGGGGGCTCATGGTTCCATGCGTGATGCGTTGTCGCTGACGGATCAGGCGATTGCCTATACGGCAGGTAATGTGACGGCGCAGGCGGTCCAGGACATGCTGGGCGCGCTGGATCAGACCTATCTGGTACGTTTGCTGGACTGTCTGGCAGCTCGCGACGGTGCGGGATTGCTTTCCGTCGCCGATGAAATGGCGGCGCGCAGTCTTTCTTACAATACGGCGCTCCAGGATCTGGGGACGTTGTTGCACCGGATCGCGATCATCCAGCAGGTGCCGGATTATTTGTCGGAAGAATTGCCTGACCATGCCGATTTGTCTCGCTTTGCCAATGCATTTTCTCCGGAAGAAATACAGCTTTATTATCAGATCGCGATTCACGGGCGCGATGAGCTGGGACTGGCGCCTGATGAATACGCCGGTTTTTCCATGACGCTGTTGCGAATGCTGGCGTTTTTGCCGGATGATCGGAGCGTGAACCGTCCGGCACGTAAAACGGAAAATGTTCGGGCAGCGGTGAAAAAACCGGTTGTGGCATCTGCAGACAGAACACAGTATGCCACTGTCGGTGACGCAAAAACGGATGATATGCCGCAACCGGCTGCACGGACGATGGTGAATATGCCGCGAAAGAGCGCAGCGGTTGCCGTGTCAGCGGAACTGGGGCGTGCGGCAGGTGCCTGCGTTGCGGAAACCGCCAGACCGGAAAAGGAAGTCGTGACGGCAGGCGGTCTGGCAAAGCAGGATACGGTGCCTGCGGTATCGCAATCTGAAAAAAAACGTTCTCCGGTGTGGGATGGCGATTGGCCGACGCTGGCGGCGGGGTTGCCGGTACGCGGTCTGGTTCAGCAGCTGGCACAGCAGACGGAACTGGTGCGATGGGAAGAAAAGGATGGCGGAATGCTTATCCATCTGAAATCGCCTGCCGTGACATTATGCGCGCCGAATTATGTGGGAAAACTGGCATCGGTACTCGAAGAACATTTCGGGTGTCCAGTCGCGATCACGACGGAAACCGGCAAGGTGGAAGCGACAGTCAGCCGCAATGCGGCAAGGGCGCGTGCCGAAAGGCAACAGCAGGCTGAAGAAGCGATGAAGAACGATCCGTATATACGGAATCTGACGGATGTATTCGGCGGTCATATTGTCGAAGGATCGATTAAACCTCTTTAACGGAAAGTGACTATGAAAAACCAACTCGCTGGTCTGATGAAACAGGCGCAGGCAATGCAGCAGAACATGGAAAGAATGCAGGAAGAACTGGGCAAGACGATTGTGGAAGGACAATCGGGAGCAGGTATGGTATCCGTTCTGATGAGCTGCAAATTCTACGTTTCGCGCGTATCCATCGATCCTGCGTTGATGAGCGATGACAAGGAAATGCTGGAAGATCTGGTAACGGCTGCATTTAACGATGCTGTCCGCAAGGCGGAAGCGACGACACAGGAAAAAATGGCCAGTCTTTCTGCAGGCCTGGCCATGCCGCCGGGATTCAAGATGCCGTTCTGATAGGATGCCGTGAAACCGCTTTCGTCTCTCCAGAATCTGGTACAGGCGCTGCGCCATTTGCCGGGAATCGGTCCGAAGTCTGCACAGCGGATCGCATATCATCTTTTGCAGCATGACCGTGATGGCGCTCTTGAGTTGAGCAAAGCCTTGTCCGATGCGGCAAACCGTGTCAGGCATTGTGTACGTTGCAATACCTTTACGGAAGACGAAATATGCGACATGTGTCGTGATCCCGAACGGGACGCTTCACTGCTGTGCGTAACGGAAACACCGGCTGATCAGATGATGATCGAACAAACGCTGACGTTTCGCGGTTACTATTTTGTTCTGATGGGCAGCCTTTCGCCGCTTGACGGTATCGGTCCGAAAGAAATCCGCTTCGACAAGCTGATCGAACGAGCGACAGACGGTGTGGTCAAGGAAGTCATTCTGGCGACCAGTTTCAATAATGAAGGTGAAGCGACTGCGCATTACATCGGTGAAATGCTCAAGGCACGCGGTTTGCGTGTCAGTCGTCTGGCCAGAGGCGTTCCCGTCGGAGCGGAACTCGAATATGTGGATGTCGGAACCATCGCACGAGCTTTTCTTGACAGACGTTTGACCTGATACCCTATGACGACCATAGAAGAAACAACCGGAGCGACTCCACTGATCGAATTGCGTCGATCGTTGTCGGAGTCAGCCAGAAACAGGGGCAATCTCATTTTCGGGAAATGGGAGTGTGTCAATCCGTCGGCATCCATCAAGGATCGTGTCGTCAAATCGATGATCGAGGAGGCGGAAGCGAGTGGCGCCATTCATCCGGGAGATACACTGATCGAGGCCAGCAAGGGCAATACCGGTATCGCGCTGGCGATGCAGGCGGCAGCCAGGGGATATCGCTGTATCCTGATCATGCCGGAGAATACCGCGCTCTTCAAGCAGCAAAGCATGGGGGTGTATGGCGCGGAAATCATTCTGACGCCGCAAAGCGGTGGCTTGCAGTATGCGCGGGATCTTGCGTTGCAAATGGCGTCCGAGGGGAAAGGGGTGATGCTGGACCAGTTCAGCAATCCTGCGAACCCGATGGCACATTACAGGACGACAGGGCCTGAAATCTGGGCCGCGACAAAGGGGCAGATCACACATTTTGTGTGCAGTATCGGTACGTCGGGCACTATTATGGGGGTATCGCGCTATTTGAAAGAACGTAACCGGAAAATACGGGTAATCGGTGTGGAACCGGAAGGCAATGCGCAGATTTCAGGCATGAACCGGTGGCCAGAAAACCAGCGTCCTGCGATTTATGAAAAAAAAAGGATAGACAAAATCGAGTCGGTAGGACAAGCCTGTGCAGAATATCGCGCCAGAAAACTGGCGAAAGACGAAGGGGTTTTTTGTGGGTTGTCATCGGCTTGTGCCTGCGAAGTTGCACTGAATTTGTCGGAGAGTGCCAGACACGCCACAATCGTGTTCATGATCGCAGACAGAGGGGACCGTTACTTTTCTTCGGGTTTTTTCCCGGTCTGAAGGGCATAAGTACAACACAGGCATTGTCATAAGGTCTTGTATCCTATAAAATAAAAGGCTACACAAATTTTGTATTGCGAAGTCAGCGCGTAAACAAACAACTAACAGGTTTTTAGGGAAATTTATGGCTAATACAGCTCAGGCGCGTAAACGCGCTCGTCAGGCAGTCAAGCAGAATGCGCACAATTCGAGTCAGCGTTCCGCATTGCGTACGGCAATCAAGGCTGCCAAGAAGGCAATTGCTGCCGGTGACAAGGAAGTCGCGGCTTCCGTATTTGTAAAGACTGTCTCGACCATCGACCGGATCGCAGACAAGAAACGTATCCACAAAAACAAGGCAGCTCGCCACAAGAGCCGTCTGGCAGCAGCCCTGAAGGCAATGTCTGCCGCAGCCTGAGAAATATCTCCGGTTTTTTCGCAGTATCCAATGGCAGGCGCGTCTGGTGACAGACGCGCCTGAACTTGTTTATTGACGATAGCGATAACCGAATTCTTTTTCGAAGCGGTCTGCGATTTCGGTAGCGGTCAATTTGTGGTTTTGCGGGCCATCATACGCGATCTTGATGGCGCCCATCAGGCTGCCGAGACGTCCGCTCGTCATCATATCCATACCGTGGGTCAATCCATAAATCAACCCGGCGCGGAATGCATCACCGCATCCGGTCGGATCGGCTTCACGTTCTGTCTTGACGCCTGGAATGATCAGATGCTCGTTGCCCTGATGGATAACGGCGCCACGTTCCGCACAAGTCACGATAAAGGCATCAACACGGGAGGTGATTTCGGCCGTCGACCAACCGCATTGCTGGGCAAGCATTTCGCCTTCGTATTCGTTGACGGCGACATAGGATGCCAGTTCGATGAAATGCCGCAATTCATTGCGGCTGAATGTGGGCAGTTGCTGCCCCGGGTCGAAAATGAACGGGATTCCCAGTCTGGCGCAATCGTTCGCATTTTGTATCATGCCTTCCTTGCCGTCCGGCGCCACAATGGCGAGCTGGATGTTTTCGCCGCTCAGATTCTCGATATGGTTTTCATGTGCCAGTGCCATCGCACCCGGATGGAAAGCGGTGATCTGGTTGTTGTTCCTGTCGGTCGTGATGAAGGCCTGCGCAGTGTAGGCGTTCTTGATCGTACGGATATGGCGACGTGAGATGTTCAGTTCGGCAAGTCTTTCCAGATAGGGGCCGCCATCCATTCCGATGGTTGCCATAATCAATGGATTATCGCCAAGAAGTTTCAGGTTGTAGGCGATATTTCCTGCACAGCCGCCGAATTCGCGCCGCATTTCCGGTACCAGAAAGCAGACATTGATGTTGTGCAACTGGTCGGCAAGGATGGATTCCGAAAAACGGTCTGGAAACGACATGAGCGTATCGTACGCCATGGATCCGCAAATTAAGGAAGTCATGTTCAATATCAGGTAAGTTTTAGTGATTTAAGGGAACGATGCGGCTGTGTATAGCCGTATCGAGCGGTTGTTCGATAAACAGCAACAGCTGGATATGATTTTTTTCTCCTGCCGGCCATGTGGCAAGTGTACGTTGTGTCTCGGCAAGATATTCACCGGGTTCGATAACTCTGCGTGAGATTATCTGGTTGTCCGTACCGGTTATTTCCACGACAAGTGCAGGCCATGGTTTCGGTGAATCGCTGTCATGAAACATGGTAATGGTTTGCGTGAATTGGCCCGGAGCGTTTTCAACAGGAACCGGTTTTTCGTATTCGACATGCCAGGTATCGCCGGATACGGTGGCGTTGCCGGATGGACAGGATAGCCATTCGCATGTGGAACCGACCAGCCCTTTGGCAGGAGGCCACCATGCCACGATATTCGAAGAATAATGATAAACGATCTGTCCACACAAGACGATTGCCAGAGCGATTGAACCGGCCAGCCAGAATATGCCAGCAATGCGTGACTTGCGCTTCCTGCGATGAATGGTCTGGAAGAGGTCGTCAGCCGAGGGGTTGTCTTGCTGGCCATTATCCGTATCGCTTTCCGGAAGTGGCATTGGCGGAATTGGCGATGCAGAAGGTGGTGTGACAGGGGGTATGACTGTATCGGATGACGATGAAGACGGCTGTTTTTCGATGGACAACGGCGGCCGTAATTCATCGGAGACCTTGCCTGTATCGTGAGATGATACCTGTTTTGCCGGTTCGGTACCTGTATCCAGATCCAGACTGAGGGATTGCAGCTGTTTGTCGAAAGATTTCTTGAGCGCTTCAGTTGACGGGGGCGTGGCTGCTGGTTTCGTCGCAGAGGCGGTGTTTACCGTATTCTGCGACGAAACGGGTGTGCCTGCCATGTATGGCGCGCGTCTGGTGTTTATCGTGTGGCCATTCGGAATACGACCGGCCAGATTGTCGATACCGTTAAACAGCTCGCGGCATACACCGCAACGTACGGTTCCCGCACGCATTCTGAGCTGTTCTTCGCTGACATGGAATATGGTTTTGCAGTGTGGGCAACGTGTAGCCAGTGACATGCTTGCAATCGTTCATGAGTTAAGCCGACCGGACAGTGCGACCCAGCCTTCATGGCTGCGCCAGACAGACAAACTGATAAAGGGCGCATATGCGGCGATGACGTCGTCGGCCTGTCCTTCAAGAATACCGGACAATACCATATATCCACCCGGAGCGATATATCGCGTCAGTGTCGGGGCCAGTGTTTTCAGCGGTCCGGCCAGAATATTGGCGACGACGACATCGTATTGGCGGTTTGCCTGTGACTCAACGAAAGTGTCAGGAAGATAGCAGGTGATGTCGCAATGATTGCGTTCGGCGTTTTCGCGGGATGTCAGCACGGATTGCGGGTCGATATCCACACCGGTGATTTCGCTGGCTCCCAGTTTCGATGCGGCAATGGCAAGAATGCCGGAACCACATCCATAATCCAGAACCGTGTTGCCTGACACCAGATTTTTTTCGAGCCATTCAAGGCAAAGTCGAGTCGTGGGATGGCTGCCGGTTCCAAATGCGAGTCCGGGATCCAGCTCCAGAATGATACCGTTTTCGTCCGGTGCTTTATGCCAGCTTGGTACGATCCATATTTTTTCGCCGATGTGAATGGGGTCGAATTGCGACTGCGTCAGGCGAACCCAATCCTCTTGAGGGACTTCTCGTAGCGAATAACCGGGAATTTCCTGCATTTCGCAGGCATCTGACGCTTTCCTCAGCAATTCATCGATCGGTGCATCGGCAGGAAGCAGCGCGATCACGCGGCTTCTTTCCCATGCATAATCGTTTGAATCAGCACCTGGTTCGTCAAACAGCGGTTTTTCCTGCGGTGTTCCCTCGTCGGCATCTTCCACCGTGATGGAAAGTGCGCCTGCATCCAGCAATGCATCCGAAAAGGCATTTGTTTTTTCAAATGCCACTTCCACAACAACTTCGATCCAGTTCATGACATCCTCCGGCCGTTCATGGCCTGTCAGTGCTCATTTTCAGGAAACATTTCCGCGAGTTTCTGTTCCAGATAGTGAATGTTCGTTCCACCCTTGATGAAGCTGGGATCGTGCATCAGTTCGCGGTGCAGGTCCAGATTGGTCTGGATGCCTTCGACCACCATTTCGGTCAATGCAACCTGCATGCGGTGAATCGCCTGTTCGCGTGTCGAACCATATGCGATGATTTTGCCTATCATCGAATCATAAAACGGCGGAACCTTGTAGCCGGCATAAACGTGTGAATCCACGCGCATACCCGGGCCGCCAGGCGCATGCCATGACGTGATTTTTCCCGGAGACGGTATGAAGGTAAACGGATCTTCGGCGTTGATGCGACATTCGATAGCGTGTCCGATCAGGCGGATATCACGCTGGCGGTAACGGAGTTTTTCACCGGCGGCGATCCGTATCTGTTCCTGTACCAGATCCAGTCCTGTAATCAGTTCGGTGACCGGATGTTCAACCTGGATGCGGGTATTCATTTCGATGAAATAGAATTCACCGTTCTCATAGAGGAATTCAAAGGTGCCTGCGCCCCGGTAACCGATTTTGCGGCAAGCTTCGGCACAACGGTCGCCGATGCGGTCGACCAGCCGGCGTGGAATATCCGGTGCCGGTGCTTCCTCGATCACTTTCTGGTGGCGTCTTTGCATGGAACAATCGCGTTCGCCCAGCCAGATGGCATTTTTGTAATCGTCTGACAATACCTGGATTTCGATATGGCGCGGATTTTCCAGGAATTTTTCCATATACACTTCCGGATTGCCGAAAGCGGCCTGAGCTTCTGTTTTGGTTGTCGTGACGGCATTGAGCAACGATGCTTCCGTATGGACTACGCGCATGCCGCGACCGCCGCCACCGCCGGCTGCCTTGATGATCACGGGAAATCCGATCTTGCGGGCAATGGATATGATTTCCTGCGGATCGTCGGACAATGCGCCATCGGACCCCGGAACGCATGGAATACCGGCCTTGATCATGGCCTGCTTCGCCGTGACCTTGTCACCCATCATACGAATGGAGTCGGAACGCGGGCCGATAAAGACGAAACCGGATTTTTCGACACGTTCGGCAAAATCGGCATTTTCGGAAAGAAAACCGTAACCCGGATGGATTGCCTCTGCGTCGGTGACCTCGGCGGCGCTGATGATGGCCGGCATGTTCAGGTAACTCAATGCAGAGGAAGCAGGTCCGATACAGACGGATTCATCCGCCAGCTTCACATACTTGGCATCACGGTCGGCTTCGGAATGAACGACGACGGTCTTGATACCCATTTCACGGCATGCGCGCTGGATACGCAATGCGATTTCGCCACGATTGGCGATGAGGATTTTTTCAAACATAATGTGGCAGATTGCTCAGCAAATCGAAAATAAGCGGAAAAAAGAGCAGTTCGGATCAAAATGACCGCTTTTAACCGATAACAAACAAAGGCTGGCCGAATTCGACCGGTTCGCCGTTTTCGACAAGAATCTGTTTGATGACGCCGGATGTTTCTGCCTCGATTTCGTTCAGGAGTTTCATGGCTTCGATGATGCACAGCGTATCGCCCTGCTTGACGGTCGAGCCGACTTCGACATAAGGCGGATTGCCTGGAGCCGGCGCACTGTAGAATGTGCCTACCATCGGAGATTTGACGACATTGCCCTCTGGTTCTGCAGGAACCGCCGCATCGGCTGCGATGACCTGTGTGGCGACGTTGACCTGCGGAACGGCTGCGGCAGGCTGTGCGATGACCTGTGGCGGCTGCACCATGACAGGCTGTCCCTGTACAGAAGACGTTTTGGCGATACGAACCTTGCTGTCACCCTCGGTGACTTCCAGTTCGGCAATATCTGAGTCGGCGACAAGGTCGATCAGCGTTTTCAGTTTACGTAAATCCATAAAAATCCCGCAAATAACAGTTAAATGATTGGAAATCAGTGCTTGAGCGCAAATTCGACGGCTATCCGGTATCCATCGGTTCCAAAACCGCATATTACACCTTTGGCAATATCGGATAGATAGGAATGATGACGGAACGGCTCACGTTGATGAATGTTCGAGATATGAACCTCGAAGAAAGGGATGTTGACACCTGCCAGAGCATCCCGCAGCGACACGCTGGTATGCGTCAGGCCGCCCGGGTTGATGACGATGGCGTCGACATGATCTCGTTGTGCCTGATGGATACGGTCGATCAGCGCTCCCTCATGATTGCTCTGGAAGCTGGACAGTTTTCCGCCGGCGGCCTCGACAAGCGCATGCATGTCGGAGACGATATCGTCGAGAGTCGTTCTTCCGTAAATATCAGGTTCCCGTGTACCCAGCAAATTCAGGTTCGGGCCGTTCAGAAGAAGAATGTTTTTTGCCATGATTCCTGAAACACAATCGCTTTATATTGGATTTTCAGCATTTTGCCGTCAAATAACGGAAAGAGGCAAGAAAAAACGACGGATTTCTAGAATTTGTCGGTGTTTTCACGTGCGTCGCCGTTGATGAGACGACGCAATTCATCCAGATCGGCACGTTGTGCATGCGGACCGAAAAAGCGGTCGGGTCTGCGGATGTCGTCCGCATCGTACACGGTCAGATGAATGACTTCATCGTGCCAGAGAAAGTGAATGACTTCGTTGGCATGGCGTTTCCCTGGCGATTGTGGCGATTCGGAGACACTGAACTCGATACCCTCGTTCAGGAGAAAAATTTCAATGTCCTTGACGTTATCGGCAAAGATTTGCAGGTAAATATCGCTATGTTCGCCACCGGTGCCGTTAAGAACCGCGCCAGTGATATATGGATTGAAGCGTTCCAGTCGTTTCATCAGCCGTAGGGCGAGCAGGCGCAAATGCCGCAGTCTGGCCGGCTGGGTGTCGGAGAGAAAAAGTTCGTTGTATATGCGGACCTCGTTCTCGATTGTCTGGTTGTCCGGTAAAATTTCGCCCGTTATGCGTGAGTTTCCAAGAAGGAGTCTGGCCGCCTTGCGTTTGGCGGCGTCATAACTTGTTCCTTCCTCTGCTATCATGCGTGCAGCGGCAATGGCGATTTCCTGTCTGAGTTGGGCGAGATCGTTGAAACGGTAGTTCATGCTTGCGTTTCCTGTGCAAACGAAAGTGACAGATTGTCGGATAAAATCTTCATTTCAGTGAGCGAATCAGAATCATGCACATTCATATCCTCGGTATTTGCGGAACTTTTATGGGAGGAGTGGCCGTACTGGCCAAGGCGGCAGGGCATACAGTAACCGGTTGTGACGCGAATGTCTATCCGCCGATGAGTACCCAGCTCCAGGAGCAGGGAATCGAGCTCATGGAAGGCTATGACGCACGCCAGATTGATCTGAATCCGGATTTGTTTGTCATCGGCAATGTCGTATCACGTGGCAATCCGTTGATGGAGGCTATTCTGGATCGCGGGCTGCCATATGTGTCGGGTCCCCAGTGGATCGGCGAACATATATTGCGTGACCGCTGGGTGCTTGCTGTTGCAGGTACGCACGGTAAAACGACGACGACATCCATGCTGGCATGGATACTGGAAGATTGCGGCTATGCCCCGGGGTTCCTGATCGGTGGTGTTCCCGTGAATTTCGGTATTTCCGCCCGTTTGCATGGCAATGATGAATCACCGTTTTTCGTGATAGAAGCGGACGAATACGACACCGCGTTTTTCGACAAGCGCAGCAAATTCGTGCATTATCGTCCAAAAACAGTGATTTTGAACAATCTTGAGTTCGATCATGCTGATATCTTCCCTGATCTTGCAGCCATCGAGACACAATTCCATCATCTGGTCAGGACAGTGGCCGGCAATGGTCGTCTGATCGTCAATGCGCGTGAAGCGGCGTTGAAACGGGTGATCGATCGTGGGTGCTGGAGCGAACTGGAATGGTTCGGTGGCACCGGTACGGATGGCTGGACGCTTTCGGATACGGAAAATGACGGATTCGATGTGTGGCTCGATGGCGTTCGTCAGGGAACAGTCCGCTGGGAATTGACCGGCGAACATAACCGGCTCAATGCGCTGGCCGCGATTGCAGCCGCAAGGCACGTCGGTATCCGGCCGGATCTGGCGATAGATGCCTTGTCGCGATTCAGGAATGTCAAAAGACGTATGGAATGCCGTGGTATCGTCGGCGGTATTGCCGTATATGATGATTTTGCGCATCATCCGACTGCTATCGAAACGACAATAGCGGGCCTGAGAAAAAAAATCGGCAGAAGTGCAGATACCCGTATTCTGGCGGTGCTGGAACCGCGTTCCAATACCATGAAGCTGGGGGTCATGAAGCAAAAGTTGCCCGGCAGTCTTGCGGATGCCGACCTGGTATTTTGTTATGGCGAGCGCTCGGGCAAAAATGCACTGGGATGGGATTTGCGGGAAACGCTGGCGCCGCTGGGAGAAAAAGCGCGTGCATTTGATGATCTGGACAGTCTGGCAGACAGTGTGGCTGCATTGGCACGATCAGGCGATCATATCCTTGTTATGAGCAATGGCGGGTTCGGCGGCATTCATCAGAAAATTCTCGACAGGCTTTCCAGAAAATGACAGGCGTAATTGTATATTTGCACGGTTTCAAGTCGTCTCCCCATTCGTTCAAGGCACAGCTCATTGCGCAGACACTTGAACAGAACGGCGGTGATTGGCGTTATATCTGTCCGCAACTGCCGTTATCTCCACAAGAATCAGTAGATTTGGTATCGGATGCCATTCGTGATTGCCAGAGGGATCGTCTAACGATTATTGGTTCTTCTCTTGGTGGTTATTATGCCCACTGGCTGGCAGAACAGCATGCCTGCAAGGCGGTATTGCTCAATCCGGTTATCGACCCATGGCAAATCAAGATACTGGACGATATACCGGACAGAAGTGATTTGAGGGTACGTGAATGGCTGGATTTTCGTGAACGTTATGAGGGTGAATTGAAAGCCATTCGGGTAAAAAACATTACAAATCCTTCAAGATATCTGCTTTTGGCGGCAAAAGGAGATGAATTGCTGGACTGGCGCCTGATGCAGTCGCATTATCACGGGGCGCATCAGGTCATTGTTGACGGGGGAGATCACGGTTTATCCGATTTCGGGCTTTATCTCGAAAAAGTGCTGTCGTTTTGCGGGATAGGGAAACAGTATGCAGGCTGACAGGATGAAAGATGCCGGCTTCGTGCATGGCAGACATCATATTGAATGACAGAGCGTAGAATGAATTTATTCTTTGAAGAGTCCGGCGAGTTCAGAACGGGCAATATTCTGAATCAGGTTGGTGAAGCCTATCAGGTCGAATTGCCGGGCGGAAAACGGGCCAAGGTTCGGGCAAGGGATGTCTTTTTTCAGTTCGGTACGCACGAACCTGCGCAGCTTCTGACCGAAGCGGGCCGGATCGCCGACGATATCGATCTGGATTTTCTCTGGGAAGTCGCCGGAGAAACGGAATTCGATTATACAGAGCTGGGCAAGGAATATTTCGGGCATGAGCCGAAACCTGATGAGGCTGCCGGGCTGTTGATGCGTTTGCATTCGGCACCCATGTATTTTTACCGAAAGGGCAAGGGGCGCTACAAGGCGGCACCGGAAAAAGCGTTACGCGCCGCACTGGCGAGTATCGAACGAAAAAAACAGCAGGCCATTATCCAGCAACAGTATGTCGAGCAGTTAAAACAAGGTATTCTGCCGGAACCGATGAAGGCCAACGCCGTGCAGTTATTGTGCAAGCCAGACAAGAACGGTATCGAATACAAGGCGCTTGAAATGGCATGTGACGACATGCATATCTCTCCGGAACGGCTGATGTTGAATACGGGGGGTATCGATGGGCCGAAAGCCCTGCATTTGTCACGCTTCCTGTTCGAACATTTCCCGCGCGGTATTGCGTTTCCGAAAATCGATATGCCGGCGATATCGTTTGAATTGCCCATTGCGGATGTCAATGCCTTTTCGATAGACGATATCACGACGACCGAAATCGACGATGCCTTTTCGGTGACGAATATGCCGGACGGGCAGATACGCATCGGTGTGCATATCGCTGCGCCCGGATTGGGTATCCGGCCTGGTGACCATCTGGATGAAATCGCGCGCAAGCGGCTTTCCACGGTATATATGCCGGGCGACAAAATCACCATGTTGCCGGACGAGCTGGTCAGCCGTTTTACGCTCAGTGCGGGAGAAAACAGGCCGGCCTTGAGTTTGTATGCCCTCGTCGATCCGAAAGACTGGTCTGTCGTGCAAACCGAAACGCGTGCCGAGATGATCCGTGTTTCGGAAAATCTGCGTCATAACGATCTGGACCACCTGATTACGGAAGAAAGTCTGGACAAAAACGAGGGCGAATATCCTCACAAGGAAGATATCCGGGTACTGTGGCATTGCGCGCGCGTGTTCGAAAAAAAACGCATGGAAAAACGCGAATCGTTCGGCTTGCGTCCGGAACAGACGAACCGGGTCGATTTCAATTTTTACGTCAGCGATGACGGCGTGGTAACGATCGAACGGCGAAAAAGAACAGCACCGCTGGATCGAATCGTGGCCGAATTCATGATTTTCGCCAACAGTACATGGGGAAAATTGCTGCATGAACATGGTATTCCGGGTATTTACCGGAGTCAGGGAGCAGGAGGCGGCAGCTGGATGAATCGGATGCAGGTCAAAATGGTCACGCATGCCGCACCCCATCAGGGACTGGGTGTCGATCAGTATGCATGGAGTACATCCCCGTTGCGACGTTATACCGATCTGGTCAATCAGTGGCAGATTCTGGCATGTATCGATTACGGTGTGGCCGCACCGTTGTCCGCGCCTTTCAAGCCCAAAGACGCCAGTTTGTTCGCCATCGTCAGTGCATTTGATTCCGCCTATAGCGCCTATGGTGAGTTCCAGTCGAAAATGGAACGTTACTGGTGTTTGAGATGGCTGACACAAAACCATGTCAGGCAGACGGAGGCAGTCGTCATCCGTGACGAGGTGATCCGTCTGGTCGATATTCCGTTGACTATCCCCATGCCGGGGATGCCGCTTCTGGCACGTGGTACGCAAGTCAAAATCGACCTGATTCGCTGGGATGAAGTCGATTTGTCCGTTGAGGCACGTTTCCTGGATGTATCGCCGGATGCCGATATGGAGCGGCTGGAAGAGGGAGAGGAAGAAATCACGGAGTGATTCGGTGTTATAGTTTTGAATGATATCCGTGATCGTGCCTTTATGAGTATCGGTTTGTGAAACAGCTTTTGCAAAATCGGAGTTTATGTATTGCGGTAGCCATATCGGTTTTGCTGCATGTGATGGTCTTGTCTGTCCATTTCGGCATTTCCCCTGTTTCGGCTCCCGACAGGATACAGGTTCCGATCGAACTTGTACTGACCAATTCCACGCAAAGACGGGTACTCGACATGGCAGCTGTCAATACGTCGGAAAGTACCGCATGGCAAGGCCAGATCGGCCGAAAATCGGGAGATGGTTCTGCAGGTGGCGGTATGAGATCCGGAAAGTCTGCCGGAGCGCCGGCAGACAAAAAAGCGGCAACCATGCCATCTGTACCTGACAGTACCGGCAAAAAAACAGGAAAAAGTGCCGCGGCAACATCAGGAAACAAGATCATGAGTACGGTGCCATCTGGCACAAGTGATTTCAGTTTGCCGGAGGATCAGAACAGTCGCTCGGTGGTGTTCAGGCGAAATGCGAGAGGTGACGGCAGTGGGACCGGAAGCGGCGGGACCGGTGGCGGAGGCGGTGGATATGGTATGCAAGGGCGACCTGTCATTACCGCCAATACGCGTGATGTTGGCTATGCCATGTATTACAAGGCATTGCGAAAAAGGGTGGAAAGTTTTGGGCTGATCAATTTCCCACAGCGAAACGGTACGAAATTGTATGGCGAGCTGACGGTCCGGATTCCTGTTTACCGTGACGGTACACTTTTCGAAAAGGAAGGCGGGCCAGGAATCGAACGTTCATCCGGGAATCCTGCGCTCGATCGTGCCGCCCTGAATATCATTCGTCGTGCGGCGCCGTTCGGACCTTTTCCGAAAAGCATGCAGTCGAAAAACGGCGGTGCGGATGTCTGGATTATTATCACCAAGCTTCGATTTACACGGGATCAGGGCGTACAGTCACAGATACGTTCGACAGTTCGCTAGGAATTGACGGCAAAATCGTTCAAAAATCACATAACGCCAGTTAAAAAGAAAAAATTACCATATCAGCCAATTATCATGAGTGATCGTTACGCAGTGGTGGGAAATCCGGTAGCGCACAGCAAATCACCGGAAATACATGCGTTGTTTGCACGGCAAACAGGACAAGATGTCGAATATTCGCGTCTTTTGGCACCATTGGACGGTTTTGTCGCGACAGTCAGGGATTTCATCCAGAATGGTGGGCGGGGGTTGAATGTGACGGTACCGTTCAAATTCGAAGCCTTCGCTTTGTCGAACATGCTTACTGAGCGCGCGAAGATGGCCGGTGCAGTCAATACACTGCGATTCGACGGCAATACGGTATCAGGCGACAATACCGATGGCGCAGGGCTGGTGGCTGACATTACACGTAATACAGGCGTTTCGCTGGAAGGGGCCAGGATTTTGCTGCTGGGAGCGGGTGGCGCCGCTTATGGTGTCATGTTGCCACTGCTGGAACAGAAACCACAAAGGCTGCATATCGCCAATCGCAGTGAAGACAAGGCGCACGATATGGCGTTGCGTTTTGGAACCTATGGCGCCATTACGGTATCTTCCTATGACAATCTGGATGAACAGTTCGATGTCGTCATCAATGCGACATCGGCTGGGCTTCAGAACGGCATGCCTCCGGTATCTTCAAAGGTTTTTCATGAACATACGCTGGCGCTGGATATGGTTTATGCCGATCGGCCGACGCCGTTCATGGATTACGCCAGCAGGTATGGCGCGACGGTTCGCGACGGATTCGGCATGCTGGTCGAACAGGCAGCGGAATCGTTTTTTGTGTGGCGCGATGTCAGGCCGGATACACGGCCAGTATTTGCGTATTTCGGGCGTTGATTGCATGGAACAACTGCTTGCCCTGCTCAGGAAATACTGGCGATGGCTGGTTTATACGCCGCTGCTTTTGTTTCTGATGCTTCAGGTTTATTTTTTTCTTCAAATCGGCTGGTGGGTGAACCATAACCCGACTTCGACGAGTTTCATGCGGCAGCAACTGGCGGTATTGCAGGAAAAAAATCCCAAGGCCAGACTGAAACACAAATGGGTGCCTTACAAGCGGATTTCGCGGAATCTGAAACGTGCCATCATTGCGTCGGAAGACGCCAATTTTACCGATCATGAGGGGGTTGACTGGGATGCCTTGCTCAAGGCTTATGAAAAGAACAGCCGGAAAGGAAAAATCGTGGCAGGCGGTTCCACGATTACGCAACAGCTGGCAAAAAACCTCTTTTTGTCCGGAAACAAGAGCTATTTCAGAAAAGGGCAGGAAATCCTGATTACCTATATGCTTGAATTCTGGATGGAAAAAGAACGGATATTCGAGCTGTATCTGAATCTGGTCGAATTCGGTACCGGCGTATTCGGTGCCGAGGCGGCCGCGCGACACTACTATGGTATATCTGCCGCTTCGCTCAGTGCCGGGCAGGCTGCGCGTCTTGCGGCGGTATTGCCCAAGCCGAGATATTTCGATACACATCGCAATTCGGGATATTTGCGGTATCGGACGGCGCTGATTCTGCGGCGTATGGGATCGGCTGATGTTCCGCGTTGACGGAGGAACATCCGGAAGTTCTTGCCTGTGCAATCCGTTATCAGTACACTTGCGCTGTTTCAGTGAGGCGGCATAAATGACTGATGAAAGCCACCATCGCTTTCGGTTCTGTCATAAAGCAGTCATGCAACCATGATGTGATCCATCCATCGCAAATTCCGCCGGCAGCTACCCTGTTAATGTGTCTGAAAGAGTGTTTCCATGATCAATGTTTTCGAACTCCAAAACGGTCGTTTGAACCAGGTGCCGATCGATTCCAAATCCGATCTGGAAAATGTCGCGCCTATCTGGGTGGACATGACGGATCCGACCGAGGAGGAGCGATCATGGGTGAAAAGCATATACGATGTCACAATGCCCGATGAAGACGATGTCAAGGATATCGAGGCATCTGCACGTTACTATGAAGCGGAAAACGGCGATTTGCATTTGCGGACGGATTTCAGGATCGATGACGACGAAGGACCTTCGCAAACAGTGACTGTCGCATTTATTCTGGCGCGCAATATGCTGTTTTCCATGCATGCCGAAGATTTGCCTGTGTTCAGGCTGGTCAGAATGCGTGCCCGTTCGCGACCAGGTTCCATTACCGATTACAAGGACGTGTTGCTGGATCTGTATGCTACGGACGCTGAATATTCGGCCGACGCGCTCGAAGGGATTTACCGCAATCTCGAGGAGGTCAGCGGCAAGGTTCTTCAGGAAGAGTTTACCGACCAGGATGCCGCCGCGACCTTGAGTACGATTGCCAAGGAAGAAGACCTGAACGGCCGGATACGCCGGACGATGATGGATACCCGACGTGCGGTCAGCTTTCTGATGCGTGGCCGTTTGCTGGATTCTGACCAGTTCGAGGAAGCCAGACAGATTTTGCGGGATATCGAATCGCTTGACGGTCATACCTCGTTTCTGTTTGAAAAGATCAACTTCCTGATGGATGCCACTGTCGGTTTCATCAATATCAACCAGAACAAGATCATCAAGATTTTCTCTGTGGCCAGTGTCGCGTTCCTGCCGCCGACGCTTATCGCCAGCATCTATGGCATGAATTTCCGGATCCTGCCAGAACTGAGCTGGGACTTCGGTTATCCGTTCGCACTGGTACTTATGCTGTTGAGCGCACTGGCACCGTTCTGGTACTTCCGTCGCAGGGGCTGGCTGAAGTAAGCCATTTTGTGGAACAACAAATCGTTTGGTGCCGGTGTCGAAAGGATTGCCTTGCGGCGGTTGTCCTGCGCAGATACCGCCTCAGTTTTCAGGCAATGCACCAGCCAGCCGCAACAGGGTGCTTTGCATGTCGTCGAGCCATTTGACAGGGTCGCTGACGGAAACCCACCAGCAGGTATCCGAAAAACCGGTGCAATCGACGAATTCTTCTGTCAGGATTTTCTGTGCCGATCCGTATTGGCCGATGCAGGCATCCACAATCGCAATCCATGAATGCTTTTGCAGAACCTTTTCGACAAGCGATGGCGGTATCGTCATGTGCGTCGTGATGTCGGGCATGCTGCCATAGCCGAAGCCCTCATCGGCATAATGTCTGCTTAAACGGAAGCCCTGTCCGTATTTTTCATTCATGCACAACTAGGGGTATTCGCTGGAGGCAGGTGCATTATCACAGGATGCGGAATTTTTCGAAGAAAAAAAACGGCTGAAAAAAATATTTGCCATGATGGTAAAGCACTTGGTAAGGCGACGGAGATTATTATACCGTGGCCCGGTACGGTACTGTCCGTATCATCAAAGCGATGGAAGTCGGGTATTTGCCCAGGTACAGGAAAACCGTTCGCGATCTCCAGACCGCATGATTTCAGGCAGTGATAGGTAAAAATTGACTGTGGTCAAGCACTGTTTTCCGCCAGAGAAGCTATGATAGCTGTTAGCTTGAAAAGTTGGTATGTCACTTCACCTGCCCGTAAAGTTGTATTGCAACCTTGAAACGTCAAGGCACACCGCTGGCGCCAATGGACGTGAAAAAGCAAGATAAGCGACGATGCTGATTGGTTTGAATTTGACAGCGGATTTCCATTAGACAATTCATGAGTGCGACAACAGATGATTTGCTGAAATGCGGTGATGCGCAGGCAGATTCCATATCTGGCGGGCATCTGGTAGCGAAAGCGCTCAGGAATGAAGGCATCGATACCATATTCACTCTTTCCGGAGGCAATATCGTCGATATCTACGACGGTTGTGTCAGCGAAGGCATCCGGATCATCGATTTCAGACATGAACAGGTAGCGGCACATGCCGCTGACGGTTATGCTCGTCAGACAGGGCAAACCGGATGTCTTGTCACGACTGCGGGTCCGGGATGTTGCAATGCCATAACCGGAATGGCAACAGCCTTGCGTTCCGAAACTCCACTGCTGCATATCGGTGGACAGGGGGCGACGATCCAGCATTTGCAGGGGTCACTGCAGGAATTCGATCATGTCAAACTGATGTCACCGGTCACGAAATGGGCGACAAGTGTCCGTTCGACCGAACGGATCGCGGATATGGTGGCGATGGGATGCCGCGAGGCATGGGGTGAGGTTCCGGGCCCTGTCTATCTGGAAATTCCGAGAGATTTGCTTGATCGCAGCGTGGATCGGAAAAATTGTGTGATTCCGGCATCGGGACATTACCGGTGTTCCAATCGCGTCATGTGCGCGCCTGAAGAAATCGAGAAACTGGCCGATATGCTGCTGCATGCGGAAAAACCGGCGGTATTGTTCGGTAGCCAGGTCTGGAACGGTAGAAGTCATCGGGAAGCGCTGGAGCTGATCCGCGCGCTGGACATGCCAGCCTATACCAATGGTGCGGCACGCGGTATTTTCAGAAACGATGAACCGCTTTCATTCGACAGGACGCGCAACAAGGCGCTTGCCGAAGCCGATCTGGTCATGGTTGTGGGAACGCCGTTCGATTTCAGGCTGAGTTACGGCAAGACGGTCAATCCCGCGGCCAAAGTGGTGCAGATCGACCAGAATTACGCAGTGATCGGCAAAAATCACGATATCACGCTGGGATTGCTGGGGCATGCCGGAACGATTTTCAGGGCGGTGATTGATGCATTGTCTGGGCGTGTTGAATATGGTGCCCGTTCGAAACGTCAGGCATGGATCAGGGAATTGCGACAGGCCGAAGAAAAGGCGCTGGAAAAACTCATGCCGTTGTTCCGTTCGGAAAACAGTTTGATCAACCCTTATCGGGTTGCCTATGAACTGAACGAGTTTCTGGAAGAAGATACGATATATGTCGGAGATGGCGGTGATGTGGTGACGATATCGGCGCAGGCAGTGCGTCCGCGTAATCCGGGGCAATGGATGGATCCGGGGCCGCTGGGCAGTCTGGGGGTCGGAACCGGGTTCGCCATCGGTGCGAAACTGGCGCATCCCGGCAAGGAAGTCGTGTGCTACTATGGGGATGGTGCTTTTTCCATGACGGCGTTCGACATGGAAACGGCCAACCGTTTTCATGTGCCGTATCTTGCCGTTATCGGCAACAATTCGGCGATGAACCAGATACGTTACGCGCAGTTGGCCAAATATGGTGACCGTGGCAATGTCGGCAATTTGTTAAGTGACCTGCCATATGGTAAATTTGCGGAAATGATGGGCGGATATGGTGAAGAGGTGCATCGTCCCTCGGATATTGCACCTGCCTTGCGCCGTGGCCGCGAAGCGATAGCCAGAACCGGAAAGTGTGCGGTGATCAATATATGGGTTGATCCGCAGGAGTGGTCGCCCGGAACCAAGGCGCGCCTGAAAGCGCGTATGGCTGGCAAATAGAAAGGATACGTTGGAAAAGGGTAACCTTTTTCTCGTTGTGAAACTGGTGAAAACCAGAAAAAGTAATACAGACCAATTATTGGAGGAAGACAAAAAATGGGTAGTAAAGCATTATCCGGAGTAAGAATTCTGGACATGACCCACGTACAGGCCGGCCCGACCTCGTCACAGCTGTTGGCATGGATGGGTGCGGACGTTATCA
>CAKQWF010000006.1 GCA_934277985.1 uncultured Oxalobacter sp.
GCTCACCAGTCCTATGCCAACCAGCACGTCAGCGCCGCCGAGGAAGCTCGCGCACGTTCCTGACAGCTCTCTCGCCTCTTTATCAAACGCCCGCAACTGCGGGCGTTTGTGTTTTTGGCACCACGTCAGTAATATACCTCTTTTAAAAAACGGCCAAACGGCGAAAAACGTCGTTTTCTGTCCATTTGTCAATATCCTGCGTGATCATGGAAGCAAACTGGCCATATTGCCGGGAATCGCCTGACGATGAACATGCCATCCATCCGAAGTTGCAAGGAGAAACCGCTTGTTGTACAGCCTCTTGAAAATGATAGCCGATGCCGCCACCACCATACTGGGAGGTGCATTTCTGCTCCGTTTCTGGATACAGGTCACCCGGGCACGGCCACCCATGCAATTGGCACAGCTGTTGCTTCAGGTAACCGACTGGTTCGTCAAACCGCTTCGCAAATCCATTCCGGGATGGGGAGGTTACGATTGGTCCACCCTTATTGCCGCCGTCCTGATGGCCATTGTCTCGGCACTGTTCGATACCTGGCTCATCAATTTCTTTTCGCCACGTATCATTCTTTTTCTGACGGCATTGTCCTTGCTGAACTGGATTGTTTACGGATTCATGGCATTGTTGTTCATCGAGGTCATCTTCAGCTGGATCAATCCGTATCACCCTGTCGCCGGTTTTGTCCGTGACATGAACCGTCCGTTACTGCAACCGGTCAGACGCATTCTTCCGACACTGGGCGGATTCGATTTTTCCGCACTGGTTGTATTTTTCCTGTTGCAGTTCATCTCACGAATGGCGACCAATCTCATTTTGTCGAATCTTATATGAGCGCACTCTGGCTATCCCGAACGAAAACCGGTATCCGGATTGCCGTGCAGGTCAGTCCGAATGCACGAAAATCGGAAATCGTATCCAGTGAGGGGGATGCATTGCGTATCAAATTGCAGGCACCGCCCGTCGACGGAAAAGCCAATGATGCGCTTGTGCAGTTTCTGGCCAAAAAACTGGAGGTACCACGCAAACAGGTCACAATCACGCACGGGCAGACCAATCGGCGAAAATTGCTGGAAATCACGGCCGATATGACACCGGAAAATATCGAGGAACGGCTGCTTCGTACCTGAAAAATGCTGATTACCTGAACCAGAAATCCAGCGGTTTTTCCGCTGAAAACACGCCTGCCGATTCCAGTCTCTTGCGATAGTACGTCCAGTCGAAAAACGGTCCCGGATCGGTTTTCCGCCCAGGCGCGATATGCTGATGTCCGGTAACCGCCTGAATCGGATAATGACGACACAATGCTTCAGTCAGCGATATCAGCGTATCATATTGTTCCTGCCTGAACGGCTCGTAATCCGTTCCTTCGATTTCCACACCGATCGAAAAATCATTGCATCCCGTCCGGCCGCGATAATCGGAAACCCCTGCATGCCAGGCCCGCTTGTCTGCCGATACGAACTGGATCAACGATCCGTCACGCCGGATCAGAAAATGGGATGACACATGCAACGAGCGCAACTGATCGAAAAAGGGATGACGGTCGCAATCGAGCCTGTTCAGAAACAAGTCTTCAATGAAGGGACCGCCGAATTCCCCGGGCGGCAAACTGATATTGTGAATGACCAGCAAATCGATCGTCTGACCGTCCGGCCGATCATTCTGGTTCGGCGACATCATGCGAACCGCATCCGCACACCATCCGTCCTTGTCGATATTCATGGCAAAATAACTGAAGAGTTTTACTGTATTGAAACCTGTCTGTTTTTCAAATGATTCTGGAAACCGAACGTCTTTTCCTGAGAACACTGACGGCCAACGACTATGCCGGTCTGTGCGATATCCTTCAGGACGAAAAGGTCATGTACGCCTACGAGCATGCTTTTTCAGATGAAGAAGTCTTGCACTGGTTGAACCGGCAACTGCAGCGTTATCGCGAAAACGGTTTCGGATTGTGGGCTGTTGTCCTCAAACACAGCGGAAAACTGATCGGTCAGGCCGGCATCACACTACAACCCTGGCGAAACCGGCAGGTTCATGAAATCGGTTACCTGTTCAATCGACGCTACTGGCATCATGGATATGCTACCGAAGCGGCCTCTGGATGCCGGGATTATGCCTTTTGCCAACTTGGGCTGACAGAAGTATATTCCATCATTCGTGACAATAACATCGCCTCGCAAAACGTGGCTGTCAGAAACGGCATGACCATGGTCGGAACCGACATCCGATATTACGCAGGATACACCATGCCCCATCTTGTCTATCGTATCCGTAAACAGGACTGGTCTTTCCTGCCTGATCAGGACGAACGTTTTTCCGAAAAATAGGCGACGCCATGTTCATGACAGCAAAAAATTTTTCCGGAACGCTCCACTGCCTCGGATACCGGAACATAGACCTCGCAATATTCGCAACAGACCATGTGCTCGACTTCACCGGATGAATGCCTGTTTTCCGAAAAAAGCGGCGGTTGGTAAATATCGGCCTGTGGCTGCTCTTGCCGTGCCGATTCAAACGGATTATGCCGGATAATGAAAATTCGTGAATTGCGGCGCAATTTCACCACTATCGCCACAATCACCAGAACCAGCACCAGCAACCACATCCAAGCCATTATTTTCTCCTGTCCGACTTCGGGCCCAGTCCCCAGCAGGACTGTACGCATCATTTTATCAGGCTCTGCGCAAACCATTCGTCATATAATGAACAGGAAATATATTAGGCCATCGTTCAGTTTATTCAAGTTCTATTCATCATGTCCGCCATTACCGACCACTTGCAAACCGTCCGGACACGTGTTTGCCGGGCTGCACAACAAGCGCATCGCGACCCGTCATCCGTCAACTTGCTGGCTGTTTCCAAGACCCAGCCCGTTTCCGCCATTCTTGAGGCCGCCGAAGCAGGGCAGCTCGCCTTCGGTGAGAATTATGAACAGGAAGCGGTTCGCAAGATCATGGAAATCCGCCAGAATCGGCCGGATCTGAAACTGGAATGGCATTTCATCGGCCCGATACAAAGCAACAAGACACGCGCCATTGCCGAACATTTCGACTGGGTACATTCCGTGGATCGCGAGCGGATCGCCAGACGGCTTTCCGACCAGCGTCCTGAAGACATGCCGCCCTTGAATATCTGTCTCCAGGTCAATATCAGTGGCGAAGACAGCAAAAGCGGTGTCCGTCCTGAAGAACTGACCGATCTGGTCAAGGCAGTTTCCGGAATGCCTCGTCTGAAATTGCGGGGGCTGATGGCAATTCCGGAACCGCAATCCGATCCGGAAAAACAGCGGCAACCGTTCAGTGCCATGAAAACGCTTTTTGAAGAATTGAAGCACACAGGATATGATCTGGATACCCTGTCAATGGGAATGTCGGACGACATGGAAGCCGCCGTACAGGAAGGCGCGACGACCGTACGCATCGGCACGGCCATTTTCGGCCAGCGTCACTACCCTGGGAAACGATGAGGGGCATTCGGAAACCCCATGAAAAGGATTTTGTCCGACTTACTGATGGCGCCTCGTCAGATAGCGGACAAGCGGCATGATGAACGGCCCGAAACGACGCCATGTCTTGAAAAGCACCGTCGCAGACAACAGCCACGACAACAGCCGTCGCGGTTTGACAGTCAGCAGAAACAGTCCCAACGCGCCGATCAGTATCGGCCGTTTCCCAAACCTGCTCAGGTTGTTCCACAGATTCAGCCCCTTGCTCACCACATCGGGCATCTGCATCATGGACAGGGTTTCGACAGCCAGTTTCTCACGGAGGAGGGCGCTTTGAACCAACAATTCCGCTTTGCGCTGTGTCAGGTTTTTGGTCAGTTTGGCCATAACGGTAACGGAAAATGACGGTCAGACGGATGGTGTCAGGCGATCGATATCCTTGGCGATTTCCTGCCGTGTCAATTCAAGCAGTTTCGGTTTTTTGCTGAAACTGCGCCGGACACCGATCCATATCGCACAGGTTATGACGCCAAAAAGCACCATCATACCGACAATAGCCGGAATACGGCAGGTATCCCAGCAAAGCACCAGCACCAGAACGATTGCCAGAAGCACCGTCAATGCCAGACAAAACAGCGCGGTCAGGGACAATAACAGATACGTCAGAAGCCTGATCCACTCTTCTTCCAGCTCGATGGCCATCAGCTCGCAACGGGTTTTCACGATGGCAAGCAATGTGCCTGCCACCTTCGCCAGATTATCGACCACTGCCATATCTGTATCGCGGTTATTTCCTGGAACGGGCGATCAGGATGCCAAGCAGTACGCCCACTGCGGCGACAGCACCGACGGCTTTCCAAGGATGTTCCTTGGCAAATTCAGCCGTGCAGACCGCGGCGTCCTTGGCCTTGTTGACCACGACTTCTTCCAGTTCGCGAAGTACGAACTTGGCGTCGGTAATCGTCGATTCCAGCTTTCTTTTGGCATTCTGATAACTTTCGCTTCCCTGCTGGGTGCTGTTTTCCAGTACCTTTTCGGCATCGCTGATGATCGATTTCAGACTGCCCATGATCTTGTTGCCGGCCTGTCCGGCATTTTCCAGAATTTCCATATTCTTTTCCTTCCTGTCAAAGTTGAATGAAAAGCCATTTTTCAGTCATAAACAATTTAACAGACAAGCATTGCTATCGCCAGAATTTTCATGGCCTTCTCATAGAATAACCTTACCGCAATGCATAGTCCAGCACAATGCCAGCGAACAGGAATGCGCCCAGCCAGTTGTTATGAAGAAACGCACGGAAACAGCCTTCGCGTTCGCGATCACGAATCAACCGGTAATGATACCAGGCACAGCAAACCGCGCAGATCCATCCCGCCAGAAACAACCCTCCGAGATTTTCCCGCCAGCCTGCATATAGCTGTATCGACAGCATGGCGGCATAACAGCCCATTACCGCCACCACATCGAACCTGCCGAACGTGATGGCCGAGGTACAAATACCGATTTTCAGATCGTCATCGCGATCGACCATGGCGTATTCAGTATCGTATGCCAATGACCAGAAGACATTGCCCAGCAACAAAAGCCATGCGGTCACCGGCACCGTATTTTGTACGGCGGCAAACGCCATCGGAATACCGAAACCGAATGCAATACCGAGATAGGCCTGCGGCAATGCGAAAAAACGTTTGAACCACGGATAGGTCGCGGCAACGAAAAGCGCAACGAAAGACAGTCCGATCGTCAGCGCGTTCAGGGACAATACCAGCAAAAACGATACCGCCGACAACGCGACGGCGACCCAGATCGCTTCCGCAGGTTTTATCTGTCCGGATGTCAATGGCCGCATGGCGGTTCTTTTGACATACCGGTCGATATCCCGGTCGGCAAAATCATTGATGGCACATCCGGCGGACCGCATCAACACTGTTCCCAACGTAAAAAGCAGAACCAGCGACACGGGTGGTTTTCCTTCTGCCGCAATCCACAAGGCACATAATGTCGGCCACAGCAGCAATAAAATACCGATGGGTTTGTCCATTCTCACCAGTTGCCAGTAAAGTTGCATCCGTGTTTTCATGGATTTTTCGGCCTGTATCACCCCTTTCCTCCTGCAAAAAACGGTTCAGACATTGAGGTATTCCTCACGATTATCCAGCCACCGTGACAAATGTGCCGATATGATGGCATCCGCGTCCGGCATCTTGCCTGCCAACAATACCTGCGCATATTGCGCCGCCTTGTCGATCAGATCACGGTCTTTTTCCAGATCGGCGAATCTGAACATGGCTTGTCCGGACTGACGCGCGCCAAGAAATTCTCCGGGCCCGCGGATTTCAAGATCACGCTGCGCGATCGCAAACCCGTCATTCGTCTCGCGCATGGTCAGCAATCGCTGTCTGGCCGTATCACCCAGCGGCTTTTGGTACATCAAAAGACATACACTTTCAGCGTCTCCCCGACCGACACGTCCTCTTAACTGATGCAATTGCGACAGGCCGAAACGTTCGGCATGTTCGATCACCATCAGCGACGCATTCGGCACATCCACTCCCACTTCTATCACGGTCGTGGCAACCAGCACATCAATTCGGCCTTGCTGAAACGCCGCCATGACATGCTGTTTTTCATCCGGTTTCATCCGGCCATGCACCAGCCCGACCGACAATCCCTGCAACGCTTCCGTCAGGATGGCATGCGTATCGATCGCCGTTTGCAACTGGAGACTTTCCGACTCTTCGATCAGGGGACATACCCAATAAATCTGCCGCCCCTGCATCGCCGCCGCCTGAATCCGTCCGATCACTTCTTCTCTCCTTTCCTGGCTGACAAGACAGGTAATGACCGGTTTGCGTCCGGGCGGCAATTCATCGATCACGGACACATCCAGATCGGCATAAAACGTCATGGCCAGCGTTCTCGGAATCGGCGTGGCACTCATCATCAACTGATGTGGCAACATCGTTTGCGATTCCCCCTTGTTTCGCAGAACAAGCCGCTGTCCGACACCGAAACGATGCTGTTCGTCGATAATCACCAGTCCAAGATGTCTGAACTGTACGGTATCCTGAATCAGTGCATGCGTGCCGATCACAAGAGACGCTTCTCCCGTTTGTATCATGGATACGATTTGCTCGCGCGCTTTCTTTTTCATGCTGCCGCTTATCCAGACTACGGATATGCCCAATGGCGTCAACCAATCCGACAAACGGCGAAAATGCTGTTCCGCCAGAATTTCGGTCGGCGCCATCATGGCGACCTGAAAACCGTTATCGATGGCCTGCAATGCAGCGATGGCCGCAACGACCGTCTTGCCGCTGCCCACATCCCCCTGAAGCAGACGCTGCATCGGATAAGCGCGCCCCAGATCATGCCGGATTTCCGATACCACTTTCAACTGCGCCTTTGTCAAGGTAAACGGTAACGTCTGCATGAATTGCCGACTGAAATGCCCGGCCGCACCGAATACATGAGCCTTCAGAAGGCGCCTTGCCCGCTGTGCACGACGCATCGAGAGCTGTTGCGCCAGCAACTCATCGAACTTCATGCGCCGCCATGCGGGATGCGTGCGTTCCAGCAATGCCGTTTCATCGGCATCTGCCGGGGGATAGTGCAAATAGCGCAATGCCTCGCCAAACCCGGGCAATCCGAGTTCATCCAGCCATGATGGCGGCAAGGTATCGACCAGATCCAGTCGGCTTTGCGCGGCCGCTATCGCCTTGCGCAAATAATGTTGCGATACACCTGCACAGGTCGGATAGACCGGTGTAAGTGCCGTCGGCAACGGTGTATCTTCCTCAACGATCCGGCAAGCGGGATGCACCATTTCGGTACCGCCATATCCCTGCCTCAACTCGCCCCGGGCACGAATCCGTTTCCCTTCGGAAAATTGTTTGAGCTGACTCGGATAAAAATGCAGGAAACGCAAATGCATCACTCCGGTCCCGTCTGAAACCGATACGACCAGCTGGCGTTTCGGTCTGTATTGCACATCCGATGCCATGATCTGTCCCTCGATCTGGACAGGCCCCTCGCAACGGAACAAGGCATCCGCAATGGGTGTCAGGGTCGTTTCATCTTCATAGCGTGACGGCAAATGGAGCACCAGCTCCATATCCGTACGAATGCCGAGACGTTCCAGTTTATTCATGATCGAAACCGTTGCATGGAATACCGCTTGCATGTCCGGTATTCCCTATCGCCATTTTCCTGATATTCCAGCCGGTATTATCCCAGACTTTCAATTTGTCACATGCCCCCGTTACGAACGTCACCGATTTTGTCATAATAGGCTTTTCACTTTCTGGCACCACACGTCATGGAATCAACTCGCCGCTGCGGCATTTTGCTCCATCCCACGTCTTTGCCGGGACCTTACGGTTCCGGCGATTTCGGACCGGATGCCTATTATTTCGCCGATTGGCTCGCTTCTGCACGCCAATCATGCTGGCAAATGCTCCCGCTGTGCGATATCGGCACCGGAAACTCCCCTTATATGAGTCCATCGGCTTTTGCCGGCAATATTTTCCTCATCGGGCTTGATGCGCTTTGCAATGCAGGTTGGCTGAAAAAGGAAGAACTGGTTCCCGACAATGCATTTCAACGGTACCGTGTCCATTATCCCGCAGCAATCGCATTCAGGATGTCCCGCCTGAAACTGGCTGCTGACCGCTTTTTCGGGACGACAGAAACCACGACACACCACACTTTCGAACTTTTTTGCGAACGAAGTGCTTTCTGGCTGGATACTTATGCTCTCTTCCGGACATTGAGCGACAGTTACGGCGCCACCTGGCAACAATGGCCCGAAGCATTTGCCCGCAAGAACCCTGCCGCACTGGCCGGATTTGCCGAAAAACATGCCGGCGATATCCGTTTCTGGAAATTCTGCCAGTGGTGTTTTGACGAACAGTGGCAAGCTTTGCGTACCTATGCTCATTCAAAGGGTATCGACATTATCGGCGACATTCCGATTTTCGTTTCATTAAACAGCGCGGATGTCTGGGCACACCCTGAACTGTTCGATCTGGATTCGTCCGGATACCCGCGTACCGTCGCGGGTGTCCCGCCAGACCGGTTCAGCGACAGCGGACAACACTGGGGCAACCCCTTGTATGACTGGGAACAGCATGCGCGTACGGGCTACGACTGGTGGCGCAAACGCATGGAACATTCCATGACCCTTTACGACTATGTCCGGCTGGATCATTTCAGAGGATTCCAGGCGTACTGGGCCATTCCGGCCGAAAGCGGATTGCCTTCCGACGGGAAATGGATCGCCGGTCCCGGCAACGCTTTTTTCGATACACTCAAACAGGCATTCGGAGCATTGCGTTTCATCGCGGAAGATCTGG
This sequence comes from uncultured Oxalobacter sp., assembly GCA_934277985.1. Lineage (GTDB taxonomy): Bacteria > Pseudomonadota > Gammaproteobacteria > Burkholderiales > Burkholderiaceae_D > Oxalobacter > Oxalobacter paeniformigenes. The sequence goes on from CAKQWF010000006.1 coordinate 8,805, forward strand.
GCGTGATCACACCGGAAGTCGAGGCACTTCGCAAGAAATACGCGCTGCCCGGCATGCGTATCCTGCAATTCGCATTCGACCGCAATCCCGGCAATCCCTATCTGCCATACAACTATGACCGTGATACCGTCGTCTATACCGGTACACACGATAACGATACCATCCGTGGCTGGTGGAACAACCTGCCGGAAAAAGAACGTGATTTTGTCCGCCGCTATCTGAGCATTGACGGTAACTGGATTCACTGGGATCTCATCCGGGCGGCATGGTCATCCACCGCAGCGCTGGCCATGACGCCTTTCCAGAATATCCTCGGTCTGGATTCTTCCGGACGCATGAACAGACCCGGCGAAAAAAACGGTTCATGGGAGTGGCGTTTCGACTGGCCGCAAGTCGAATCCTGGCATGCTTCCTATCTGGCAGAAATGACGGAAATATACGGCCGGACTTATTCCGGACGATAAACACGGCTATACTGGCGTTTTTTCAGGTATTTTCAGTTATGGTTTTCATCCGCCACACTGGATGATTTTTTTATGTACTCACTCTCCGACTTCGATTTCGAACTTCCGGAAACGCTGATCGCACAATATCCTCTGGAAAAACGCAGTGCATCCAGACTTCTGGTCGTTCACGATGAACAACTGACCGATTCACATTTCCACCATCTGATCGATTATCTGGACAAGGACGATCTGCTGGTATTCAACAATACCCGGGTATTGAAAGCCCGTTTCTTCGGCGTCAAGGCCACCGGCGGGAAAATCGAGATACTGATCGAGCGTATTCTCGACAACCGGACTGCACTGGCGAAAATCCGTGCATCCAAGTCCCCGAAAGACAACAGTACCATCCTTATCGACGGACAACTCGATGTCACTGTGCAGGGACGTCAGGGCGAATTTTACATTTTGCGTTTTCCATCCGATATTTTCGCCATCCTCGAACAATACGGCCATCTGCCGTTGCCTCCCTATATCGATCGGGCCGCAGATGCCTATGACGAAACCCGTTACCAGACCGTCTTCGCCCGTGAACCGGGCGCTGTCGCCGCGCCGACTGCAGGCCTGCATTTCGATGAGGAACTGCTTGACCGGCTTGAGCAGAAAGGCATCAGGACAGCTTATCTGACCCTGCATGTGGGCGCAGGCACTTTCCAGCCGGTCCGAAGCGAAAATCTGTCGGAACACAAGATGCACACCGAGTGGTACACCATCCCGCAGGAAACCGTCGATGCCGTCAGGGCCGCGAAAGCCGCCGGACGAAAAGTCGTCGCCGTCGGGACCACAAGTTTGCGCGCACTGGAATCCGCTTCCCGAACAGGGCAACTCGTTGCCGGAAGCAATGAAACAGACCTGTTCATCACACCGGGCTACCGCTTCCGGACCGTCGATCATCTGGTCACCAATTTTCATTTGCCGAAGTCGACGCTCCTGATGCTGGTATCGGCTTTTGCCGGATATGAACGGATCAGAAAAGCCTATGCACATGCCATCGCCCAGCGTTACCGCTTCTTCAGTTACGGTGATGCCATGCTCCTTGAACACCGGAACGATATACCCGCCTAACTGGATACGATACACATGCTTGAATTTGAACTTGTCAATACAGATGGCAACGCCCGAAGAGGGCGTCTGAAACTGAACCACGGCATCGTGGAAACTCCCATTTTCATGCCGGTCGGCACTTATGGGGCCGTCAAGGCCATGTCGCCGGATCTTCTGGAACAGATCGGCGCCCAAATCATTCTGGGCAACACGTTCCATCTCTGGCTGCGTCCCGGACTGGAGGTCATGAAACAATTCGGCGGACTTCACCGGTTCATCGGATGGAACCGGCCGATCCTGACCGATTCGGGCGGCTTTCAGGTATTCTCGTTGGGTGCCATGCGAAAAATCAGTGAAGAGGGCGTCCGCTTCGCTTCACCGATCGACGGCAGCAAGCTGTTCCTGTCCCCCGAGATTTCCATGCAAATCCAGCATGTGCTCAATTCCGACATCGTCATGCAGTTCGACGAGTGCACTCCATACCTGATCGGCGACAGACCGGCCACGAAAGATGAAGCGGCACAATCCATGCGCCTGTCGCTGCGATGGGCCGCACGTTCGAAAAACGAATTCGGACTCAATGAAAATCCCAATGCGCTTTTCGGTATCGTCCAGGGCGGTATGTTCACCGATCTGAGAGACGAGTCGCTGGCCGGATTGACCGATATCGGTTTTCACGGTATCGCCATCGGCGGTTTGTCCGTCGGGGAACCCAAGGAAGAGATGTTCCGGATTCTCGAACATATCGGCCCGCGCCTGCCGCAACAGCTCCCGCATTACCTGATGGGTGTCGGAACGCCCGAAGATCTGGTGGCCGGTGTTGCCAATGGTATCGATATGTTCGATTGCGTCATGCCGACCCGCAATGCCCGAAACGGATGGCTGTTCACACGTTTCGGCGACATCCGCATCCGCAACGCCCGTTACCGTGACGACCAGCGCCCGCTGGACGAAACATGCCAGTGCTATACATGCCGTCATTTTTCACGCGCCTATCTGCATCATCTGGGCCGTGTCGGCGAAATATTGGGTGCGCAACTCAGCACGATCCACAATCTGCATTACTACCTGCAGCTGATGGACGAAATGCGCCATGCGATCAGCGAAAACCGTTTCGAACTGTTCAGGGCGCAATTCCACAGGGATCGGCAACGGGGAATCTGAGAATTGCCATCGCACGGATTCAGTATGCGTTCGCTGGAAACGATGCCGCACACCTTGCGTTCCGGGATGACATCACGCATAAATGCATGAAAATGCGGCACATGGTGCTAGAATCATGAGTTAAACCAAAAATCCGACCTGGAGAATACATGTTTATCACCAACGCTTATGCCCAATCCGCCGCTTCCGGATTCTCTCTGGACAGTATGGGAAGTTTTCTTCCTATTTTGCTGATGTTCGTCGTTCTGTACTTTCTGATGATCAGGCCTCAACAGAAAAAGCAGAGAGAACAGCGGGACATGTTAAGCGCCCTGTCGGCCGGTGATGAGGTACTCACGGCTGGCGGCATTGTTGGAAAAATCACGAAAGTATCCGAAAATTTCATCACGCTGGAAATCGCCGAAGGCACGGAAATCATCGTCCAGAAAGCCTCCGTCGTTTCCATGCTGCCCAACGGCACGATCGAAACACTCTGACCGGCAGACAAACGGCACCGCCTGTTTTCGCACGTATCAGACCATGCATTCCCGACGTTAAATCATGAACCGTTACCCACTCTGGAAATATATCGTTATTGTCGCCGCGATCATCTTCGGCATCATCTATACACTGCCGAATTTCTTCGGGGAATCGCCTGCTGTTCAGATCAGCAGCGTCCGATCGACTGTCAAGGTCGATACGCAGATGATGGATCGGGTCGAACGCATCCTCCGCGACAGCCAGATCCCCGTCGACGGGATCTATTTCGATGCCAGCGGCATGCACTCCACCATCAAGGTCCGTTTCACGAGTACAGACATCCAGTTCAAGGCCAAGGAAGTTCTGGAAAGCAAACTCAATACGGACCCGCAGGATCCGACATTCAGTATCGCATTCAATCTGCTGCCCAATACGCCGCAGTGGCTCCAGAGCCTGCATGCCTTGCCCATGTACCTTGGCCTTGATTTGCGTGGTGGTGTGCATTTCCTCATGCAGGTCGATGTGGATGCGGCTATCAATTCCCGCATACAGGGTCTCCAGATTTCCGCCAGAAACCTGCTCAGGGAAAACGGTATCCGGTATTCCGGTCTCGTTCGGGTACGCGATACGGTAGAACTGCAATTCAATGATCCGCAAACGCGCCAGCGTGCCGAAAAAATCCTCACGGGCCAGCTCTCCGAAATCACTTTGCGTGAAGAAGCGGAAGGCAACAAGCTGATCATCGCCCTGAGTGCCGATGCCATCAAACAGATCCGCGAAAACAGCGTCAAACAGAATATCGCCACGCTGTCCAAACGTGTCAACGAACTGGGTGTGAATGAACCGGTCATCCAGCAACAGGGGGCCGACAGAATCGTTGTCCAGCTCCCAGGTGTCCAGGATGTATCCCGCGCCAAGGACATCATCGGCCGTACCGCCACGCTCGAAGTCCGGATGGTCGATGAATCCATTACACGCGGCACGGAAGAAAGTGTCGCCGTACCGCTTGGTTCCGAAATTTTCCGCCAGGGCAAGGGCGCTCCGGTCATTCTCTACAAGGAACCCGTTCTGACCGGCGAATATATCTCGAATGCATCTGCCAGCTTCGACCAGTACCAGCAACCCGCCGTCAGTATCGACCTGAACGGTGATGGCGGCAGAAAGATGCGTCAGGCGACACGCGGCAAAATCGGCAAACTGATGGCTATCGTCCTGTTTGAAAAAGGGAAGGGCGAAGTCCTGACCGTCGCCTCGATCCGTGACGAACTGGGTTCGAAGTTCCAGATCACCGGCATGGATACGCCTGAAGCGGCTACCGACCTGGCTCTGTTGCTTCGCGCCGGTTCGCTCGCGGCACCGATGCAAATTATTGAGGAACGGACAATCGGTCCGCAACTGGGTGCCGAAAATATCACCAAGGGTTTCCTTTCCACGTTATACGGTTTCGTGGCGGTTTCGCTCTTCATGATCGTGTACTACATGGTATTCGGCTTTTTCAGCGTGATCGCGCTGTCGGTGAATGTCCTGTTGCTGATCGCCATTCTGTCGCTGATGCAGATCACCCTGACCTTGCCGGGTATTGCGGCTATCGCGCTGGCACTGGGCATGGCAATCGACTCCAACGTGCTGATCAATGAACGTATCCGTGAAGAATTGCGTGCCAACAACAGTCCGCAAACTGCCATCGCCAACGGCTTCGGTCACGCATGGGCAACCATTCTCGACTCCAACGTCACCACTCTGATCGCCGGTGTGGCGCTTCTGGTATTCGGTACGGGACCGATCCGCGGGTTTGCCGTCGTGCATGTTCTCGGCATTCTGACGTCGTTGTTCTCGTCCGTTTTCGTTTCACGCGGTCTGGCAAACCTCTGGTATGGACGCCGGAAGAAACTGACATCGTTGTCCATCGGACAGATATGGCGGCCTGATAACACCGCAACGAACGACAAAAAATAGGATTTTGACAGGAAAACAGGATACGACATGGAATTCTTTCGGATCAAAAAAGATATTCCCTTCATGCGCCATGCGCTGATTTTCAATATCATTTCATTCATCACCTTTCTGGCCGCCGTATTTTTTCTGTGGCACAAGGGACTTCACCTTTCTGTGGAATTCACTGGCGGTACCGTCATGGAAGTCACTTACCAGAAAGCCGCCGATCTGGAGCGCATTCGCGAGACAGTCAGAAAACTCGGCTTCGGTGACGATTTTCAGGTGCAGAACTTCGGCCGCGCACAGGACGTCATGATCAACCTGCCGATCCAGAAAGACCTGACATCCGCCCAGCAAAGCGAGAAAGTCATGGCTGCACTCCTTGAGCAGAATCCGGACGCCCATCTCCAGCGTGTCGAATTCGTCGGCCCTCAGGTCGGCGACGATCTGACGCATGACGGACTCATGGCGCTTGGCATGGTGGTGATCGGCATCATTATCTATCTCGCTTTCCGTTTCGAATGGAAATACGCCGTTTCCGCGATCATTGCTAATTTGCACGATATCGTCATCATTCTGGGATTTTTTGCTTTTTTCGAGTGGGAATTTTCGCTGTCGGTACTGGCGGCCGTTCTGGCGATTTTGGGGTATTCCGTCAATGAATCCGTCATCATCTTCGACAGAATTCGCGAAAATTTCCGTATTCTTCGAAAAAAGAGCGTGATGGAAATCGTCAACCACGCGATTACCAGCACCATTTCCCGAACGATCATCACCCATGGCTCCACCCAGATCATGGTGTTGTCCATGCTGATCTTCGGTGGCCCGACGCTTCACAATTTCGCGCTGGCGCTCACGATCGGTATTTGTTTCGGCATTTATTCCTCCGTATTCGTGGCGGCAGCTGTCGCCATGTGGCTGGGTATCAAACGTGAAGACCTTGTCAAACCCGTCAAGGAAAAGGGCAATGCCGATGGCGCCGTCGTATAGGCAAACACATCACCAACCGTTTTCAATTTCAAATTACAGCTCGTATTTATCCGGAGAATCAGATGTACCAACATATTCAAGTACCGCAGTCCGGTGAAAAAATCACGGTAAATCCCGACTTTTCGCTGAACGTATCCGATCATCCCATCATTCCGTTTATCGAAGGTGACGGCATCGGTATCGATGTCACGCCCGTCATGCGCAAGGTCATCGACGCCGCTGTCGAAAAAGCCTATGCCGGCAAACGGAAAATCGAATGGATGGAAGTTTATGCCGGGGAAAAATCCCTCAAGGTATATGGCGAGAATGTCTGGCTGCCGGAAGAAACACTGGATGCCCTGAAAGAATTCGTCATTTCGATCAAGGGACCGCTGACCACGCCGATCGGCGGCGGTATCCGTTCCCTGAACGTCGCCATGAGACAGCGGCTTGATCTTTATGTCTGCCTGCGCCCGGTCCGTTATTTTCAGGGGGTTCCTTCGCCGTTGCGCGAACCGGAAAAAACCGACATGGTCATTTTCCGTGAAAACACCGAAGATATTTATGCCGGTATCGAATGGGCAGAAGGCACACCAGAAGCACAGAAAGTCATCGACTTTCTGGTTCGTGAAATGGGCGTCAGTCAGATCCGTTTCCCGAAAACATCTGGCATCGGCATCAAACCGGTTTCCCGTGAAGGTACCGAACGGCTTGTCCGCAAGGCCATCCAGTATGCCATCGACAACGACCGTCCTTCCGTCACACTGGTTCACAAGGGCAATATCATGAAATTCACGGAAGGCAGCTTCCGTGACTGGGGTTATGCGCTGGCGAAACGCGAGTTCGGTGCCGAAGTGATCGGCAAGGGACCATGGTGCCGCTTCAAAAACCCGAAAACCGGTCGTGAAATCGTCGTCAAGGATGTACTGGCAGATGCTTTCCTTCAGGAAATCCTGCTGCGTCCGGCCGAATTCAGCGTATTGGCGACATTGAACCTCAACGGCGACTATATCTCCGATGCACTGGCCGCACAGGTCGGCGGTATCGGTATCGCTCCGGGAGCAAACATTTCGGATTCCGTCGCCATTTTCGAAGCGACACACGGAACGGCCCCTTCGCTGGCCGGACAGAACAACGTCAATCCGGGTTCGCTGATCCTGTCGGCAGAAATGATGCTTCGTCATATCGGCTGGACCGAAGCGGCCGATCTGGTCATCGCCTCCATGCAGAAGGCCATTTCGTCCAGACAGGTCACCAGCGATTTCGCACGTCTGATGAGTGACGCACGAGAAGTTTCCACGTCCGAATTCGGCAATATCATGATTTCATTCATGTAAAATTTTGCCGGGCAGCCCTTGCCGGCTGTCCGGTTTTCGCGTGGCCGTATGTTTCCCGCTACCGGTTTCGCATGAAAATCTGTATCGATAAAAAAACGAAAACTTTTTATTGCCGATACAAATTTTCCATCAGTTCGGTTATGATGATTCATCTTGACTGACTGTTAATGATAACAATTGTCCGGTCAGACTCCGGACATTTAGTTTCCGGCTTTATGGAATATCATTTTCATGTCCCTGACGGGGACCTGAATGTTTATTAAGGAGAGAAGATGAAAACTTGGGTACGCTTTCAACAAGGCGATGCAGTCAAATTCGGCACGCTGGAAGGAGACACGATTTCCGTTTACAACGGCAATATGTTCGACAATCCGCAACCTGCCGGCGAATCGGTCAAACTGGCCGATGTCAAGTTGCTGACGCCTTGCTCGCCCAGCAAAATGATTCTGTTGTGGAACAACTTCTATGCACTGTCAGCCAAACTGGGCGTCGCCATTCCGGAAGAACCGCTCTATCTCCTGAAACCAAGCACTGCCTATATCGCTGACGGCGACGTGGTCAGGAAACCGAATTCCTATGACGGCAAGGTCGTCTATGAAGGCGAACTGGGTATCGTAATCGGCAAACGCTGCAAGGAAGTCTCCGAAGCCGACGCAAAAGATTATATTTTCGGCTATACCTGCTCCAACGACGTTACCGCCGGCCAGTTGATCCAGAAAGATCCGACTTTCGCACAGTGGACCCGTGCCAAGGGTTTCGATACCTTCGGTTCCTTCGGCCCGGGTATCGTTTCCGGTATCGACAATCCGAACACGCTGGTCATCAAAACCATTCTGAACGGTCAGGAACGCCAGAATTATCCTGTCAGCGACATGATTTTCCCGCCGTTCAAGCTCGTCAGCATGATTTCCCATGACATGACGCTCGAACCGGGCGACATCATCTCCTGCGGTACGTCCGTCGGTGTCGGTTCCATGAAACCCGGCAGCACCGTTGAAGTTGTCATCGATGGTGTCGGTCATCTGGTCAACAAGTACGAAGCCTGATCCGCGAACGATACGGAAACGGCAGGCAGCCAGTCGGCTGTCTGCCGTTTTTTTTCAGGTTCGCCAATCTCATTCCTGTCGTGATTTTCACCTATCTGCAGTTAATTTACGTCAAAACACCGGCAACAAACTGTTACACAATACCTGCCCTAACCCCTTACGCACCGGTTTTCACCACCTTATACTATTTCCTGACACATTCATGATCCATTCGCACTGAAAGGAAATCGTATGAAAAAACTCAACAAACTTCTTGTCGCAGGCCTCACCGCCGCCGGACTGTGTGCCGCCGGCATCACGACAGGTGCATTTGCGCAAACCCAATCCACCGACAACGACGATTATGTCGGCTGCCCCGCAGGCGGTCCCGGCCCTAGTTATGGTTATCATGCCCGTGCCCATGAACGCTGGAAAGACTATCACCACCAGCGTCGTACCGCGTTGCATGACAAACTCAAACTGAATGCCGAACAGGAAAAAGCGTGGGCTGACTATACAGCCGTCGCCGACAAGAATCTGGAAGCATGGAAGCCGGTTCGCCGCGCCGATCTCGAAAAAATGACCTCTCCGGAAAGAATGCAGGCGATGATCGACCGGATGAAAGCCCACGAACAGGCTCTGACCGATCAGCTGGCTGCACTGAAAACCTTCTATGCGACGCTGACACCCGAACAGCAGAAAACGTTCGACAGCGAATCCATGTACTATCCGCGCTTCCGCCGTGGCGGCCCGGCACGGCGCTGATCCGTCGATGCGACGGTATTTTCTGAAAAACGCCTGACGATGTCAGGCGTTTTTTGTACCAATTCCATCGTATTGCCGCAAAGCGCCTCGCAATCGCACCATTCAATACAGACAAACAGTATAATTTCTTTTTAAAGCCTTACAGGGCGCTCTGACATATTGTTTTAATACCGTTTTCTATTTTCATGCTTGCTCAACAGAAACAACAGATCACCAGTCTTTTTCAGAATGCGGTCAATACCCTGACAGAAGGAAACGACCTCGCCAAACAACCTGTCATTTCGCTTGAAAGACCGCGTGATGCCGCCCATGGCGATGTTGCCTGCAACATCGCCATGCAACTGGCAAAACCGCTCAGGAAAAATCCGCGTGAAATCGCAAAAACCATTTTGGACAACGTTCTGACCGCATCGGACTCCAGGGAACTGATCGCCTCCGGTGAAATCGCCGGCCCCGGATTTATCAATCTCCGATTGACGCCGGCGGCCAAACAACGTGTTGTCCGTACTGTACTGGAACAAAAAGAAAAGTTCGGTTATGGCAACCGCGGAGCCGGCAAGAAAGTCATGGTCGAATTCGTCTCCGCCAATCCGACAGGTCCGCTTCATGTCGGCCATGGTCGTCAGGGGGCGCTGGGGGATGCCATCTCGGCCCTGTTCGAAACACAGGGTTATGACGTCACACGTGAGTTTTATTACAACGATGCCGGTGTACAGATCGACAATCTGACCCGTTCCGTACAGGCTCGCGCCAAAGGTCTGAAACCGGGTGATGCCGGCTGGCCGGAAAGCGCCTACAACGGTGACTATATCGCCGATATCGCCGCGGACTTCATGGCGAAAAAAACCGTAACGGCCAGAAACTGTCCGACCGTCACGGCATCCGGAAACGCCGACGATTTGCAATCGATCCGTGAATTTTCGGTCGCTTACCTGCGCAATGAACAGGACAACGATCTGAATGCTTTCGGAATCCATTTCGACAACTTCTTTCTCGAATCGTCGCTTTACCGCGACGGCAAGGTTCAGGAAGCTGTCGAAGCGCTGACCCGCGAGGGAAAAACTTTCGAAAGTGACGGTGCGCTGTGGCTCAAGACCACGGAATATGGTGACGACAAGGATCGTGTCATGCGGAAAACGGATGGCACATACACCTATTTCGTTCCGGATGTCGCCTACCATATCAACAAATGGAAACGCGGTTTCGACAAGGTCATCAACGTACAGGGCAGCGACCATCACGGTACTGTCGCCCGTGTCCGGGCCGGCCTCCAGGCAGTCAATCAGGGAATTCCGGCCGGATTCCCGGACTATGTCCTGCACAAGATGGTCACCGTCATGAAAGACGGCGCCGAAGTCAAAATCTCGAAACGTGCAGGTTCCTATGTGACCGTCAGGGATCTGATCGAGTGGTCTGGCGCGGGTGATATCGCGAAAGGTCGCGATGCGGTCCGTTTCTTTCTGATTTCAAGAAAAGCCGATACCGAATTCGTTTTCGACATCGATCTAGCACTATTGCAGTCCGATGAAAATCCGGTTTATTACGTACAGTATGCGCATGCCCGTATCTGTTCTGTCTTTGCACAATGGGGTGGCGACGAATCCGTTCTGGAAAATGTGGATCTTTCACCATTGGTTTCTTCCCATGAAAACGCACTGTTGACCAAACTGGCCGACTATCCGGACATGCTTTCCCGCGCACAGGAAGAATTGAGCCCGCATCTGATCGCCTTTTACTTGCGCGAGCTCGCCGGGGAACTGCACGGATACTATAATGCCGAACGTTTTCTTGTCGATGACGAGCCGACAAAACTAGCACGTCTGGCTCTGCTGAAAGCGACACGGCAGGTTTTGCGTAATGGATTGGCCTTGCTGGGCGTTTCCGCTCCGGTAAAAATGTGAGTGTCATATGGCAACCCTGAAAAAACAAAAAAGCGGTACGCTTTTCGGTTTCATCGTCGGTCTGATAACCGGTCTGGTCATCGCGGTCGTTGTCGCGCTGATGGTGACGAAAACACCGATTCCTTTCGCGGCCCGCAAGGACAAGCCCGACAATGCGCCGACCCCGGCAACGGTCACTTCCCCCGCAGCCGATCCGAACCAGTCTCTCTACGGAAAGGAAATACCGAAACCGGTTATGGCTCCGGACACGGCAACCAGTCAGCCCACCTTGCCTCAGGATTCTGTGGAAGATAAAAACATCTGCTATCTTCAGGCAGGCGCTTTCCGTAACAAAAGCGAGGCCGAGAACATGCGCGGCAATCTGGCACTGCTCGGATTTGGCTCCCATATCTCAGAAGTCACATCAGGCAACGGCAATATCTATCGTGTACGTCTGGGGCCCTATAAAGGCAATGCCGCAGCGCTCAACGCACAAAACCGTCTGAAACAGCACGGTATCAGTACCACGGTTACCCGTTCAACAAAATAACAAAAATGATGAAATCTTTCTCTCGCTGGATTGCGGTCATGCTGCTTGGCTTCATGACCTTTTCGGCTTTTGCGTCCCCATCGGCTCCCGTCAAAAACGTGGACTATCAGGTATTGTCCACTCCGCAACCTGTCGATACCGGAAACAAGGTCGAAGTCATCGAATTTTTCGGCTATTTTTGTCCGCATTGCTATGCATTCGACACATCTCTGACAAACTGGGCCAGAAAGCACAAAAAAGATGTCGTATTCAAACGCGTCGTCGTCAAATTCAGCGAATCCATGGCTTTGCACCAGAAACTGTTTTACACGCTTTCCGCCATGGATGTGCTGACCAATGAATTGCACCACAAGATATTCGATGCCATACAGGTTCAGCACGTTTCCCTGAGAACAGACGAGCAGATCTTCGATTTCATCGAACAAAACGGTATCGACCGCAAGAAATTCATGGATATGTACCAGTCGTTTTATGTACAGGTACTGTGCAACAAGGCTGTCGAAATGCAGTCATCCTATGAGATTGAGGGCGTTCCCATGATCGCCATCAACGGGAAATATCTGACTTCCCCGGCCATCGTCAGTTCAGGAAACAATATGGATCTTTCCGAAGCGGAGATGCACCAGCAGACGCTGAAAGTAATGGATGCACTTGTCCGGCAAGCCAAAAAGGAAAAGGCCGCACCACATAAATGATCCCGCCTTCACAAGGTGAAAACAGTTGTGGCAAGTATGGTTTTTGCCCTGATACAGGGCATATTGTTTTTTTGATCGATAAACGATTAAACTTGTTTTTCTGAATATCAAACTACTTTTTAACGGGACAAATCGATGGAAAATACACAAAAGAATCCTTCACAGACACTTTTCCATACACAGATTCTAGAATCCGAACTAAAGCAGTTGAACCTCGATTCCCAGAAAATCGTATTGCAGGAATGGTGCAACCGCCTTGGAGAACTTCGTCAGAAAGACCATGCATCCCAGGTTTCTGCCTTCACTTCCGAAATTCTGGAAAAACTTCTCGGTTACAGTGCATCCGGAAATACGGTAACGATCGCGCCGGATTCCACTCCCGAACCCTTCTTCGACATTCTTGCCGGGCAGTTCAAACCCGCAAATCAGCAGGCCATCGCCGCATGGAAACTGGAAACCGGAGCAGATCTTTCTTCCGAAACCGAACAGCTTTTTGAAAAGGAAGCCTGGAAATTCGGTGAACTGCAAAAAGACGGCTTCTATTTGTTGTCCGACCTGAATGAAATCCGCCTGTATCCCAGAAACCGCAAGGTAAAGGTATACGAACGCTTCGTTCTGGCGGACATGCTCGGAGACAGTGCTGCCTTTTCCCGCTTTTATCTGCTGTTGAACGCCATCAATCTGCTTTCCGGGAAAACGACCGGATGGCTGCAGGAAAGCGCACGCCGTTTTCTGGATGAAAAGCTCAAAGGCTCTTATCAAACACTCCGCGAAATGTACGGCCCGGTATACCGTGGTATCGTCACCGGACTCGATGAAGCCTTTATCGTCGACGACAAGACCAAAGAAAGTCTGGTCAAGGAAGATCCGAATTCCGCAGATATTCTGAAACCTTATGTCAGCAAGGAAGATAGGGATAAATGGACGGCTGAATCACGATCGCAGTGGCTCATCTACACCCCGCAAAATCAGTACGATATCGAAAAATATCCGGCTGTCAAAAAACATTTGCTGCCGTTCCGTGAAAAACTGGAAGCAAGACCCGGCACACAGAAATGGTTTGAATTGCAGCAGGTCAGCGAAAACCCGGAAAAAATGTTCAGCGCCAAGCTGGGATTTTCCGAACAGTCTCACAATCCGACATTCTCGATCGACAAAAACGGTGGCGCGTTCAACCATTCCGGCCTTTACACGACCGAACATGATTATTATCTTGTCGCGTTGCTCAATTCTTCCGTACTCTGGTATCTGATCCGGAACAATTCCATCAAAAAACCTGACGGAACCTATGAATTGACGGTTTCCAGTATCGAAACGCTGCCGGTTCCCGATGCACCGGGTCTGGTTCGCGCACGTATGGGACAGCTTTCCGATTTTTGTCAGGAAGCCTCCGTTTCAAGAGACGATCTGGTCAGACATTTCCGTGGCATGACTGCCTACAATCTGCTGCCTGACGGCCTGTCATCAAAACTGACCCAGCGACTGCATAACTGGTTCGCCCATGAATTCGATGTATTCCGAAACGAAATCATCGATGCATTCAAGACGGATATTCCGGCAGACGACCTTCAACTCTGGAACGACTATTTTTATCAGGAAAGAAACAAGGTCTTCAACATGAATGCCGATATCGCACGTGCCGAAAAGGAAATCGACCTGATCGTTTATGAATTGTTCGGCCTGAGTCCGGACGAAATCGACCTGATCGAAAGAACGGTCTGATTCATTCCATCCCCTTTGGAAAAGCGGGAATGATTACGTCATTCCCGCTTTTTTTGCCTGTACGTCTGCATGATAGCTTGACCGTACCAATGGACCGACCGCTGCATGGGCAAACCCCATCTGACCGGCAAGCCGTTCGAATCTGGCGAACGTTTCCGGACTGACATATCTCAGAACCGGCAAATGATTGGAAGAGGGCATCAGATATTGGCCGATAGTCAACATGGAAACGTGATGCGCTCTCAGATCGGACATCACCTGGATAATTTCCTCATCCGTTTCTCCCAGTCCGACCATCAATCCAGATTTTGTCGGAATATGCGGACACCGTTCTCCGAAGGCCCGCAGCAACGCCAGCGACGACAGATAATCAGCGCCAGGTCTTGCCTGAAGATACAGGCGCGGTACTGTTTCGAGATTGTGATTGAAAATATCGGGAGGATATGCACACAACACATCCAGTGCCCGCTCCATCCGTCCCTTGAAATCCGGCGTCAGTATCTCGATTTTCGTTTCCGGAGATGCAGCCCTGATTGCCTTGAGACAGGCGACGAAATGTGCGGCACCGCCATCCTTGAGATCGTCACGATTGACTGAAGTCAGCACGACATAGGACAATCCCAGCAGGGCTATCGTATCAGCGAGCTGTTCCGGTTCGCCGGCATCAAGCGGATCCGGCAAACCATGCGCCACATCGCAAAACGGACAACGGCGAGTACATTTGTCCCCCATGATCATAAAAGCCGCCGTTCCGCTTCCGTAACATTCCCCGCGATTCGGACAACTGGCTTCGTCGCAGACTGTCACCAGTTTGTGCGACGCGATCAGGTTTTTCACTTCATAAAAATGTGAACGATATGTCCCGGCTTTCACTCTGATCCATGGCGGCTTCGGCAATTTTTCCGCCGGTTGTATTCTGATGGGGATTCTCGATGTTTTCAGGGCGCCTTTCTGCTTTTGCGAAAGAAGCGCCTTTCTTGTCTTGCCCGTATCATCGGCCATTTCCAGTCTCCATGACATCTGCCATGTCCAGCCTGCATTCCAGTTCGGAAGACAGACATGCCAGTACCGTTTGCATCACCTCATCCTTCCGGCCGGAAAACCCGACGGACCGCATATCGGTAACGGCCAATCCACGGTAGCCACACGGATCGATCCATTTGAACGGCTCCAGATCCATGGCGACGTTCAGCGAAAAACCGTGGTACATACAACCATTGCTCCTGATCTTCAAACCCAGTGCAGCGATCTTGGCTCCTTGCCAGCCTGCATACATGGGTCGAGCTGGAATATAAATACCGGGTGCTCCCTTGCGACGTTCACCATCGATACGAAAAACGGATAATGCACGGATGATCGTTTCTTCTATCCGGTACACAAGTTCGCGCACATACAGCTTCCGGAACCGGCGTTTCAGATCGATCAGCAAATAGACGACCAGCTGCCCTGGCCCATGATAGGTCACTTCTCCGCCGCGATCCGTTTCGTATACAGAAATCCCGTGTGCATCCAGAATATGGGTACGCGAGGCTGCCTGTCCCAGCGTAAAAACCGGGTCATGCTCGACTACCCAGATCTCATCCGGTGTCGAGGCATTTCTCATGCGGGTGAATTCGGTCATTTTCCGGAAAACAGGTGCGTAGGACACCCGTCCGAGCTGACGTACAATGATTGTTTCAGTACTCATCGCTGGCAATACACCGGCTCCGGAATCACTTGACTACAAGACAACCCGAACCATCGGATGAGAGGACAAGTCACGGTACAGATTGTCCAGCTGTTCGCGGCTTGTTGCACGCACTACGGCCGTCAGGCTCAGATAATTCCCTTTGGAAGAAAGACGCATATCCAAAGACGCGGCATCGAACAAGGGATCATGCACACGGATCACTTCGACAATGGTACCGGCAAACTCATCTTTTCTTTCCCCCATGATCTTGATGGGAAAATCGCAAGGATATTCGATCGGATCTTCATTTCCAAGAAAACAACTCATCGCGAGCTCCTATTTCCTTCATTTGAACCACAGGCAGATAGTATCCCACAATCGCCCGAGAAAGCTGGCGACATTAATTTGTTCCAGCGCAACAACCGGCAATTCGGCGATGACGTTGTCATCGATCATGATTTTCAGTGTACCAATCTGTGTCCCTTCGTCGATCGGTGCGATCAACGGATCCTGTCTGACAAGAATCGAACGCAACCTGGACGCTTTTCCCTTCGGAACGGAAATATATGTATCTTCCTCGAAACCGATATCCACTTCGCCGGATGATCCTTTCCAGACTACGGGTGATGAAACGACTTGTCCCTTTTTGAACAGGCGGATCATATCGAAGTCCTGAAACCCCGAATTGAGTAATTTCAGCCCTTCCTGTGCGCAAACCTGATCGGATGACAGTCCCGTTACGATCGCAAGCATCCGGCGCTCACCCGATACGCTCTGGCGTTTTGCGGAAGCCACCAGTGTATGTCCCTCACCGGCACTGTTTGTCGCCATCAGGCCATCGACAGCCGCATCCAGCCATAACAGACGATTGGGATTGCGCATCCTGATCCGGTTATGGGTTATCTCACGTATTGAAAAATAATCGTAATAAGCCTGATAATTCCGGATGATATACATGGACAAAACCACCAGATCGGCCGGTGTGGAATATCCTTGCTTTACGGAAGCGCCATAGGGATGCACGAACTGCGTCGACTTCATACCGATTCGGCTGGCTTCATGGTTCATCAATTCGACAAACTTCCGCTCATCTCCGGAAACTGTCAACGCCAATGCCAGCGCGGCATCGTCTGCTCCATGAACCAGCAAGCCTTGCAACAAGTCCTGTACGGTAACCGACTGGCCTGGCTGCAAAAACATGCTGGCACTGCCCGATCCAGGATGCAAGGCTGTTTCGGATATCACCACTTCCTGATCCAACTCCGTTTTTCCATCTTTGAGTGCGTCGAAAACCAGACAGGCCGTCATGAGCTTCGATGCGGTTCCCGAAGCCATTTTCCTATCGGCTCCTCTGGAAGCCAGTATCTGGTTGCTGACAGTATCCATCAACAACCAGGCTTTCGCCGTCATTTTCGGCACTGCCAGAGAATATGCCGGATATACCAGCATGGCGAAAAACAGTATGCAAAGCTGCCAGAGACTTTTTCTCATAGGAATGTGATTCGGGACTGCTAACGCACGCTACGCTCAAGCGCGGAAAAAAGCCGTGATGATATTGCGGATATGATGCAATTTGTGATTGAACAGGTGATCGGCTCCGGCGACAACCGTCACCGGCAAATCCTGTGGACGAGCCCAGTCAAAAACATCCGTCAGTGGGACGACATCATCCAGTTCTCCATGAATCAGCACCGTATTCCCCGGTACTTTTTCTACTGCCCATTTTCCGGCAGTCGCGCTGACGAATACCATTCTTTCCGGCTGAAGCCCTTTTGAGGCAAGGTGTTGCTGCAGCCTGGACTGGACATAGGTTCCGAACGAAAACCCTCCCAAAACGAACGGCAGGCCGGGATACAGTTTCCTCATATGATCCAGAAGCACTGCCATATCGTCTGTTTCGCCGTTTCCGTAATCGTGCATCCCTCCGGAACGGCCGACACCCCGGAAATTCATTCTTGCGGCAGCATAGCCAAGACCGACAAAAGAACGCGCCATCATCTGGACTACCTTGTTGTTCATGGTACCGCCATAAAGCGGATGTGGATGGGCAAGCAGGGCGATACCGGCAGGTTCGATTCCGGGCAAATCCAGCGCACACTCAAGATTTCCGGCTTCTCCGGTCAGAAAAAACTGTTTCGTATCAGCATTCATTCCTGTCTCCCGTCATCATCGCCATCCGGCCCGGCATATCATAACCGTTGTTCAAGCATCCACTGCATGATTTCCACAACAAGGGCATCGCTGCCTTGTGCAAGGGCCCGCGCCCCACCTTGTGCATCCGGTGTCTGTGCGGCCACTTCCTTGCTGAAAACTTTCTGCGCGATCAGATTACCCCCCTTAAACAGGGAAGCATAAAGCGCAATACGTCCGACACTGTCGGTCGGACTGCTGAAATGCTGGCTGAAATCCTCGATATGGATACGCAATACGAGTGCCGGGGACACCGTTCTTGCGCCGACAACCGGATTCCCGGACGAAACCAGAAAAGCATCGAGCCTGCTTTTGAAAAGTCGCGATGGCGCAGCATTCCAGCTGCTCTCGGTATAGAAACGGATTTGCTGGTTATTAATGTAATCCAACCTGTAAAACATCAGATTTTCACTCATCCACCCGGGTGAGCTCACTTTTGTCCGGACGGCCGGCATTCCTGACGCCATGGATACTTTTCCATCCGTTCCGATCGGTCCCAGATCATACAGCATCGCTGTCGGTCGATTGTCGCCCAACGCGCAGGCAGCCAGTATGATCGCCGAAAACACCATGACCACACAAAATCTTATCCGCTTCATCATGACTGATTCCCCCGAACTCGTTTTTTATTTTCCATTTGCGTCAAATCCTGGTTCCCCGGGGCCTGGAGCCGGCCCCCTGGCCCCGAAAAGCAGTCCTGACGGCCGCTGCTGGTATTGATCCAATACCTTGTTGAGATTGGATAACGTTATTTTGGCTTCTTCCATCAGCGATTCAAGATGGGGAACGGTATCGCTGTTAATATCATTCGCCAGCATCGTATTGGCTTTGGCGCTCAGTTCCTTGAGTTCCTGAGACAATTCGGTAACGGAACGGATCATTTCCCGAGTATCATCCGTCATCTGCGGCATCTGTTGCAGTACCGGTTCCAGCTGGTCCGGCACTTTTTCCCAGCTCTTGGCCGCACGGCCGATGCTTCTGAATGAATCAACAAGCGTCTGGCTGTTTTCCTTGTTGAAAATATACGACAGGCGTGACGTGATACTTTGTATTTCCTGCAAAATATGCAATCCACGCAACTGGAGTTGCGCAAGCAGACTGGGCCTCATCGGAATTTCCGCCGGTTTTTCCGGTGATGTTTCAAGTTTTTCCATATTCGTCCCGCTATCACCCAATTCCACGGATGCGATTCCGGTAACGCCCTGATATGTCAGGGTGGCATACGTCGATTTCGTCATGGGAGTATCTTCCTTGACCTCGAAATGAATCAGGATCTCCCCCGGTTTGGCAGGATTGAATCCGATGCTGGTTACCCGCCCGACATCCATTCCGCGATAACGAACCGTCGCCTGCGGGTTCAGACCCGGAACAGACTGATTGGTGGAAATCATGTAGGGCAATCGAACGGTCTTGTCCATATTCAGATACCAGACAATAAACAGGGCCGCTGCGACCAGACAGACTGTAAACAATCCGGCGATAAACGCATGAGACTTATTTTCCATCGCATCCTCTCAATACTTTCGCGACATTCAATTTCGGCAAACCGGCCAGCACCTTTCTGCCTCTGGGTCCCAGAAAGAAAGCTTCTATAAAGGGATGACGCACTGCCAGAACCGTTTCCGGCGGCCCGCTGGCGACAATCGTCTGGTCGGCCAGCACCACGATCTGGGTCGACAAATCCAGAATCGTGTCCAGATCATGTGAAACCATCACGACTGTCAGTTTCAGTTCATCATGGAGACTTTGCACCAGCTCTACAAAACTGTCGGATAATGCCGGGTCCAGCCCGGCAGTCGGTTCATCCAGAAACAACAAATCCGGTTCAAGCGACAACGCCCTGGCCAATGCCACCCGCTTGATCATGCCGCCTGACAAATCGGAGGGCATTTTGCCTGCATCCCGCGCTGACAATCCGGCCATCTGCAATTTCAGCAAAACGGCCTTGGCAATCAAATCTTCCGGCAATCCATGCAATTCACGCATGGGCAGGGCAACATTGTCGAAAACCGACATGGCCGAAAAAAGTGCACCCTGCTGGAACAATACCCCCCAGCGATCATTGAGACGGCGCATTTGTTGCACACTGGCCGTACCGATATCGGTACCCAGCACCTTCACGGTACCACGCGCCGGCTTTTGCAGCCCGAGAATTTCCCGAAGCAATGTCGTTTTTCCGGAACCCGAACCACCGACAATCGAAACGATTTCACCTCTTTTGATCGTCAGATTCAGATCTTTATGGACGACATGACTGCCGAACTGTGTCCACAAGCCCTGAATTTCTATCGCATTCGCTTCCATCAGAACCCCACACCCTGCAGCACTATCGCAAAAATCGCATCAGCCAGAATGACAATCGTAATGGATGTGACGACGGCACTGGTCGTTCCCTGTCCCAGACTCTCTGTATTAGGCTTGATCCGCATACCGTAATAACAGGCGATCAGCGCAATCAATATGCCGAAAACAAATCCCTTGCCGAGACCGATCCAGAAATTCGCGATAGGTACGGCCTTTGGCAACGCCGAAATGAAATAGGGAATGGACAGACCGATTTCAAAACTCGCAGCCAGCATACCTCCCAGCAATGCCAGGATATCGGTCCAGATAACCAGTAGTGGCATAACGACTGACAGAGCGATGACTTTCGGCAATATCAACCGGAACCCATGCGGCATTCCCATGACTTGCATGGCATTGAGTTCTTCCGTCACGCGCATGACGCCGAGCTGCGCCGTCATGGCAGATCCGGAACGCCCCGCGACAAGAATGGCTGCCAGCAAAGGTCCCAGTTCGCGAACAACGCTCATGCCCAGGAGGTTGACCAGAAATATGTCTCCACCGAATATATGCAGCTGCTGCCCTGACAGATACGACAAGACGACACCGATCAGAAAACCGACGATCGCCGTAATCGTCAGCGCCTGCGCACCGGCATGATAGACATTGGCCGATATTTCCGTCCATGGCCCTCTGTGCGGAGCGCGGATAAAACGGAGCAAATCGATCATCAGCTGCCCCAGCATGGCGACCATGGAAGATATATGATCCATCGCCAGACGCGGAAAATTCCTTAGCCGGGAAAATGGTACCCAACGTACGTTGCCCCCCTCTGGCATCGTGAGGCTGCCGGCACTTTCCAGTCTGGAAAAAAGCCTCTCCTGCTCTGCAGTCAGCAAAAGACCGGACGGACGGACTCGCTTCCAGCCATCCCACAACAGCTGTGCCCCGATATAATCCAGACCTGACATTTGTGTCAGATCCCATGTCATATCGTCCTTTTCCGCAAAAAGCAAAACAGTCGACCTAATCTGGTCAATAGCCCCTGAAGCGGCCAGCGATTCAACACGCCAGTTACCGCGAAGCACGATATCCGTACTGCCGCTTCTGTCTATGCTGGGACTCTGATCCTGATTGCTCGGCATACTTGTCCGTTTTTCCTGTTACATGCGCCGTCATACTGCAATATGAAACGCTATTTGTTCACAATAACCGCTCTTTTTTGAATATTACACGAAAAACGGCACATTTCCGTATTGCTTTCCGGCAAGCCGAATACCGGTCACAGGGTATTTTCGACACGAATTCTGCCATTTGATCCGATCTTGCCGGATATGAAAGTCATGCCTGTATATCCGGAAGGTATCGAGACTTTGCCTGCACGGTAAAATAACCGCTACAATCCGTTCCCAATCCCGTAAAAAACAGAATCATCATGTTGCTTGTCGACGCAGGAAACACTTTTATCAAATGGGCCAGACCAGCGCCGGGCCAGACCTTCCATCTGGAATCTGTCCATTGGAAAAATTTCGGGGCGGTAAGGCATCATGAAATGGATGTCCTCAAAAAGGCCTGGCACAAACTTCATGAAGAAACGCCGATCAGCCATGTGCTGATTTCCAATGTTGCCGGAAAGCAACTCGGCGATGCGCTGTCCGGACTGCTGGAAACACTGGATCCGCAACCAATATCGGTCAAATGGTTCCGTTCCGCGCCATCGCTGGGCGGAATCACCAATACCTATCAGGATTATCGCAAACTGGGCTGTGACCGTTTCGCCTCAATGATCGGTGCACGCTCGCTCATGCCGGGAAAAGCGCTGGTCGTCGTAACGGCCGGAACCGCCACCACGATCGACACGCTGTCGCCGGACGGTACCTTTCTCGGCGGCATGATATTGCCGGGACTGAAACTGATGTCCGACTCGCTGGCTCACAATACCGCATTATTGCCTGAGATAGACCAGATGATCCGTCATCTGCCGCTTTTCGCCGACAACACCAGCGGCGCCATCCTGAGCGGTTGCATCAATGCCCAGGCAGGTGCCATCGAGCGTGCCGTTACGACACATCGGAAACGGTTTTCCGATGTGCACTGCCTTTTGTCCGGTGGCGCCGCACCGTATATTGCACCGAATCTTTCTATCCCTTGCAGAATAATAGATAATCTTGTCCTGATCGGTTTGCACACATCCTCGACACGACAAACTTACTGAAGTTATGCTGAAATTTGCCTTCTGGATCCTGCTGGCGGCCAATATCGTGGCATTTGCAACGGCACTGGATTATTCCGGTACCTCCCGAACCCGAACCGCATCCACAGAAACCGTATCCATCATGCCTGAACGAATCCGTGTAGCGCCGCCATCCGCAACCGCAGCGACACAGGCATCAACATCGGTATCGGAATCCGAACAGATTGCATCTGAAAAACCGGCAACGACATGCATTGCCTTTGAAGGTTTCGATCCGGAAAAAGCCGACCTGTTTGAAAAGAAACTGGCATTTCCCGCAGGGACCTTCACACGAACGACTGCCAGCACGGCATCGAACTACATGGTATACATACCGCCATCGAAAAACATGAAAACGGCGGAAGCTCACATTGCCGCACTGAAAGCGAAAAACATCACCAATTATTTTCTCATCCAGGACGGCAAGTTCCGGAATGCCATTTCTCTGGGCATTTTCAAAACGGAAACGGCGGCCAACAAACTTCTAGCCGAACTGAAAGCGCAAGGCATTCACGACCTTGCCATTGCGGGACGAGGCAAGCAGACGGAAACCGTTACGCTCAGCATAAACCATCCAAACCGGCGCCAGATCGAGCAGATCGACGCATTGTTGACCGAATTTCCGAAAATCACCCGTAAAGACTGTCCCATGCCGGGAGAAACATCGCAATAACCAGAGTATTTTCATTGCGAACGTCTTAAACCGCGAAAGTTGGCTATAATGCTCCTGTTTTTTTACATTCAGTAAAAACCGAAACAGAAACGGGCAATTGAACGGTTCAGCCTGCGCTTTTCTCCTATCCACTTTTTAAATGCGAGCAACCATGAAGTTTCAAATCATTCCTGTTACTCCTTTCCAGCAAAATTGCACCCTGATGTGGGATGAAAACACAAACAAGGCCGCCGTCGTCGATCCGGGCGGTGATATCGAACGGATCAGCGATGCCATCAAACAGCATGGCCTGACGCTGGAAAAGGTTCTGGTAACGCATGGTCATCTGGATCATTGCGGTGGCGCCAGAAAACTGGCTGACCTCTACAACGTACCCATCGAAGGGCCGAACAAGGCCGACGACTGGCTGCTTGAACAACTCGGCTCGGAACAGACCCGCATGTGGGGACTGCCTCCGGGACAACCGTTCACACCTGACCGCTGGCTGGAACAGGGTGATGAAGTCACTGTCGGCAACGAAACCCTGAAAGTCTTTCACTGCCCGGGCCATTCACCGGGTCATGTCATTTTCTTCCATGCTCCGACAAAAGTCGCCATCTCCGGCGACGTGCTTTTCGCAGGCTCGATCGGACGTACCGATCTGCCAAAAGGCAGCTTCAAGGCACTGGAAAAATCCATCCGGGAAAACATGTACAAGCTGGGCGATGACGTACAGTTCATTCCCGGCCATGGACCGGTCTCGTCAATCGGTCAGGAACGGCGCAGCAACGCGTTTGTCCGGGATAAAAATTAATTCTGATAATTCACATCAGATATTGTTTGGAAACGGTTCTTTTCAAAGAAAAAAAGTTTTTTAAACAACCGCCAAATAAGAAAAAAATTGCATATTTTGTAGGCAAAATTTCATTGACCGCAAATTTGTAACACAAGTATAATTCGGGGGTTTGGTGGCAATCCGGCGGCAGATTCTCCCAGTCATGGGGAATTTGTTCCGGTTGCAGCTCCTGATTTGATGACAGCGGCAAATTGAGATCAAAAATGGGGCGTGTTCTTTTGTGGCAGTCGGCTTTTGCAATAGTCATTGCGCTGATTGCGGTATTGATAGGAGGAGTTCCTTCCGGAATTGCGGCAATTTTGGCCGGTTTGTGTTGTGTGATTCCGAATGTGTGTTTTTTTGCCGGTTTGTTTTTCGCGCAAAAAATATTTCACAAGATCATACCCGCCACCTTTTTTGTAATGGAATTCTTGAAGATTTTGATCTCGATTTTGCTGGTAATACTTGTTTTCTGGTTTTATCGCGAGATCAAATGGATAGCGTTTATTGTGAGCTACATCCTGATTCTTAAGAGTTATATTTTGTTATTGTTAAAATTGAAGAGTTGATCATGTCTGCAGATGCTCATACGCCAACATTGGCAGAATACGTAACCCACCACCTTCAAAACTTCGGAACAAGCCATCAGGAAAAAATCATAGATTTTTCCATCATCAACCTTGACACGGTTTTCTGGTCCGTTTTTTGTGGTGCCTTCGCCTGCATTTTCATGTATATCGTCGCCAAGAAAGCAACGTCGGATACACCGAACCGCGTTCAGTCCATGATCGAGGTGCTGGTGGAAATGGCCGATACACAGTCCAAGGCACAGATCCATGGCGATCGCCGTTTTATCGCACCACTGGCGCTGACCATGTTCGTCTGGATCTCGTTGATGAACTGCATGGACTTTCTGCCTGTTGACCTGTTCGGACAGCTTTTCACGTGGACCGGATTGAGCAAATACATTATGTACCATCGTGTCGTGCCGACATCCGATCTGAATGGTACCGTCGGTATTTCGCTGGGCGTCGTCGTGCTGATGATCTATTTCGGTATCAAGGTCAAAGGCCTGAAAGGCTTCCTGCACGAACTGTTCGGTGCGCCTTTCGGTCTTGCGCTGGCACCGGCAAATTTCATTCTGAACTGCATTGAATACATTTCGAAAATGGTTTCCCTGGCCATGCGGTTGTGGGGGAACATGTATGCAGGCGAACTGCTGTTTTTGATGATTGCGATGCTGGGTGCCTATGCATCCCTGTCGATTGGCGGTTCGTTCCTCTTCCTGGGACACGTCGTTGCCGGCGCGATCTGGGCGATTTTCCATATCCTGATCGTTTTCCTGCAGGCATTCATTTTCATGATGCTGACCCTGGTTTACCTCGGTCTCGCTCATGAAGGACACTGATTTTTTCAACCCTTTGTTTTAACCTTTATTTTTCAATCTGGAAGGAAATATTATGAGTAATATTGGCATGATGGTCTTTACCTGTGGTTTCATGATCGCTATCGTAGCGTTTGCCGCAGCTTTCGGTATCTCTTTTATGGCAGGTAAATACCTTGATGCATCCGCACGTCAGCCTGAACTGACCAACCCGCTGCGTACCAACGTTCTGATTCTGGCTGGTCTGGTTGACGCGGTTTATCTGATCGCCGTTGCTATCTCCGTCATGTTTGCGTTCGTTAATCCTTTCGCAGGTAACTGAACAAGCTGGGTTCGGATGGAAACATCCGAAACTTGAACATGGCGCAATACTATTTTAAAAGGGAAATACCGTGAATTTAAATGCGACATTATTCGCGCAATTCGTGGTCTTTATTGTTCTT
Organism: uncultured Oxalobacter sp.; assembly: GCA_934277985.1. Taxonomy (GTDB): domain Bacteria; phylum Pseudomonadota; class Gammaproteobacteria; order Burkholderiales; family Burkholderiaceae_D; genus Oxalobacter; species Oxalobacter paeniformigenes. The sequence goes on from CAKQWF010000006.1 coordinate 34,542, forward strand.
GCCATATTCACGGCAAAAGTAGTATGGCCACCTTTAGTTAAGGTTCTGGATGAGCGCGCGAAAAAAATCCAGGAAGGTTTGACTGCGGCCGACCGTAGCAAGCAGGAAATGATCGCCGTACAAAAGCATGTTCAGAGCGAGCTGGCCAAAGCAAGAGAAGAAGGTCAGAAACGTGTTCAGGAAGCTGAAACACGTGCACAGCAAATCGCTGACGACATCAAACTGGATGCCGAAAACGAAGCAGCTGAAATCATCGCTCAGGCAAAAGCCCAGGCCGAATTGCAAATCAAGCAGGCTAGGGAACAGCTTCGGGCGGAAGTGGCCTCGCTGGCTGTCAAGGGCGCTGAACAGATTCTCAAACGCGAAATTGACGCTAAAGCCCATGCTGATCTGTTAAACAAACTTTCTGCTGAACTTTAATTATGGAAATAGCTACTGTAGCGCGCCCGTATGCCGAGGCACTGTTTCAGATAGCACAGAAACAGGATCTTCTGCACTGGTCCCAACTGATCGAAGCGTTGGCAAAGATCGGTTCGCATCCCCAGGTTCTTGAGGTTGCGAACAATCCCACGCTGAGAAAAGACCAGATCGCCAGCGTCCTTTTCCAGATTTTCCACTGTGAAAACGACGAACCGGTGAAAAATTTCATCCGTGTACTGGTTGAAAACGATCGTGTTGCCTTGCTACCTGAAATTGCCCGGCAGTTCGAGGAACTGAAAAACGCAAGTCAGGGTTCGGCTATCGCGCAAATAGTCAGCGCTTTTCCATTAACGGAAGCTCAAACGAATGAACTTGTCAGCAAATTGGAAAAGCGGTTTGGACGCAAGCTCATTCCTACTATTGAAATAGACAATTCCCTGATCGGCGGTGTCTGTGTCACCGTCGGCGATGAGGTTCTTGACTTGTCAGTACGTGGGAAGCTGCACAAAATGCAGGAAACCCTTGTTTCGTAATCCAGCTGCTTGAGCGGTGCGAACCGATAGAACAAAATTAGGAGTTAGCATGTTACTAAACCCGTCCGAAATCAGTGATCTGATTAAAAATCGGATAGAGAATCTTGGCGATGCCGCCGAGATTCGCAATCAGGGTACCGTTATTTCCGTCTCTGACGGTATCTGTCGTATACATGGCCTTTCCGACGTCATGCAAGGCGAAATGCTCGAGTTTCCGGGAAATACCTATGGTCTGGCATTGAACCTGGAACGTGACTCGGTAGGTGCGGTTATTCTGGGTGAATACGAACATATTTCCGAAGGCGATACGGTCAAATGTACCGGTCGTATTCTGGAAGTGCCGACGGGTCCCGAGCTGATCGGTCGCGTCGTGGATGCCTTGGGTTCGCCGATTGACGGAAAGGGTCCTGTCAATACCAAACTGACCAGCCCGATCGAAAAAATCGCTCCGGGCGTTATTGCACGTCAGTCCGTTTCCCAGCCGATGCAGACCGGCCTGAAAGCCATTGACTCGATGGTTCCGATCGGACGCGGCCAACGTGAATTGATCATTGGCGACCGCCAGACCGGCAAAACTGCCGTAGCTATCGACGCCATCATCAACCAGAAGGGCCAGGACATGGTTTGTATCTATGTCGCTATTGGCCAGAAAGCTTCTTCCATCAAGAACACCGTCCGTGCTCTGGAAGAAAACGGCGCCATGGATTATACGATCGTCGTTGCAGCAACGGCATCGGAATCCGCTGCAATGCAATACATCGCTCCCTATGCTGGCTGCGCCATGGGAGAATATTTCCGCGACCGCGGCCAGGACGCGCTGATCGTTTATGATGATCTGTCCAAACAGGCTGTTGCCTATCGTCAGGTTTCCCTGCTGCTGCGTCGTCCGCCAGGACGTGAAGCATTCCCGGGTGACGTTTTCTATCTGCACTCCCGCTTGCTGGAACGTGCAGCACGTGTCAACGAACACTATGTCGAACAGTTTACGAAAGGTGAAGTAAAAGGCCGTACCGGTTCCCTGACCGCACTGCCTATCATCGAAACCCAGGCTGGTGACGTTTCTGCTTTCGTTCCGACCAACGTCATTTCCATTACCGACGGTCAGATCTTCCTGGAAACGAACCTGTTCAACGCTGGTATCCGTCCTGCCATTAACGCTGGTATTTCGGTTTCCCGTGTGGGTGGTGCTGCCCAGACCAAAGCGATCAAGAGCCTCTCCGGCGGTATTCGTACCGACTTGGCACAGTATCGTGAACTGGCTGCGTTTGCACAGTTCGCCTCGGATCTGGACGAAGCGACCAGACGTCAGCTTGATCGTGGTGCTCGCGTTACCGAATTGCTGAAACAGAACCAGTATTCTCCGCTGCCGATTTCGCTGATGTCGGTTTCCCTGTTTGCTGTCAACAGTGGTTTCCTCGATGATATCGAAGTGAAGGACGTTCTTCCGTTCGAAGCAGAATTGCATGCTTACATGAAGGAAAACTATTCCGATCTTCTGAGAAGAATCGACGAAAACAAGAAACTGGACAAGGATGACGAATCGACGCTCGCAGCTGCGATCACCGATTTCAAACAGGTCCGGGCGAAGGAAGCTGCCTGATTAACGATATAACTGACGCGACAAGGAGTAAAGCCTCATGGCATCAGGCAAGGAAATACGCAGCCAGATAAGCAGCGTAGAAAATACGAGAAAAATTACCAAGGCCATGGAAATGGTGGCTGCATCCAAAATGCGCAAGGCGCAGGACAGGATGCGTGCCAGCCGTCCTTATAGTGAGATTGTCCGCAATATTGCCGCTCACCTGGCAGAGGCAAATCCTGATTATGTTCACCCGTTTACCATCGAACGTGAATCATCCAAGCGTATCGGGCTGGTTGTGGTGACGACCGACAAGGGTCTGTGTGGCGGTCTCAATACCAACGTATTGAGAATTGTCACCAACAAGATGAAGGAAGAGGAAGCCAAGGGCAACAGCATTATTACGGTAGCGATCGGCACCAAGGGACTGGGTTTTTTGAACCGTATCGGCGCGAAAGTTGTCTCGTCAGTTGTCCAGCTCGGGGACGCTCCCCGTCTGGAACAGCTGATCGGACCTTTCAAGGCATTGCTCGATGAATACAATGCCGAAAATCTGGATGCGATCTATCTGTGTTACAACAAGTTCATCAATACGATGCGACAGGAACCGGTCATTGACCAGTTGCTGCCATTGCCCAAGGACACTCTGAAAGTAGAAACGAAAAGCCACAGTTGGGAATATATCTATGAACCGGACGCCGCATCCGTCATCGATACATTGCTGCAACGTTACATCGAAGCGCTTTTGTATCAGTCGGTAGCGGAAAATATCGGTTCAGAACAGTCTGCACGCATGGTGGCCATGAAGGCAGCCAGTGACAATGCGGGTAATGTCATCTCGGATTTGAGACTGATATACAACAAGACCCGTCAGGCAGCCATTACAACCGAGCTGTCGGAAATCGTTGCAGGCGCAGCTGCGGTTTAACCGGCAGCCAATAGTATTGATTAAACGAATGAATTTATTTAGAGGAACGAAAAATGGCGGAAGGCAAAATCGTTCAGTGTATCGGTGCCGTGGTTGACGTGGAATTTCCACGTGATGATATGCCCAAGGTGTACGATGCTTTGAAAATGGAAGGTTCCGACCTGACCCTGGAAGTACAGCAGCAGCTTGGTGACGGTGTAGTCCGTACCATTGCGCTGGGTTCGTCCGATGGTTTGCGTCGTGGCATGGTAATTCAAAACACCGGTAATCCCATCATGGTACCGATCGGTGAAGCGACTCTCGGTCGTATCATGAACGTTCTGGGTGAACCTATCGATGAAATGGGTCCGATCCAAACGGAAGAACGGGCATCGATTCACCGCAAGGCACCGGCTTACAGCGAGCTCTCCCCTTCCCAGGAAATTCTCGAAACGGGTATCAAGGTGATCGATCTGATCTGTCCGTTCGCCAAGGGTGGTAAGGTCGGTCTGTTCGGTGGTGCCGGTGTGGGCAAAACCGTGAACATGATGGAACTGATCAACAACATTGCAAAACAGCACTCCGGTTTGTCGGTTTTTGCAGGTGTGGGTGAACGTACCCGTGAAGGTAACGACTTCTACCACGAAATGCAGGAATCCAACGTTCTGGACAAGGTTGCGATGGTTTATGGTCAGATGAACGAACCTCCGGGCAACCGTCTGCGTGTGGCATTGACCGGTCTGACGATTGCGGAAAGTTTCCGTGACCAGGGCCGTGACGTGCTGTTCTTCGTCGACAACATTTACCGTTTCACTCTGGCCGGTACGGAAGTGTCCGCACTGCTTGGCCGTATGCCGTCCGCTGTGGGTTATCAGCCGACGCTGGCGGAAGAAATGGGTAAACTGCAAGAACGTATTACTTCGACCATTACTGGTTCCATTACCTCGATTCAGGCCGTTTACGTTCCAGCCGACGACTTGACTGACCCGTCTCCTGCAACGACCTTCGCTCACCTGGACTCCACCGTCGTGCTTTCCCGTGACATTGCATCTCTGGGTATTTATCCGGCTGTCGATCCGCTGGACTCGACTTCCCGCCAGCTTGACCCGCATGTCGTCGGTGAAGAACACTACGAAACCGCCCGCAAGGTACAGGGTATTTTGCAGCGCTACAAGGAATTGCGCGATATTATCGCTATTCTGGGTATGGACGAACTGGCACCGGAAGACAAACTGGTCGTCGCACGTGCCCGCAAGATGCAGCGTTTCCTGTCGCAGCCTTTCACGGTTGCTGAAGTGTTTACCGGTTCCCCAGGCAAGTATGTTCCGTTGAAAGACACCATCAAGGGCTTCAAGATGATTGCCAACGGTGAACTGGATCATCTGCCGGAACAGGCCTTCTATATGGTTGGTACCATTGAGGAAGCAATCGCAAAAGCAGAAAGAATGTAATCGGTTGTCACCTGCATTCCGGTGCGGGAATATTACTTCCGTCTGGAATGCAGGTTCGTAAACGCAACTGAACGATCATAAAGGTTTCTAACATGGCAAACACCATACATGTTGACGTTGTTTCCGCCGAAGAATTGATTTTCTCCGGTGAAGCTGAATTCGTCGTGTTGCCGGGTGAAATGGGTGAACTGGGTATCCTTCCACGACATGCCCCGTTGATTACCCGTATCAAGCCGGGTGCCGTACGTATCAGGGTCAGCGGTAAGCAGGATGAGGAATATGTCTTCGTGGCAGGCGGTGTTCTTGAAGTTCAACCACATGCTGTTACCGTTCTCGCGGATACGGCAATCCGTGCGAAGGATCTTGACGAAGCCAAGGCCAACGAAGCGAAGAAACTGGCTGAAGATGCCATCTTGAATCGTGAATCACAAATTGACTACGCCAAGGCACAGGCTGAAATCGCCATGGCTGTAGCCCAGTTGTCCATGATCAAGAAATTGCGGCGCAAGCATTGAGATTTCGTTTCATTCCAGCAAAAAAGGCAGCGTGAGCTGCCTTTTTTGTTATGGCTGAATCCGGCTCAGTGTGAACGGATCAGCGTACCGAAAGGCTGCTCGGTCAGAATTTCAAGGAGCAGGGAATGTTCGATGCGACCATCAATGATATGCACCGAATTCACGCCGGATTTCGCTGCATCCAGTGCCGAACCGATCTTCGGCAACATCCCACCTGAAATCGTTCCGTCTTCAAAGAGCAATTCGATTTCTCGTGCCGTCAGATCCGTCAACAACCGGTTCTGCTTGTCCAGTACACCCGGTGTGTTGGTCATCATGATCAGTTTTTCGGCTTTCAGGATCTGGGCTATTTCACCTGCGACAACATCGGCATTGATATTGTAGGCCTGTCCATCATCGCTGAAACCGATCGGTGATATGACCGGAATAAACGCATCGTCCTGAAGTGTCTTGACGACGGCTGGATTGATGGATGTGATCTTGCCAACGTATCCGAGGTCGATGAATTCGCCGGGTTTGTCTTTGTCGGGCATCCGCATTTTTTCGGCATGAATCAGCCCGCCGTCCTTTCCTGTGAGACCGACTGCCTGACCGCCATACTGATTGATCAGCATCACGATATCCTGCTGCACTTCGCCGCCAAGAACCCATTCGACGACTTCCATGGTTTCCTCATCGGTGATACGCATACCCTGGACGAATGTTCCGCTTTTGCCGACTTTTCTGAGGGCGTTATCAATCTGTGGACCACCACCATGAACGACGACTGGATTCATGCCGACCAGTTTGAGCAATACAACATCTCGTGCGAATCCGTGTTTGAGTCTTTCTTCAGTCATGGCATTGCCGCCATATTTGATGACAATGGTTTTACCATGGAATTTCTGGATATACGGTAACGCCTCGGCAAGAATCTCCGCCTTTATTTTGGGTTCAAGATCACTCATGGGATATCCTCACAACAAATTAACGTGATGGCAGAAAAAGATATCGGAAAAATCCGTTTGTTGCATTCTACCGTTTAACGCAGAAAAATTTACGTGTTTGCGTCCGGACGACCGAAAATATCACGGTAAGTGGGGTAAAAGGAACAGTAGATCAGTACTGACAGGATAAAAGAAAAGACAAAGACCACAAACGTGGCGATGCCTTGTCCGGCAACGATACCAAACAGGGCAGCGATCAAATATGGAAAACCGAAGACAAGAGCAATCCAGATACCGAAATACACCAGAAAGGGGCGGAAATTCCTGGCAAAAGCGAAAAAACTGTAGAACATCGCTTTTCCGAGACTCATATCCTTCCAGCCGATCAGCGGAATGGCAAACCACATCGCCATCAAAAACGGAATGTAGGCGATCAGAATCAGGGTCAATGTGATAAAAAGCGAGACCATCTCGGAGGATTGCAGTTCTTTTGTCTGTTCGCCGAACAGTATGAAAATATTGCCGCCGTCTATCAGAAACGAGAGTCCGACCGCTAGGAAAGCGAAAAGCAAATAACAGCTTCCGGCCATGGACAATCGAAACAACATCTGCCGATTCAGAACGGCAAGCAAGTCTCTGAAAGTGATCTGTTCACCGGTCTCTGCCTTGAAACAGGCGTGCATGAACAGGAAAGTAAATACAGGGGAGAGCAAAACCGGCAGAATTTGTCCCAACAACGGGATGACTCCCAGAAGAATCATTCCGAACACATAAATGAAAAACAGATTGGTCAGAAAAAAAGGACGTGCGCGGAAAAGATTCCAGCCGCCGGTAACCCAGTCCCATCCCGCACGAGCATTCGCCTGATTCATACAATCAGTTCCGGAACAGGTAGCGCCACTCGCAAACGCAGAATGCGTTCAAAATGGCGTGGATCATGCGGTGTCAGTATCTGGGCTTCGCGGGGCATATGAAAATCATACAGACGTGAAATCCAGAAACGCAGGGCTGCACTTCTGAGTATCGCTTTCCATGCTGCACATTCATCCACAGTGAAGGGACGCACCGCATGGTACGCATCCAGAAAGGCTCTGACGCGGTTCATATCGAATTCACCGGTTTCAAGATCGATACACCAATCATTGATCGCCACGGCGACATCGAAAAGCCAGGTATCGCAACCGGCGAAATAAAAATCGAAAAATCCGGACAATTCATCACCGTCGAACATGACATTGTTGCGGAACAAATCGGCGTGAACAGGCCCCCTGAACAGTTTCCAGTATAAATTCGAGGCAGCGAATTCTTCCTGGAAGCGCATTTCGTTCTGAAGCAAAAACGACGCTTCCGTCGAGAGGAAAGGAAGTACTTCCGGCACGGTTTTCCGCCACCATGCGATACCTCTGAGATTGGGCTGTTCAAGCGGATAATCACGTCCGGCCAGATGCATCTTTGCCATCATGTCGCCGACCTGTGCGCAATGAACCGGTTTGGGGGCAGGAACCCAGTCGCCTTCAAGTTTGGACACCAGACATGCCGGTTTTCCGCACAGTGTATGCAAAATCCTGCCGTTGTTGTCCGGAACAGGTGCCGGTACCTTGATGCCTTTTTTGGCCAGATGTTGCATCAGGTTAAGATAAAAAGGCAATTCGTCGAACGTCAGCTTCTCGAAAAGCGTAAGAACAAATTCCCCTTTTTCGGTGGTAACGAAAAAATTACTGTTTTCGATGCCGGAACTGATACCCCTGATATCCTTGGCTGTACCCAGCGAAAAAGAAGCCATCCAGGGAACCAGATCATCGAGACTGACCGGTGTAAAAACTGCCATGAGTATAAGATGTTGAACGTTAAACTGAAGATCTCTTGCCACCTTGTCAATTATTCATCGAGGGCGGTGGCAAAGGCGGCGCATTCAATGGCTCGTTCATTTCCTGCTGCTGTTTTTCCTGTGGTGCTTCGCCGATATCGAATTCATGTATTTTCCACAATGCCGGCCGGACTTCGGAACTTTCGAAAGACCCCGGTACGCCTCCCGGACCGTTCGGGTACAGATAATAGGTACTGGGACCGCTTTTTACCTTGATTTCCTCGACGATACCCCCTTTCCGTTTTTCGGTAATTTCACCCGTCATGTCCGGCTTGCGAATGGTGATCGCCGGCTGATCGACCTCGTCGATCACCTCCAGTTCCTGCACCTGCGGAGACTGCGAATCCTGCCCTGAAGCTACGGATGCAACCGCCAGTGTAGCCAGCGCCATGGTTTTCCTGAAATGAGAAAATAATCGCATGAGGGTAACGTCGATAAATTGAACAGACAATCTATTGTAACAAACGGATACCGGTTACAGGTAAAGCATTTTCTGTCTTTCTTCTTCCGATGGGCCTGTCGCACGTTTTTCGTAAAATGAGAAAATGGCTTCCAGTACCTTGTCGGTATCGTCCATGATCTGCATCAGTTCGATATCTTCACGTGCCAGCATTCCTTCAGCAAGCAATGAATCATGCATCCAGTCGATAAACCCTTTCCAGAATTTGCTGCCGACAAGAATTACCGGAATACGCCGTGATTTGCCTGTCTGGATCAGTGTCAGCACTTCGCTCATTTCATCGAGTGTACCGAATCCGCCCGGAAACAGGACAAAGGCATCGGCATATTTGGCAAACGCCACCTTACGCGCAAAGAAATGCCTGAAATTCAGGGAAATGTTTTGCCAGCGATTGGGTCTTTGTTCCTGTGGCAATTCAATATTCAGGCCAATGGAAAGCGATTTGCCTTCATAAGCGCCGCGGTTGGCCGCCGCCATGATGCCGGGACCGCCACCGGAAATAACGGCAAAACCTGCATCCGAGAAACGCCGGGACAATTCCATGCACTGGATGTAATACGGATTGTCGGGATGAATTCTGGCCGAACCGAAAATCGTGACTGCCGGATTTATATCCGAGAGGCGTTCGGTCGACTCGATAAATTCTGACATAATGGAAAACATGCTCCATGATTCTCTGGCCTTGAGAATCGTTGCATAATTGACATCCGTTATTTCGTGCAGTTTGTGCACGCTTTTTGTGTTCTCTTCCATATGAGCAAACTTCTGTTATTGGTTGATGGCTCAAGCTATCTCTATCGTGCCTACCATGCCTTGCCGGATCTGCGCAATGCCGAAGGCGAACCGACCGGCGCCATATACGGTTTTCTGAATATGCTGCACCGTCTTGAAAAAGATTATCCCACAGCCTACGCTGCCTGTATATTCGATGCCAAAGGTAAAACTTTCCGTCATGACCTCTATCAGGAATACAAGGCGAATCGTCCTGCCATGCCTGACGATCTCGCACGCCAAACCGCACCCATCCATGATCTGGTTCGCATGCTAGGCTGGCCTATTCTCTCGGTCGAGGGAATCGAAGCCGATGATGTGATTGGAACGCTGGTTTCGATCGCCGCCCAAGAAGATTTCGACATAGTCGTATCGACAGGCGACAAGGATTTGTCCCAGCTGGTAAAAGACCGTGTCACGCTGGTCAATACCATGAACAACGAAATTCTGGATACAGAAGGCGTCACAAAAAAATTCGGTGTACCGCCCGAAAAAATCATCGATTACCTGTCTCTTATCGGCGATACCGCCGACAATATTCCGGGTGTCAGCAAGGTCGGTCCAAAGACCGCGGCCAAATGGCTTATCCAGTACGGTTCGCTTGACGGCATTATCGAACATGCCGGAAGCATCAAGGGAAGCGCCGGTGACAATTTGCGTGAATCGCTGAACTGGCTTCCCCGGGCGCGTGAACTGATCACTATCCGTACGGATTGCGACTTGCAGGGACAATTCCAGTCCATTGAAAAATCGCTGGCCAAACAACCGGAAGACATTTCCGGCCTGAAAAACGCTTATGAGCGATATGGTTTCAAAAGCTGGCTCCGTGAACTGAATGCATCGCATCAGGAAAAAGAAAAAAAGGAAAACCTGCCGGCAGCATCCGGCGAACGACCTGAAAATCCCGGCAAGTTCATCAGTAATCAAAACTATGAAACCGTACGGACTGTCGAACAGCTTGAAGACTGGCTGGAACGGATAAACCGCGCTGAACTTACCGCTATCGATACAGAAACGACTTCGCTGGACGCCATGAATGCCCGGCTGGTCGGTATTTCCCTTTGTGTACAACCGGGAACGGCTGCCTATATTCCACTGGCACATCAAAGTATCGAGGCCATCGAACAATTGCCTGCCGATATGGTGCTGGATCGCTTGAAAGGCTGGCTGGAAAATCCCGACAAAAAGAAAGTCGGACAAAACCTCAAATACGATTCCCATATTTTCAGGAATCATCATATCCGTCTGCAAGGTATCGCACATGACACCCTGCTGGAATCCTATGTTCTTGAATCGAACCGGCGGCATGATATGGACAGTTTGTCCGAACGGTTGCTTGATTACAAACCGCTCGGATATGAAGAAGTTTGCGGCAAAGGCGCATCCCAAATCGGTTTCGATCAGGTCGGGCTGGAACTGGCTACCCGATACGCAGCGGAAGATGCCGACGTCACCTTGCAACTGCACCAGCACATGTGGCCACAACTGGCAGAATATGACGGTTTGCGCTTCATTTACGAAAAAATCGAAATACCGGTATTGACCGTACTGCAAAAAATGGAACGCAACGGTGTCCTGATTGACCCGAACAGGCTTCTTGAACAATCATCCGAGCTCAGGAAAAAAATGGATACTCTGGAAAAAGAAGCCTATCTTGCAGCCGGACAACCTTTCAATCTCAATTCTCCCAAACAGCTTGGAGAAATTCTTTTCGGAAAACTGAATCTTCCCGTCGTCAGGAAAACACCGTCAGGTGCGCCTTCGACCAGTGAAGATATACTTGAGAAACTGGCTCTGGATTATCCATTGCCCGGTATCATTCTGAATTACCGGAGTATGTCGAAACTGAAATCGACCTATACCGACAAGTTGCCCAGAATGATTGATCCGCATACAGGAAGAGTCCACACCAATTATGCACAGGCTGTCGCTGTAACGGGTCGTCTGGCTTCCAGCGATCCGAATCTCCAGAATATTCCTGCCAGAACAGAAGAAGGCAGACGAATCAGGGAAGCATTTGTCGCACCGGCCGGAAGCTGTATCGTATCAGCCGATTATTCCCAGATCGAATTGAGAATCATGGCGCATCTTTCCGGAGATACAAGCCTTTTGAAAGCCTTTCATGACGGACAGGATGTACATCGTGCAACGGCTTCCGAAATTTTCGATATCACACCACTTGAAGTCACGTCGGAACAAAGACGTTATGCCAAAGTCATCAACTTCGGCCTGATTTATGGCATGAGCGCTTTCGGTGTCGCGTCCAATCTCGGTATCAGCCGCAACGACGCAAAAGATTATATCGACCGGTATTTCCAGCGTTATCCAGGTGTTGCGAGATACATGGATTCCATTCGCCGGCAGGCAAGGGAACAGGGTTATGTCGAGACGGTTTTCAGCAGAAGATTGTGGCTTCCCGAAATCAATTCACCGAACGGACCACGCCGGCAAGCTGCCGAACGAGCGGCTATCAACGCACCGATGCAGGGTACCGCCGCCGACATCATCAAATTATCCATGATAGCCGTCCAGAACTGGCTCGAAAACGAAAAACTCGAGTCGAAACTCATCATGCAGGTTCATGACGAACTGGTTCTGGAAGTTCCCGAAAAAGAACTGGATACCGTCAAATACCACTTGCCGAAACTGATGGGGAATGTCGCCAAACTGGATGTTCCGCTGATTGCGGAAGTCGGCTCCGGGAAAAGCTGGGGAGAAGCGCACTGAAAATCGTCAGCCGGTTTTCTGCTCCAGCATCTTTTTGGCTTTTTCGTATGTTTTCATGGTGGACGCCATTTTGTGGCGTACATCGAAAAATGTCGTGGAAACGCCACTGCCGATAATGACGATCATGCCGAGCCATCCTATCCAACCGAGAAAATCCTGCCATATGAGAATGCCCCATATGCTGGAAAACACGATACCCGAATATTGCAGATTGGCCGTTACCAGTGTCTTGCCAAGATGGTAGGCACGGGTCATGGCCATCTGTCCGACAGCAGCGAAAACACCGATCAGCGTCAACAGGACGATTCCGCGGATACTGTGGCTATGGAAAGCGATACCGTCGCTTCCGGGCAAGCGGGCACACGCCATCGAAACCAGTGCACCACCTACCGTACCGATTATGCAAAAATAAAATACAACACGATATTCCGGCTCACCCAGATTGCCCAGATGCCGGACCTGAAGATAAGCCAGCGCCGCCAATACACCGGAAACAAGCGCAATCATCCCGGATTGCAACTGGTCGGCATGAATCGTAGGTTGCAAAAGCAGGACAACACCGATGAAGCTCGCGACGATGGCACAAACCAGCTTCCATTCGAAACGGACCTTGCCGTGATACAACCCCATGGCAAACAAAATTCCGGCGATCCATATCGGCGACATATAATTGAGCGTCATGGCTGTCGCCAGCGGCAACCCCCTGAACGAGAAAAACCAGAGTCCGAATGCCGTCGCTCCGACGACACCGCGCCACAAATGCTGGAATGGATAAGCCGTTTTGAGAGACCCTCCCCTGACGGCTACCAGACATCCCAGAAAAATGGCGCCGACCAGACTTCTGTACATGACGATCTCGGGTGTTGAATATTCATCGGACACCAGTTTCACGCAAACTCCCATCAGTGAAAACAGAAATGTCGCAAAAAGCATCCAGAGAGATTGCATAGATAAAACCCGTCAAACTGTCGGCATTCATCCAACTGCCGAAAAACATTATCCGGCAGTGAAAAAAATCTGCCTGTATTTCGTTTCTGAACAGAACAAAAAAAAGAACCCTGAATCAGATCACCAAAAAACCATGCCCGAAGAGCGCATGGCGTATAATGACAGATTCAGGTCAGACAACAACTTCTTATTTTTATTGAATTTTACACCTTCTTTATCGGAATCCTTGCAGGTGTCTGTTTTCTATGTCAAATGATGATTTCAACAAAACGCCGGCCTCATTCGAAGATGCCATGGCGGAACTGGACGAGCTGGTAACCAAACTGGAAGCGGGGGAACTTTCTCTGGAATTGTCGATTGACGCATATAAAAGAGGCGTCGAACTGATCAGGTATTGTACCGCCCGGCTGGACAAGGCCAAACAACAGGTCAGGGTTCTCGACGGTGAACTTTTGAAACCCTTTTCTCCGGAAGATCGGAACGGAAACGACAATGACTGAATCTTTCGCGAACTGGATGCAGTCGGTGCAAAACACCATCGAAAAAACGCTGGATGAGCTTTTGCCTTCTGAAGAGCTGATTCCCGTCAAATTGCATCAGGCAATGCGCTATGCCGTCCTGGATGGCGGAAAAAGAATCCGTCCCTTGCTGGTATTTGCGACAGGCACGCTGTTCGGCGCACAACCGGATATCATGGCAAGAGTCGCTTCTGCAGTCGAAATGATCCACGCCTATTCGTTGATTCATGACGATATGCCATGCATGGACAACGACGTTTTGAGACGCGGAAAACCAACAGTTCATGTCCGGTTTGGAGAAGCGACCGCACTGCTGGCCGGTGACGCCTTGCAGGCACAGGCTTTCATCGTTTTGTCGGAAACGGACGACAAGGCGGAACTGGCCATAAAAAGATTGTGCATTTTGTCCGACGCATCCGGTTCCATGGGAATGTGTGGCGGACAAGCCATCGATCTGGACAGTGTCGGGAAAAAATTGTCCATGACACAACTGGAACAGATGCATCGACTGAAAACCGGTGCCATCCTCAAGGCTTCCGTCATGCTCGGTGCTTTTTGCGCAAGGAAACCGACAGAAAAAGAAGAACAGGCACTGAAGCTTTATGCAGAAGCGATCGGTCTGGCTTTTCAGGTCGTTGACGATATTCTGGACGTTACCGCCGATTCGTCCGTCCTCGGAAAAACTGCGGGAAAGGATTTTGCCGATCACAAGCCAACCTACGTTTCCCTGCTCGGACTGGAGCCTTCTGAAAAACTGGCAGAACAATTACGGTGTCAGGCACATGAATCATTGGCGCCATTCGGAAAAAAAGCAGATTATTTACGGGAACTCGCGGACCTGATCGTAAAGCGGAAAAAATAAATAATGACTTTGCTCGATACCATCAACAGCCCGGCAGATCTTCGAAAACTGAAATATTCCGATCTTGAAGAACTGGCTGCCGAACTGCGCGAATACATCATTCAGTCTGTCGCAAAAACAGGCGGGCATCTTTCGTCCAATCTGGGTACCGTGGAACTGGCTATCGCGCTGCATTACGTATTCGATACACCCAATGACCGTCTGATCTGGGATGTCGGTCACCAGAGCTATGCGCACAAAATTCTGACCGGGCGAAGAGAGCAAATGCGGACATTGCGGCAATCCGGCGGCATTTCCGGTTTTCCAAAACGGGATGAAAGTCCATACGATGCTTTCGGAACGGCTCATTCCTCGACATCCATTTCAGCCGCACTTGGCATGGCATTGGCAGCAAAACTGAAAAAAGAAAATTTCACATCGATCGCTGTCATCGGTGACGGTGCCATCACAGGCGGAATGGCCTTTGAAGCCATGAATAATGTCGGCATCTATGACGATATCAAACTGCTTGTCATCCTCAACGACAATGATATGTCGATATCGCCACCTGTTGGTGCCCTGAATCACTACTTCGCCCGGTTGATGTCGGGAAAATTCTATGCCACCGCGAAAAATGTCGGAAAAACAGTCCTGTGCGGTCCGATGCTGGAAATCGCGAAACGGTTTGAGGAACATGCCAAAGGCCTGATCGCACCGGCAACCCTGTTTGAAGAATTCGGTTTCAATTACGTCGGCCCGATCGATGGCCATGATCTGGGAACACTCATTCCGACACTGGAAAATCTGAAAAAACGGACAGGTCCGCAGTTCTTGCATATCGTGACCAAAAAAGGACATGGCTACAAACTGGCCGAAGCCGATCCTGTCCTCTATCATGGTCTGGGAAGATTCAGTCCGGAAGAAGGCATCAAACCAGCTCCAGCGACGAAACCGACTTATGCCGAAATTTTCGGAAACTGGCTGTGCGATACGGCAACTGTCGATGAAAAACTGATCGGCATTACACCCGCCATGAAAGAAGGTTCTGGCATGGTCCGGTTTGCAAAAGATTTTCCAGACCGCTTTTTCGATGTCGGAATAGCGGAACAACATGCAGTGACATTCGCTGCCGGTCTGGCTTGTGAAGGATTCAAGCCCGTTGTCGCTATCTATTCCACATTTTTGCAAAGAGCCTATGACCAGCTCATTCACGATGTCGCCCTGCAAAACCTTGATGTGACATTCGCACTGGATCGCTCGGGCCTCGTCGGCGCAGATGGTGCAACCCACGCAGGCAATTACGATATGGCTTATTTGAGATGCATTCCGAATATGGTTATCATGGCGCCTTGCGATGAAAACGAATCGTACCGGATGCTCAAGACAGCTTTCCTGTACAATGGGCCTGCAGCAGTCAGGTATCCACGGGGTACGGGACCCGGAAGCGTCATCGAAAAAAATTTGCCGGCATTACCGATCGGAAAAGGTCAAATTATCCGGGAAGGCAAACATATCGCTATTCTCGCCTTCGGTACCATGGTCAAACCGGCTCTTGCGGCCGGGGAGGCGATCGACGCCACAGTCGTCAATATGCGTTTCGTCAAACCGGTCGATCATTGCCTGATTCTTGAAATGGCCAAATCGCACCGTGCTCTGGTCACTGTCGAAGAAGGAACCATTTGCGGTGGAGCCGGCTCCGCTGTCATGGAAACCCTCTCGGAAGAGGGAATAACGACACCTGTTCTTTTGCTGGGATTGCCCGATAAATTCATCGATCACGGCGATGTCGGTCAATTGCTTGCCATGCACAAACTTGATAAAAATGGCATTATTACGTCAATTCAAAAACGCTTCGGACAATTTCAGGATCCCGGTCAGGTCTTGTGATTTTCCGGTACAGGCGGCTTCTTAAGGTTTAACATGAATTTTAGAGATTCTCACTCTTTTGAATGTAACTGGGATGACTGCTCAAACATCCATACGACTATAACCAGTACATCGGCTACCAAAATGAATTCTGACATTCTCTCTATTCCGGATGTTCAAAGTACTCTGGATACCAGACACATTGCCATACAGAAAGTCGGCGTAAAAGGCGTTCGTCATCCCCTTATGATCCAGACCAGCAATGGTATCCAGCCTTCTGTCGGAACATGGAACATGTATGTCCGTTTGCCTGACCAGAAAAAAGGCACACATATGTCCCGTTTCATTGCATTGCTGGAAGAATTCACGGGTTCCGAATCCGGTCCTTTGAACGTTGAAGTCTTCACCCGACTTATCCGTGACATGCTGACACTTCTGGACGCGGAATCCGGCTGCATTGAATTGTCTTTTCCCTTTTTCATGACGAAAACCGCCCCGGTATCCGGGGTAAAAAGCCTGATGGATTATGAAGTCGGTTTCAAGGGAGAAATCAAAAACGGCGACGTCGAAATAACGCAGAAAGTTGTCGTTCCGGTAACAAGCCTTTGTCCCTGTTCCAAGGAAATATCTTCCTATGGTGCCCACAACCAGCGCTCACACATTACCGTCAACGCAGTTTTGGACGGAGAACTTCCTGTCGAGGAATTGATCCGAAATATCGAGGCACAGGCATCCTGTGAACTGTTCGGTCTTCTGAAACGGCCTGACGAAAAATATGTTACCGAACATGCTTATGACAATCCGAAATTCGTCGAAGATCTTGTACGTGATGTCGCTTGTGTGCTGAACAGGGACGACCGAATCGTTGCCTATACACTGGAAGCGGAAAACTTCGAATCAATCCACAATCATTCCGCTTACGCTTGTATCGAATTCGACAAGCGATCGGAATAATCGTCTTTTTTCCAGAAAACGTCAGGACGGTTGGCCAGTTTGTTGGCCAACCGTGCCATGACAAACAGCAGATCCGACAACCTGTTCAGATATTGCATCGGGACAGGTGATATGTTTTCTTCTTTTCCCAAAGCAACGACACTGCGTTCCGCGCGTCGGCATATGCTTCTGGCCAAATGAAGCAGGGATGCTTCTTCCGATCCACCTGGCAATACGAATTCTTTTAACGGCGGCAAGTCCCTGTTGAAATACAAGACAGCGTTTTCTATACGTAAAACCTGATTTTTCCCCAGCAATATATTTCCGCTTCCTGCCAATTCTCCTCCCAGTCCGAACAAATCGTTTTGCACCTGCTGCAATTGCGTCTTCACTTCTTCACAAAGGCTTTTGCAAACGACCAGACCAATCATCGAATTGAGTTCATCAACTTCACCGATGGCATGTATCCGCAAACAGTCCTTTCCGACACGTCGTCCGTTCGCAAGTCCTGTTTCTCCCGCATCTCCTGTTCTGGTAACGACCTTCGATATACGATTTCCCATACTGGTTATTCCGGCAAAAAATTCTGAATGGAAAGGAACAATTAAAATAAAATAAAAGGATATATGGAAAAAGAGAGTTCTATCATGCCCCAATCCAATATTCAAACGCTATCTATCATCCAGCCTGACGACTGGCACCTTCATTTGCGGGACGGCGATGTCCTGCAATCCACCGCTTCACAAGCGGCAAAACAATTCAGACGGGCCATCATCATGCCCAACTTGCGTCCTCCTGTCACGACAACGGAAGCGGCGCAACAATATCGTAAACGGATACTGGATGCATTGCCTGGCAACACGAATTTCGAACCATTGATGACACTGTATCTGACAGACAATACCCCTCCCGAAGAAATCAGAAAAGCCAAGGAAAGCGGTATCGTCCATGGCGTCAAACTTTATCCCGCTGGTGCGACGACAAATTCGGATGCTGGTGTCACTTCTCTGGATCGCTGTATCCCAACATTGGAAGAAATGCAGAAACAGGGAATCCCCCTTTTGATGCATGGTGAAGTAACCGATCCTTCCATCGATATTTTCGACAGGGAAGCTGTTTTCATCGACAAGGTACTCATTCCGCTCCGTAAAAAACTTCCCGATCTGAAAATCGTCTTCGAACACATTACCACGAAAGCGGCAGCGGAATATGTAACGGAAGCAGATGGCTATATCGGCGCAACCGTCACTCCTCATCACTTGCTGTTCAACCGCAACAGTTTGTTCGTCGGCGGTATCCGCCCACATTACTATTGCCTGCCGATCTTGAAACGTGAAGAAAACCGTCAGGCATTGCTGAAAGCAGTCACACACAAAAATTCACGTTTCTTCGCTGGAACCGATTCTGCACCACATGCCAAAGGCGCAAAAGAAAACGCTTGCGGCTGTGCGGGATGTTATACCGCTTCGCATGCTATCGAACTGTACGTACAAGCCTTTGAAGAAGTCGATGAACTGGAAAAACTGGAGTGGTTTACCAGTATCAACGGACCGAAATTCTACAATTTGCCAGTTAACAGAAACAAAATCACACTGGTTAAGGAAGAATGGAAGATTCCCGATGAATTGCCATTCGGTCATGAAAAGGTCATTCCCCTGATGGCCGGTGAATCCATCCACTGGAAACTGAAGTGAAACTAAAATAAAAAAGCCGTGCATAGCACGGCTTTTTTATTGCTGAAAACGATTATTTCACGAAATCTTTCAGTTTCTGACGATAGGCTTCCATATCGGTAATCGGTTCCTGCGCCACACCAGAATCCATCGCTGCCTGTGCAACTGCCGGAGCAACCGTCCACAACAGGCGCGGATCGAACTGGAACGGCAACAGGTAGTCACGACCGAAAGTATATTTCTTGCCATACATCGCTTCGATTTCCGGAGGACATTCCATTTCTGCCAGGCTGGCGATAGCACGTACTGCAGCCAGTTCCATTTCACGATTGATCGTTTTTGCACGGCAATCCAGAGCACCTCTGAACAGATACGGGAAGCACATGGAATTGTTGATCTGGTTTGGATAATCGGAACGACCTGTACCGACGATAGCGTCATCACGGGTAGCATGAGCGACTTCCGGCAGAATTTCAGGAATCGGGTTGGCCATTGCAAAGATGATCGGATTTTTTGCCATCTTCAACAGCATTTCTGGTTTCAGAACATTACCTGCAGACAAACCCAGGAAAATATCAGCATCCGGGATGACATCCATCAGCGTACGGGCGGAAGTATCCTGTGCGTAGATTTCCTTGTCCGGGTCCATCAGTTCCTTGCGGCCTTTGTAGACAACACCCTTGATGTCGGTGACCCAGATATTCTTGACAGGGAATCCCAGGTCGACCAGCAATTCAAGACAACCCAGTGCACCGGCACCGGCGCCGGAAACGACCATCTTGCAATTCTTGATATCCTTGCCGACGATCTTCAGCGCATTCAGAACGGCTGCGCCGACGATGACAGCTGTTCCATGCTGGTCATCATGGAAAACCGGGATATTCATTTTTTCGCGCAGTTTTCTTTCAATGTAGAAGCATTCCGGAGCACGAATGTCTTCCAGATTGATACCGCCGAATGTTGGTTCAAGTGATGCGATGATGTCACACAACTTGTCCGGATCCAGTTCGTCGATTTCCAGATCGAAAACATTGATACCTGCGAATTTTTTGAAGAGAACACCTTTACCTTCCATGACAGGTTTGGATGCCTGGGCACCGATGTTACCCAGCCCAAGAACTGCCGTGCCGTTGGAAATAACGGCAACCAGATTGCCTTTGGTCGTATAGGTGTAGGCATCTTTCGGGTTTGCATGGATTTCTTCGCAAGCACAAGCTACACCAGGGGTGTAAGCAAGTGCCAGTTCATTCTGGTCTCTGACCTGTTTGGTCGGTTCAACACTGATTTTTCCGGGAATGGGGAAACGGTGAAAAGCAAGAGCGTTTTTCTTGAGCAGCTCTTTTTTTTGGTCTTGAGAACTCATTTCTTCAGTCTTCTTCAATGTAAAGGGTAAGTTATAAACAGACATATCATTCTAACAGATACCACTGTAAAATCCGAATTTGTCTGTTAGGTGATGAAAAAGTGTTTTCTATACCAGTAATCCAAGTATATATATAGGAATAGTGATATCGAAAAAACTTGTGTACAAGTAACTTAAATCATTTAAAATCAACGTGTTACAAAAAACAAACGTTTGGGATAAGTAAAGAATATATTTTGTATATCTTTTTGGGCTTTGGGGTACGGGGTGTTGTTCCTATCTGACCCACAACTTATCAACAAGGTTATCCACATATTGTAATGATTTTTACAACAATGTGGGATATTACGATCAATTCGTTGTATCAAGACCATTTCATGGTGAATTCGATCTACAATACAAGCCGTTTGTCAGATAAATGACATGTTTCACGTGAAACATATCTTGAAGTCAGTTTGGGTTGATATGGGTTATGCTTTATTCGGTAAACTTTGATGTGATTGTTGTTGGTGGGGGGCATGCCGGTACAGAAGCTGCGTTGGTCTCTGCAAGGATGGGGAAAAAAACATTATTGATAACCCATAACTTTGAGACACTTGGACAATTGTCTTGCAATCCTTCTATTGGTGGTATTGGTAAAAGTCATTTGGTTCGTGAAATCGATGCGCTGGGCGGTATTATGGCTTTGGCTGCGGATAAAGCCGGAATTCAGTTTCGTGTGTTGAATTCTTCAAAAGGTCCTGCTGTCAGGGCGACTCGTGCGCAGATAGATCGGGTGATGTACAAACAGGTTATCCGTTATGAACTGGAAAATCAGGAGAATTTGTCTCTTTTTCAGCAACAGGTCGATGATCTGGTAATTGAACAAGATAGAGTAGTTGGTGTCAAAACGCAGGGTGGTGTCGAATTTCGTTCATCGGCGGTTGTGTTGACAGCAGGTACTTTTCTGGATGGAAAAATATTTGTCGGTCTCGACAGTTATCCGGGTGGACGTTCAGGAGATGTGCCGGCGCTGGCTTTATCGAAGTGTCTCAAGGAATTGGGATTACCACAAGGCCGCTTGAAAACAGGAACGCCGCCACGGATAGATGGAAAGACAATTGATTTTTCCGTGATGAAAAAACAGTTGGGTGATTTCGATCCGGTTCCTGTGTTTTCATTAAGAGGGGATGTATCGATGCATCCGCGGCAATTGCCGTGCTGGATAACGCATACCAATATAGAAACACACGATATTATTCGTTCCGGTCTGGACAGGAGTCCCTTGTTCACGGGTGTAATAGAAGGTATTGGACCACGTTATTGCCCATCTATCGAGGATAAGATACACCGTTTTTCCGATAAAAATTCGCATCAGATTTTTCTGGAACCGGAAGGCTTGAAGACTAATGAATATTATCCGAACGGTATTTCGACGAGTTTACCTTTCGATATCCAAATCAAACTGGTGCAATCGATCCCGGGGTTGGAACATGCGCATATTCTGAGGCCGGGATACGCAATCGAATATGATTTTTATGATCCGAGATGCCTGAAATCTTCTCTGGAAACACGCCAGATCAGAGGGCTTTTCTTTGCCGGACAGATCAATGGAACAACCGGTTATGAAGAAGCGGCTGCGCAGGGCCTGCTCGCCGGGATCAATGCGGCACGTTATGTATCCGGTGAGGAAGCCTGGATTCCGAAAAGAAGCGAAGCATATCTTGGTGTGATGGTGGATGATCTGATCACTCAAGGTGTCAATGAACCCTACCGGATGTTCACCAGTCGGGCGGAATACAGATTGAGTCTGCGTGAAGATAATGCGGATATGCGTTTGACAGAGACCGGTTATAAGCTGGGATGTGTCAGTCAGGAACAATGGAATGCTTTCGAAGAAAAAAGGGAAAAAATTTCCAGGGAAATAGAACGTTTGAAATCGACCTGGATTCATCCTTATATGTTGTCGCTCGAAGAATCCAGAAGAGTGATCGGCAAGGAAATAGAAAGGGAATATTCTCTTGCTGATTTACTCAGGCGTCCGGATGTTAGTTACGACAATCTGGCCAGTCTGACGTCAGTTGACGGAAAAAACTGGCGTACAGAAGAAATACTGGATTCCAGGGTTAAGGAACAGGTCGAAATTCAGATCAAGTACGCGGGATATATTGAAAGACAGGTTCGCGAAGTAAAAAGGCAGCAATATTATGAAAACTTGCGTTTGCCTGCCGATATGAACTATTCCGAAGTAGGGGCCTTGTCTTTTGAAGTGCGTCAGAAACTGGATAAGCAAAAACCGGAAACACTGGGACAGGCATCCCGTATTTCCGGAGTGACTCCGGCGGCGATTTCATTGTTGCTGATATATCTCAAAAAAAGAGGTGTCATCAGTTTTGCGGAAACGGATACAGATTGACCGATGCGTAGAAAAGAAACAGAAAAAGTCGATCGGACCGATATTGAAGAAAGATTGAAATCCGGTGCAGAAAATATGAAAGTTTTTCTGGCGGATGAAATGCTGGAAAAACTGGTCGACTATATTTATCTGCTGCATAAGTGGAATGCGACCTATAACCTGACTGCTCTCAAGAATCCGGGTGACATGTTGACGCATCATGTACTGGATTCACTTTCAGTCGTTCCTTTTCTTGTAAAAAGCCAAAATATTCTGGATGTCGGTTCAGGTGGCGGTTTACCGGGACTGGTACTGGCGATTGTCTATCCGGAAAAACATGTTTCCATGGTCGATATTGTCCAGAAAAAAACAGCTTTTCTCAATCAGGCACGTATTGAACTGGGACTTGACAATGTGACGATTCATACGGGACGGGTGGAAAAATTGCAGGTCGAAAAAAAATTCGACGCTATCATTTCCAGAGCATTTTCAAGTCTGCCTGATTTTGTCGGGCTTTCTGGACATTTGCTGGATAGAAATGGCAGATTTTATGCAATGAAGGGATTGATTCCCTCAGACGAAATCAGTAATCTACCTTCAGGATGGAAGGTTGAGCGGATAGATGTATTGAATGTTCCGTCACTCGATGCACAAAGGCACTTGATTGTGATAGGACCGGAATCAGTCATAATCGATAACTGTGGGTAAATATCCTATGGCTACTGTATTTTGTATTGCCAATCAAAAAGGGGGGGTCGGAAAAACCACCACGGCGGTCAATCTTGCTGCAGGTCTGGCAAGACTGGATCAAAAGGTTCTCCTTGTCGATCTCGATCCTCAAGGCAATGCAACGATGGGTAGCGGTATCCAGAAAACGGAACTGGATGTATCCGTTTATGAAGTATTGCTTGGATTGTCCGATATTGCATCGGTTTGCAGGAAGTCATCGACAGATCATTATATGGTGTTGCCTGCCAACAGGGAATTGTCCGGGGCTGAAGTCGAAATGGTCGATATTGAAAATCGTGAAGGTCGCCTGAAATCCGCACTGGATTCTGTCAGGGATGAATATGATTTCATATTGATCGATTGTCCACCGGCTTTATCGCTTCTTACCTTGAATGCTTTTTGTTCGGCCGATGGCGTAATCATTCCGATGCAATGCGAATATTATGCATTGGAAGGTTTATCCGATCTGGTAAATACCATCCGGCATGTACATGCCAATCTGAACAGGAATCTGAAAATCATAGGCCTGTTGAGAGTTATGTTCGATAAAAGGGCGACATTGTCGCAGCATGTTTCCGAACAACTGGAAAGACATTTCGGAGACAAGGTATTCAAGACAGTCATTCCCCGCAATGTCAGGTTGGCGGAAGCGCCATCTTACGGTTTGCCGGGAATTGATTTCGATTCATCGTCACGTGGCGCACAGGCATATACGAATTTCGCTAAAGAAATGCTGGATTGGCTTCAGCGGCAACGTTAATCGTTTTATAACAAATTTCAGACAAAATGAGTGAAACAGCATCAAAGCGGAAAAAAGGTTTGGGTAGAGGACTGGAAGTGCTACTCGGATCGACACCTGATTTTTCTGTCGAATCTTCTCCATCTTCCTTGCCGATATCCAGACTCAGGGCCGGAAAATACCAGCCACGGACGCGAATGGATGAAGGTGCACTGAACGAACTGGCACAGTCCATACGTGAACAGGGGGTCATGCAACCGATTCTCGTTCGTCCTGCCGACGGAGATACTGACGGCAAGGTTTATGAAATCATTGCCGGAGAGCGCCGTTTCCGTGCTGCCAAAATAGCCGGTTTGCAGGAAATTCCCGCTATCGTGAAAAATGTGGATGATCAGACAGCAGCTGCGATGGCGCTGATCGAAAACATACAACGAGAAGACCTCAATCCACTCGAAGAAGCACAAGGCATTCACCGACTGATTACAGATTTCAATTTTACGCATGAACAGGCGGCTTCCGCAGTCGGACGCTCGAGAAGTGCTGTGACAAACCTTTTACGTTTGCTGAATCTGACTCGCCCGGTTCAGACAATGCTGGTGGCTGGTGACATCGATATGGGACATGCAAGAGCCTTGCTTGCGGTGGATGGCGCGAAACAGATTACGCTGGCCACCCAGATCGTTTCCAAAAGAATGTCGGTACGTGAGGCGGAAAAACTGGTCTCGCAGGAATTGAATGACAGGAATGTTCCCAGAAAAACCGTAAAGGAAAAATCCGCCGATCTTGTCCAGCTTGAAGAAGAACTTTCGGATATGCTGGCGACAAAGGTCAGCTTCAAACTCAATGCCAGAGGAAGCGGACAGCTCGTTATTGATTTTTCGGATCTGGATGTATTGGACGGTCTTATTCGGAAAATTCGTTTGTCATCCTGATTTTATTATTTAAAACAACAGGTTACAATTTATTTTTCAATATTCTGATATCAGGCAGATTACGCCAGAAACCTTCTGCGTCCATTCCGAATCCAATGACGTACTGGCTTGGGACTGTCAGACCGACGTAGTCTGCCTTGACAGGTTTGACGACACCTGTGTTTTTTTCCGCAAGTACGACAAGAACCACTTTCGCCGCCCCCATATCAAGCAGTTTTTCACGGACATGCAGCAGCGTTTGTCCTTCGTCGAGAATATCGTCCAGCACAATGACTATCCGGTTGATGACGTTTTGTCGTGGAATCACCTTCCAGATAAGTTCTCCGCCGTATTCTTCGTTTCCATAGCGTGAAACGTTGATATAGTCGAATTCAAGCGGAAAATCCAGATGTGGCAACAAATGCCCGGTAAAGACTGCGGCACCTCCCATAATGCTCAGGACAAGCGGAGGAGGTTGTTCGGGTGAGCCGAAATCCCGGTTCAGTTCAGATGCCAGGTCGATAATGGTTTGCCGGATTTGTTCAGGAGAATAAATTCTTTCTGAATTTTTCAAAATAGTCCGGGCTTTTTCATTGATTGATTCGGCCATGATGTATCGGGATTGTGGGTCAGTAGGGATGCTATGGCTATATGCCAGAGTTTTCGATTTTGACAATAGGAAAATGATCTTGTGACACTGTTGTCAAGAGTGTGCCGATATTGGTTAAAATCCGGATCATCTCCATCATCATTAAAGAATATCATGAACAACAGTGGGAAACAGTACAACGATATTCATGAACGCCTGGACAGTTTGCGCAAGGCAATGCAGAAAAATGCTATTGACGTGCTGATTATTCCGGGTTCCGATCCGCATTTGTCGGAATATCCCCCCGATCACTGGTGTACCCGGAAATGGTTTTCCAGATTTACGGGTTCTGCCGGAATACTGGTAGTCGGTATGCACAAGGCCTCCCTGTGGGTGGACAGTCGTTACTGGACACAAGCGGAACGACAGCTTGAAGGCACAGGAATCGATATGTGCAGAATAGAAAGCGGCAAAAGCGTATTATCGTATGTGGACTGGATAGTGGATAACTTTTCCGCTGGCAGCTGTGTTGCTATTGACGGTTATCTGATTTCAATGGAACAGGGGCATATGCTTGCAGAAAAACTGGAAGGCGCCAACCTGTTGTTCAGGACGGATATCGATCCTGTCCCGGATGTCTGGAAAGACAGACCCGCTATGCCCGATGGAGCGGTTTTCGAACATTCGTTTGAATATACCGGGCGTTCCCGCAATGAAAAAATCGCGTTGCTCCGTTCCGAGATGAAAAAAATCGGCGCGAAATGGCATTTCATATCATCTCTGGACGATATTGCCTGGATATTGAATCTGAGAGGCAATGACATTGCATACAACCCTGTATTTCTTTCCTATTTGCTGATAGGGGAGAGCCGTGTCGTGCTGATGACGGACAGGACAAAAATACCGGTTCCTCTGTATGAAGCGCTTGAAAAAGACGGCGTGGAAATAAAACCCTATGATGCTGTTTCCGGTGTACTGGCAAACTTGCCGACGAAAACGTCACTGCTTTATGATCCGCGCAGAACATCTTATGCCCTGAGTGAAATACTTGATACCGGTATAAAACGGATCGAGGCAGTCAACCCGTCGATATTGCTGAAATCAAGAAAAACACCGGTCGAAGTCGAGCATATTCGCCGGACAATGCGGGAAGACGGAGCTGCGTTTTGCGAATTTCAGGCGTGGTTCGATGCCGAAATGACACACGGGGGAAACGGAACGATTACGGAATGGACGATTTCTGAAAAAATCGAGTCGTTCAGGCAGGCCCGCCCCGGATATATCTCGCCCAGTTTCGGTACGATTGCAGGATTCAATGCCAATGCAGCGTTGCCGCATTATCAGGCCACAAGAGAGACGCATGCAGTTATCGAAGGAAATGGCCTGTTGCTTATTGATACGGGAGGCCAGTATCCGGGCGGTACGACCGATATGACCCGTGTGATTGCGGTGGGTAAACCGGAACAGGCGCAAAAAGAAGATTTTACCCGGGTACTCAAAGGATTGATCGCTTTGTCGGAAACGGGATTTCCTCGCGGTATTCCGGCTGCAATGCTTGATAGTATCGCCAGAAAGCCATTATGGTGTTGCGGGCTGGATTACGGTCATGGAACCGGTCATGGTGTGGGTTATTTCCTTAACGTGCATGAAGGTCCGCAGGGAATTTCCTGGCATGCCCGTCCGGAACCTCAAACGGCGATGGAAGAGGGAATGGTCACCTCCATTGAACCCGGACTGTATCGCGAAGGCAAATGGGGAATACGACTGGAAAATCTGGTCGTCAACCAGGTGTTTCAGAATACAGAATTCGGCAAGTTTCTGAGCTTTGAAACATTGACTTTGTGTCCGATCGATACGCGATGTATCGACAAGTCATTGTTGACGGAGGAAGAAATAGTCTGGTTGAATCGTTATCACGATCGCGTGCGCGAAAGTCTGATGTCTCTGGTTTCCGGGCATGTCAGGGATTGGCTGGCAGAAAGAACGAAGCCGCTTTGAAAAATACAGTTTGACCGGGCGCATGTACATGCAGGAAAAAGAAGAAATAGTGAAACCGGCAGGATTTGTTCCGGTCAGATACAAGTATCAATCGTGGCGAAAAAACGAACAACTAATATTCAGCGGGGTAATGTATATGAAAAAAATTCAACCAGTCATTATGTTGGCAGCATTGGGAATGTCGGGTGCAGCCATGGCGCAGGTATATTCAGTCGGTACAATGATGAATCCGCCCGAGAATGTAACGGTAGTAAGTACTTCCTCATTGATTATCGAAGAAGCACCGGCAAGTCGTGTGACGGCTGAATTGACCGACAGGAATTGTCCTTCCGGAACGACGTTGATTTTCGATGATGGTGACATGAACCGTCCAAAATGTGTTTGTACGGTTCCATCCGGAATGTCTGCCGGCAATGACTGACAAAAAGCCTGCGAAGAGCGTTTTCGGGATGTCACTTTGGTGTTGACGGGTATCGTGCTGTTTTCATATCCGTGCACCTTCTTTAAGGCAAAGATATGCAGGGCAGACGAATGAACCTGTTTGCAGCATATCGTCGTGAATAACGGTGGAACAAAAAAGCTGTTTTACTACATGTAAAACAGCTTTTGTCATGAAAAAACGGTGGTAATCAGACGTCGATATTACCTGCCAGCAAGGCGTGACTTTCGATGAACGCCCGTCTTGGTTCGACATTGTCTCCCATCAGGGTCGTGAAAATCTGGTCTGCAGCGATCGCATCCTCGATCTTGACCCGCAAAAGTCGGCGCATGCTCGGATCCATGGTGGTTTCCCAAAGCTGTTCCGGATTCATTTCTCCCAGACCTTTGTACCGCTGTTTGTTGACGCCTCGTTCAGCCTCGTTTCTCAGCCATTGCATGGCTTCATGAAAATTCTTGACAGCCTGCTGTTTCATCCTGTCGCCTTCGCCACGGCGGATAAGGGCTCCGGATCCGATGAGATTGATAAATGACGTCGCGGTCTTTTCCAGAATACGGTAGTCGTTCCCGTAAACGAAATCGGTATCGAGTACGGTGACATGCGTGTTACCGTACAGGGTTTTTTTGACGACGAGAGAACAGACGTCATTGGCGTCTTTTTCGACAGAAACGGAAACGGAAGGATTATTGATAGCCTTGCGCAGCTCTTCAGCCGATTTTTCGGCTTCTTCCGGTGTATTCAGACGCAATTTCGCCCCATTCATGATGGCAGCAAGGATATCCATGTCGATCAGCCTGGAGAGACGCTGGATGATGTTGTATGCGACGGTATGCTGCTCAGCCATGGTTTTGAGCTGTTCGCCGCTTATCGGTGTCGTATTGTCGTCCGGTATCAGGGATGCGCCTTGCAAGGCGATGGACATCATATGGTTGGCTTCTTCCAGATCGTCTTTCAGATAGCGTTCATCCTTGCCGTTCTTGATCTTGTACAGTGGCGGCTGGGCGATATATACATAACCTCTTTCGACAAGCTGGGGCATCTGCCGGTAAAAGAGTGTCAGCAGAAGGGTACGGATATGCGCGCCGTCCACATCGGCATCGGTCATGATGATGATACGGTGATAACGCAGTTTGTCGATGTTGAATTCATCCGGACCGATACTGGTTCCCAGTGTGGCGATCAGTGTTGTGATCTGCTCGGAGGAAAGCATTTTTTCGTATCGTGATTTTTCGACGTTCAATACCTTGCCACGCAAAGGAAGAATCGCCTGGAAGCGCCGGTCTCGTCCCTGTTTGGCCGAGCCACCGGCCGAATCACCTTCAACCAGATACAGTTCGCAAAGCGCCGGATCCTTTTCCTGACAGTCTGCCAGTTTTGCCGACAATCCCAGACCGTCGAGCACGCCTTTGCGCCGGGTCAGTTCGCGTGCCTTTCGCGCTGCTTCACGTGCGCGTGCGGCTTCCACGATCTTGGAACAAATGATTTTCGCGTCGTTAGGTTTTTCCTGAAGGAAATCTGTCAGGGTCTTGGTAATGATTTCCTCAACGGGACCTCTTACTTCGGATGAAACAAGTTTGTCCTTGGTCTGTGAACTGAATTTCGGTTCGGGTACCTTCACGGACAGGACACATGTCAGACCTTCACGCATATCGTCTCCGGTCACATCCACCTTGGCTTTTTTCGCCAGTTCGTTTTCCTCAATATAGCGGTTGATGACGCGTGTCATGGCTGCACGAAGACCGGTCAAATGGGTGCCGCCATCACGTTGCGGAATATTGTTGGTAAAGCAAAGTACCTGTTCGTTGTACGAATCGTTCCATTGCATCGAAATATCGACGTAAATGGGGGTATTCAGTTCGGAAATCCGTTCGCCAGTTGCCTGGAAAATAGTCGGATGCAATACGCTTTTGCCGCGATTGATGTATTCCACGAAACCGCGCGTACCGCCTTCGTAGGCGAAGACTTCGTCTTTTCCGGTGCGCTGGTCTGTCAGGCGGATATGTACGCCGTTGTTCAGGAATGAAAGTTCCCGGATTCTTCGTGCCAGTACTTCGTACTGGAATTCGACAGTCGAAAAGATGGTGGCGTCCGGCCAGAACTGGACACGTGTTCCCTGTCGGTCGGATTTGCCGACGACCTTGATAGGAGAACATTCGATGCCATTGATGATTTCTGTCGTTGAATTCTGGGGATGTCCATGGCTGAAATCCATGTAATGTTCCTTGCCGTCGCGCCAGATCGTCAGTTTCAATGTCGTGGACAAGGCATTGACGCAGGAAACGCCGACACCATGCAGACCTCCGGATACCTTGTAGGAATTCTGGTCGAATTTGCCGCCGGCATGCAATTCGGTCATGACGATTTCGGCTGCACTGCGCTTCGGCGTGTTCTTGTCGTCGAATTTGATGCCTGTCGGAACGCCACGGCCGTTATCGACGACAGAAACGGAATTGTCGGTATGCAACGTGACATGGATTTCGGTACAGTACCCGGCCAGCGCTTCGTCGATGGAATTGTCCAGAACCTCGAAAACGAGATGATGTAGCCCCGTACCGTCCGAGGTATCGCCTATGTACATGCCAGGGCGTTTTCTGACCGCTTCGAGTCCTTCCAGTATCTGGATGGAAGATTCGCCATAGGCATTTTCATGTTGCTGAGCATCGTTTTGTGTATTTTTCGACATGGAACGGTTTTCCTTAAAACACCGGGAGGCGTGTTGCCCGGATATGGGCGACACAAAGCGGGTTGCATCCTGATTTGCCGGCAAAATCCGGCAAATCAGGTTACGGTATGGTTAAATACGCATCGGCATAACGACATATTTGAAGTCGGTATTGTCCGGAATGGAAACAAGGGCCGACGAATTGGCATCGCCCAGTTCGATACCGATTTCATCGTTTTTCAGGTTCCCCAGTACATCAAGCAGATAGGTGACGTTGAAACCGATGTCGATATTGTCGCCGGTATAGTCGAGTTCGATTTCCTCGACGGCTTCTTCCTGATCGGCGTTTGTCGAACTGATCTTGATGCTTCCGGGTGCCAGAATGCAGCGGATTCCCTTGAATTTGTCGCTCGTCATGATGGCGGCTCGTTGCAAGGCTTTTTGCAATTGTTCACGCGAAACGGTGAAGCGGTTTTTGTATCCCTTCGGAATGACGCGTGTATAGTCGGGGAACTTGCCTTCGACCAGTTTGGAAATCAGTTCGACATCACCGAAAACGAAACGGACTTGTGCACCTGAAAAATCGATTCTGACCGGATCTTCGGAATCCTCAAGCAAGCGTTGCAGTTCGAGAATGGTTTTCCGGGGGATGATGACATCGTTTTTCGGGAATGTCTGATCGGTTGCCATCTGGCAGAAAGCCAGCCGGTGGCCATCGGTGGCGACAGCCTTGATGGTGTTGCCGTCCACTTGCAGGAGCAAACCGTTCAGATAGTAACGGATATCTTGCTGGGCCATGGCGAAATAAACCATGCCCAGAAGATTTTTCAGGGCTTTTTGCGGCAACGTGACGGAAGTTTCATATTCGATCGGTTGAGAAACCGTCGGAAAATCGTCTGCAGGCAATGTTTGCAGGGAGAAACGGGATTTTCCCGAAGATACGACGAGACGTTTGTCGTTGAGCGATATGACAATGTCGGAAGAATCGGGCAGTGCACGCAAAATGTCGAGGAGCTTGCGTGCCGCGACAGTCGTCGTCGCATCTTCGCCAGGTGCGCCGATATCGGCATGGGTCACGATCTGGATTTCCGTATCGGTCGAAAGAAACGAAACGGCGTCACCTTCCTTGCGTATCAGAATATTGGCCAGAATCGGCAAGGTGTGCCTGCGTTCCACAATACCGCTGACAGTCTGCAAGGGGCGAAGAAGATTGTCTCTGCCGGTTTTTACCAGTTGCATATGCTTTTCCTTGAAAAATGGTTACATGGATTCCGGATGATTCAATGGTGGGTCAACCTTTCAGCGTTTGTTCCAGCACGTGCAATTCGTGATTGCATTCGGGATTTTTCTGTCTGTCCTGGGCGATTTTGCGAACGGCATGCAAAACCGTTGTATGATCGCGTCCGCCGAACAGCTCGCCGATTTCCGGAAGGCTCTTTTGCGTGAGTTCCTTTGTCAGGTACATGGCGATCTGGCGCGGTCTGGCGATATTGGCGGGACGTCTTTTGGAATACATGTCCGCCACCTTGATGCGGAAGAAGTCGGCTACCGTTTTCTGGATGTTTTCCACCGAAATCTGCCGGTTCTGGACAGAAAGCAGATCTTTCAGAGCTTCTTTTGTCAGTTCAATCGTGATATCGCGGCCATGGAAGCGGGAGTAAGCGAGGATCTTGCGCAAGGCGCCTTCCAGTTCTCGTACGTTGGAGCGCAAATGCTTCGCGACGAAAAAGGCCACATCATCCGAAAGCCGGATACCCTCCTGTCCGGCTTTTTTGATGAGAATGGCTACTCGCATCTCAAGTTCCGGTGGTTCGATCGCGACGGTCAGACCGGAATCAAACCGGGATGTCAACCGGTCATCCATGCCGGAAATTTCTTTCGGGTAGGTATCGCTGGTGATGATGATCTGTTTTTTCGCGGCGATCAGTGCCTCGAAAGCATAAAAGAATTCTTCCTGTGTCCGGCTCTTTCCGGAAAAAAACTGGATATCGTCTATCAGCAGCATATCCAGTGAATGATAGTATCGCTTGAAATCGTCGAAGCCCTTGCGCTGGTAAGCGGTGACGACGTCGCGGACATATTGTTCGGCATGGATATAGCGGATCCGTGCCGAAGGCATGTCGTGCAAAACCTGATTGCCGATAGCATGAATCAGATGGGTTTTCCCGAGTCCGACGCCGCCGAAGAGATAAAGCGGATTGTAGGAAACGCCGGGATTGTTGGCGACCTGTATTGCAGCCGCCCTGGCAAGCTGGTTGGCCTTGCCGGTGACGAAACTGTCGAACGTCATGTCGGCATTGATCCGGCTCTGTTCCCGAACCGGTGTTTTTGCCATCTGCAATTTGTGTTCAGTTTCCGATTGGAGACCTCCGGCTGCCTGTACAGGCGCTTTTCGCGCAGGGGATGGAGCCTGTGCGGGAGATGTCGTGCGGGAACGGGGATTCAGGATGAACTGGACTTCTACGGAAGCATCCAGGAACTGGGATGCCAGTGCGGTGATTCTGTCGGCATACTGGGTTTTGACCCAGTCCAGCTTGAAACGATTGGGAGCTGCTATACGCAAGATATTGCCGTCGTATTCTATCGGAACGAGCGGTTTGATCCATGCACTGTATTGCTGGGGTGTCAATTCCAGTTCCAGTTGCGCCAGACAGTTCTGCCAGAAGTTTTCCATATTGCTATAAATAAAACCTTGCCGATCACTGGTTGCCGACAGTGACGCCTAAAACAAACGAGTAGATAATGATATGATCTGAAGAAGTCCGAAGAAGCGGATAAAGTTCCTTGCGAAGATCTATTTTACCTTGAATCAGTCGAGTTATCCACAGGATATGTCTGAATTTTGGCCGATTTCGGTGAGCCAATACAGTTTCATATTGACAGAATAGGGCAAACTACGGTCTAATCATTGATTCTTTGCGCATAACTTGATGTTTTGTTGTGGTTAATGCGGTTGCCAGACCGGCTGGCCAGCCTGACCATGGCGGAAAAACATCATATTCTGAAATTTTTTGCTGATTAGCGAGACCATCATGAAACGTACTTATCAACCTTCAGTCGTGCGTCGTAAACGCACCCACGGTTTCCGTGCCCGCATGGCAACCAAGAATGGCCGTGCAGTCCTGAATGCACGTCGTGCAAAAGGCCGCAAGCGCCTGACGGTGTAAACCGGCATGACATCAAGCTGATTGTGTGAATACAGGATTTTCTTCCGATCGGCGCATCAACAAAACGGATGATTTTTCATCCGTTTTTCGTATGCGGCCGTATGCACGGACCGAACATTTTGTGTTTTATGCACGTGCCAACGAGCTGGGGTATGCCCGTTTGGGGATTGTCGTCGCCAAGCGTTTTGCACCGCGTGCGGTGACGCGCAATACGGTCAGAAGAATATGTCGTGAAGTGTTTCGTCGTATGCGGCTGCCGGCAAGGGATTGCATCGTCCGCATGACTTCTCCGGTCAATACGCGAAACGGTCCGGCGACAGGTACCGGATTGAAGCGCATGCTTCACGAGGAACTGGGCCGCCTGATGACTTCGCACGGAACCAATCCGAAAAAACGATGATGAAAAAATCTCCTTTAGAATGGTTGTTGATCGTTTTAATCCGGGGATATCAGTTGTGTATCAGCCCGTATCTGGGGCAAAATTGTCGTTTCTATCCGACCTGTTCGCAGTACGCACTGAAAGCGATTTCCGTGCATGGCTGTTTGAAGGGAAGCCTGCTGACGTTGATACGTTTATGCAAGTGCCATCCTTTTCATCCAGGCGGTTTCGATCCGGTACCCGAAAAAAATCCGGTTGTGGCGCGCCGTCCGGGGGTGACGGCAAAAACATTTGAAAAGTAGATTATGGACACCAAAAAACGTACTACGTTATTGCTGATTCTGGCGATAGCGCTGTTTATGCTTTGGGATAACTGGCAAGTGTATCGTGGCGGCACGTCTATGATTTTCCAGCACGAAGCCAAAAAAACCGATTCGAATGCCGGCTTGCCTGAAGTGCCGATAGAAACAGCCGTGCCCGCTGAAAACGAAACGGCCACACCGGTAGCCGCTGCTGCCGAAACCGCAAAAACCGTACAGGAAAAACAAGCGGAGCTGGTTACCATCACGACAGATGTCCTGAAAGCCAGAGTGACGTCGGATGGCGGTGTATTCCAGTATCTGGAACTGCTGCATTATCCGGATACGGTCGATCCCGAAAAGGATATGGTGCTCTTCGATATGGCGCCTCCGCGGGTTTATCTGGCACAGACGGGGTTGACCGGGGGCGCTTATCCCAATCATGCCACGCGGTTTACGATCCGGCCCGGAAAACGCTCGCTTGCCGAAGGGGAAAACGAGCTCAAACTGGTCATGGATGCGGAACAGAACGGTGTTCGTCTGACCAAGACATACACGTTCAAACGTGGCAGTTATATTGTGGATATCGACCAGAAGGTCACGAATCTGGGTAGCGAACCGATCGATGCTTCCCTGTATTTCCAGTTGCTCAGGGACAGCAGCAAACCGGAAGGCCAGTCGCGGTTCATCAGTACATTTACCGGACCGGCGGTTTATACCGAGGAAGACAAATTCCAGAAACTCAAGTTTGACGATATTACCGAAACCCGGGGCGCAAGCCATGCTACCGACACCGATAATGGCTGGATCGCCATGGTGCAGCATTACTTCGTTTCGGCCTTTATTCCGGGCGAACAGGTCAAGCGCGAAAACTATACCAAGAAGGTCGGTGAGGATCTGTATGCGATCGGTACGGTCGTCCCGCTGGGCATGCTCGCACCGAAGGCTTCCGCAAGCAATGATACACGGCTTTATGTTGGTCCCCAGGAATCGGTCATTCTGGAACAGACTGCGCCCGGACTGGAACTGGTCAAGGACTATGGCTGGCTGACCATCATCGCCAAACCGATTTTCTGGCTCATGACCCATATTCACAAGGAAGTGGGCAACTGGGGTTGGACGATTATTTTGCTCACTTGTCTGATCAAGCTCATTTTCCTGCCGCTTTCCGCAGCAAGCTACAAGAGCATGGCCAGAATGAAGCAATTCACGCCGAGAATCCAGCAATTGCGTGAAAGATACAAGGATGACAAACAGCGCATGAATCAGGAACTGATGGCCTTGTACAAGGCGGAAAAGATCAATCCGCTGGGGGGATGTCTGCCGGTCGTCGTCCAGATTCCTGTCTTCATCTCGCTGTACTGGGTACTGCTGGCCAGTGTCGAGATCAGAAATGCGCCTTGGCTTGGCTGGATCCAGAATCTGGCCGCGCCGGATCCGTATTTCATTTTGCCGGTGGTCATGGCAGGTTCCATGTTCCTCATGCAGAAAATGAGCCCGCCGCCACCGGATCCGTTGCAGGCGAAACTGATGATGTTCCTGCCGATCGTTTTCTCGATCACGTTCTTCTTTTTCCCGTCGGGTCTGGTGTTGTACTGGCTGGTCAACAACCTGTTGTCGATAGCACAGCAGTACTGGATCAATAAACGGTATGGAAAGGCGCCGACCAAGAAAGCGGCCTGATTTCCGGAATTTCCCCGAAAAGCCCGTGCATGCATGGGCTTTTTTATGTGCAAGAACGACTTCAATGGACGAGGCATGATCTGGCTGTTCGATCTGGACAATACCTTGCATAATGCGTCGCACGCCATTTTTCCGAAAATCAGTGCGAACATGAATGCGTATCTGAGGGGGCATGTAACGAATGCCGACGGTTCAGTACTGTCCGACATACAGGCCAATGCCTTGCGTGTCGAATACTGGAAACGTTTCGGCGCGACTTTGCTGGGTATCAGTCGGGTTCTGGATCGCAGGGCAAAGGATTTTCTGGAAGCGGCACACCGGTTCGATGATCTGTCAGCACTGGTCGATGCTGAAAGGGGCTTGCAGGTGCTTTTGCGGAAATTGCCAGGTAAAAAGGTGTTGCTGACAAACTCGGCGTACCGTTATTCGCAAGCGATTCTGAAACAGTTGAAATTGCATCACTGTTTTTCTGGACATATCGCTATCGAGCGGATGCGTGTATTCGGACGTATCAGCCCAAAGCCGTCTGCAAGGTTTTTCAGGAAGTTGTTTGCCATGCTCAAAGTCCGGTCAGACGACTGTGTGTTGGTCGATGACAACATCCATATTCTGAAAGTGGCCAAAACGGCAGGAATGCAAACGGTACTGGTAACGAGATACCTGAATACCGATCATTATTCTGAACATGCGTATCCGCGTCCTTCCAGAAAAAAACAGATCGCCCGGCCGGTATATGTGGATATGAAAATACCATCGGTCCGGAACCTGATGCATTATGTAGGGCGTTTTCGTTAATTTTTATAGATGTCGTCAATTATGGGTACAACCAAATCCGGAGAAAGAAAACTGCAAATACTACAGGCACTGGCTCAGATGCTTGAACAACCGCGTGGAGAAAAAATAACGACGGCTGCGCTGGCACGGCATCTTTCCATTTCCGAAGCCGCCCTGTACCGGCATTTCGCAAGCAAGGCACAGATGTTCGAGGGATTGATCGAGTTTATCGAATCGAGTGTGTTCGGCGTCATCAACCAGATTTGCGAAAAGGAAGAAAACGGACTGTTGCAGACACAGTCTGTTTCCATGCTGTTGCTGAATTTTGCAGAACGCAATCCGGGTATGACGCGCGTGATGATCGGCGATGCATTGGTCAATGAAGATGGCAGGCTGCAGCTGCGTATGAACCAGTTTTTCGACAGGGTGGAGTTGACGTTGCGGCAATGTTTGCGTTTGGCGGCGACGCAAGGACAGTGCAGGGAGGATATGGCACAGCTCAAAAGCAACCTGATCATGAGTTATGTCATCGGCAAATTGTTCCGGTTTGTCAAAACGCAATTCAAGGAAAAACCGACGGATGGCATGCAGGCCCAGATCAATTATATTCTGGCATGATGCTGCCGGATGTCGCCGGTTTTGCGGTTTTCCCGGACAATGAAACGAACTGACCGGAACGGTCATGGCAATTGCGGTTGTCTGCATTAAAATGACAGCTTGTCCATGACGATATGGATTGTCCGGACGGAGCTTCCCTTTCGGGATGGAGGCTGCCTTTCATGCGGTATGTGCTGAAGCGGGAACCGGACGTTTTGCTTGAATTTTTGCTGGAGATTCGCCCAGAATGGATTACCAGGATTTTTCGATAGGTCTTACCGGTGGTATCGGCAGTGGGAAAACACTAGTCGCCAATCTGTTTGCCGATCTGGGGGCGACGATCGTCGATGCCGACGAGGTGGCCAGAAACCTGACTTTGCCTGGCGGCGCCGGAATCGAACCGGTTCGCAGGCAGTTCGATGACGCTTTCATTCAGCCGGACGGTG
This sequence comes from uncultured Oxalobacter sp., assembly GCA_934277985.1. Classification (GTDB taxonomy): domain Bacteria; phylum Pseudomonadota; class Gammaproteobacteria; order Burkholderiales; family Burkholderiaceae_D; genus Oxalobacter; species Oxalobacter paeniformigenes. Next base: position 72,626 of record CAKQWF010000006.1, read on the forward strand.
CCATGAACCGCGCCATGATGCGGGAACATGTGTTCGCCCATCCTGAAGAACGTTTGAAACTCGAAGCGATTTTGCATCCTCTGATCCGGGATATTTCATTTCAGCAGGCAAGGCAGGCAAAAGGTGACTATGTCATTTTCGTCAATCCGCTACTGGTTGAATTGCCGATCTGGCGCGGTATGGGTACGAGAGTACTGGTGATCGATTGCCCGGAAGCATTGCAGGTGTCACGGGTCATGAAACGCAACAATCTGACGGAAGATCAGGTCAGGGCCATTATGGCGACGCAGGCATCGCGAGAACAGCGTCTGGCAATGGCAGACGATGTGATCCATAACGACAAAAGTATTGAGGAAATCGCTTCGGAAGTCAGGGGATTGCATGCCAGATATAAAAAACTGGTTGAAAATCTGGCATCATAGAGGGGACAGGTTTGTATTTTTTAAACAGTCCGTTCAGAATTTCAGAAAGATGGTATCCCGACATTGAAAGAGGCTTGCATTGATTATTTACGAATACCCTTTCAACGAACGCATCCGTACCATGCTGCGGCTGGAAGACCTGTATGAAAGATACAAGTTTTTTCTGCATCAGACGCATGCATTGCAACATCATGTCGCGCTGACGACGATTTTCGAAATGCTCGAAGTCGTCAGCCGTTCCGATCTCAAGTCGGATCTGTTGCAGGAACTCGAACGGCAGAAACAGATATTGTCCGGATTCCAGTCCCATCCGAATATCCAGAAAAACGTTCTTGACGATGTTCTTCGTGAAATCGACAAAACCGGTTCGGCACTTGTCAATACGCACGGGAAAACAGGACAAAGCATTCGGGAAAACGAATGGCTCATGAGTATCCGGAGCAGAACCGGTATTCCCGGCGGAGCCTGCGAGTTCGATTTGCCGTCGTACTATACCTGGCAACAGCGAATGCCGGAAGAACGTGCGGCAGACATTGCCGGTTGGTTTGCCCCCATGCAGTCATTGATCGATGCCGTTGGTTTGCTGTTGCGATTGATGCGCGCATCTGGTCTCCAGTTCAAGATAATCGCGCATTCCGGCAGCTATCAGCAAATGCTGCAAGGGAAAATGTACCAGTTGCTCAGATTGCGTATCGATGCGCGGTATGGTGCCATACCGGAAATGTCGGCAAACAAATACATGCTCTGGATCCGGTTTACCAAACAGGACGGTACGGTAAAGCCGAAGCCGATGGAAGAAGATATTCCTTGTGAACTGACGTTGTGTTGAAAATGGTCACGATAGTTAAATGTCCGGTATGCGGCAAAGATGTCGAATGGAAAGATACCAGTCTGTATCGTCCGTTTTGTTCCGAACGTTGCAAACAGATCGATTTGGGTGCATGGGCGGAAGAAAAATACAAGGTACCCGTAGTCGAGGATGAGGATGACGGCGATTCCGTACAAACCGGTATGCCTTGAAGTTTGTCCTGAAAACGACAGTTCCGGCTTGATTAGTCGGAGTACTTGGGCAATAATCTGCACCATGTCCAAAGTTATTTCATCAGCATTTATTCTCTTCACCCAGCACTGGCGTTGGCGCAAGCCAAGAGCCTGATATCCCTCCATGCGCCTTTCGTGCGCGCACTTCCTTACCGGTATTTCTGAAAAACAGTCTGCCGCTGTCGGTATAAGCACGAACCGTCTGCCTTTCCACAAACGAATGCAAGGTGAATGTCATGTTGCTGATGATAGACAATTACGATTCCTTTACCTATAACCTGGTCCAGTACTTCGGCGAATTGGGCGTCGATGTCAGAACGTATCGCAATGATGAAATTTCTCTGAAACAAATAGAGGAACTCAACCCGGATCATATCTGCATTTCTCCCGGGCCGAAAACGCCTTATGACGCGGGTATTTCGATGGAGGTGCTCAGGCATTTTGCCGGCAAGAAACCGTTGTTCGGTGTTTGTCTGGGTCATCAGGCCATCGGTGCGGCTTTCGGCGGCAAGATCGTCCATGCAAAAGAAGTCATGCATGGCAAGACTTCTCCGGTGTTTCACAACAATACGGGCGTATTCAAAGGGCTGCCCAACCCGTTTACGGTGACACGTTATCACTCGCTGGCGATCGACCGGGACAGTTTGCCAGATTGTCTCGAGGTCACGGCATGGACCGAAGATGGCGAAATCATGGGTGTACGTCACCGGCAATATGCCATCGAAGGCGTCCAGTTCCATCCGGAATCCATTTTGTCCGAACACGGGCATTTGCTGCTCGGCAACTTTATCGGGGAATAATCATGACATCGATCAAACCTCAGGAAGCACTTTTAAGATGTATCGAACATCGTGAAATTTTCCACGATGAAATGCTGTCCTTGTTCCGCAGCATCATGGGTGGAGAAATGTCTCCGATCATGATTGCGGCATTGACCGTCGGATTGCGGGTCAAAAAGGAAACAGTCGGCGAAATCGCCGCGGCGGCACAGGTCATGCGCGAATTTGCCGTCAAGGTGAAAGTGAAACATCCCGAAAATCTGCTCGATATCGTCGGAACAGGTGGTGATGGTGCCCATACGTTCAATATTTCGACGGCGTCCATGTTTGTTGCGGCAGCCTGTGGCGCACAGGTTGCCAAGCATGGCAGCCGCAGCGTTTCTTCTTCCTCAGGAAGCGCCGACTTGCTTGAAGCACTGAACGCCAATATCAATTTGTCGCCGGAAGAAATCGCGCGGTGTATCGAGGAAGTCGGCATCGGTTTCATGTATGCACCCAATCATCATGCAGCGATGAAACATGCCAAGGCAGTGCGCGAAGAACTGGGTGTCAGGACGATATTCAACATTCTCGGCCCACTGACGAATCCGGCATATGCCGACAATATGATGATGGGGGTTTTTCACCCTGATCTGGTCGGTATTCAGGTGCGTGTCTTGCAGAAAATGGGGCTGAAAAGGGCGCTGGTCGTCTGGGGGCGTGACAATCTCGATGAAATTTCACTGGGAGCCAGCACGCTGGTCGGTGAGCTGTCCGACGGGAAGGTTCGCGAGTATGACATCCATCCGGAAGACTTCGGTATCCGGATGTATGCCAGCCGGAATTTCAAGGTCGCCAATGCCGAAGAATCCAGAAAAATCGTGCTGGATACCCTGAACAACAAGCCGACGCCGGCAGCAGACATCATCGCCCTGAATGCCGGCGCAGCACTTTATGCAGCAGGGAAGGCCGACTCGATTGCTGATGGCCTGGCGCAGGCCAGAGCGGCGATCGAGTCTGGCGCAGCCAGAATGAAACTGGATCAGTTTGTTGGCTTCACACAATCGGTCAACCGGAAATAGGGAGGACGGACATGTCGGATATTCTGGAAAAAATTCTTGCCGTCAAAAGGGAAGAAATCGCGAAAGCCAAGGCGGTTCAGTCGTTGCAGGCATTGCGTGCACAAGCCGAAAACGATACCGGATTGCGACAGAACCGACGCGATTTTGAAAAAGCCCTTCGTGAAAAAATAGCGGCCGGTTCGGCAGCCGTCATTGCCGAAGTCAAGAAAGCCTCGCCGTCCAAAGGCATTATCCGGGAACGGTTTTATCCGGCGGAAATCGCGCGAAGCTATGAAAAATATGGTGCAGCGTGTTTGTCAGTACTTACTGACAGAGAATTTTTCAAGGGCGATTCCGCTTATCTGGTTCAGGCGCGCGCGGCTTGTTCGTTACCGGTATTGCGCAAGGATTTCATCATCGATCCCTATCAGGTATATGAAGCGGCGGCCTGGGGTGCGGACTGTATTTTGCTGATTGTGGCGGCGCTGGAAGACAGCCGGATGGCCGAACTGGAAGCCTGTGCGTCCGAATTCGGGCTGGATGTCCTGGTCGAAGTCCATAATGCCGCAGAGCTGGAACGTGCCCTGTCGCTTAAGACGCCGTTGCTGGGTATCAACAACCGCGATCTGAAAACTTTTCGCACTTCGATCGACAATACGATCCGTTTGTTGCCCGGATTGCCGCAAGGCAAACTGGTCGTGACCGAATCCGGTATTTTGTGCCGAGACGATGTACTGAAAATGCGTGCTGCGGGCGTGAATGCCTTTCTCGTGGGCGAGGCATTCATGCGTGCGGAAGAACCCGGTAAGGAACTGGCCAAACTGTTTGCTTGATGGTGTGGGCAGTTTGCATCAGGACTGGTGGCGGACTTATGCCGCCGGAAGATGCAGCCAGTTCCGACGAGCTTCCCGCATGGAGGCGGTTTCTTCTTCTGAGACGGACAGGGTGTACTTCGGTATGTGTTCGTCGGCCAGTGTCACTTCGAATTGCATCAGTTCGTCACGCCGGAAAACGTGGATGCGAATCGTTTCGCCCGCATTGTAAGAGGACAGCTGCTTTTCGAGATTGGCGGCTGGATTGTCTGCCGATACTCTCAGGCCATCTATCGCCAGCAGGACATCACCCGCCGCAATGCCGGCACGGTGTGCCGTTCCACCTTCGAAGACATGCGTGACGACGCAATCTGATCCGGAACGCCGGACGCGGATGTCCAGACCCGGTATGGATGTCGCGGTGTCAAGCAGGGTGATCCCGAAAGGCGCAAAAAGTTCCGGTAACGGCAACAAGTCGGTTCCGTCGATATAGCGGTTGAAAAATTCCGTGCAATCCTCACCGCAGACGGATTCGATGATCGCTTTGGCATCGGCATCGGTTATGCCGTGTGCGTCTCCATGATAGAAATTCTTGCCGTAACGTTGCCACAGCACGCGCATGACGTCGTCAAGCGACCGGTTATGCCCGGTTTTTTCCCGGATCATGAGGTCAAGCGCCAGCGCGACGAGCGAACCTTTGGTGTAGTAGCTGACCAGCGCATTCGGTGCATTCTCATCCTGCCGGTAATACTTGATCCATGCATCGAAACTCGATTCTGCCACACTCTGCCTGAGATGGCCCCGTCCACGCATGACCTGATTGAGTGACGACGCGATTTGCTGCAAATAGGTGTTTGTATCAACCAGCCCGCTGCGCACGATGGTCAGATCGTCATAGTAGCTGGTGAATCCCTCAAACAGCCATAAAAGCCGTGTATAGGTTTCTTCACGCAGGTCGTAGGGGGCGAAAACGGCCGGCTTGACCCGTTTCACATTCCATGTGTGGAAATATTCGTGGCTGCACAATCCCAGAAATTGGAGATAGTCGTCGCTGATTTTTCCGGTAGCTTGCCGGTGATTGTTTATGACAGGAAGAGATGACCGGGAACATAACAGCGCGGTGGATGCACGGTGTTCCAGTCCACCATACCCGTTTTTGACGACCATGACGAGGAAGACGTAGCGGGATACTGGCGCTTTCAGGGTTTCCGGTTCGAACAGGGCGATTTCGGTTTCGCAGATTTTGCGCAGATCGTTTTCCAGCCGCTCCATATCCAGATGCGGAACACGTCCGGTAATGACGATATCGTGCGGGACGCCATGTGCCGTGAATTGCCCCAGCATGAAGTTCCCCATTTCGACCGGGGAATCGATCAGTTCGTCGTAATTGCTTGCACGATAGCTGCCAAAGCCGTAACGGGGCGCTTCGTGTTCAGGCAGGGCTGTCGCAACACGCCATGATGACGCTGCCTTACCGGCTGGCTTGCGGATATCGACGATGTGCGGGTATTCGCCATATCCGACCGCTTCCAGAAAAACGCTGGAACCATTGAAAAAGCCATGCGTCTGGTCAAGATGTGCGGTACGTACGGACAAGTCCCATGCATAGACGTCATAGTCGACGATAAGTGGTCCGGAACAGGGGGCCGCTTGCCAAGTGTGCTTGTCGGTTTTATCCAGCGGGACAGGCATGCCATGAGAGTGCGCCCGGATCTGCACGATATTGCGTGCGAATTCGCGGATCATGTAACTGCCGGGTATCCATGCGGGCAACCGGAAGACCTGTCCGTCCGGAGCAGGTTCGTCGACCGTGACCGTAACATGGAACAGATGGGCATTCGGATCGGATGCCTCGATGGAATAATGGATGGCCTGCTTCATATCGTCGTCTCCCTGCCGGTTGAATCTGTTTACAGGATCGGGGCCAGCCAGTGTGCCAGCTGTTCTTCGGAAACATGGCGACGCTTGGCCATGTCGGCGACCTGATCCTTGCCGATTTTTCCGATCGTGAAATAACGGGCATCCGGATGGGCGAAATAAAATCCCGCAATGGAAGCTGTCGGCAACATGGCGTACGATTCCGTCAGGCTCATGCCGATTTCCTCGCAGCGCAGGATACGGAAAAGATCGCTCTTGACGGTATGTTCCGGATTGGCCGGATAACCGGGGGCAGGACGGATGCCACGGTAGGGTTCCTTGTGCAATTCTTCGGGCGTGAAGCGTTCATCCGGGGCATATCCCCACAGATCCTTGCGGACCAATTCATGCAGATATTCCGCCAGTGCCTCGACAAGACGGTCAGCCAGTGCTTTCAGCATGATGCCGTCGTAATCGTTTTGCGACGTGTTGAATGTTTCCAGCCGTGTATCGATACCGACACCGGTCGTGACCGCGAACAGACCGATATAGTCCCGGATGCCGGAAGATTTGGGTGCGATGAAGTCGGCAAGACACTGGTTCGGACGGGCGATACCGTTGATCACCGGTTTTTCCGCCTGTTGCCGGACACCGTAATAGGTGAAGGCGACACTGGAACGGGTTTCATCGGTATAAATTTCGATATCGTCATCGTTGACGCTGTTGGCAGGCATCAGGGCAAGCGACGCGTTGGCGGTCAGCCATTTGCCCCGAATCAGTTTGTCCAGCATGGCTTTGCCGTCTGCGAAAACCTTGCGTGCGGTTTCGCCGTGAACAGGATCGTCGAGAATTTCGGGATAGGAACCGGAAAGATCCCAGACACGGAAAAACGGCGCCCAGTCGATGTAACCGGCCAGTGTCGCCAGATCGATGTTGCGCAGGAAACGCTGTCCCAGATAGACCGGTTTTTTCGGGGTATCCGGACCGCTGAACGACAGTTTCGCCTTGTTGGCGCGTGCTTCGTCGATCGGCAGCAGTTTCTTCGGTTTCTTGCTGGCGTGCAGCTCGCGGATGTGTTCGTAGTCGTCGGTCAGGACCTTGATATATTTTTCACGCATGCTGTCTGAGAGCAGTGCCTGAATGACTGTAACGGTGCGCGATGCATCCGGCACCTGAACGACCGGGCCTTCGTAATTCGGTGCGATCTTGATGGCGGTATGGGTCTTGCTGGTCGTCGCTCCCCCCACGAAAAGCGGGATTTTTCGGGTGCGGAAATATTCGTCGCGTTGCATTTCGCTGGCGACATGCATCATTTCTTCCAGTGAAGGCGTAATCAGGCCGGACAAGCCGATGGCATCGGCCTGGACTTCCTTGGCCTTGGCCAGAATCTCCTCGCATGGCACCATTACGCCCATGTTGATCACCTCGAAGTTGTTGCACTGCAAAACGACGGCCACGATGTTCTTGCCGATATCATGTACGTCGCCCTTGACAGTGGCGATCACGATTTTGCCTTTCGACTGGGTATTGCCGCTCAGGCGTTTCTGTTCCTCGATATACGGAACCAGATAGGCGACCGCCTGTTTCATGACGCGGGCGGATTTGACGACTTGCGGCAGGAACATCTTGCCCTGACCGAACAGGTCCCCCACGGCATTCATGCCGTCCATGAGCGGTCCTTCGATGACCTCGATCGGTTGACCGCCTTTTTTCAGGACTTCCTGAAGCGCTTCATCGGTATCTTCAGTGATGAAATCCGTCAGACCATGCACAAAAGCATAGGTCAGGCGTTTGTTGACCGGTTCACTGCGCCACTGGAGATTGTCGCTTTCCTTTTTGGCGCCGGAATGGAATTCGCTGGCGACTTCGATCAGCCGCTCGGTGGCGTCCGGGCGGCGGTTGAGTACGGCATCCTCGACACGTTCGCGCAGCGTTTCCGGAATTTCGTCGTACACCCCGATCATGCCGGCGTTCACGATCCCCATCGTCAGTCCGGCCGCGATGGCGTGATACAGGAAAACTGTATGGATGGCTTCTCGGGCCGGATTGTTGCCGCGAAGACTGAAGCTGACGTTCGAAACACCGCCGCTGATCTTGGCATAAGGCAGGTTTGCCTTGATCCAGCGGGTCGCTTCGATGAAATCGACGGCATAGTTGTTATGTTCTTCAATACCGGTGGCGATGGCAAAAATGTTGGGGTCGAAAATGATGTCTTCGGCAGGGAAACCGATGGTATTGACCAGCAGATCGTAGGCACGTTTGCAAATGGCGATCTTTCGCTCGTAAGTGTCAGCCTGTCCCTGTTCGTCAAACGCCATGACGATGATGGCCGCACCATACCGGCGGCACAGTTTCGCCTGTCTGAGAAATTCGGCTTCACCGGCTTTCAGCGAAATGGAATTGACGATGGATTTTCCCTGGAGGCATTTCAGGCCGGTCTCGATCACTTCCCATTTGGATGAATCGAGCATGACGGGTACACGGGCGATTTCCGGTTCCGAGGCGATCAGGTTCAGAAAACGTCGCATGGCGCTGACTGAATCGAGCATGGCTTCGTCCATGTTGATGTCGATGATCTGGGCACCGTTTTCGACCTGCTGGCGGGCGACTGCCAGCGCCTTGTCGTATTCCTCGTTCAGAATCATCCGGGCGAAAGCCTTCGAACCGGTGACGTTCGTGCGTTCGCCGACATTGACGAACAGGGAATCGTCGTCGATCGTGAAAGGTTCCAGACCCGACAGACGCATGGCTGGCGGGATGACCGGTACTTTTCTGGGAGGCAACGAGGCGACGGCCTGCGTGATGGCGCGGATATGGTCCGGCGTGGTACCGCAACAGCCTCCGACGACATTGACGAAACCGCTTCGTGCGAATTCATTCAGGAAAGATGCTGTATCTTTCGGGCCTTCGTCGAAACCGGTTTCACTCATCGGATTGGGCAGGCCGGCATTCGGATAAATACAGATATACGTGTCGGCGATCCGTGACAGTTCTTCGACATACGGGCGCATCAACGCCGCACCCAGTGCACAGTTCAGGCCAACGGTCAGCGGTTTGGCATGGCGGATCGAATACCAGAAAGCCGTCACCGTCTGGCCAGAAAGAATACGGCCGGATGCGTCGGTCACCGTTCCGGAAATCATGATGGGCAGTTTTTTCCCCGTCGCTTCGAAGAAGCTGTCGATGGCGAAGAGGGCAGCCTTGCAATTCAGGGTATCGAAGACCGTTTCGACCAGAAACAGATCGACTCCCCCGTCGACCAGCGCGCGAACTTGTTCGGAATAGGCGTCGACGAGCTGGTCGAACGTGATGTTGCGTGCACCCGGATCGTTGACGTCCGGCGAGATCGAAGCGGTTCGTGGCGTCGGCCCGATCGAGCCTGCGACAAAACGCGGATGTTCTGGCGTGGCATACCGGTCACATACGGCACGGGCGATTTTCGCCGATTGCACATTCATCTCATAGACGAGATGTGCCATATGGTAGTCTTCTTGCGCAATTGCCGTGGCACCGAACGTGTTGGTTTCGATAATGTCCGCACCGGCTTTCAGATATTCTTCATGAATGGCCGAAATGATGTGAGGCTGTGTCAGTGAAAGCAGTTCATTGTTGCCCTTGACGAACAATTCACGGTTTCCGGTCGAGGCAGGGGGAGCAAAGTCGATAAACCGGCCATCTGGACCGCCCCGGTAATCTTCTTCCGTCAGACCATAACGCTGGATCATGGTACCCATGGCGCCATCCAGAATGAGAATACGGCGAGACATGATATCGCGAAGGCGGTTTTCGGTAGTGTTGTTTTCCATTTTGATTTCCGGTAGAGGGCGAAAGGCCGGAGCTTTCGCCGGAATTGGGGTTTTAGAGATACAGGAAATGAAAAATTATACTGTAATCAACAATCAGGAATGAACCGGTCGGCAGTGCCATGTCGTATCCGCAGTAAAGCAAGTTTTTGATACCGCAGGTTTTCCGTTGAGGCGGTGTGTGGCAGGCGCTGTCGTCCAGTCTTGTCGCAAGCGATTGCTTTCGGCGGGAAAACCTTACGGGAGCGATTGCAGCTTCAGGTTGATCGAATCCGCTTCGGCGACGCCAGGAACCCGAGTGCCGTCAGCAAAGAAAATCGTCGGTGTTCCCTCGATATTGAGCTGTTTGCCCAGTGCGCGAATCCGTTTATCCGGGAAAGCGCAGTTATTGCCGGCTTTCGCAGGCATTTTGTCGTTGATCATCCAGTCGTGCCATGCCTGTGCCGGGTTGGGGGAACACCAGATGTTTCTGGAAATCTCGACGGATTTTTCTGACAGGATATTGAGCGGATACAGATAGATCGTGACATTGTCCACGTTTCGCAGGTTGTATTCGAGCTGTTTGCAGTGGCGGCAGGTCGGATCGGAAAAAACGGCCATCTTGCCTTCACCGCTTCCCTTGACGATCTGGATTGCCAGGTCTTTCGGCAGGCTTGAAAAGTCTGTGATCGCGAATTTCCGGAGTTTTTCGTTCGTATAGTCGGTCCGCGTCTGGATGTCCATGATGTTCCCGATGAAGAGGTAGCGTGCCTCGGCGTCGGTATAGACCAGATTGTTGCCGACACGGACTTCGTACAAACCTGAATACGGAGTTTTGACGATATCGCTTTTCTCGACATTCACGCCGAGATATTCCACGAAACGCTTCTGAATAACAGTTTCGGCAGAAGATGCCGCCAACGTGCAGGCACACCAGAGCATGCAGCAAATCGCCGAAATGGTATGAATAAAACGGGTAATCGGATAAGGCATAATAGATATTCCTGAAAAGTTTTTGCCAGGGAAGGGCCAGAAGGCGTATTCTGGCCATGTATGCAGCAAAAGCGCAATCTGAAACGAAAGAAAAAACAATTCTGTATAATGAAAAACGACACGTCGGCGTTTTTTTTGTTACAATGCACGCTTCGCTGATGTAGCTCAGTTGGTAGAGCAACTGATTCGTAATCAGTAGGTCGGAGGTTCGACTCCTCTCATCAGCACCAAATCCAATTCCAAAGCCATCCCAAGATGTCTTTTAAGCCGTGTAAATTCAACAGTTTACACGGCTTTTTTTATGTTTTGTTGTCCTGACACGTCCTCATTAGTCCGCTGACATCCACGACTTTTGTGTATATATTTGTGCATATGCGAACTGGTTTTCGATATACACAAATCCGGATATACACAAAAATGCCGAAAATTTCCAAACCATTATCTGACAGACAGATCAGCAACGCAAAGCCGAGGGACAGGGATTACTCCCTGCCGGATGGGGGTGGTCTGGGTCTGGTGGTGACCATCAAGGGGTCAAAATTGTGGCGGATGCGGACACGTATCAACGGGAAGCCGGTAGTTTTTTCTTTTGGTGAATACCCGCAACTATCCCTTGAGCAGGCCAGAAAGAGGCGCGATGAGGTGTGCAAACTGGTTGCCGAAGGGATCGACCCACGTGAGGCAAAAAAAGCGCAACAGGCGGCCGAGAAGGCGGCAGAGGATGCGAAAGCGATGGCGGATGACCGGACGTTTGAGAAGCTGGCCAGAAGGCTGTATGAGCGCAAGGCGGGCAGGACATCGGACAGTTACCGCCATACGATGTTGCGGCAGTTTGAGCTGCATATGTTCCCGGTGATCGGGAAAAAGAACATTGCCGATATTGAAGGCAAGGAATTGTTCGATCTGTTTTGCGGCACCGCCAGTATGCTCAATGCGAGGGGCAAGCCGATGACGTACATGGCCAAGAAGCCGTGCCAGTGGACGGCGGAAGTTTACGATCTGGCCAATATGGAGAACAGCAGTTTCAATCTGAACAATCCTTGCCGGGCGATTATCCGGTTTTTGCCGAAGCATGAGACGGAGCATATGCGGCGGATACGGTTTTCGGAATTGCCGGATTTTATTCTGGCATTGCAGACGTATGGCGGGCATGTTCTGACGAAGGCGGCTATCTGGATGATGCTTTATACCGGGGTGCGGCAGGCCAGTATCCGTCATGCGCAATGGTCTGATTTCGATATGAAGGCGGCGATCTGGAACCGCAAGCCGGAAAAGTCCGATAAGGAAATTCATGAGTTGCCTTTGCCCAAACAGGCGGTGAAGGTGCTGGAAACGATCCGGGGTTTGTCGGATGGAAAAGGTGATCTGGTTTTTCCGAGTGTGTATGCCAGTCAGTTGAAGATGAGCGAGGCGGCAATCGGTCAGGCGATAAGGCGCATGGGGTTTGCCATGACGGGACACGGTTTGCGCGGGGTGGTCAGTACGGGTCTCAATGAGCGGGGGTTCAGTCCCCGTCTGGTTGAAGTGCAACTGGGTCACAAGAAGGGGGATGCGATCGAGGCGGCCTATAACGATGCCAGGCATTTGAAAGACCGGCGCAAGATGATGCAGGCGTGGGCGGATTATCTGGAAGGGTTGAAGGCTGGAAAAATAACAAGGATTGGAAAAGGTGTTGCATAAAAACAATAAGTTTTTGTTTCGCCACTTTTCGGCATGAAACGGGAAATAATGGCCGGAAATGTGTGTAAACGGATGGTATGCCGAAAAGAGTTTTTCATAAGTGGTTGATTTGAAATATTTTCATGGCGGACGCGAAGGCCGGTGCACAGTTTGAGAAAGTCGCAACAAAATGCACAGGCGTTATTGTCTTTTAGGTAAACTATGCAGGAGCTGTATAAATAAACAGGGATTCATGAGGAATCAAGCCTTGATGTGGTTTTGAAGGCCGCCACATAAAGGAAAGCCCCGAAGGTGCGGCAACACCAACGGGGCTGGAAAAAGGCCTTGAAATTGAACGAGGATAAGAGCCTTACAAACTTGTAATTCAGCTTGCAAGCAAATATTAGTGTAGTTATACACTACTTTCAAGCGAAAAATTTACCAGCTAGTAAGGCATTCCACGACCTTCAAAGGAGCAAGAATGTCTTGTATCTTCCTTAAACTTCCAAAAGTTTCTTCCATCACCGGCCGCAGCCGCAGCAAGATTTACGCTGACATGAAGGCGCAGATATTCCCGTCCCCGGTACGTCTGGGCACACGTTCTGTCGCATGGGTTGACCATGAAATCAGCGCATGGGTACAAGCCAAGATCGCTGGTAAGACTGATGACGAGCTGAAAGCGCTGGTTGCCTCACTGGTGGCTGCACGCCAAACATCCGTTTCTATCTGAACGGAGGAATCCATGCAAAAGAAAACACATGCCGCAATGGCAGGGGTGTCTGTTGCCCTGATCCCGATGGAAGGGGCAACCGCTTTCCTTGATTTCATCCGCGAACGTATCGGCCACGCCCCGGACGCCATCAACCAGACCGGCAAAATACAACGCTTTTCCGCGAACGGGAAACGGGGCGATCTGGCCGGCTGGTGTGTCTGGTATGGCATGGCCGGAGCCTGCGGGAACTGGCGAACCGGAGAAAGCCACACATGGCGATCAGACCAATACCAGCGCCTGACAAAGACCGAACGCCAGAGAATCGACCGGCAGATCAGACAGGCCGAAGCGAGAAGGAAGCGTGAGCTTGAGGCGGGTTACCAGCGTATCGCCGAACAGGCCAGAGAAGATATTCAGCATTATTTCCCGGCCACCGCAGACCACCCCTACCTGATCGAAAAGAGGATTTTGCCGCATGGCGCGCTGATCGACGGGCAAAACGTCCTCATCATCCCGATGTATTACAACGGCGAAATCGTGTCCTATCAACGCATATACCCTATGCGGTTGCCGGACGGTACCAACAAACGCTTTTTGAAGGGCGGACGCAAGAAAGGCTGTTACCACCCGATAGGGGATAAAGGAACCGGTGATCTGGGTATCTGCGAAGGTTTTGCCACGGGCGCCAGCATTCATGAAGCGACTGGCGATGATGTCATCGTGGCCTTCGATGCGGGCAATCTGTTACCAGTCGCCAAAGCCATGCGGGAGCAATACCCGAACAGAAAAATCATCCTCTGGGCTGATGACGACTACCAGCGCGTGGACCAAAACGGATATCCGGAAAACATTGGCATCATCAAGGCCACCGAGGCGGCGCAAGCGGTCAACGGTTATCTGGCAGTACCGGACTTCGGGCCAAACCGCCCGGCGGGGGCAACCGACTTTAACGACTTGCACCAGATGATGAAAGGAGGTGTCCTGTGATGACGACCTCGCCGACACTGACAAACAAGCCGGAACATTGCGCACCCGTTCCGGAAAACAATGTCATTACCCTGTCCAAACAGAAAGCCAGACGCAATGAAAACATCCTTGCGTATGAAGACTGGCAATTCCACAAGACAAAAGACGGGATTTTTTACGTTACAAAGGACAATAACGGCAATGAAAAACGCCTGTTTATCTGTTCCGCTCTGGACGTGGTGGCCGACACACGGAACGAAAAATCATCCGAATGGGGGCGTTTACTTGAGTGGAAAGACCGCGACGGCAAAACCCATCGTTGGGCAATGCCGCTTGAAATCCTGAAAGAGAGCGGAGCCGACATGCGCGGCGAGCTGTTGCGACTGGGTATGAGCATTGGGCAATCAAACAAGGCGCGCAACCTGTTATCTGCCTATGTCCAGACATGGCCGACCAACAAAAGGGCATTATGCGTTGACCGGCTGGGTTGGCATGGCAGCCAGTACATTTTGCCGGATGAATCCATTGGCGAAACAGAAGAAATCACCGTATTCCAGAACAGCGGTTATCTGGAACCGGCCTACTCGCAAACCGGAACCTTGCAGGACTGGCAAACCCATGTCGCAGCACTGGCAGCCGGAAACAGTCGCATGGTGTTTTCAATATCCGTTGCCTTTGCTTCCATACTGGCAAACATTACCGGAATTGAATCCGGCGGCTTCCATTTGCGCGGCAGCTCATCATCCGGCAAAACAACGGCCTTGCATCTGGCAGCATCCGTTTTTGGCAGGCCATCCGGATATATCCGGTTGTGGAGAACCACAGCAAACGGACTTGAAGGACTGGCAGCACTGCACAATGACGGCCTGTTGATACTGGACGAACTGTCGCAGGCAGACCCGAAAGAAGCAGGAGAAGCGGCATACATGCTTGCCAATGGTCACGGCAAGACAAGGGCGACACGAACCGGAGCAGCCAGAAAAGCCGCAACATGGCGCCTGATGTTCCTGTCAGCAGGTGAAGAAACCCTGTCCGCAGTTGTGAGCCGCGCAGGCAGAAAAACCAATGCCGGACAGGAAATCAGGCTTGCCGACATAGATAGCGATGCAGGCATGAATATGGGTGCATTTGAAACCCTGAACGGCATGTCATCACCTGCAGAACTGGCCTTGACACTCAAGGACAACGCGGCAAGTTACCACGGCACAGCAGGCAGGAAATGGATAGAAGAAGTCGTCTCCATGCGCACCAGCATTGCCGACAGTTTGAAGAAACAGTTGGACAGCACGGCAAGCCGATATGCGCCTGCACAAGCATCAGGACAGGTTATCCGTGTTGCAAGACGGTTTGCGCTGGTGGCCATCGCCGGAGAACTGGCAACAAGGCTCGGTATCACCGGATGGGAAGAAGGCGAAGCAGACAAGGCGGCCAGAAAGTGCTTTGAATCATGGCTGGAAGGTTTTGGCGGAACCGGCAACCATGAAGAACGCGCCATCATCGAACAGGTACGTGGATATATCGAACAGCACGGCGCAAGCCGGTTTGAAGACATCACGGCGACCGAAGAACAGCGCATTATCAACCGTGCAGGGTTTTTCAGATACAACAGGGACGGCGAAAAAGAATACCTTGTTTTGACGAAGGCATACAGCCATGAAGTATGTGCCGGTTTCGACCAAAAAACCGTTTCAGGTGTGCTTGTCAAACATGGCTACCTTATACCTGGCAAGGACGGAAAATCCGCGCAATCAATCAACGGTACCAGCCTGGGCAAAACCACACGTTGTTACGTCATCAGCTCGAAACTGTTTGGCAGCGAAGGCAAGTGATTTTTTCAGACTATGCATTTTTTCGGTGTAACAAGTGTAACCGGTGTGAACACCGCATGAATACTAGGTTCGCACAGTTACACCTGCTTTTTGTGGTGGTGTAACCGGTGTAACTGACCGCTGGAAAATGCTTGTACGGTTACACCAGTTACACCGTGTATTTTTTCGGTGTAACACGGCAAAGCCGCATGAATACTAGCTTACACACCGATTACACCGGTTACACCGAAAAAACATAATGTCTGCAACGAAAACAGGAGAACAGCATGTTTTTCGATCCGGAATTTGAAGAAGCTATAAAGGCACGCATGAATGGCGGCAGGGACAAACCGGCGGATGCAAGAGCGCAGCGCCTGAACAATCTGATCGCCGAATTTTTGGCGTGCGGCGCAAGCGAGGATGAAGCGAAAACGGTAGCCCGTGAAATTGTGGACAAGGGACGTATCGCGCCATGCGAAGCACAGTACAGACAGGCACCGATTGTATATGCTTATGAGGACTGCAAGGCGCCGGAAGCCATACAGCAATCGCCATACGAAGAAAAGGCACTGATCCGATATTTCATCAATGCCGGATGGTCAGAACGATCAGCGATTGAACTGGCAAGGGGGATGATAGAACGCGGTTCATACCTGACGCACCATGAACACCTGAAGTATCTGGAATGCGAAAGACAGGAGAAAACACCATGACACAAAGAAAGAAACGGCAACCGGCAGCGAAAGACAAAAACGATATGAAAGAGGGGTATGCCAAAGCGGCACTGTTACCTTCCCTGTATGCTGGTGCAGTCATCCAACAGTATGGCAATGCGCTTTTCGGGAAAGACAACCTCGACATTCATGCTCTGGATAAAGCGCTGAAAGAATCGACCGAAGCCATCCACCACGGAGACATGAAAGCCGTGGAAGCCATGCTGTACGGTCAGGCGGTGGCCCTGCAAACGATGTTCACCAATCTGTCAATGCGTGCAGACTGTCAGCAAGGCAGGCTGGATAACATCGAAGCCCTGTTGAAACTGGCATTCAAGGCACAGAACCAGTGCCGCATGACACTGGAAACCCTGTCGAATGTGAAGAACCCCCCGGTGGTCTATGCAAGGCAGGCCAATATCACCAGCGGCCCGCAACAGGTCAACAATGGTCTTACGCACGCGACAGAAAAAAACATCGTACAAAACGAATTATTGGAGGATAGCCATGTCAAACGGCTGGACGGAAGAACGCAAGGCCAGACAGGCCGCCCTGATACACACATGGAAACCGTGGAAGTCAGCAGGCGTGAAAACCCCTGAAGGCAAGAAGCGAAGCAGCATGAATGCCTTGAAGCATGGGCGGTACACGGCCAGTGCCATAGCGGAAAGAAAGCGTATCAATCAGGTCTTGCGTGATGCCAGGGATTTCATTAAACGAGCGGAACGCATGCTTTCGGATGAATGACTGCATTCAAGAGGCTCAGGAAGGTCAAGTGTCTCAAGATACTCACCTTGGGACACTTGAGACCCATTGGCAAGGGGGGGACGGGGGCAATCAAAGTAAAAACGTTTTGCCCTATGACCGAGCGCACCCTCAAATTTACCGCGAAGGTGAATTTTTTTCGGGTGGGGGTGTCACATGATGAAATCGTCTCGCATGGAAGTTGCCCTGAAGAACTGAAACATGGTGGGATGAAACTGTGGCAGAAGGCCGCTACAGCGCCGTCATCGCGCCTGAAATCGCCAGAGGCAAGGCGGCCGGTCTGTATGTTGAACAGTCGCATATCGATGGCGATATGTATAAAAAATCGGTTTTTCTATACATGTTGCGTATAATATATATATAAAAACGAGTTTCTTTTACGCATAATGTACCCAATCATACCGCTTGAGCAGCTAGCCATCGAACGTTTCGACGCGCCGGAAATCCTTAAAAAGTTAGCCAGCAGTAGCCGTAGTCTTGCCGAACTGAAAGGGGTCGCAGGAACTATTCCCAATCAGGGGATCCTGATCAACACATTGAGCCTCCAAGAAGCCAAGGATAGTTCAGAAATCGAAAATATTGTGACAACGCATGATGAACTATTCAAGGGCGAAGTGCTTACAGAAGCGTTTGCCAACCCGGCGGCTAAAGAGGTTATGCGCTACAGGCAAGCATTGCGTACTGGCTTCAGTGAGACCAAGAAAACAGGGTTAATAACAGTTAACAACATTATCAGCATTCAGTCAGAACTGGAACGCAATAATGCCGGCTTTAGAAAATTGCCAGGTACGGCGTTAAGGGATAATATCGGGAGAACGGTGTACACACCACCACAAGAGCCGGATACTATTAAGCAAATGATGTTTGATTTGGAACGTTTCATAAATGAAACGTCGATTTTTCCAGTTGATCCGTTGATTAAAATGGCGCTAATACACCACCAATTTGAAAGCATTCACCCATTTTACGATGGAAATGGCCGTACCGGGCGCATTCTTAATGTATTGTATCTGGTCAAGGAAGGGTTGCTTGATATTCCAATTCTTTATCTGAGTCGGTATATAGTGCATAACAAGGGGGATTACTATCGTTTGTTGCAGGCAGTACGCGATGCTGACCAATGGGAAGACTGGGTGTTGTTCATATTGGATGGGGTGGAACAAACAGCGACACAGGCGATAACCACCATTGGTGAAATAAAACGCGCACTACAATTTTACAAGCATCATATTCGAAGCAATTACAGGTTTTATAGCCAAGACCTGATTAATAATCTGTTTTCTCATCCATATACCAAAATCGAGTTTATTGAGCGCGATTTAAATGTATCTCGTATTACCGCAGCAAAATATCTGGATGCATTAGCTGAATCGGGGTTGGTTCATAAACAGAAGTTGGGGCGTGGGAATTACTATGTCAATGTTGCTTTAAGTGAGATCCTAATGAAACAGTCATGACAGGTATTGTTTGGTTATGTTCGGATCTATAACGCGTCAGATTTGTTTCTGGCGCGTTTTTGTTTTGTTCGAAACGACATACAACACCCGCAAGGGGAAAGCTATACGCGGCTTCGTTGATGCCGAGAGTGCGCCCGACCGCCCGCATTGAAGGCGGCCTCTCTCAATCATTAGGAAGTGCCAAATGAGCACACAATCAACATTTACCCCTTATACCTTTCATAACAACCTGACAGGAAACAACTCGGCTTACAAGATGTTCGTCGAGGACATATACAACATAAGCGGCGGTATGAAACTGATGTTACAGATTGCCATGCAATCATGGATTGATCAGGGCAGTGACGTTGAGCCGTACCTGAACAACGCCCAGATATCCCATATTCTGCAAACAGCCATCAGCATCAACAGCCTGATTGAATGTCATGCAGAAGATTTGATCGAATGGCAAACAGGACAAGAAGAAAGGGGGTAACCATGAATAACATTATCCCCTTCCCGCAAAACCCGGCAGAAGCCAGAGAAGACAAGGAAATGGCAATGGAAGCCATCATCTGGGAAACAATGGCATACGACGAGCAATCAGCCGCAGCGGTGGCCCGATTCATCCCTGAACTGAAAATGCCATTGCTGATTGATCTGGTCATGGCGGTGGCCGATGACAACATGCCGGCAGCTTATAACGTGGCTTACACCATGGTTTATGAGGCCACCATCATGGCAGCCAGGGCCGCGCTGAAGAAAGGGGGCAAGCCGTGAGTGTATCAAGCTAATGCAAGCGACAACAGTCTGAGGAAGACAGAGAAGGGGTACTGTCTGTACCCCTTTTTTATAAGTGTTTTATTGTGTGTCTGTGCTGTGTTCTATTTTGGGAAGTTTGCCAGATTGTTTTTCAAGGCGTTTTTCATCTGTCTTGACACGGCGTTCCAGTTTTTTGATGTCTTCTTCCGGCGGGAGATTTTCCGGTTTAATTCCTCTTTGCCCAAGCATGTCGCGCACACTTTTGTTGTTCTGCACGTGTTCCTTTGTAATGGCAGACTCTCCTTGCAGATCATCTTGCAGAACATTGTGATTCGTCATTTCAGTAGCCAGATTTTTGGCGGCAATCGTCAATGTCGGGAGAAAATCGGCCAAGGGGCGAGATTGAACAATGCCATAACGGTTTTTCATCATTTGCGTCGTTTGCCCTCCAAACAAGGCAGCATCCCCTTTTGCCCTGATTCTTCCGAAGCCGGCATCATCGACGCCACGTTCGTAAAGGTTTTGGGAAAGTGTCTTTTCAGATTCGCGCAACCGGTCGCGTGCATCGAGCCGTGCCTGAAGACGCATACGATCTTCTATCAGCTCCTGCTTGCGGGTCTGGACAGCAAAATAACTTTGTGCGAACGCAATGGGTTGTTTTCGTGGGTCGCCGTTCTGTGCGATCAGGTAACAGGCATAACGGGTCAGCATGAAATCTTCGATCGGGCGTTCGGAACCGCTACCCAGTTTGACCATTTTGCTGACGCTAGCAAAATGGTTTGCTGGTGCATGTCCACTCATTTCGCAGGCATCTTTGGCCTTGGATATAACTTGTGCAAAGTTTCGCCATTGGTCGTATCCAAGAAGATGTTGTAAGTCTCTTGCATACCAGAATTCAACGTTGTCTTCCTCGAGACGCTGGCTAATAGCATCGAATTGCGATTTGAGAACCTGAACGATATCCGATTTCATGCCTTCCTCTATTTTTGTCTTTGACGTAGAAAGATTACCCCAAATTGGCTTCGATTACAGCAAGACCAGAAAAGCAGAAGGACAAGGTTAGGGCAAGGGTAAAAAAACGGAAGGGAGAGATTAGGGCGAGGTTACGCAAATCGTAGCAAGGTTATAGCAAGGGTTGCGTTTGAAACGCGCACCTTCTAATAGCAAAAGTAGCAGGAATAGCAGTAGCAAACCCCGATCACAACAAGATTGCAACAAGGTCAGATTTGAAATCGAACCCTTCGATTAGCAGAATTAGCAGGATTAGCGTCTAGCAAAGGCCTGGAATGCAGCCCTCAAAGTTGAGGGCACAACCCGATCGAACAAAGAGCGAACAAAGAGAAAATACCCCGGCCAATCCAATTTTGGATCGGCTGTTTTTTGCTTCGAAGCGAAGACGAAGCGAAGGAAAAACGCGATTTTGCGCCGTGCTTTTTCTGCTTCGAAGCAAGGACGAACCAAGGGCAAATCCTGGATTTTCAGTAGCCGGTTGCCAGGATGGGCTACCGAGGTGCAGAATTCTGCACGTCGGAGAGAACAAGGCAAAACCGAAAATCTGGTAAGGCGATTTTTCCCCGAAATTGGCGAAAAATAATGTGACTACTATCTGGAGTACATCTGGCGACAAGTGGAATATCATGTCAAGATGAAAAAGCGCCTGCGTGGCCGTTTTGTTTGTCCTATGAGGAACATGTTTTTTAGTGATGGTGTTTTAATGAAACAAAATAAAGAACCAAGATGGTTAGAATGGGCGAAAGAGCTACAGTTTATAGCACAGGCGGGATTGACCTATTCAAAGGATGCTTTTGATTTGGAGCGCTTTAAACGTATTCGCGAAATTTCAGCTGAAATTGTTAGCTACCAAACCGAATTACCCATAGAAAAAGTAAGGGATTTGTTCTGCAATGAAACAGGGTTCCAAACCCCAAAGCTGGACACACGTGCGGCCATCTTTCAAGACGGTAAAATTCTACTAGTTAAAGAAAATAACGGCACTTGGTCATTGCCGGGTGGGTGGGTAGATATTACGGAAACAATCAGGACGAACACAATAAAAGAAGTATTTGAAGAGTCTGGGTTAGAGGTCGAAGCAGAGCAGATTATTGCGGTTCAAGATCGGAACCTGCATAACTCGCCACCTTATGCATACAATGTCTGCAAGATTTTTGTCTTGTGCAAAGTAATCGGTGGAAGTTTTAGATCCAATATCGAGACGGTCGAAAGCCGCTATTTTGGATTGAATGAGTTGCCCACTTTGGCAGAAGAAAAGAATAGCCTGGAGCAGCTTGCTATGTGCTTTGACGCATATCACGCCACAAACTGGCGAGTTCCATTTGATTAGCATGGTTATTCAGAATTTCTTAATAACCGCCAAGAATTCGCCATTAGACAGGTGGTACCGTTCACGTTTGTGTATATATTTGTGCATATTTTTAGAATCCGATTTTGTAAGTTGTTGTTTTATATATACAGTTTGACGCCTCTCATCGCACCAAATCAAATTCCAAAGCCATCCCAAGATGTCTTTTAAGCCGTGTAAATTCAACAGTTTACACGGCTTTTTTTTATGCCTGCCAGCATACCTTCACGATGGTGGTCCGCTGTTTGCGGCAAGGCATGTCCGATTTCTTTTCGTATCCATGCCATGATGAGATTGACGATGTACTGTTGTTGTTCTTCTGTCAGTGCGTTACCGGGTTCGATATCGTGCCATTTCGAGAGACATTTCCGGCAGCAGGTACCTGTGGCGTGTTGCGCGATGAAAACAGGGTGACCGCGCATGGGGGTCTGTTTGCCGTCATTGGAAATATGGGCAGGTGCAAGACGGAGACGGATGAAGTCACAGGCATGCCGGACGATCGTATCCAGTCCTTTTTCATCGATATACCGGCGTTGCTGTTTTCGCAAGTGAAAGCTTGCACGGAAATGTGAACGGGAAAGAGCTTCCAGTTTTTCGCAGATTCGCCCGGATTCATCCGGAGTGGGTAAATTGCAAGAAGCGGTTGTCCGTGATATTGCCGGACAGTCGTTTTCCCAGAAGTCCATCTGGATATTTTTCGTTTTTTGTGTGGATATCATGCTGTGGGTTGGCTGTATCGGACATATCCGGCAGGAAAGTGCTGCCGTCGGGGAAGATGGCAGGTGTTTTGCGAATTGTACGGGAGCCGGAACGGGCAGAAGGAATTGCCGGATATGAACATGGAAATGCAAGGCGCCGTTTATCGTTTTGCGGGTTTGTACTGGCGGCGTCCGCGGGTGAAAGCGGTTTGTTCATCCACTTCGTCAAGCCAGCCGCTGCGGGTTGCGAGAATATGATCGAACCGTGCGGCATACGGTTTGATGTCGAGCACGGGCGTACCGTCGAGTATATCAACGCCCCGAATGGACAACATATTGCCGTTTACGCCCAGCAATTCGACGATACTCAGACCGATGGCGTTGGGACGCAGGGGCGTACGTGTGGCGAATATGCCATGTTCGACATCCTGCAAAAAAGGTTTGACCACCAGTTTTGGCGTACCGGCACGATGCAGATGGTATATGAGATAAAGATGGGAAAAGCCTTCGATATCTTTGAGGCCGGTGGTATAGGGTGGAAATACTTCCAGTATTCCCTGACAGTCCTGTGCGAATACGGGTTGTGCAGGTGTTTGCTGTGCAATGGCGTGTTCGCTGTGGATGATACCGATCGGCGAATAGGAAATGGTCTCCGGTATCGGACCGGATTGACGTTTTTTTTCTGTCATGGTGCTATGTTCCGGGTAAGATAATGCGGATATTACACCGCGCGGCGATATTTTCCATCCGGAAAACGGGCATGATCCGGACAGGTCGGCTTGTCGGGAAACGGTATTTCCTGCCGATTTGCGGATGAAGCTGGCAGATTCAAAGTATAATCGCAATTCTGACCGGCAAAATGGCGAGTGTCGATAAGGGGTAGTAATCGGTCGGACTGTCTTCATTCGTTTACGTAGAGATTGGTATGGTTAAACAGGCGCAGGAACGGGTTTGTCAGGATTGCGGAAAATCTTTTGTCGGCAATCCGCGTGCGCGGTATTGTCCGCAATGTCGGGAACTCAGAAGATCGGGAACCAGTTATGTACAGGCGCAGCAGAGCAAGCCGGGTCCGCTCAAGCGTCTGGGAAGCAAGATCGAGCCGATCAAGCGCTACCTGTCTTTCTGGCGACTGGTGATACTGAACGTCATTTTTCTGGCGATCGGGTTCGCCTGTGCATGGTATCTGCACAATCAGCCGTTCAGTTATGAAACGCAACAGACACTGGAAGCCTTTGCACCGACCAATCTGGCATTGACGGCCCTGCTTGTCTGGGGAAGCGCCATGCGCTTTTTCTACTGGTACAAGGACAAAAAGACCGACAATCCGTTCTGGCGTGAAAATTACTGGAAACAGTTGGTGGCATGGCTCGGTGGCATTATCTTTACGGAATGCTGGTCGATGTTTTTCCTGCTGACCTGATATTCGTACGGTCCTTCGGACGGCTGACGCAATGCGTCAGCCGTTTTTTTTGCCTGTCAGGTCATCGGGTTGTCATATGGCCTGAATAACATGGTCTGCATCAATCGGTTCATTTGCGAAAGCAACATCGAATGGAGTACATCAGATCATGATTCAGCTGGAAAATGTATCTGTCCGCTATGGTGATACGGTAGCCTTGCATCCGGTATCGCTGACGATTCCGGACGGCCAGTTTACGGTATTGCTGGGGCCTTCAGGTGCCGGTAAATCCACTTTTTTGAGATGTTTCAATCTCATGAGCTGTCTCGACAGCGGCGAGCTTCGCGTTTCCGGATTCGCCGGAAACTGGAATAGCAAAAATCTGCAACGGCTCCGACGCCAGACCGGCATGATTTTCCAGCAGCATCAGTTGATCGGAAGGCGGACCGCATTGCAAAACGTCTTGATGGGACGTCTGGGTTATCACTCCGTTTTCCGTTCAATTTTTCCCTTGTCCGTACAGGAACAGGAACTCGGCCTGCGAAGTCTCCGGCGTGTCGGATTGCTGGACAAGGCACTTTGTCGTGTGGATGAGTTAAGCGGTGGCCAGCAGCAAAGGGTCGGTATCGCCAGGGTATTGACGCAGCAACCAAGAACTATTCTGGCTGACGAGCCAGTCGCCAGTCTTGATCCGGCGACAGCGGAGAAAGTGATGGATTTGATCCATTCGGTTTGCAGGGAGGACGGCATCACGGCGGTGGTCAGTCTCCATCAGGTCGATCTGGCCAGAAAGTATGCCAATCGTATTGTCGGAATGTCCGCAGGCAGGATCGTTTTCGATGGTGTGCCTGCCGATCTGACGCAGCCGAAAGTCGATGAATTGTACCGGAACCAGCCGGATGTCCGGCAAACGGCAAGGCAGGGCCGGGTGGTGAATTTTCCTGTTCCATTGGCAAGTTAAGGAGTTATCGTGAAAAAGTGGGTATCCATGTGTTGTCTGGCGTTTTTTTCGCTGGTGTCTGCAATGGCGCATGCCGCCGATCCTGATCCGTCGACGTTGAAAGTGGCGTTGTTGCCGGACGAAAATGCCGCCACGATTATCAAGAAAAACCGTCCTCTTCAGGAATATCTGGAAGAAAAACTCGGCAAAAAAGTGGAATTGATCGTGACGACTGATTATTCATCCATGATCGAAGCCATGCGGCACGGGCGTCTTGATCTGGCCTATTTCGGACCGCTTTCCTATGTGCTGGCGAAACAGAAAAGCGATATCGAACCGCTTGCCGCGATTCGGCAGCAGGGCAAGACTACCTATCAGGCAGTCATTATCGCCAACAAGTCGGCAGGGATCACAAAACTCGAAGATATTGCAGGCAAGGATGTCGCTTTCGGTGACAAGGCTTCTACATCCAGCCATCTGATTCCGAAATCCATGCTGGCGGAGAAAAACCTGTATGCCGGCAAAAGTTACAGGGAACATTTTGTCGGTGCGCACGATGCCGTCGCCATGTCGGTACAAAACGGACATGCACAGGCAGGCGGCTTGAGCAAGCCGATCTTTGAAACGCTTGTCCAGCGCGGTCTGGTCAAACCGGACAAGGTTATGGTCATTGCCGAATCGAAACCTTTTCCACAGTATCCATGGACCATGCGTTCGAGTCTGAATCCACAACTCAAACAGAAAATCCGTGCCGCCTTTCTGGAAATAAACGATCCTGCCATTCTCAAGCCATTCAAGGCCGAAGGGTTCGGTTCGGTAAGCGACAAGGATTACGATGTCGTGCGCAATCTGGGCAGTCTGCTCAAACTGGATTTTTCCAGATTTTAAAGGGCGGGTTTCATCATGACGGTTTCTGCTGAATTTGACGCTGTCTTGTCGGTGCAACGCAGGGTCTGGAGAAAATCCATGATGACGATGGCAGTGCTTGCCATCGTCCTGGCAGGGTGTTGCCATTATGCCGGTTTGTTCGATGCCGAACGGCTGGCGGACGGTATCCCCAGTCTGGTCACTCTGGTGACGGAAATGTTTCCGCCGGATTTTTCACAACTGAAGAACTGGATAGGACCGTTGACCGATACGCTGGCCATGAGTGTTGCCGGAACGGCGATCGCCGTGATTTTGTCGGTGCCGCTGGGTGTACTGGCTGCAAGAAATACCAGTCCGAATCCCGTTGTTTTCCATTTGTGCAGAGGCTTGCTTAACGGATTGCGTTCGATTCCGGAGCTGATTATGGGAATCGTGTTCGTGGCGGCGGTCGGGTTCGGCGCGCTGCCGGGAGTGTTGGCGCTGGCATTTCATTCCGTCGGTATGGTGGCCAAGTTTTTCGCCGAATCCATCGAACATGTCGATCCGGCGCCGGTACAGGCGGCGAAGGCGGCCGGATGCAGTCCCTTGCAGGTCATCATCCACGGCATCTTCCCTCAGGTTTTCCCGCAAATGGCCGATACCGCCATTTATCGCTGGGAATACAACTTCCGTGCTTCTACCGTCATGGGGATGGTCGGGGCTGGCGGTATCGGTTTCGAACTGATCGGCTCGTTGCGGATTATGCAGTATCAGGAAGTATCGGCCATTCTGATCGTGATTTTGCTGATGGTGACGATCGTCGATGCTTTCAGTTCATGGCTGCGCAAGAAAACACAATAATCGAAGGTAAAAAATGAACAAACCGAAAGTTGTACTGACCCATTGGGTGCATCCTGAAACAATCGAACTGCTACGTCAGAAGACAGAAGTGATCGTCAATCCCGGAAAAGGAACGCTTTCCAGAGAAGCGCTGCTGGAAAAAATGAAGGATGCCGATGCCATGATGGCATTTATGCCGGATTGTGTTGACGAGGCATTTTTGCAGGCATGCCCGAGACTGAAAGTGATCGGCGCTGCCCTGAAAGGGTATGACAATTTCGATGTGGCTGCGTGTACACGTCACAAGGTATGGCTGACGATTGCACCGGATTTGCTGACGGTCCCGACTGCCGAACTTGCCGTCGGCCTCATGTTGGCCATAACACGCAATATGCTGGAAGGCGATCGCCATATCCGCAGCGGACAATTTGCCGGGTGGCGTCCCGAACTGTATGGAACCGGTCTTTTCGGACGAACGGCCGGTATCGTCGGTATGGGGCGGGTTGGGCGTGCGGTTGCCGAGCGGCTAAAGGGGTTCGGCATGAATTTGCTCTATACCGATCAGGTGGCCTTGTCTGCCGACGAGGAAAACCGGCTGGGTTTGCAACACACGGATTTCCATACATTGCTTAAGGACAGCGATATGGTCATACCGTTATTGCCGCTGACTGCGGAAACATGTCATCTGTTCGACGACCAGGTACTGTCCGAAATGAAGCGTGGGGCATATCTGGTGAATGTCTGTCGTGGATCGGTCGTGGATGAGATGGCCGTCGTTGAAGCGCTTGACAATGGACAGCTTGCCGGATACGCGGCGGATGTATTCGAAATGGAAGACTGGATTCGTGCGAGCCGGCGTCGCCACATTCCGGAAAAACTGCTGGCGAATACCGCGCAGACATTTTTTACGCCGCATCTGGGCTCTGCAGTCCGGGATGTCAGAATGGCGATCGAGCGTTATTGCGCCAACAGTATCTTGCAGGCGCTGGCCGGCGAAATACCGGATGGCCATGTCAATGACATAGCCGGTTGAAAACGTACATGAATGAAAAAGGACAGCGTTTTGCTGTCCTTTTTCATGTTTCAGTGCAGTGAGGATGTCTGCCGGTTTTTTTCGCGGGCTTCCTCGAAATGTTCGTAAATCCGCGGCAGGTTGGAAATCATCTTGGTGACCAGTTCTTCGCGTTCTTCCGCCGGAATGGGCTGGCAACCGGAAATTTCCGGGATGTATTCGGAGTACAGCGTCAGAACCGGGGTCAGCAAGCCTTCCTGATTCTGCTTGCCGTCTTCGACCATTTCTTTCCAGCTGTCGCGGCGCATGTCCATTCCCAGAATGAAACCGTATGCCCATTCGTTGGCGCTGCATTTGCCATCCGGATCGGCGTACAGGAACGGATAGTATTCATCATTGCGCTTGAGGACGGAATCGATATGTTCCCAGTGCTGGGCGAGCGCCCCCATAATCTGGTCGGATTCTTCCTGGCTTTTGAATTCAGGCATTTTGCCGCCGAAGATAACGGGAAGATATTCTTCGGCATGAACAGGAGACGGACTGGTAATCAGTGCGCACAGAAAACCGTCCAGCACTTCCATGTGCATGGCGTTCTGGGCCGCATGGGAATCCAGATAATGTTCCAGTGCGTCAAGCTGCTGGTTGGAAAGTTTGGGAGACGCTTCCTTGTGGTTCAGAAAATCATCAAGAGCCTTGAGCATGGATTCGGTATCGTTTTCGTTATCGGACATAGGGCAGCAAAGTGAAGTTAAAAGAATGAAAAAACAACCATACTGGCGGCTAGTATAACAATAGTTCCGCCAGCCTTGTACACATGCTTGTGCCTGATGATTAAATACGGCATGCCTGTCCGAAGTCAAGGAACGCCGGTTCATTATGGCTATGCTTTATCCGGAAACAGCACGGTTTGCCGGAAAACGGAACCGTTTTTTTGACGATATTTCAGGGAGACAATATGAAACGTACAGGATCGGCCGTCTGGTCAGGTGGCATAAAGGATGGAAAAGGAACGTTGACGACGGAAAGCGAAACCTTGTCGAAGACACCTTATTCTTTTTCGGCACGCTTCAAAAATGCCGCGGGCACCAACCCGGAAGAATTGATTGCGGCAGCCCATGCAGGCTGTTTCACGATGGATTTATCAGGACGGCTCGAAGCACGTGGCATGAAGGCAGAAGAAATCCGGACTATGGCGACACTGGAAATGGACAGAACGGAAAAAGGATTTTCCATCACACATATCCATCTGGACGTCCATGCACGTATTCCCGGCGGAGATGCGGATATCTTCAGGACGGAAGCCTTTCATGCGAAAGAAAATTGTCCTGTTTCGCGTGTGCTCAATACCGATATTTCCGTAGTGACGACGCTGGACATGATTTGAGGACAAAAAACGGCCGGGCGGTTTTCGATACGCCCGGCCGTTTTCTATTTTTCGGGAACGACATATTTTGCCGGTGGCGGCGTTTGTGTATTTGGGGGCGGGCCGTAAGTGGCAGGTTTGGGAGCGCTGTTGTTTTGTGAATAGGTCGTTGTGACCGGAATGCTGTGACCTTTTGCATACATGCATTGCTGATAGGCGTTATCGTAACGGATTTGTGCCTGATAGCTTGTCGTGCTGCCGGATGCAGCACCGGTCGCGCCACCCAGTACCAGACCGACACCGGCACCGACTGCAGCACCGTTGCCGCCGTCGATCAGCGCGCCCGATGCCGCGCCGAGCGCTGTTCCCAATGCAGCGGTCTTGACTCCGCTGTCGATAGCGACATCATTGGTATTGGTTCCGGTTTGCATGGATGCATACTGACGGCAAAACATGTCGTCGGTATGGAATTGTTCCAGGGTTTTGCCGTTGCCGGGCAATACCATGACATTCGGACCGGATGGCATCGAAGAGCATGCCGCCAGAGCGAGCGGCAGCAGGAGCAGGGCATATTTGGATCGGTAAAACATTTTCATACTCCATTCCGGAAAAAACGGCGGTTTGATACAAGTTTACAGGGCTTCCTGTGGGAACGGGATCACCTTTTGCCAGTTGACATTGCATTTTTGTACATAGGGATAATAACCTTTGGGATTTTTGCAGTAATACCAGTATTGTCCGGCATCGCTATTTTCGTTTTTTTCGATATACCGGGTCGGCGACGACTGGATCACGATGGTCTGTGACGGATAGGGGTAATACGGACCATATGGATAATAGGAGTAATATGGCGTATATGCCGGATATGACCACAGCGGCCCGCCGAATACGAAACCGAACGAGGTATGTGAAGTATGGTGATGACGCGGAGGCGGTGGCGGCGGTCTGCGTGGCGGGGGCCGGTGTCCTCTGCCGCCGGAAGGTCGTGGCGGCGGACGCCTGTCGGCCATGGCATCCGTCATGCCGTACAGCAAGATGATGGAAAGCAGAAAAAGGATAGAACGCTTCATGGGAGCACCTCTTTCCATTACGATCGGAATTTTTCAGGACAATCCGTGAATGATTTCATTATCCGCCGTTTGCAGTGAAAATA
Source organism: uncultured Oxalobacter sp. (assembly GCA_934277985.1). Classification (GTDB taxonomy): domain Bacteria; phylum Pseudomonadota; class Gammaproteobacteria; order Burkholderiales; family Burkholderiaceae_D; genus Oxalobacter; species Oxalobacter paeniformigenes. The sequence goes on from CAKQWF010000006.1 coordinate 102,783, forward strand.
CAGTCATGAAAGACTTTGTAACAAAATGGGAAAACGTGGGCAGTGACGGTAAACAATACCGGTATGGAAGCCCATATGAAAACGGGGATCGCCTCTGAGTCGGGGATATCATGGATAATGCGCACTGGTTTGTCCTGACCGGCGGTCTTTTGCTGTTTATCGGCGTGACATCCTCTGTTTTGCGCCGGTTGCCTGTTTCCACATCGTTTCTGTATCTGGCCATCGGATTGCTGGTCGGACCGACCGGCTTGAATCTTTTTCATTTCAATCCGCTGAAACAATCCGAATTTCTCGAGGCGCTGACCGAAGTGGCCGCGCTGATTTCGCTTTTTTCCGCCGGTGTCAAAATGCCGGTGCCTGTCAGGTTGTGGCGATGGCGGATGCCGATCTTGCTGGCTTCGGTTTCGATGGTGGTCAGCGTGACGCTGATTGCACTGTTTGCCTATTTCGTATTGCACCTGTCGGCAGGCGCAGCCATTTTGCTGGGTGCCATTGTCGCACCGACCGATCCGGTGCTGGCGACGGATGTCCAGAGTCGCCATCCCGGAGACCATGACAAGCTACGTTTTGCGCTGACATGCGAGGCAGGTATGAACGACGGCAGCGCTTTTCCCTTCGTCGTGCTGGGTATGGGGCTGCTGGGATTGCACAAGATCGGTTTCATGGGGTGGCGCTGGCTGTTTCTGGATGTGGTTTGGGCGACTCTGGGCGGTATCATGATCGGATGTATCGCCGGATATGGATTCGGACGGCTGATCAGTACCGTCCACAAAAAATACCGGCAAGGGCTTCTGGACGATTTTCTCGGTCTCGGTCTGATCGGGGTGGTTTATGGCATATCCGAAATATGCCATGCATGGGGTTTTCTCGCGGTTTTCTTCGCCGCTGTCGCGTTGCGGCAGGCTGAATTCCGTGCTGCCCTGGTTTCAGGCGAACATGTCATAGAGGAAGTCGGAGTGGAACCGGCAGGCGGTGAAAAATCATCGGGGCGGCGTGAATTCGCCTCGTTCGTCAGTTCGAGTTCACTTGTATTCAATGATTATCTGGAACGGCTCTCGGAACTGGTGCTGATTCTGCTGGTAGGTGGCACCCTGTTCGTCAATTCATGGAGCTGGCGAGCGGTCGGGCTGGCGCTTTTCCTTTTTTTCATTGCCCGTCCATTGAGCGTATATATCGGTTTGTTGCCGATCAGGGGCGTCAAAAGGGTCAAGGGGCTGTCGGCATGGTTCGGCGTACGGGGGATCGGTTCGTTGTACTATCTGATGTATGCCATCGACAAGGGACTGGCAGAACCGCTCGCGCTGGAGCTTATCCATTTGACCTTGATCGTCATCACCTTGTCGATTCTGTTGCACGGGATCACCGTCAGACCGCTGTTGCACCGGTTCTGGAAATAGATGCGGTGCAGGCGGTGACGGTTGTGCGTTTATGCGTCGTGTCGCCACGTCGCATGCGCGGTCAGTCACTCCAGAGCTTGCCGGCGGTAGCCCAGTTTTCCTTTTTGACATCGTGCATGATGATATCGACGGCGCCCGGATCGCATTTCAGGGTCTTGCAGGTGGCTTCCGTAATGGCTTTGGCCAGTTCGCGTTTCTGTTCCACGGTGCGGCCTTCAAAGAGCTGGATATTGATGGTTGGCATGATGTTTCCTCGAAATGAATAAAGACGGTAAACGACAGTGCCGGATTATACGATACCCCTGCATCAAGCGGGGCACTTTGAAGCGCGCATAAAATCAATCGCTTAACGTCGCATGAAGAAGCGCTCTCCTTGCCGAAACACAGCGCTTCTTGTAAAATCCTTTGCTATTTTTACCATGTATGTAAACCGTGCCATCCGGCGGAACGGTCATCCGGAAGGCGCTCGCACGGGTTGCTGATATTTTCAGAACCGTTTTTCCCGATATTGCAGAGAAGTACATTTTCTATCATTGGAGCAGGACATGTTTGCTAAAGACCACACCATCGCTCAGGTCGATCCGGAGTTGTGGGACGCTATATTGCGTGAAAATACCCGTCAGGAAGATCACATCGAACTGATCGCTTCCGAAAACTATTGCTCGCCGGCGGTCATGCAGGCGCAGGGATCGCAGCTGACGAACAAATATGCGGAAGGCTATCCCGGCAGACGTTACTATGGCGGATGTGAATATGTCGATATCGCCGAACAACTGGCGATCGATCGTGTGAAGAAACTGTTTGGCGCTGAAGCGGCCAATGTCCAGCCCAATTCCGGTTCTCAGGCGAACCAGGCCATTTTCCTGGCGATGCTGCAACCCGGTGATACCATTATGGGGATGTCGCTTGCAGAAGGTGGCCACCTCACGCATGGCATGGCACTGAACATGTCGGGCAAGTGGTTCAACGTCGTTTCCTATGGTCTGAACGAAAAAGAGGAAATCGACTATGACAAGATGGAACAGCTGGCGCATGAACACAAGCCGAAACTGATCATCGCAGGCGCATCGGCTTATTCCCTGCGTATCGATTTCGAACGGTTTGCCAAGGTGGCCAAGGATGTCGGCGCTTTCTTTATGGTGGATATGGCGCATTATGCCGGTCTGATCGCCGCAGGTGTTTATCCGAATCCGGTACCTTATGCCGATTTCGTCACTTCCACCACGCACAAGTCGCTGCGCGGACCTCGTGGTGGTTTTATCCTGATGAAACAGGAATTCGAACGCAAAATCAATTCAGCCGTTTTCCCGGGATTGCAGGGCGGTCCGCTGATGCATGTGATCGCTGCCAAGGCAGTCGCTTTCCAGGAAGCGCTCCAGCCTGCTTTCAAGACGTATCAGGAACAGGTCATCAAAAATGCCAGTGTGCTGTCGAAAACCCTGATCGATCGCGGTTTCCGTATCATTTCCGGTCGTACGGAATCCCACGTCATGCTTGTCGATCTGCAAAGCAAGCACATTACCGGTCGTCAGGCCGAAACGATTTTGAACAGCGGTCACATTACTTGCAACAAGAATGCGATTCCGAACGATCCGCAGACACCGTTTGTGACATCCGGTATCCGTCTGGGCAGCCCGGCCATGACCACTCGCGGTTTCAAGGAAGCGGAATCGGCGATGGTCGGCAATCTGCTGGCCGATGTGATCGAGAATCCGGAAGATCAGGCCACGATCGAACGGGTTCGTGCCGAAGTCAAGAAACTGACGACGGCTTTCCCGGTTTACCAGCATTGAGCCGGTTCGTTCAGGCAAGGCCACCTGTCAAGCAGGTGGCTTTTTTTTTCCGGTACAATGCGGTTTCCATATCCGCGAATCAGGATTTTGCAAAGGGGGAAGCATGAGCGAGTCGAATACGTTCGACAGTCGGTCGTCTCTGACCGGACATGAATTTTTCATGAGACATGCGTTGGATCTGGCGAAAAATTGTTCCGTATTGACTTCGCCCAATCCGAAAGTCGGTTGTGTCATCGTCAAGGATGGACAGATCATCGGAGAAGGATTCACCCAGCCAGCGGGACAAAACCATGCCGAAATCCAGGCGCTTGCGGATGCCGCCAGACGTGGTGCGGACTGCGAGGGGGCGACGGTTTATGTCACGCTGGAGCCTTGTGCACATTATGGCAAAACGCCACCTTGTGCGGATGCGCTTGTTCGTGCGAAAGTTTCCTGTGTCGTGGCTGCCATGGAAGACCCGAACCGGCTGGTCGCAGGCAAGGGATTTGGCAAGCTGGAAGCCGCCGGCATTCGCGTTATTTGCGGGGTACTGGCGCGGGAAGCGCGGGAAATGAATCCGGGATTTTTCTCTCGCATCGAGCGTGGTCGTCCATGGGTGCGGATAAAAGTGGCAGCCAGTCTGGATGGGAAAACGGCGCTTTCCAACGGTGAGAGCCAGTGGATCACCTCGGAAAAGGCGAGAGAGGATGGTCATCGCTGGCGAATGCGGGCCGACGCGGTCATGACCGGTATCGGTACCGTTATCAGGGATAATCCGACATTGAATGTCCGGCTGCCAGATGTCGTCAGGCAACCGGTGCGTATCGTCGTGGACAGCCAGCTCAAGACGCCGCTGGATGCGCGGGTGCTGGAAAAGGGGATGACCTGGATATTTTCGGCCAATGCCTCGCCATACAAGATCAGTGCGATGCAGGAAAAAGGCATTCAGGTTTTTTCGGCGATCAACAATACCGGGCGTGTGGATTTGGCGGATATGATGCGCATTCTGGCGGAAAAGGAAATCAATGAAGTGCATGTCGAGGCAGGCGCGACGCTGAATGGCGCATTGCTTCAGGCCGGATTCGTCGACGAGATGCTGATTTATCTGGCGCCATGCTTTTTGGGCAGCGGCAAAAACATGCTCAGTCTGAACCATATCGACAGGCTGGCCGACAAAATTTCGCTGGATTTCCGCGAAATCGTCCCGGTAGGGAACGATTTGCGGATTCTGGCAAGGTTGACACAATAGGGAAAAGGATATGTTTACAGGTATCATCGAAGCGGTCGGTACCATCCGCTCGGTCACGCCATCTGGTCAGGGAGAAAAAGCGGGGGTACGCCTCGATATCGATGCCGGTGCGCTTGGGATGCAAAATGTCCGCATCGGGGATTCGATTGCCGTCAACGGGGCATGCATGACCGTTGTCGAAAAAACGGATACCGGGTTTATGGTGGATGTCTCGCGTGAGAGTCTGGACAAAACGGCGGGACTGGACAAAACCGGAGAGGTCAATCTGGAAAAAGCGCTGGCTTTGGGTGACATGCTGGGGGGGCATCTGGTTTCCGGGCATGTCGATGGTATCGGTACCGTCAGGGTTTTCCGGCCCGTTGCGGAGTCATGGGAACTGGTTATCGAAGCGCCCCGTGTGCTGGGAAAGTTTCTTGCCTATAAAGGTTCCGTCGCGGTAAACGGTGTCTCGCTTACGGTAAACCGGGTACAGGATGAAACGACCGGTTGCCTGTTTTCGATCAATCTGATCCCGCACACGCTGGAAGTTACCACCCTGAAAAATCTGGTGGAGGGGGCGCACGTGAATCTGGAAATCGACCTGATTGCACGGTATGTCGAACGGATGCTGTCGGCAGGAGAAAAAGCGGCCGGATAAAGTTTCGGTATGTTTCTTATGCCGGAGTCGTTGTGCTGCCGGAAACAGCTTCCTGCCCGTTGTCGGTAGCCATTTCTTCAGGCAAAAGTGTTTTCAGGCGGTACTGGCGCTGCCGGTAATTGCCTTCCGGTCCTTTCGGGCCGCAATCCACCTTTTCGAACAGACGGCTGATTCTTGAAAGAGTTTGGCGTTCATGGCCTGTCTGGATCAGGATCAGTCGCCGCTTGCTGCGCCGGTAAAATTCGCGGATATCGACCAGTAGGCAATGTCCCTTGTCAGCGGCATGAATGTCCAGCAAAAGGGCTTCAGGGCGGGACAGGCCGAAGACAGCGGCCAGCTCGATGCGTGCCGCCAGAAACGGATGACTGCTGACAGCTTCCTGTGAGAGGTATTGCCGCGCCGTCACAGCCCATGAAGCCGGTTGCGCACGGGAAGCAATACGGTTCAATGCGATGGCCGCTTCCGTGTCGCCGTTGCTTGTGGCTTTCTGAAGCCAGTACACTGCCTGAATATCGCAGGATTCATCTTCCTTGCGATTTCGCCATGCGATCATGCCAAGGTCAAATTGTGCCTTCGGATGGCCGAGATTGGCGGCGATTTCCAGATAGCGTTGCGCATCGGCCATATTGCGTTGTGAAAATTCTGCCTTCTGGTAAATTTGCGACAGGGCATACCAGGCTTTTGCCATTCCCTGTTCACCTGCCTGTGCCAGCCAGCGGATCGCTTTTTTGAAACTGGTGGCGCCGGCACCGTCGGGTGTTCGCCGGCCGTTTTCGTCGATTCTTGCATACCACAGTCCCAGCAAAAAGGCCGCTTCGGCATTTTTGTGAAAGGCAGCGATTTCCCACATCGCAGGAATGTCGTCGTGATGTTTTTTTTCCCTGGCGAGCAATTTTCCGCAACGTACCAAAAGATGAACGGATGCTTCATCCAGTGTATTCGTATCGGCTTGCGCGGAATTTTTCATGATGGTGCGTGCGATCGGCAGCGCATGCCGCAGAAAAGTATCGTAATCCGCGTTTTCCCATGCGTAAGCGATCAGTGCCATTTTTGCATCGACGATTCCGGCATCGGCTGCACGGGCCGTCCATTCAAGGGCATGGTCCTTGATGGGCGACGATTTTTGGGAATGCTTTGCCAACTCGGCCAGAAGCCATTGCGCTTCCGGCATATCATGGCGGGCGACGGATTCCAGAATATCGATAGCTTCTCCACGTCTTTTTTCGTCATTGGCTGTATCGGAAGCCAGAATCAGTCTTGCCAACGTGAAGCCCGCCGCCATGCTGCCCTGGTGAAATGCCGTGCGGTACCATGGTTCCAGTTTGTGTCGTTCGGGAAAAGTCTGGATGGCGTCAAAAGCAATGTGTTCGCCGATCAACAACATGGCATCGGTATTGCCTTGCGTGGCTGCACGGCTTAGCCAGTGCAGCGCTGTCGGCAGACTTTGCGGCAGGCTTTTGCTGCCGAACAGATAACGTTTTCCCAGTGCATACTGGGATGTGGCGTTTCCGGCGCGTGCTTCGCGCAATAACTGCAATTCTTCCCGGCTGGCCATAGTCAAAAAACGGTTGAGTGGTTTTGGCGATACGGACAACGTACCAGGGGTCCGGATGCAAGGGCCGGTATCCATATCTCCTATGCGGGCCAGCAGTTGCCTCCAAACGGAATAAAAATGTCAGACGAACAATATTCGTGCGCACAAAAAGCATTTTTTCTGTTTTTTTGATGAAAAGAAACTTTTTGTAACATAAATACAACATAACAGGCGAAAATTTGCTTGCTGGCAGAAGAAAGTGAACGGAACACGATTTTTGTAAAAAGTCGGTTGCAAGGGGTTCTTTATTTTGTGCTTATCCGGATGTCCGAAAGAAAGGCTTCGACGGATTTTTACAAGTCTCTTTAAAGGGAAAACAAAATGAAGAAAACTCTCATTGCATTAGCCATTACAGGTGCGCTTGGCGGTCTGGCAAATGCCCAGTCCAATGTCGTGATTTACGGTGTGGTCGATACCGGTTTCATCAAGGAAAACGGCTCCGATACCCGAATGGGATCGAATGTGGATAACCGTATCGGGTTCAGGGGATCGGAAGATCTGGGGGGCGGCATGAAAGCAACCTTTGAACTGGAACGCCGCTTTAATCTCAATGACGGTACGCTGGCACAGGAAGGAAAAGATTGGGATGGAGCAGCCAATGTCGGTCTGAAGGGAGATTCATGGGGCGCTGTTCGTCTGGGACGTGTCAATGAGCTGACGACCGAAACGCTCCGTACGCTGGATCCGTTTTACCAGTATGGTGTCGGTTCCATGCTGTTGAGCACGCAACGTTCGGCTCGTATCGACAATACGATCCGGTATGACAGCCCGAGCTGGAGTGGTTTCAAGTTCGGTGCCAGCTATTCGCTGGGTGAAAACATGAAAGATGTGACCAAGACCGCTTATGATCCGAGCGACCGGAATCAGAACGGTTCGCAAGTCGAAGCGACAGCAGGCAATGTCAAATATGCCGGTGCGGACAATGACGGTTATGCCATCATGCTCGGTTATGATAACGGGCCGTTAACGTTGCTCGCCAACTGGAGTCGTCTGGCCGATTCGAAGAAATCGTATGTCTGGAATCTCGGTGGTGCCTATACATTCGGTCCGGCCAGAGTTTCCCTGGCCTACGAACAGACCATGGACAAGGGATGGAAAGAAGGGGAAATTTCCATCAGCTCCAAACAGCAGACATGGTTGCTCGGTCTGGAATGGTTGCTGGGGCCGGGTCGTCTGAATGCCTCGCTGAATTACGGCAAGGTCAAGGATGTGGACTGGTCCGCTACCGATCATGACAGCAAGGATGTGAAAAAAGTGGCGTTGGGCTATACCTATGATTTGTCCAAGCGTACGTCCATTTATGGGATCGTCGCCTATACCGACTACGAAGACGATCAGATTGCGGGTTTTTACCGTGGCGAGGGCCTGAACAATCAGGGTGATCCGGCAAGTTACAACCGCGACAGTGTCACCGGCGTTCAGGTCGGTGTGACCCATCGCTTCTGACGATACCGGTCGGCAGTTTGGAAAAGGACATCCAAGGATGTCCTTTTTTTCATCTGGAAAGTCCGGACGAACGCCGTGCGAGGGGAAAAGGCGTGTACGGGCCGCTGAAACAGGATATTCCGGTGTAAAAAGAGTTACTGCACAACGACTTGAACGGCATTCTTCATCTTTTGCAATGCATGGTGGAAAAACGGGAAACAGGTGCTTTCAGTGTGATCTAAAAACAACATTTTTTGCGTTTTTGAGACACTTTTTGATGTTTTTTTCAAAATAAACGACAAATTGATTACATTGATTTCCATCAAAAGGTATCTTTCACTCATCCGAGTAGCTTGAATGACCTGAACAGCTGTTCTGGATTTTAAAGGACCTATTAAAGTAAAAGGGAAGGCAAAATGAAAAAGACTCTTATCGCATTGGCTGTGCTGGGTGCTGCCGCCGGCGTAGCACATGCCCAATCCAACGTCACCATCTACGGTGTCGTCGATACCGGTTACATCAAGAAATCCGGTCATGACGTAGAAATGGGCGAAAACGTCAACAACCGTTTGGGCTTCCGTGGTGTTGAAGACCTCGGCTCCGGCATGAAAGCCACGTTCGAACTGGAAAGACGTTTCAACCTGAACAACGGTAGCTCCAAGGAAAATTTTACTAAACAGGGCAACAAATACCAGGACTGGGACGGTCTGGCCAACGTCGGTCTGAAGGGCGATGCGTGGGGTGCTGTTCGTCTGGGTGTTGTCAATGAGCTGACGACCGAAACCATCCGTAAATTCGATCCGTTCTATCAGTATGGTGTTGCAGGCATGATCGAAGGTACGCAGCGTTCCCGTGCTATTGAAGATACCATCCGTTACGACAGCCCGAACTGGAATGGCTTCCACTTCGGTGCTACTTACTCGCTGGGCGGCAACACCGACAGCGAATCCATCAGTGGAACGATGAGAGATGTAAAAGGAGCTGGTGCCGACAACGACGGTTACGGTATCATGCTCGGTTACGACAATGGTCCGTTGGCTTTGGTCGGTAACTGGAGCCGTCTGGCTGACTCCAAGGATTCCTCTGTATGGAACTTGGGTGCTGCTTACCGCTTTGGCGATGCCAAGGTCGAATTGCTGTATCAACAGACCAAGGACAAAGGCTGGTACAAGGGTGAACAGGCCGACTGGAAAGAAGTCGCAGCCTATACTAACGTTAATGAACTGAAACAGAAACAGTGGTTGCTGGGTCTGGAATGGAAACTGGGTCCGGGTCGCCTGAATGCTTCCGCACAGTGGATGGAAGTCGAAGCCAACGGTGGTGCCCATGTCAGCGACAAGGACATCTACAAATACGGCATCGGTTATACCTATGACCTGTCCAAACGCACGGCTATCTACGGCAACATTGCTTACACCGACTATGATGACGAATCTGTTGCCAATATTTACGGTGACGTCGAAGACAGCGTAACGGCAGTTCAGGTCGGTATCACCCACAAGTTCTGATTGCTGAATGCAGAACCGGTTTCGGCCGGTTTTGTCTGAATGCAGATGAACCGAAAAGCACCTCTCATGCAGAGGTGCTTTTTTTTATACATGCCGATACAGCATGTTGTAACGGTTTTTTACAAATGCAGGCGGGTCAGTCGTGGTGACTTGTGATAGGCTACGTGTCTGGCAGAACGGATCTGCCGGAAAGATTCGGGGCGCAAGGATGGTTCCTGTGCGTGAGTGTTGACGGGATTGAGGGTTTCTTATGTGCGGTATAGTCGGTGCGGTGGCAAAACGCAATGTCGTTCCTGTAATGCTGGAAGGTCTGAGACGACTGGAATACAGGGGATACGATTCCTGCGGGATCGCCCTGTGTACGGATGGTCATCTGGAGCGGTCGCGCAGTACGTCACGGGTTGCTGAACTGGAAAAGCAGGTCAACGGTTGCCATCTGTCGGGTTTCCTGGGAATCGCGCATACTCGCTGGGCGACGCATGGCGCCCCGACGACCGACAATGCCCATCCCCATTTTTCAGGGGAACGGATCGCGCTGGTGCATAACGGTATCATCGAAAACCATGCGGTTTTGCGTGCCGAACTGGAAGCGAAAGGTTATGTGTTTTCGAGTCAGACGGATACCGAAGTGATCGCTCACTTGATCGACAGCCTTTACCAGGGCGACTTGCTCAAGGCAGTGCAGTCGGCTGTGACGCGGTTGCGTGGTGCGTTTGCGATCGCGGTGATTTGTCGTGACGAGCCGCAGCGCATGGTCGGTGCACGACAGGGGTCGCCGCTGGTGGTCGGGATCGGCGAGAACGAACATTTTCTTGCATCCGATGCGCTGGCGCTGGCGGGAACGACGGACAGGATCGTATATCTGGAAGAAGGCGATACGGTCGATATCAGTCTCAACGATTGTCATATCTACGATGCGCAGGGGCGTCCTGCGCCGCGCGAAGTGCGTGTTGTCAGCGTCTATGCCGGTGTGTCGGAACTTGGACCTTACCGGCATTTCATGCAAAAGGAAATTTTCGAACAGCCGCGTGCGATTTCGGATACCTTGCAGGGCCTTGCCGGTATTTCACCGGAACTGTTTGGTGACGGTGCCTTGCCGATTTTGCAACAGGCCGATTCGATCCTGATTCTGGCGTGCGGAACCAGTTATTATGCCGGTCTGACAGCAAAATACTGGATGGAGTCGATTGCGCGGATTCCGGTCGAGGTTGAAATCGCCAGTGAATACCGCTACCGTGACAGTGTTCCATCGCCGAACCGGTTGGTCGTCACCATCAGCCAGAGCGGTGAAACGGCTGATACTCTGGCGGCCTTGCGCCATGCGCGTGATCTGGGCATGGATCGTTCACTGACGATTTGCAATGTGGCGACCAGTGCAATGGTGCGCGAATGTGCATTGTCCTATATTACGCGGGCAGGTGTGGAAATCGGTGTCGCATCTACCAAGGCGTTTACCACGCAGCTGACGGCGCTTTTCCTGTTGTCGCTGGTGATTGCCAAGATTCGAGGCAGACTCACGCCGGAGCAGGAAGCGGCGCATATGAAATCGTTGCGCCATTTGCCGGTCGCCGTTTCGGCAGTACTGGCGCTGGAACCGCAGATTATCGCCTGGGCGGAAGATTTTTCACGTCATAACGATGCGCTGTTTCTGGGACGTGGTATCCATTATCCGATCGCGCTGGAAGGCGCACTCAAGCTCAAGGAAATTTCCTATATCCATGCCGAAGCCTATCCGGCGGGTGAGCTCAAGCATGGACCGCTGGCGCTGGTCACGGACAAGATGCCGGTGGTGACGATCGCACCGAATGACGATCTGCTGGAAAAACTGAAGTCGAACATGCAGGAAGTCCGGGCGCGTGGTGGCCAGCTTTATGTTTTTGCCGATTCGGATACGCGTATCATGTCGCAAGAAGGTATTCACGTTATCCGTATGCCGGAAAACTATGGCCAGCTTTCACCGATATTGCATGTGATTCCCTTGCAGTTGCTGGCATACCATACGGCGCTGGTTCGCGGGACTGATGTCGACAAGCCGCGCAATCTGGCCAAATCGGTGACGGTGGAATAAAAACGGGCAATACGGTACGGCTGGCGTACAATAGAAGCTGTCCGGTGCAACAAAGCATGAGGGGAGGATCCGAATGGATGCTTTCTGGCAATTCGTCAACAAGAGAAGTGTCCGTCTTGCGCTTGCCGCGTTCTGTTTCTTTCTGGCGATTCAGGGAGGATACCGGATTTATCTGGCGCAGACGAATCTCGATATTTTCCGTGGGGCCGGAGAACTGGTGTTGTGGCTGTCATGGGCGCTGGTCAATTATTTGCGTGCCAACGGAAAAGTCGCGCCCAAACTGAATATCGCGGTCAATGTCGGTATCGCCATGCTGGTCATCAGCTGGTTTATGGGGAAATGAAAGCGGGGATATGGATATGTCAGGCTCTGAAAATTATGAAGATACGGTCGGTTATACCTTGCATGGCAGCCGCTATCTGAATATGACCAACCGTTGCGGAGTATTGCGTTGCGCGTTCTGTCCGAAATTCAATGGTTCCTGGTCGGTCAAGGAATACGATATGCACTTGCATCATCATCCGACAGTCGATGAACTTGTCGAGGCAGCAGGCAATCCGGCGGACTACCGGGAAATCGTTTTTTGCGGAATGGGCGAATCGACGACACGTCTTGACGATATGCTGGAAGTCGCAAGACGCTTGCGCGAAAAAGGGGCGAAACTCCGTCTCAATACGAATGGTCTGGGCAATATGATAAACGGTCGCGATGTCGCACCTGAAATCGCAGCGCTGATTCCGGTCATTTCCGTTTCGCTCAATGCGCAGGATGAAGAAACCTATAACCGCCATTGCCGTCCCAAATTTTCCGGCGCGTATGCATCGGTGCTGGAATTTGTCGCCAGTGCGAAAAAGGCGGGAGCCGATGTGACCGTGACGGCTGTCGACGGTTTGCCGGGGGTTGATGTAAAGGCATGTGAAGCTATTGCAAACCGTCTCGGTGTGAAATTCAGACGACGGGTATTGGACGATCTGGCCTGACAGGGTGCGTTGGATCAGGAAGATTTTTCATGAACACACAACCGGACATCACCGGCAGCGGATGTCCGGTTTTTGTTTGCGCAATATTGCGCTTGGTGTGTAAAACCGTCGTGTATTGGGGCCGATAGTGTGGCCTGCCGGAATGCATGATTTCCAACCAGTTGATTTTAATTGATTTTTTTGCTGATTTGCCGGATCTTTCATTTTTCTGACATAAATTGTATTTATGTCCGCGGGGGTGGGTTAGAATGAAAACCGGCCAGGTATCCGGCAATGCGCGGCGCCGTGCAGCCTTTTTGAAGTTACGTTATACTGCACGGACAATGGTTCCTTTAACGGGATGAAAAGGGAATCCGGTCAAGTCGGAAAGATGATTCCGGAGCTGCCCCCGCAACTGTATACGGTAGCGTGCACCTGCAAACCACTGGGTGACCGGGAAGGAGGGTGTATCGCGATGATCCGCAAGCCAGGAGACCTGCCATTGACGATTATTCCCAAAACAGGGCGGGGTGTCCTGAAGGAAAACAGTCTGCTGGAATGTCATTCCACCTTGTCCGGTTTTGCGATGGTTTGTTCGCTTGCCGTGTTGTTTTCTTTCGGTTCCGCCAGATGAAGAAGGTACTGAATGAAAACGGAAGAGAAAGTCGTAGTTGATCGGGAGGCGGTTCAACCGGCGCCTTCCGTATCGCCCCCATTACCCCAGCGTATCATCAAGCGCGACGGTGCCGAAGTGCCGTTCGATGCCAAAAGGATTACGGTTGCGCTTGCCAAGGCTGGTCGTGCGACCGGTGATTTCGGCGAGGATGAAGCGCAGCTTCTGACGCAGCGGACGTTGAAAGTGTTGCGACACCGTTTTGCCGGTTCCGCGCCGACGGTCGAGCAGGTTCAGGATGTCGTCGAACAGATGCTGGTCGATGCCAATCACACGCGGACATTCCGTGCCTATGCCACGTATCGTGACCAGCGTCACCGCTTGCGGCAGGATAGAAGAACGCTGGTCGATGTCGCTTCTTCCGTCGAGGAATATGTCGATCGTGCGGACTGGCGTGTTCAGGCCAATGCCAATCAGGGGTATTCGCTGGGTGGTCTGATTCTGAATGTATCGGGCAAGGTGACGGCGAATTACTGGTTGAGTCATGTCTATCCTCCGGAAATCGGTATGGCGCATCGTGACGCCGATTACCATATCCATGATCTGGATATGTTATGCGGATATTGCGCCGGCTGGTCGCTGCGGCAGTTGCTGTATGAAGGATTCAACGGTGTTCCGGGCAAGCCGGAAGCCGATCCACCGAAGCATTTTTCGACGGCATTGGGCCAGATGGTCAATTTTTTGGGCACCCTGCAAAACGAATGGGCCGGTGCACAGGCATTCAGTTCGTTTGATACCTATCTGGCGCCTTATGTCCGCAATGACGGCTTGTCGTTCGACGAAGTCAAGCAGCATATGCAGGAGTTCATCTATAACCTGAATGTGCCATCCCGTTGGGGAACACAGACGCCTTTCACCAATCTGACGTTCGACTGGGTTTGCCCTGAGGATTTGCGCCAGCAGGTACCGGTGATCGCCGGTGAGGAAATGCCGTTCACATATGGTGAATTGCAGGAAGAGATGGATATGCTCAACCGCGCCTATATCGAGGTGATGACGGCAGGTGACAGGCGTGGCAGGGTATTCACGTTCCCGATCCCGACGTATAACATCACGTCGGATTTCCCGTGGGAATCGGAAAATGCGGAACGGCTTTTTGCCATGACGGCCAAATACGGTTTGCCGTATTTCCAGAATTTCCTGAATTCCGATCTGGCGCCGAATATGGTGCGTTCGATGTGTTGCCGTTTGCAACTGGATTTGCGCGAATTGCTCAAACGTGGCAACGGTTTGTTCGGTTCGGCGGAACAAACGGGTTCGATCGGTGTGGTGACGATCAATTGCGTACGCCTCGGTTATCTGTTCAAGGGGGATGAAAAGGGCTTGTTCGCCCGTCTGGATTATCTGGCCGACAGGGCGAAAGACAGTCTTGAAATCAAGCGCAAGGTCGTCCAGCGCCTGATGGATGGCGGGCTGTTCCCGTATACGCGACGTTATCTGGGCAGACTGCGCAACCATTTCTCGACGATCGGTGTGAACGGCATCAATGAAATGATCCGCAACTTCACGAATGATCGTGATGATATTACGACCGAATTCGGCCACCAGATGGCGTTGCGTTTGCTCGATCATTTGCGCGAACGGATGAAGAATTATCAGGAAGAAACCGGTAATCTCTACAATCTGGAAGCCACTCCTGCTGAAGGGACGACTTACCGTTTCGCGCGCGAGGACAAAAAGCGTTATCCGGATATTCTTCAGGCCGGTACGCCTGAACATCCGTATTACACGAACTCGTCCCAATTGCCGGTCGGCTATACCGACGATCCGTTCGAGGCGTTGCGCTGTCAGGATGATTTGCAGATTCGCTATACCGGTGGAACGGTGTTGCATCTTTATATGCAGGAACAGATTTCATCGCCTGAGGCCTGTCGCAAGCTGGTCAGGACAGCACTGACGAATTTCAGGTTGCCGTATCTGACGGTGACACCGACATTCTCTATTTGTCCGAAGCACGGTTATCTGGCCGGCGAACATGAATTTTGCCCCATCTGTGACGAAGAACTGATGGCGGAAATGGAAAAACAGAAACATTGAATCGACTAACCCGTTAGCAGAAAGGAATGATTATGGATACTTCACGTTTGCCTCAGGAAAAGCGTCAGCGCTGTGAGGTCTGGACACGTGTGATGGGCTATCACCGCCCGGTTTCGGAATTCAACCCCGGAAAACAGAGTGAACACCGCGAACGGGTTCATTTTGTCGAATCCGTTATCCCGGAAACACCTTGTGCATGCACCCGTGACAAATGATGTAACCCTGCAGGTCGGGGGAATCACACCGTTTACCACGATCGATTTTCCCGGCCGGCTGGCCGCGGTCATATTTTGTCAGGGATGTCCCTGGCGATGTCGTTATTGTCACAACAGGCATTTGTTGCCTGCCGGTGTCGGCGGGAAATATGCATGGACAGAGGTGATGCAGTGGCTTGAGACAAGACGCGGCCTTCTGGAAGGAGTGGTTTTCAGCGGAGGTGAACCTCTGTTGCAACGCCAGTTGCCGGATGCCGCAAGCGCGGTACGCGAGCAAGGTTTTGCGGTAGCCTTGCATACGTCCGGTGTCTATCCTGACCGGTTACATGACATGTTGCCGCTGGTGGATTGGGTCGGACTGGACATCAAGGCGCCGTTTGACGAATATGCGCTCATTACCGGTGGTGGCGACGGCAGCCGTACACGGGACGCCTTGCGGTATATTGTTCAGGCCGGTACTCCGCATGAATTGCGCTGTACGCTGGATCCGGATTTTTTCGATGCGGCACGTGCCCGGAAAATGGCGATGCAACTGGCTCAGGCCGGTGCGTCCCATCTGGTGCTTCAGGCTTGTCGTGATGAAACGACTCGCCGGAGTCGCCATGTACCGGATGAGGTACTGGACGCCATTCGTGCGCATCTTCCTTCGGTGACGTGCCGATTTTGACAATTTGCGTTCGTTCATACCGGATGTCCTCAGTCCGGATTTCTGAATCGCCCGGGTTTCCGTTACCATATGGTTTCCTGATGATGGCGGACGAATGATATGAGTGCGTTTCTGACAGATTTGCTGCTGCTGTTTTTGCTGACGGTGTTGAATGGCGTTTTCGCCATGTCCGAAATCGCGCTGGTCTCGTCCAGAAAAGTTCGCTTGCAAAGTCTCTCGGACGAGGGAAGCTCGGGGGCGAAAAAGGCACTTGAACTGTATCGTTCGCCATCCCGTTTTTTGTCGACTATCCAGGTCGGTATTACTTCTATCGGTATCTTGAGCGGTGCTGTCGGTGAAAAGGCGATTTCGGCGCCGTTGGCCGGATGGCTGGCGCAAATTCCCGGGTTACAGGTATATGCCAGAGGGATCGCCCTTGCGGTGACAGTCGTTTGTCTGACGTATTTTTCGGTTGTGATCGGTGAGCTGGTTCCGAAAAGTCTGGCATTGCTGGCGCCGGAGCGGCTGGCCTCGATCATGTCGCGCCCGTTGGGTGCGCTGGCGGTTGTTGCGCTGCCGCTGGTCTGGCTCCTTTCCAAATCCAGCGAGTGGTTTTTGGGAATGCTCGGCGTCAGAAAAAACAGCGATCCGCCCATCAGTGACAATGAAATCAGGGCGCTGATGGGACAGGGAACGAAGGCCGGTGTTTTCCACAAGGGAGAACAGGAAATCGTTTCCAATGTCTTGCGTCTGGATCAGCAGCCGATTGTGGAAATCATGACGCCCAAGCACGATCTGGCGGTTCTTGATCTTGACGATACCCCCGAATTGATCAGAAGCCGGATCGCTTCAACGGAGCATACACGCCTCATCGTTTGCCGGGATGGTCTCCAGCATGTTCTCGGGATTTTGCGTCGTGGTGACTTGTTGGGGAAAACCGTCAACGGAACACCGGTCATGCCGGAAGATATCGAGTCCGTTCTGCTCAAGCCCTTGTTCGTGCCCGAGACGATTTCGACGATACAGCTTCTCGAGAATTTCCGCCATGCCCGCAATTCTCTGGCGCTGGTCGTGGATGAATATGGCGATATGCAGGGAATCGTGACGATGACGGATGTGCTGGCGGCGATTGTGGGCGATTCGTCGGTTCCTGACGTCAATGAGGAGGATGATCTCGTCCGGCGAGAAGATGGTTCCTGGCTGGTCGATGGCGAAATCAGTATCGAGCGGCTGGTGTCCGAATTGGGGATACATGGCGGGTTGCCGGGCGAGGATTCCAACCGGTTTCATACGGTGGGCGGTTTTGTGATGTATATGCTTGGCAGGATACCTGTGGCTGCTGATCGTTTTGAGGCCGGCGGATGGCGCTTTGAAGTGATGGATATGGATCGCAATCGCGTCGACAAGGTGCTGGTCGTACCGCCTGAGACGGATGGAAACGTGAAGTCTGAATGAGTGTGGTGTTCGTGGAAGCGGAAATTAGCATCCGGAACGTGTGCATCGTATAATCGCTGCCATTGACAGGGTATTTTCGAGACGAGTAACGAAACAGAACGGTGCCATATTGAGCCAATACAAGACAAATGATTCCGGTTCTGCCTTCCTTGCGCCGGTGTTGCCGGATCTGGAATCGGTGGACCGGATTATCCGTCAGCAGATGCATTCGGATATCGCGCTGGTCGGCACGATTGCGGAATATATCATCAATGCCGGCGGGAAGCGGATTCGTCCTGTTCTCGTTTTGCTGATAGCACGTGCACTGGGGTATCAGGGGGAAGATCACTGTACGCTGGCGGCAACGATCGAATTCATCCATACCGCAACCTTGCTGCATGACGATGTGGTGGATGAAGCGCAACTGCGTCGTGGAATTCCCAGCGCCAATGTATCGTTCGGCAATGCGGCATCAGTGCTTGTCGGTGATTTTCTATATACCCGTGCTTTCCAGATGATGGTATCCGTCGGCAATATGCGTATTCTTGATGTACTGGCGGATGCGACCAATCTGATTGCGGAAGGCGAGGTCATGCAATTGACGCATGTGCGCAATATCGCGGTAGATGAAGGTGCCTACATGAACGTCATCTATGCCAAAACGGCGAAGCTCTTTGAAGCCTCCTGCGAGATCGGTGCACTGATCGCACAGGCAACAGATGAAAAGGTTCGCGCGGCTGCACGGTTCGGACGTGCGCTGGGCATGGCTTTCCAGTTGATCGACGATGTGCTGGATTACGCAGGTGATACCGGTGAGATGGGCAAGCGTATCGGTAACGATCTGAAAGAAGGCAAGATGACGTTGCCGCTGATTTATCTGTTCGAAAACGGGACACAACAGCAAAAGGAACTGGTTCGCCGCTGTGTGGAAGAAAACGATGAAAGTTGCTTTGCCGCAGTGTCAGAAGCAGTTTGTTCATGCGGTGCGCTCGAATATACACGCAGCAAGGCCGGGCAGGCTGTTGCGCAGGCAACACAGGCACTTGCGGTTTTCAGTGGTGAGGGGAGTGGTCAATACGAAAAATCTTTGCTAGAATTAGCATCCTTCTCGGTAGAAAGGAGTTTTTGATCTTTCTGCTGTCATTTCGGGGTGTAGCTTAGCCTGGTAGAGCGCTACGTTCGGGACGTAGAGGCCGGAGGTTCGAATCCTCTCACCCCGACCAATTTTCTCTTCTTTCTTCATTTTTTCCTGTACATACGATATCGTGTGCCGCTTGTCGGGCGGCTGGTCTTGTATGCCTTTCTAATAATCGTGCGGATGATACAACTGTTCAGAAGTACCGTGAGTCCGCGCCGACAGATCGGGTTGATCGCCATGCCTTGTGACGATGAAACAGGTTATGGTTTGTGGTGGCTTCACTTGGAGGTTTGGCAATGTATGCATGACCTGTGTTTTTCGAACCGGTTCGTATGCATGTGTCATGAGTTTTGTGCATGATTTTCCCGGATAGCGTATGGAACGCTGCCAGTGGACGGATGCAAGTGCGGGGAAAAGACGACGAACAGGAATGCCGGTGATCGTGCGATCAAGGGGTGAAATACCGGATGGATGATGATTTTCGCGTGCCGTCGGTATGGCATGAGAAAAGTTTTTTGCCCGATGGCATTGAGTTTTCATCAAAAAATGAAATAATACAAACATTTTTGCATAACGCAGTTTGAAGCCCTGAATTTTCAGGAGAACCGGCTTCCTGTCGTCCGGGTTCGGTCAGGAAGTTTTTTTATTTGTCACGCCACCTCATTGATAGAGATTTCTTATGTCCAGTGAAGCCATCAAGATGACCAGCGGGGAATATGTCCCTATTGAAATGCACAAGGTAAGAGTCGTCCAGAAACTCAATCTCTTGCCGATCGAACAACGTTTGAAAGCAATGGAAAATGCCGGTTACAACACTTTCCTGTTGCAGAACCGTGATGTTTTCATGGACATGCTGACTGACAGCGGTACCAATGCCATGTCCGACCGTCAGGTTGCCTCGATGATGATTGCGGACGATGCCTATGCCGGTTCCGAATCATTCAATCGCCTGTATGAAGCCGTCAAGGAAATTCTGGGAACGGAATATTTCCTGCCGGCTCACCAGGGACGTGCCGCGGAACATATCATCTCGCAGGCATTTGTCCGCAAGGGTGATATCGTTCCGATGAATTTCCATTTTACGACGACAAAGGCGCATGTCGAACTGGCTGGTGGCAAGGTCGTTGAACTGTTTACCGATGCTGCGCTTGAAATCCGTTCCGACAAGCCGTTCAAGGGCAATATGGATATCGACAAGCTCCGTGAACTGGTCAAGACCGTCGGCAAGGAAAAGATTCCCTATATCCGTATGGAAGCAGGTACCAACCTGATCGGCGGACAGCCGTTCTCGATTGAAAACATGCGTGCCGTCCGCAAGGTCGCCGATGAAAACGGTATTCTGATCGTACTGGATATCAGCCTGGTTTGCGAAAACATGTATTTCATCAAGATGCGCGAACCGGAATTCATGGACAAAACGCCTGCCGAAATCCTGCGTACATTGTGTGATCTGGCCGATATCATCTATTTCTCGGCACGCAAGATCAGCTGCTCGCGTGGTGGCGGTATCGCGACGAAGAATCGCGATCTGTACCTGAAAATGCGCGATATGGTGCCGTTGTTCGAAGGCTTCCTGACGTACGGCGGTATTTCCGTACGTGAAATCGAATCCATGGCGATCGGCCTGCATGAGGCCGTTGACTGGAACGTTATCCGTCATTCGCCGGAATTCATCAAATATCTGGTAGATAGTCTGGATGCCAAGGGTATTCCGGTCATTACGCCGGCCGGTGGTCTGGGCGCTCATCTGGATGCACGCGGATTCCTGCCGCATCTGACTTCTTTCGATTATCCTGCAGGTGCGCTGGCTGCAGCACTGTACATCGTATCCGGTGTGCGTGGTATGGAACGCGGAACGATTTCGATGGATCGTGACGAACAGGGCAACGATGTTCCGTCTGAAGTCGAATTGCTGCGTCTGGCTTTCCCGCGTCGTGTCTTTACGTTGTCGCAGGTCAAGTATGCCCAGGATCGTATCGAATGGCTCTGGAAGAATCGTGAACTGATCGGTGGTCTGAAGTTCGTTGAAGAACCGAAAGTATTGCGTTTCTTCGTTGGCCGTTTGGCGCCGACATCCGACTGGCCGCAGAAACTCGTGGCCAAATTCCGCGAAGACTTCGGCGACAGCCTGTAACCGGCTGGCGGTATTCGCATGGAAAAAGCGACCGGTTCCGGTCGCTTTTTCAACAGCAGTGAGCAGCCTGTTTTTGTCAAGACAACTCAGGTATGCTCTCGCAAAATGAGTGATGGTGTGGCGTGGTTCGGTTTCAGTCATGGTGACAGTGCTTGAAAGTACCGGTTCGGTTCTGGATGCCGCATGGAGAATGGTGGCGGAATCCCGTTTTTCCGTGTTCGATGCGCTGATTGCGCATGAACAGACGGCTGGTCGCGGACAATACGGCCGTACCTGGATCAGTCCGAAAGGCAATGTGTATGTCGCGATCAGGCTTCCAGCGGAGGCGCCGTTTGACAATACCGAAGCGGCGATTGCCCTGTCGTGTTGTATTGCTGCAACGCTTTCCGATTTCGGATTCGAGGTGAAAATCAAGTGGGCCAACGATCTGGTGATCGATGGCGGCAAGGTGGCCGGGATTTTGCTGGAGCAGAAAGGCGACAGGCTGATTGCCGGTATCGGTATCAATCTGGCGTTTTGTCCCGACCCGCTGGCGTTGCGGCAGGATGCCGCGTTGCCCGCCAGATGCTTACGGGACGTCGCCCCGGAACTGGCGGCTGCGCTGACGCCGGAGATGATTGTTGAGAATCTAGTGAATCGTCTGAAAAATCTTGACCTGAAACGCTTTGCCGGCCTCTGGCGCGCACAGTCGCTTTCAAGATTGTTGTGGCTTCATGAGACGGTCTGCATGGATGTGGACGGCTCGACGCTTGTCGGCGTGCTCGCCGGTCTCGATGAACGGGGCGGCGTGTTGCTGGTGACGCATGACGGGATGAAAGTCTGCCGTCGTGGCGCCATGCGCAAAGCATGACGGCGTGTGACGGATGCGGCAGAATGTCAGGATACCTGTGTGCCGAAGGGGTGCATTAAGGAAAATTTTTTGTATCTTGTGATACCCTGAGTAGAAAATCAGGCCCTGTCATATAATTGCTTTTTGATAAATAAATTTGGCTTTCAGGCTAACCCGTTTAGCGCTGACATTTGTTTGATACCCTGTTGATCAATGCTAGCTTTTCATGGTGTATTTTCCGATAACAGACTGGATTAGCGACTATGCAGAGAGAAGATATGAATCATAAAAAAAGAACTTTTGAAGAAGTCCGGGAGTCTCTGCGTGGCAAAGTCATCCTGGTTGTGAACCGCGGCATTCCGGCACGTCGTATCTGCCGTTCCATCGGCGAGCGGTTCGAGGCGGTTTCGGCAATGACTGCAACCGATATTGACAAGACGCAACCCGCAGCCGCTTCCGCACAGGAACTGATTCTTCTGGGCTCCGACCCGAGAGCCTATCTCCATCTGGAACGTATTATCGAACTGGCCAAACAGCGCAATTGTGTCGCCATCCATCCCGGATGGGGCTTCGCCAGTGAAGATATGCAGTTTCCGAAACTGGCTGAAGAAGCAGGTATTACGTTTATCGGTGCCTCGGCCGATGCGATGTACAAGCTGGGCAACAAGGTTCAGGCACGTCTTGTCGCGCGCAAGGTGGGCGTACCGGTCGTTCCGGGGTCGGATGATTCGGTCGATGTCGAGCAGGCCCGCGCCATCATCAAGGAAATCGGTTTGCCGATCATGCTGAAAGCAGAAGGTGGTGGCGGTGGCAGAGGTATTTTCCTGGTTACCAATCAGGAGGAGCTGGAAGATGCATTTACCAAGGCTTCCGCAATGGCTCAGGCATCTTTCGGCAATCCACGTCTGTTTGTCGAAAAATATCTGCCCAATGTTCACCACATCGAAATTCAGGTCATTGCGGACCGTTGGGGCAATGTGTTCGCTTTCGATGAACGCGATTGTACCGTACAGCGCAACAATCAGAAGCTGATCGAAATCACGCCTTCTCCATGGAAGGGGTTGACGCCGGAATTGCGCGAACAGCTCAAGGAATATGCGCGCCGGATGGTGTTGGCCGTCGGGTATCATTCCGTGGCGACGGTCGAGTTCCTGGTTACCGAGGATTCGACTCCGTACATGATCGAAGTCAATACCCGGTTGCAGGTGGAACACGGGATTACGGAAAGCCGTTACGGGATCGACCTGGTTGAAGAACAGATTGCGATCGCTTTCGGTTCCGAGCTGCGTTTCAACGAAGAAAACACGCGCCCGATTTTCACGTCCATGCAGGCACGTATCAATCTGGAAGATCCGCAGGACAATTTCACACCGAATTCAGGGCTGGTTACCCGTTATGTGTCTCCGGGCGGGCCTGGTGTCCGTATGGACTCGAACCTGTCTGCCGGCTACGAGTTCCCGTCCAACTATGACTCGGCAGGTGCCTTGCTGATCACCTATTCACATGATTGGCAGAAAACGCTGGGAATCATGGAGCGTGCGCTTTCCGAATATGTGATCGGTGGTCTGAAAACGACGATTCCGTTCATCCAGAAGATCATCAGTGACGAAAATTTCCGCAGTGGCAATATCACGACGACCTATATCCACGATCATCCGGAATTGCTCAATTACACGGTACTTGCACCGGAAAGCGAACGTCTGGCCAAGCTGGTAGCCGAAATTTCCGCACGTGGCTATAACCCGTATGTTTCACTCGGTACCTACCGTAACCGCAATACACCGTCTTTGGGCAGCTTTACGATGGTATTGCCTGAAATATCGCAGCAGCAGAAGCGGGCGCCGTCACCCTATCCGCGGGGCGATCGCCGTGCCTTGCTTGACTTCGTGCGCGATAGCGGCAAGATTCATTTCACGGATACCACGACCCGTGACATGACGCAGTCCAATAACGGTAACCGCATGCGTCTGGCCGAAGACCGTCTCGTTGGACCGTATCTGGACAATCTGGGGCTCTTTTCGATCGAAAACGGCGGCGGTGCCCATTTCCATGTCGCGATGCTGGCGAATATGACGTATCCGTTTACCGAAGCACGAGAATGGAACCGTTTTGCACCGAAGACGCTGAAACAGTTGCTGATCCGTTCCACCAATGTGCTGGGATACAGCCCGCAACCGAGAAACCTGATGCGTCTGACCGGGGAAATGATTTGCGACCATTACGATGTGGTGCGTTGTTTCGATTTTCTCAATGAACCGGCCAACATGCTGCCGATTACGGAAGTGGTCATGGATCGCAAGGACAAGGTTTTTGAACCGGCCTTGTCGCTTTCCTATGCCAAGGGTTTCGATATCGACCATTATCTCAAGGTGACGGAATCCATCATCGCCATGATGTCGAAGGTATCCGGTCTGTCGGAAAAGGCTGTCGTGCGCGAATTCATTCTGGGCCTGAAAGATATGGCTGGTGTTTGTCCGCCGAAATTCATGCGCGAACTGGTCAAGGCACTCAGAAAACGCTGGCCGGAACTGGTGTTGCATTATCACCGCCATGTCACAGACGGCTTGTTCCTGCCGGCCTGTGCGGCAGCGGCAGAAGCTGGTTGCCAGATCGTGGATGCCGGCTTGGGTGCTTCGGTCCGCAGTTACGGCCAGGGCGATATCGGTTCGCTGGCAGCCTATCTGGAAACGGAACTGGGCCTTGAAACCAGTCTCAATCGTGATGCATTGCGTGATGCGAACTTCGTTTGCAAGCAGTTCATGCCGTATTTCGACCGGTATTGTTCGCCGTATTTCCAGGGTGTCGATTACGATGTGATCCGTTATGCCATGCCGGGCGGTGCGACATCTTCCTCGCAGGAAGGTGCGGTCAAGCAGGGTTATATCCACCTGTTGCCATACATGCTCGACTTTCTGGCCTATACGCGCCAGATCGTCCGCTATCACGATGTGACCCCGGGTTCCCAGACGACATGGAATACGGCGTTTCTGGCGGTGACCGGCGCGTACAAGCGCAACGGCATGCCGGCAGTACAGCAGTTGTTGTCGGTATTGAAGACCGTGACAGAAACGAAAGAAGAGGATTTGTCCGAGGATATCAAACGCAAACGTCTGGATATCTATCGGGATTGCAACGAGGCTTTCCAGAAGCTGTTGCTGGGACAGTTTGGCCGCCTGCCGCTTGGATTCCCGAGCGACTGGGTGTATCAGAGCGCGTTCGGCGCGGACTGGAAACAGGCGATCGCTTCCCGTACCGAGGCTTCCCCGCTGGAAAAATTGCCGCCAGTCGATATGGCTGCCGAAAGAGCCGAGCTGGCCAAGGCGCTCAAGCGCGAGCCGACGGACGAAGAATTCGTCATGTATCTGAATCATCCGGCAGATGCAATCAAGACGATCGAATTCCAGAAAAAATTCGGCGATCCGAATTATTTGCCGTTGGATGTCTGGTTTGAAGGGATCAAGCCTGGACAGACCCTGAATTTCAATACGTCCAGCGGCAAGCCCCACCAGATGTTGCTGTTGAGCATCGATCCTGTCAACGACAGTGGTGTGGCTACGGTACGTTATGTGCTCGACTCCGAAATCCTGACGAGCGATGTCCAGATCGATGCTCCGGTAACGGCTGCCGGTGGTGCCGGCTCCATTATCGCGGAAAGCGGCAATCCGTATCAGGTCGCCAGCCCGCGCAAAGCCGATCTCTGGATCGTTCATGTCAAGGAAGGCGATATCGTCAAGCAGGGACAGGAACTGTTCAATGTCTCGATCATGAAACAGGAACGTTCTGTATTGTCTCCTGTCAACGGTATTGTCAAACGTGTCGTCAAGACGGCGGATTTCAAGAAGGATCACCGTATGGTGCCGGTTCTGGAGGGCGAATTGATCGTCGAATTGTCGCCGGTTCCGAAACTGTGTCCGAAGTGTGCCTATCCGATTACGGACGGCAAGTCGAAGTTCTGTCCGAATTGCGGTACGAAGATTCCGGACGAGTCTTGAGCCGAAATGGCCTGACGGATATGCCAAAGCCTGCCGGTATCATGCCGGCAGGCTTTTTTGTTTGCCGGACATGGACAGCCTGTCGCCGCATCGTTTCGTGATTCAGCGGAGTCAGTGGGGGCGTGTCCAGTATTCCGGACTGGTATAGATTGCCTTGAGGTGGTCTATGAAAAGACGGGTTTTCAGGGGCAGGTAAATCTGGCGGGGATAAACGGCCATGATGTCGTAACTTGGCAAAGCGAAATCGTCCAGTACGGTTACCAGTTTGCCCGATGCCAGTTCGGACTGGATTTCCCATGTGGAACGCCATGCCAGTCCGTAGCCTTCCAGACACCAGCGGTGCAACAGCTCGCCATCGTTGCAATCCAGATTGCCCGAAGTGCGCACGATGACAGTGCGATTGTTTTCCTTGAAGTGCCAGCCACGCTGTTGTCCGCCTTGCAGGTTGAATGTCAGGCAATTGTGTGCGCCGAGATCTTTCAAGGTTTTCGGCGTACCGTTTTTTTGCAGGTAGTCGGGCGATGCACAGACGACACGGTGGTTGGAACAGAGTTTGACGGCGACAAGGCCGGGATCGATCGAACCGCCGATGCGGATGCTCATGTCATAACCTTCGCGGACGAGATCGACGACCTGATCGCTCAGGTTGAAAGAGATTCTGACTTCGGGATTCGAGACCAGAAAGGCCGGGGCATGGGGTGCGACATGCTTGCGCCCGAACGCCGCAGGGGCGGAGACGATCAGGTGGCCTGTTGCCTTGTTGAGCCCTTCGCCGATCATTTGTTCGGCCTGCTCGAGCTCGTCAAGTATCTTGCGGCAATGATCAAGGAATACCGTACCACGCTCAGTTAGTGTAAGATGTCGGGTTGTGCGATGCATGAGTTTAATGCCAAGACGTCGTTCCAGCGCATCTATACGCCGCCCCAGCATGACAGGAGTGATTCCTAGCACAAGCGAAGCTTTGGCCAGGCTGCCTTTCTCTGCTGCATTAACGAATGCCTCAATTTGCTTGATTTTGTCCATTGTCGTGATTCCTTACAAAAAGTATCGAATCAAGCGATTTTTTATAATCTTATCAAACAAAAAAATCATCTATATAATGCGACTTAAAAGCATTATAAAAATTTGAATTGTTTCAACCTGGAGGTGCTTCATGGCAAAAATGACTGCAGCCGAAGCGGCTGTCTATGTATTGGAAAAAGAAGGTGTTACCCAGTTGTTCGGTATCCCGGGTGCCGGCATCAATCCTGTTTATGCGGCACTGAAAAAGCATGGCACCATGAAACATATTCTGGCGCGTCATGGCGAAGGTATCGCCCACATGGCTGAAGGCTATACCCGCGCCAAGCAGGGCAATATCGGGGTGGGTATCTGCACCTCGGGTCCTGCCGCCACCGACATGATTACCGGGCTTTATTCCGCCATTGCCGATTCCACTCCGATTCTGGCGATTACGGGACAGGCTCCGCGTGCCAAGCTCTTCAAGGAAGATTTTCAGGCTGTCGATATCGAAAAGATCGCCGCTCCGGTAACCAAAATGGCTGTGACGGTTCGTGAACCGGCACTGGTGCCCTGGACGTTGCAGAAAGCTTTTTATCTGATGCGTACCGGTCGTCAGGGGCCTTGTCTGATCGATTTGCCACTGGACGTGCAGATGGGCGAGATTGAATTCGATCCGGATACCTATGCTCCACTGGAAGTCACCAAGCCACGTGCGACCCGTGCACAGATCGAAAAGGCATTGGGTATGCTCAACGATGCCGAAAAACCGCTGATTATCGCGGGTGGCGGTGTCATTCTGGCCGATGCTTCCCCGTTGCTGGTCGAACTCGCAGAAATTCTTGGCGTACCGGTCGTCCCGACGCTGATGGGCTGGGGTTCCATTCCGGATGAACATGATCTGAATGCCGGTATGGTCGGTATCCAGACACATCACCGTTACGGCAATGCGTCTTTCCTCGCTTCGGATTTCATCATGGGTATCGGCAACCGCTGGGCCAACCGTCACACGGGAGGACTGGAAACCTATACGCGTGGCCGAAAATTCGTTCATATCGATATTGAACCGACACAGCTGGGCAAGGTGTTTGCACCGGATTACGGTATCGTTTCCGATGCGAAGGCAGCGCTGGAACAGTTGGTCGAACTGGCCAAGGAATGGAAGGCAGCGGGCAAGCTCAAGGATCGTTCCGCATGGGCTGCGGAATGTCTCAAGCGCAAACGCACCATGCTGCGTCGTACAGACTACGATGATGTCCCGATGAAGCCGCAGCGTGTCTATCAGGAAATGAACAATTTCTTTGGCAAGGATGTTCACTATGTGACCGCGATCGGTCTGTCCCAGATCGGTGCTGCACAGCATCTGAAAGTCCAGCAGCCACGTGGATGGATCAACTGTGGACAGGCAGGTCCGCTGGGCTGGACGATTCCGGCTGCACTGGGCGTTCGTGCCGCATTGCCGGATGCCGATATCGTTGCCCTGTCCGGTGACTTCGATTTCCAGTTCATGATCGAGGAACTGGCGGTCGGCGCACACTTCAAGCTGCCGTATATCCACATCGTGGTCAACAATTCGTATCTGGGGCTGATCCGTCAGGGTCAGCTGGGATTCAACAATCTGGATTACTGTGTCCAGCTGTCTTTCGACAATATCAATTCGCCTGAAGTCGAAGGTTATGGTATCGACTTCGTCAAGGTGGCAGAGGGTCTCGGCTGCAAAGCCATTCGTGTTCACAAGCCGGATGAATTGATCCCTGCCTTCAAGAAAGCACGTGAATTGATGAAGGAATTCCAGGTACCGGTTGTTGTCGAAGCAATTCTGGAAAGAGTCACCAACATTCCGATGGGCGGAAACCTTGACCAGATCAATGAATTTGGCGGTGCCCTTGACGTTAACGAATAAAAAAGAGGAGATGAACGATGCCAAAAATGGCTGCCAATCTGTCCATGCTGTTTAATGAAGTTCCCTTCATGGACCGTTTTGATGCTGCTGCCAAAGCAGGTTTCAAAGGAGTCGAATTCCTTTTCCCATATGCATACAATCTGGATGAACTGCAGGAAAAACTGCAGAAAAACAATCTGGAACTGGTACTGCACAATTTGCCGGCCGGCAACTGGGAAGCAGGTGACCGTGGTATCGCCTGCCATCCGGATCGTGTAGGCGAATTCCAGGATGGCGTCGGTATCGCCATCAATGCGGCCAAGAAACTGGGCGTCAAACAGGTGAACTGTCTTTCCGGTCCGGTATTGCCGGGTGTTTCCGAAGACAAGTTGCGCGCTACGTTTGTCGACAACCTGAAATTCGCTGCAGCCAAACTGAAAGCGGAAGGTATTCGTCTGGTTACCGAACCGGTCAATACGATCGATATGAAAAACGCCTATCTGAATCGCACGCAGCAGGCTGTGGATATCATTCGTGACGTCGGTTCCGACAACCTGTTCATCCAGTACGACATTTACCACATGCAGCGTATGGAAGGTGAACTGGCCAACACGATCCAGGCCAATTTGCCGCTGATCAAGCACATGCAGCTTGCTGACAATCCGAAGCGCAATGAACCGGGTACGGGTGAAATCAATTACCACTTCCTGTTCAAGTTCATCGACGATATCGGCTATGACGGCTGGATCGGTTGCGAATACCGTCCGAAGACCACGACGGTTGAAGGCCTGGGCTGGCTCAAGGAATACAACGTCAAATAATTGGATATAGCAAAACGAGATAACTGGAGATAAACAATGGCAAATATTGGTTTTATTGGTTTGGGTATCATGGGTGTGCCGATGGCCACCAACCTGCAGCAAAAGGGTGGACACAAGCTGTTCGTCAATGACAAAAAGACACCACCGGCAGCATTGCTCGACGGTGGTGCAAAGGCTTGCGCCAATGGTGCCGAAGTTGCCAAGCAGTCCGATATCATCTTCATCATGGTTCCGGATACGCCGGACGTCGAAGCAGTCCTGTTCGGCGAAAACGGTGTGGCACAGGGTCTGAGCGCAGGCAAGATCGTTGTCGACATGAGCTCGATCTCCCCGATCGCCACCAAGGAATTTGCCAAGAAGATCAACGATCTCGGCTGCGAATATCTGGACGCACCGGTTTCCGGCGGTGAAGTCGGCGCCAAGGCAGGTTCCCTGACCATCATGGTTGGTGGCAAGGAAGAAACCTTCAACAAGGTCAAACCGATGTTCGAACTGATGGGCCAGAACATCACGCTGGTCGGCGGCAACGGTGACGGTCAGACCACCAAGGTAGCCAACCAGATTATCGTCGCACTGAACATTCAGGCGGTTGCCGAAGCATTGCTGTTCGCTTCCAAGGCAGGTGCCGATCCGGCCAAGGTCCGTCAGGCGCTGATGGGCGGTTTCGCTTCTTCCCGTATTCTGGAAGTTCATGGCGAACGCATGATCAAACGTACTTTCAATCCTGGCTTCAGAATCAATCTGCATCAGAAAGATCTGAATCTGGCTCTGCAAGGCGCCAAATCGCTGGGTATCTCCCTGCCGAATACCGCAACCGCTCAGGAACTGATGAATGCCTGTGCTGCAAACGGTTTGTCCGGCATGGATCATTCCGCTCTGTGCCGTGCAGTGGAAATCATGTCTGCTCACGAAATTGCCAAGGCTTGAGACCGGCATTCCGGTAATTTTATCCGGTGAAAGCATTACGCTTTCACCGGGTTCATGTGACTTGAAACCATCAAAGAGGATACGGAGTGAATTCGCTGTAATGCGAATTTATCGAGCTTGTCCAATTTGATGGTTTTTTTATTCAGGATTGATTGTGATGACGCCTATCGAAAATCCCAGACAGTTTTTGCTGGACCTGTATTCCAGCGCGATTTCCGCAGTCAGTGCTGCGAAGTGCCTGCCACAATTTTTGCCGAAACCCCAGCCGGGTGGCCGAACGATCGTGATCGGCGCAGGCAAGGGGGCTGCCGCCATGGCCAAGGCAGTGGAAGATCACTGGCATGGCGATCTTTCCGGACTGGTCGTGACGCGCTATGAGCATGGTCTTGAATGCAAGCATATCGAAGTGGTCGAGGCTTCGCATCCGGTACCGGATGCCGCAGGCCGTGATGCGGCACGACGTATGCTGGAAATGGTTCAGGGGCTGACGGAAAAGGATTTGGTGCTTTGTCTGATTTCGGGCGGCGGTTCGGCATTGCTGGCGCTGCCAGCCAAAAACATCAGTCTTGAAGAAAAACAGCAAATCAATCGCCAGCTGTTGCGAAGCGGGGCCAGCATTTCGGAAATGAATTGCGTCCGGAAGCATTTGTCGGATATCAAGGGGGGGCGACTGGCGCTGGCTTGTGCACCTGCCAAGGTTGTGACGCTGATGATTTCCGACATTCCGGGGGATGATCCGGGCATTATCGCCAGTGGCCCGACTTTGCCTGATCCGACGACATGTGAAGATGCACTGGCGATTCTGGAGAAATACCAGATCGATGTTCCTGCGAATGTGCGCGAGCATCTCGCCTCAGGCGAGGGGGAAACACCCAAACCGGGCGATGTCCGTTTTGCACGTAACGAGAGCCATATTATCGCGACAGCACAGGATGCACTGGAAGCTGCTGCGACTGTGGCGCGTGAAAACGGTGTGACGCCTTATATTCTGTCGGATTGTATCGAAGGTGAAGCACGTGATATTGCGCTGATGCATGCTGCGATGGCCAGACAGGTCGTCGAGCGCGACCAGCCGTTTGCCAAACCGTGCGTCATCATATCGGGCGGTGAAACGACGGTGACGGTGCGTGGAAATGGACGTGGTGGCAGAAATGCGGAATTTCTGTTGGGTTTTGCCATTGCCATGGACGGGTTGCCGGGTGTGTATGCCATTGCTTGCGATACGGACGGTATCGACGGGTCAGAAGACAATGCCGGCGCGGTTTATCTGCCGGATTCGATCGCACGCGCTACAAACAAGGGAATACGTGCTCGCAAGATGCTGGAGAACAACGATGGATACGGTTTTTTCAGCACACTGGATGACCTTGTCGTGACAGGGCCGTCAAGAACGAATGTCAATGATTTTCGCGCCATACTGATTGTTTGAGAAAGGCAAGGAAAAATATGCGACGTCAACGTAAAGCAAAGATCGTAGCGACACTGGGGCCAGCCAGTTCGACAAAGGAAATGATTCTGGCTTTGTTCGAGGCGGGTGTCGATGTGTTCCGGTTTAATTTCAGCCACGGTACCCAGGATGATCACCGTGCACGGCACGAAGCGGTTCGTGAAGTGGAACGTCTGGTCGGGCGGCCGATTGCGATTCTGGCAGATCTTCAGGGGCCCAAGTTGCGTATCGGCAAGTTCGCCAATGGCAAGGTACAGTTGAAAACCGGTGCAGAATTTGTGTTTGATCACGATACGGCTGAAGGCAATGAAAGTCGAGTCAATTTGCCGCATCCGGAATTGTTCGGCGTGATGGAAGAAGGACATTCCATATCACTGGACGATGGCAAGCTCAGAATGAAAGTCATCAGGAGCACGAAGGATGAAATACGCACGAGGATCGTGACAGGAGGCCCCCTGTCTGACCGGAAAGGGGTCAATGTTCCCGATGTTGTTTTGCCGATACCTATTCTGACGGAAAAGGACCGGCGCGATCTGGAATTTGCGCTGTCGCTGGGTGTCGACTGGGTTGCCTTGTCGTTCGTGCAGCGTCCGGAGGATCTGGTCGAAGCACGTCGCCTGATTGCCGGCAGAGCCGGATTGATGACGAAACTGGAAAAACCGGCTGCGCTGGACCATCTGGACGAAATCGTGAAGGCTTCCGATTCTGTTATGGTCGCTCGCGGCGATCTGGGTGTCGAATTGCCGCCTGAAAAAGTGCCCGGGGCTCAGAAAAGGATATTGCGTGCCTGCCGCTTGTACGGAAAACCGAGTATCGTTGCGACCCAGATGCTGGAATCCATGATCGTGTCTCCAACGCCGACACGTGCGGAAGCATCCGATGTGGCCAGTGCGGTTTACGATGGGGCCGATGCCGTCATGCTGTCGGCAGAATCGGCCAGTGGCGCATATCCGGTTCAGGCTGTATCCATTATGGATCGGATTATCGGTGAAGTCGAAAGCGATCCGTTTTATCCGAAAATGATCAATGTACAGCATGAAATTGCTGTTCCGTCGAAAAGCGATGCAATATGCTCGGCATTGAAAACGGTTTCGCAAATGGTTGGTGCAGTGGTCAATGTGACCTATACCGATTCGGGCAATACCAGTTTGCGTGCAGCACGCGAAAGGCCAGTGGCGCCGATTCTGAGTATTACGCCGCACCTTTCGACAGCCAGACGGCTGGCACTGGCATGGGGTGTGCATTCCACGGTGATCGATCATGATGTCAAGGATGTCGATGAAATGGTCGATGCAGCATGCAGAACGGCCTATTCGGAAGGATTCGCACAGGAGGGCGACCAGCTTGCTATCGTTGCCGGGATGCCGTTCGGGCAGCCTGGTACAACCAATCTGTTGCGGGTAGCCGAAATCGGCAAGCAATAAGCGGGTTGCAGAGATCGAACAGGGCCTTGGGGCCCTGTTTTTTTATGTGTATCGTATGGATCGATATTTTCATAAAAGGCTGAACAGGAGAACAGATATGAGTGAAGAAAACAGGCATCTGGAAGAAGGTATGTCGGAAACTATGGTTGTGACGGTTTCTGAGAAGCAGACAGCGCGTTATCTCGGTAGCGGGAAAAGCGACATACTGGCGACACCTGCGCTGGTCGCACTGATGGAAGCGGTTTCACAGCGTATCGTGGAACGGGGAGTACCGGCCGATTGCGAGTCTATCGGAACGGCTATTGAGTTGCAGCATGATGCCATGACACCGATCGGATCCGAAGTGGAAGTGTGTGCGGTTTTGCGACGGATAGAGGGCAAGGAGTTGTCTTTCGAGATCAGTGCGTCGGATGCGTCGGGAAGCATTGCGAAGGGGCATCATAAACGTGTTGTGACAAGAACCACGATCCTGAAAAGACTGCTGCGAAAGAAGAAGTAAGGTAAAAATCCTCTTTTTTCATGCGGTTATCGTGCACTTTTCGTACCGTAAGTAACCAGTATGGACGTTGTCACAAAGTGGAGATAAAAAATCTAATCTTGACCGAGGTCATGGTCAGCAAAAAATTGTTCTCGCACAATAGTCGGGCAATCAGGTAAAAAAGTTACGCACACAGTAATTTTTTTACTGCTATTGGTAAGAAGTGCATAGTCAAAAAAAACAAGCGGGGGCTAACATCCGCAGTGACCATGTTTGTAGTAATCATTAAAGGAGAGTAGATCTATGGCTACACAAGAAAGGTACCCTAATCGGTGGGTGCAGCTAGTTCTGGGGATTGTCTGTATGGCGACGGTCGCGAACTGCCAGTATGGCTGGACGTTGTTCGTTGCTCCGATCGAGGACAAATATCACTGGGCCCGTACGGCTATTCAGTTGTCGTTTACCATCTTCCTGTTCTTTGAAACCTGGCTGGTGCCTATCGAAGGTTGGGCAGTGGATAAATTCGGCCCGCGTCCGGTCATTATCTTCGGTGCCATTCTGGTGACAATCGGGTGGATTATGTGTTCGTATGCATCCAGCCTGGGTGTTCTGTACGCTGCTCAAGTTCTGACCGGTGCTGGCGCCGGTGCTGTTTACGGTACCTGTTCCGGTAACTCGCTGAAATGGTTCCCGGACAAACGTGGTCTGGCTGCCGGTGCAACCGCTGCCGGTTTCGGTGGTGGCGCTGCTATCACGGTTATTCCGGTTGCGAACATGATCAACAGCTCCGGCTATGAGCAGGCATTCTTCGTCTTCGGTATTGTCCAGGGTATCATCATTACCGCTTGCGCACTGTTCATGCCTCGTGCAAAACTGCCGCCTGGAACCAAGGCTGTTCCTCGCGTCATTTCTTCCAAGAAGAACTACAATCCTGCACAGATCGTCAGAGAACCTCTGTTCTGGCTCATCTACATCTGCTTCGTCGGTGTTGCTTCCGGCGGTATTATGGCAACGGCATCCTTCGGCCCGGTTTCCCGTGACTACGGTCTCGACAAGATCCCGGTCACCTGTCTGGGCGTTACCCTGCCACTGTTGACGATGGCAATGTCTATCGACAATATCTGTAACGGTGCAACCCGTCCTATCATGGGTTACCTCTCCGACCGTTTCGGCCGTGAAAACCTGATGTTCGTCGTGTTCATGGGTGAAGCGCTGGCTCTGCTGGGTCTGGTCTTCTGGGGCCGTACGCCGATCGGCTTCATGTTCTTCGCAGCCATGACGTTCGCATGCTGGGGTGAAATCTTCTCGCTGTTCCCGTCCATGTGTGCTGATACGTTCGGTAGCGCGAATGCTGCAGGTAATGCCGGTACACTGTACACCGCAAAAGGTACTTCTTCCCTTATCGTTCCGCTGGCTGCCGGTCTGTCAAAAGGCGGTAACTGGAACCGTACCTTCGTTCTGTCGGCATGCGTTGCAGCGACCTGCTCGCTGTTGGCGTTCTTCGTCCTGAAACCATGGCGCAGACGCTTCATCGAAAACAACAACAAGGAAATCGAAGCTCAGGAAGCAGCAGCTGCCGCTGCAGCCTCCAAGTAATTCGGAACGAAACCGGAGCGAATGCTCCGGTTTCTCCGGATGCTGGAATTTCCGCAAAACAAAAAAAGGCAACATCGCAAGATGTTGCCTTTTTCTTTTCTGTGAATCGCAGGCTGTCAGCGGAAAGATCATGCTGACGGCAAAATGAAAACGTTCAGATTTTTCCCTGGTTCTTGAGGCGGCTTAGTGTTTCGGGGGAGAGGTTGAGATAGGATGCCAGTTCTTTTTTTGGCATGCGGTCGAAAAGATCCGGATGTTTTCTCAGAAAACGGTGTACACGACCCGGTGCGTCCAGCAAGTGCAATGAAATGGTATGTGACATGATGCTGCTCATGATGCGCATGACTTCCATTTCGAAACGCTGTTTGAGTACCGGATGGGTTTCGATAAAGGCAACCCATTGAGGCATCGCAATACGGGCGATACGAGCTTTTGTCACAGTGATGACACTAAAGGGTGCAGCCTTGTTGAATTTCCATGATGCATAAGTGGCTTCCATATAGCGTTCGCTGGTGAAGCGCAGGATCATTTCCTTTGCATGCTGGTTTGCCACAGAGCGTTTCAGAATGCCATCAAGGACGAAAATGACTTCCAGATCGCGATCTCCCTGATGCGTCAGACAATCACCCTTGGAATGGTCGGAGATGTCAAGATGCGGTTCAAGTTCGGCCAGTTCGTTTTGGGAAAGCTCTTTCAGGATGCAATTCTGGGAAAGTTGCACGCGAATAATATTTTTCTCAGGATGATTTGCTATTAAGGCCATAGAATTTCCGCTTCAGTTTTGACGTAAAGTGACTAAAACGCCCGAAAAATATTGATGAAAGTCAAGAACTCCTGTTTGAATCTGGAAACTTGACCGTGGTCAAGAATATATCAGGAGTTGAGAAGCTATGATAGCTATTAGCTTAAATATTTGACGGGAAATTCAAGAATACCTGAAAAGTATTGTTTTTCCGCCAAATATTATAGGTCATTGGGTTTTATTCCCGAGGGGCCGGTTTTGGCAGTAAATGGCTTTTAGGGACAGTTGTAGTTTACAGCGACAATTAACCAATCACATTGGAGGAAGAGAAATATGGGTAGTAAAGCATTATCCGGAGTAAAAATTCTGGACATGACCCACGTACAGGCCGGCCCGACCTCGTCACAGCTGTTGGCATGGATGGGTGCGGACGTTATCA
>CAKQWF010000007.1 GCA_934277985.1 uncultured Oxalobacter sp.
TCAGCGGTTATCTTTCCCGAACTTAGCTACCCGGCTATGCCACTGGCGTGACAACCGGTACACCAGAGGTTCGTCCATAGATAACATGTAAACCGCTTTTCATTCCAACATTTCTATCGGATAAAAATTGCCATTTACGCTAAAAATATACCGAGATTCTTCCCGTTCCTGGTTACGATATGTCTCGCTGACCTCATACCCCATCATTTCTGCCAGTACCAGTGGCAAAGATACCGTATTAAACATTTTTTCGCCATTGTGTCCCGTGGAATATTTGTCAACAAGCATTCTGGCATGCTGAACCAGTTTCTCGTTTTCTGACCATATGACAAATGGAACTTCATACTGTTGCCTATCCAGACGAGGTAACCCATGTCCCTTATTCACAATTTCACCATGATCAGGCACATAGATAAATAATGTATTTCTGTCTTGACTTGCAATTTGCGTCAGTGATTCAAGGAATCTGTCCGTATTGGCAATTGTCGCATCATAATGGCGATACTTCGGCAATGAATTGGCTGCTCTTTCGAAGTCAATTCGCTCATGGCCATACTTATACCCAAGATGACTCCCTCGCAAATGCAAGACAAACAGCTATTTTGCTGTATCGCGCAAATTATCTGAAAACGGTTTCAGCAAAGTATCGTCAAATTTTCCCGCGACAAAAGAAACCCTGTCTGCCTGCAACGCGAATAACCCTTACCAGCGTATCATGAAGCCCGATACCTCCCTGCTTTGATAGCCATAACGTTTCATACCCTGCCGCACTAGCCATTTCCAGAAGACTGACATTGTCTGTAAAAGGCTCTATCCGTTTAGCTGTTGCCAGACTAAACATCCGGATAACCGCCTCTCGAGTAACCGAAGCCGGTGAAACTGCATTGAATATGGCGACCTTGTCTTTTTCGGCTTCCCGCATCTTCATCATGAAATAATCTGTCGGGTAGGGATATCCGTAGATACCATGATGTTTTTTGTTGTCACTCTCACCGAGAATTATGATGATTCTCTTTGGAGCGCTTTTGGCCATTACAGAATCAAGAGTTATACCGACTGGCAATATTCTTGTCTTGCTCAGTGCGTCATTTATTTTGGATTGTGCTGCATGATAACCTGCAATCATGGCAGGTTCCTTGGTTACCAAATACGTACGGTACTTTGATCCCATTATTTCCATCGGATATTGCCTGAACTCATACGCCTCCCTCATTGAAAGACCCAACCATGATGGCACGGCAACCTTCAGCAACGGAAACAACAAAAGGACCAGAAGCACCGCTATACCGACGATTCCGGTTTTCGATATATTGCGGGTCAGCCTGAGCAAAAAGACAAAAATAGCGAGAAACAATAGCCAGGGAAGAATCCCAGCATGAAACAAAAATTCCTTTGCTTCGCTGTAATGTGTTTCCATTACGGAAGCCAGCATGCCATCGTGCAGAACACCGCCATACAAATAAATACACGAAACATTAAGAGTAACGACAAATGAAACGTATAAAATGGCCGGTATTCTTAGCGGATGCGCCAAACGTACAAGCAGAAATATGACCACGGCATTGGCCATCGAACGTGATAATGTACGCGGCAACGCTTTCGGCAAATAAAAGAAGAATATACAAAAGCAGAAGCAAAATATCAGCAAAAACAACAATGTAGTCTTGAAGTCAAAAAAATCCTTTATCTGACTCTTCAGACGATCAGATCGGTTTTTCAATTGCAAAACAATACCGGCCACAAAACCGCCTTATTTATGTAAACAAGGTTGCAAAAGCCTGAAAATATTCAGGAAATGTCTTCGCTACGCACTTTGGATCGTTGATTCTGATTCTCGCCCCTTGTTTGCCTTGTCCGGAAAGGCAAGCCAGCGAAAAACACATCGCCATACGATGATCGTCATATGTATCGATTTCGGCATCGGCAATCGTATCGGAAGGAACGATTTTCAACCAGTCATCACCTGCTTCCACGCCGACACCCAGTTTTGCCAGCTCCGTTGCCATTGCTGCAATCCTGTCTGTTTCCTTCACCCGCCAGCTACCGATATTGCGCAAGACACTGGGACCATCGGCATAGACCGCCAGCATTGCAACCGTCATGGCTGCATCCGGTATCAGATTGAAATCCTGATCAATACCTTTTAACACATTGCCAGATTTCACCTCAATGTAATTGTCGCCATACTCGACATTCGCCCCCATTTTGGCGAGCACATCGACAAAACGGACATCACCCTGAATACTGTTGCGCCCGATACCCTCCACCCTGACCGGACCGCCTGATATTGCGGCAGCCGCCAGAAAATAGGAAGCGGAAGAAGCATCGCCTTCCACATGCAAAATACCGGGACTTCTGTACGTTTGCCCTTTTCTCAGGACAAACGTATTCCATCCATCCCTCTCGACCACAACACCGAATGTACGCATCAGATTCAGGGTAATCTCGATATACGGTTTTGAAATCAACTCACCAATCACATGAATCGTAACATCGTCCGTTCTCGCCATCAGCGGTGCTGCCATAAGCAAGGCTGTCAGAAACTGGCTGGACACATTGCCACGCACCCTCAGTTCATGAGAATTGAACCTTCCTTCATGAATCCTGATCGGAGGATAACCCGGATTTTCCACATACTCGATCTGTGCGCCTGAAGCATTGAGCGCATCCACCAGATCCCCAATCGGACGTTCATGCATCCGGGGAATGCCACGCAAAAGAAAATCGCCCCCCAGTACCGCCAACGCTGCAGTTAACGGGCGAATTGCCGTCCCAGCATTACCGAGAAACAAGTCGGCCCTTTTGACCGGCAAATCACCTCGCGTACCCCTGACGATATATTCATTCGCATTTTCTGTCTGTTTCCACTGTACACCCAATGCCTGCAATGCATCCAGCATCACCGATGTATCATCCGAAGACAACAAATCCCTGACAACCGTTTCCCCATCAGCCAGTGCAGACAAAAGCAACGTACGGTTCGATATGCTTTTCGAACCTGGAAGACGAATAACTCCGGAAACATTGGCCACCGGCAGCAAATCGATATATTTCGGATAACGAGACATCAGACTATTCCTGTTTTTTCCGTTCGGAACTTTCTATGGTATTGAGCCAGTTCATTCTGGCTTGCTGTGCACACGCATAAATCTTTTCCAGCTCGCGGCCATCGGCTTTTTCCACCCAATCACGGATTTGTCTCAATTCATCCATATAGGCATCCATTTCCGTCAGCAAATGCTCACGATTCGCCAGCGTAATATCCCGCCACATCTCTGGCGACGAACCGGCAATACGCGTGAAATCCCTGAATCCACTTGCGGCATACCGGAAAAACAGCTCGGATTTGGGATGACGTGCGACATAATCCACCAGACCATACGCCAGCAAATGCGGCATATGACTGACGGTCGCGAACACATTGTCATGATCCTCCGGCGTCAGATAATGGATCACAGCACCGCACTGTTCCCACAAACCCGCAATTCTTTCGATATCTTCCCGACGATTCTCTGCAAGACGTGTAATGACCGTCTTTTTCCCCAGAAACAAATCATCCGTAGCAGCTTCGGGACCATTCATTTCACGGCCTGCAATCGGATGTGCTGGCACAAAACGACCAACTTGCGCCCCCAATACTTCACGTGCCATCGCCACCACATTGGTCTTGGTACTACCCGTATCGGTGATAATCATTCCATCAGGCAAATACGGCATCACTGAACGCAATACATTGGCCGTCTGTGCAACCGGCACGGCCAGTACCAGCAAATCGGCATCCCGGAAAGTGTCCTCAGGCGAAGAACCAGCATCATCTACAATACCCAATGCATGCGCCCTGGACAGAATTTCACGGTTCCGTTCCAGACCGACAATATTCCCACGATAACCGGAACGCCGCAAAGACAACGCCAGGGACCCGCCAATCAGGCCGACGCCACAAATAACGATTTTTCCGAAAGCCATCACGAATTTGCCAGAATCGCTTTCAATGCATCGACAAACGCGCGGTTTTCTTCCGGCAGACCGATAGAAATACGCAACCACTCCGGCAAGCCATAGGCATTGACCGGGCGCACGATAATCCCGCGTTTAAGCAATTCCAGATTAACACGCGTACCTGCCCCCTTGTCCTGACCGACCTTGACCAGAATGAAATTACCATGCGAGGGAACATATTTGAGTCCCATCGCATCAAAAGATGCTGTCAGATAACGATATCCGTCCGCATTGATTTTCGCGCTCTTTTCCAGAAACTCGCTATCCTGCAAGGCAGCGACCGCGGCAGCCTGCGCCAGTGCATTCACATTGAACGGCTGCCGGACACGATTCAACAAATCCGTCACTTCCTGCTGAGCCAGTCCGAAC
Organism: uncultured Oxalobacter sp.; assembly: GCA_934277985.1. Classification (GTDB taxonomy): domain Bacteria; phylum Pseudomonadota; class Gammaproteobacteria; order Burkholderiales; family Burkholderiaceae_D; genus Oxalobacter; species Oxalobacter paeniformigenes. The sequence continues at coordinate 4,369 of CAKQWF010000007.1, forward strand.
CCCACACGCAAACCAGCCAGGCCATAGGCTTTCGAAAACGTACGCGAAACCAGCAAATTGGGGTATTTCCGAACCCATGCCGTGGAATCATACTGGATTGAGGCATCCAGGTATTCGTTATACGCTTCGTCGATCACGACCAAGACATCGGACGGCACCTTGTCGAGAAAAGCCTCGATTGCCTCCGGCCGAAGAAACGTACCGGTAGGATTGTTCGGATTGGCAATGAAAACCAGTTTGGTATCCGGCCTGATAGCAGCGAGCATCGCCGGCAGATCATGTCCAAAATCGACCGAAGGAACCTGAATCCCGTTAGCGCCCGTCGCCTTGGCAACAAGCGCATATACCAGAAACGAATATTCCGAAAAAACAATGGATTGTCCGGGCTGGACAAACGTTCTGCCAGCCAGATCAATGATATCGTTGCTGCCGTTGCCCAGTGTAATCCAGTCCTGCGGCACACCGTAACGTTCGGAAATCGCCTTTTTCAATTCAAACCCGTTAGCGTCAGGATAACGTCCCGTTTCATCAAGTGCTTTCCGAACGGCGACCTTGGCCGATTCAGGCATACCCAACGGATTTTCATTGGACGCCAGTTTGATGATTTTTTCGGGATCCAGACCGAATTCGCGGGCAACCTCTGAAATCGGCTTGCCTGCCTGATAGGGCGCAATGGCGCGTATATATTCCGGAGCGAACTGATTAGACATAATGATTCCAGTAATAACGAACTAAATGGGATATGAACCAAGTACCTTGAAATAAACGACCCTGTCTTTCAATTCCGACAACGCCTGTTTGATCTTCTCTTCCCTGACGTGACCCTCGATATCCACGAAGAAATAATATTCCCAGTTACCGGTTTTGGCCGGTCTGGATTCCAGCCTCGTCATGGATACGCCATATTTTTCCAACGGTTCCAGCATACTGTACACGGCGCCCGCCTTGTTCTGCACCGACAACAACAGCGAAGTCTGGTCCTTGCCCGTCGGCACCGTTTCCTTCCTGCCGATCACGGCAAACCGGGTCCTGTTTTGCGGCTCATCCTGAATATGGGCATTGACTACCTGAAGCCAATAACGTTTCGAAGCGATTTCGCCGGCAATGGCAGCAACCTTGCCGTCCTCGCTGGCCATGCGCGCAGCCTCGGCATTGGAAGACACCGCCTGTCTCGGAATATTGGGAAAATGCTGGTTGAGCCACCCCTGACACTGCGCCAGCGCCTGCGAATGTGCGCAAATGGTATGCACGTCATCCATATTCCCGCTTTGCGTCATCAAATTGTGCTGCACAGGAATGGAGACCTCACTACTGATCGTCAGCGGCGTTTGCATCAGCAAATCCAGCGTCCGGTTGATCGCGCCTTCCGTCGAATTCTCGACCGGCGCCACACCGAAATCGGCAGTCCCGGCTTCCACGGCACGAAACACAGCATCTATGGACGGACAGGGCAATGCATCCACCGACGTTCCGAAACTGCGGTATACCGCCTGTTCCGAAAACGTGCCTGCCGGACCGAGATAAGCGACGATCATTTTCTTTTCCAGCGCACGACACGCCGACATGATTTCCCTGAAAATCGTCTGTAACGCCGCATTGCCCAGAGGCCCCGGATTGCGATCGGCGATTCCTCTCAATACCTGTGCTTCCCTGTCAGGCCTGAAAATCGGCGCATCCGATTTGTTTTTGACGCGTCCCACTTCCTGGGCTACCCGCGCACGGCGATTCAGCAAGGCCACGATCTGACCATCAAGTTCATCGATCTGGTCTCGCAAAGGTTTCAATAATTTTTCCATGAATCAACAATAGATACTGTGTCGTCAAAACGGCCACCGGCCAGCATGAAAATACGAAGAATTATTGTACGGCATAAACCAGCAGGTCCCCAGTTTATACCACAGATAACCGGCCATACCGGTTTTCAAAACCACGCATAAACGCAACAAGCGCCCTGACCCCTTCGATCGGCATGGCATTGTACAAAGACGCACGCATTCCCCCCGTCAGACGATGACCTTTGAGCTGAAGCAACCCATGCTTTTCCGCCTCCGCCAGAAATACATCGTTCAATGCCTCATTCGCCAGAAAAAACGGTACACTCATTCTGGAGCGGCAATCTACCTTGACGTCGTTACGATAAAACGCACTACGGTCGATAAAGTCATACAGCAGGGATGATTTCTCGATACTGTCCTGCTCCATGCGCGCCACCCCACCCTGTTTCTTCAGCCATTTGAATACAAGACCACATAAATAAATCGCATAAGTCGGCGGCGTATTGAACATGGAATCATGGTCCGCAACATTTTGCCAGTCAAAAACCGACGGACAACACGGCAACGCATGACCGATCAGATCTTCCCTCACAATCAGCACAGTAACCCCGGCAGGTCCCAGATTTTTCTGTGCACTGGCGAAAACCAGCGCATACCGTGAAAAATCCACCGGACGCGACAAGATATCGGACGACATATCTGCTACCAGCGGCACATCTTTTGTGTCGGGCACAAAACCGAACTGATTGCCATTGATCGTTTCATTCGAACAGACATGCACATACGCAGCGCGTTCAGTCAACTGCCATACATCACGAGGAGGCACATCATGAAACCCCCTGCTTTCCGAAGATGCCGCAATGTGCACCACACCATACTTTCCGGCTTCACGCAACGACTTGCCGGACCATACTCCCGTATGCACAAAATCGATCACACCCTCAGCGCATGACCTGCCGACCAGATTCATCGGAATAATCGCATTCATGGCGGTCGCCCCGCCCTGCATGAACAAAATACGGTGTGTCGGCGGCACCTCCAGCAATTCACGCAAATCATCTCGCGCCTGCCGAATAATCGTACCGAACTGCCTCCCACGGTGACTCAGCTCCATGGCCGACATCCCGCATCCATGCCAATCCTGCATTTCAACGGCAGCCTGAACAAGCACCTCTTCCGGCATCATCGCCGGTCCCGCCGAAAAATTATACGGACGCATCGGCGTTTCTCTTGTCAGGCATTCTCCGAAGTCTCATCGATATCGGATTCCAGAATGCGTTGCAATCCACTAAGTGTCGTACCTTCCCCGACGGCGATCAGCGTAACCCCTTGTGCCGCGCGCCCCATTTCACGGATTTCGGACACCCTTGTTCGAATCAGGACACCGCCCGTCGTAATCAACATGATTTCGTCGTTTTCATTGACCAGCGTCGCCGCCACCACCTTGCCGTTACGTTCACTCGTCTGAATGGCGATCATACCTTTGGTACCCCTGCCATGACGTGTATATTCGGCAATCGGCGTCCGCTTGCCGAAACCGTTCTCCGTCGCCGTCAGCACTGACTGGCTTTCATCGCCCGCCACCAGCAAGGCGATCACCTTCTGATCATCATCAAGATTCATCCCCTTGACACCGCGGGCAGTCCTTCCCATCGGACGCACATCGTTTTCATCGAACCGGACAGCCTTTCCTGCATCCGAAAACAGCATCACATCATGCTTACCATCGGTAAGCGCGGCACCGATCAGATAATCCCCCTCATCCAGACCGACAGCGATAATACCTGCCTTGCGCGGATTGCTGAAATCCGTCAGTGGAGTTTTCTTGACCGTTCCCTGGCTGGTCGCCATGAAAATGAAATGGTTTTCCGGGAAACTCCGGTTCTCGCCAGACAATGGCAAAATGACCGTGATTTTTTCATCTTCCTGTAGCGGGAACATGTTCACGATCGGCTTGCCTCGTGAATTGCGCGAGCCTTGCGGAACCTCCCATACTTTCAGCCAGTACATCCGCCCACGATCGGAAAAACACAGAATATAATCATGCGTATTGGCGATAAACAGCTGGTCGACCCAGTCGTCTTCCTTCGTCGCCGTCGCCTGCCGTCCTCTGCCGCCGCGTTTTTGCGCACGATATTCCGAAAGAGGTTGTGCCTTGATATACCCGCCATGCGAAAGCGTCACCACCATATCCTGCGGCGTGATCAAATCTTCCGTTTCCAGATCGCTGGCATTGAGTTCGATTTCGGAACGACGGCTGTCCTTGAGCTTTTCGCCGTATTCACCGATCACCTCACGCAATTCACCGTCGATAATGGCAAGCAGGCGTTCCGGTTTGGCCAGAATATCGAGCAATTCGGCAATCTGTGCCATCACATCGCCATATTCATTCAGTATTTTGTCCTGTTCCAGGCCTGTCAGCCGTTGCAGGCGCATCTGGAGAATTTCCGTCGCCTGTTCTTCAGACAACCTGTACAAACCATCGGACTGAATCCCGTACATCTTCGGCAGACCTTCTGGCCTGAAATCGCTCACGCTATTGTCATGTACCGCACTGGTTCGTTCCAGCATCGAGCGAACCAGCGAAGAATCCCATGCTCTCGCCATCAACTCCTGACGGGCCACTGGCGGCGTCGGCGCAGCACGAATAATAGCGATGAAATCATCGATATTGGCCAGTGCCACCGCAAGCCCCTCTAACAAGTGTCCCCGTTCACGTGCCTTGCGCAATTCGAAAATGGTACGACGCGTCACCACTTCCCTGCGATGCGCAAGGAAACACTCCAGCATCTGCTTGAGATTGAGCAATTTGGGCTGACCGTCCACCAGTGCGACCATATTCATACCGAACGTATCTTGCAGCTGCGTCTGCTTGAACAGATTGTTCAGCACCACTTCAGCCACTTCGTTGCGCTTGAGTTCGATCACGACCCGCATACCGGACTTGTCCGATTCATCGCGGATATCGGAAATACCTTCCAGTTTCTTTTCGCGCACCCCCTCTGCAATCCGTTCCAGCAATGTCTTTTTATTGACCTGATACGGCAACTCGTCGATGATGATCGCCTGACGCCCATCTCGTCCATGTTCTTCGAAATGCGTCCTGGCACGTATCACGACACGACCGCGCCCCGTACGATACCCTTCGCGAACGCCTGCCACACCATACACCAGCCCACCTGTCGGAAAATCAGGCGCCGGAATAATATCGATCAATTCATCGATAGCGCAATCCGGATTGTGCAGCAAATGCAATGCCCCGCGAATCACCTCGCCCAGGTTATGCGGTGGAATATTGGTCGCCATCCCGACCGCAATACCGGAAGAACCGTTTATCAGAAGATTCGGGATACGTGTCGGCAACACTGACGGTTCTTTTTCCTTGCCGTCGTAATTCGGAACGAAATCGATCGTCTCCTTGTCGATATCAGCCAGCATTTCATCGGCAATCCTGTCCAGACGACATTCCGTATAACGCATCGCCGCAGCATTGTCGCCGTCGACCGAACCGAAATTGCCCTGCCCGTCCACCAGCGTATAACGCAACGAAAAATCCTGCGCCATTCTGACAAGCGTATCGTAAATGGACTGGTCACCATGCGGATGATATTTACCCATGACCTCGCCCACGACACGAGCGCACTTCACATAAGGACGGTTCCATGTATTGTTCATTTCATGCATGCCGAACAACACCCGGCGATGCACCGGTTTCAGACCATCCCTGACATCCGGAAGCGCCCTGCCGACGATCACGCTCATCGCATAATCGAGATAGCTTTTACGCATTTCGTCTTCCAGCGAAATGGCAATGGTTTCTTTGGCAAACTGATCCATGAGAGAAAATTCCGACAGACTGAAAAAAACCGGATAGAGAATGTTCCGGCAATAAAAACAGGATTTTACCACGCCATCCGACCAAACCCGCCCCATGCGCGTCAAATCGGCATGCAATTCTTTTCCCAGCATTCACGCCATCACGCGATTTTTCCGGTCCGTCACACCGACTTGATTTTTTCAACTGGCGGATATATAAAACATGATGCAGTGACAGCCTGATGCCGTTACAAGACAAGTCCGACATATCCGGTTGCAAAAAAGCTACAAATTGATACCAAAAGTTGATCTAACAAACAAAATAGAAAATTGTTTGAACTTCGTAGCTTATCTAGCCATCGTCAATATGTCAGAATAGCTGTAACGCATTATTAGAAGCGAATCGGATCTATAATGTGATTGTCATGTTATTGGTATTTCGAAGTTAGAAAAATGCATGCGCAGCCCGCTGTGGATATCTCAACTAAGAGGATAAATATGAATAAATTGCTTAAAGTTATTTTCGCTGCATCCGCAGTTGTTGCAGCCTCTGCTTCGGCACAAACGATGACCGAATATATGGCAAAAAAACCATATAGCGGTTATCTTCAGACCCAGCGTGACGTAATCGTCCGCAGTGGTACCGGCCTGTGCTGGCATACCGGTTACTGGACTCCTGCTGACGCAGTTCCTGGCTGCGACGGTCCTCTGACCCAGCCAGCATCGTCCGCTCCTGTTGCAGTAGCACCTGTCCCAACTGCTGAAAAAGTAACTTACGCAGCAGATACCTTCTTCGATTTCGACAAGGCCGTCGTCAAACCGGAAGGCAAGGCAAAACTGGACGAACTGGTTAAAGCACTGACCGGTCAGGACACCGAAGTTATCGTTGCCGTCGGCCACACCGACTGGATCGGTACCGATGCCTACAACCAGAAACTGTCTGAACGCCGTGCAAACGCCGTCAAGGCATACCTGGTATCCAAGGGCGTTCCTGCAGAAAAAATCTTTACCGAAGGCAAAGGCAAGAAACAGCCGATCGCTTCCAACAAGACGAAAGAAGGCCGTGCCAAGAACCGTCGCGTTGAAGTCGAAGTTGTTGCAAACCGCGGCGTCAAATCCTGATCCTTTCAGGTACCATCACAAAAACCCCGCAAATGCGGGGTTTTTTGTTGTCCACCGTTATAATCCGGATATGTTCACAACTCCGTCTTTCCCATGAATCAGGATCAATCCGAACTCAGGAAATTCAACGCAATCGCCGACAGCTGGTGGGAACCAGATGGCCCTTTCAGGCCACTGCACGACCTTAACCCAATCCGTCTCCAATGGATAGCAGGCCATGCGGTCCTGCAGGGCAAAACCATCCTGGATATCGGTTGCGGCGGCGGCATACTGAGCGAAGCGCTGGCCCGTGAAAACGCACAAGTCACCGGAATCGATCTGGCGACACAGGCACTTGAAGCCGCCGAACGACATGCACGAACATCAGGCCTTGCCATCCGTTACCTGAACATTTCCGCCGAAAAGCTGGCGCAGGCCGAACCGGCACACTACGATATCGTCACCTGCATGGAACTGCTCGAACACGTACCGGATCCCGGCGCAATCGTTCATGCCTGCGCACAACTGCTCAAACCCGGGGGAATCGCGATTTTCGCCACCCTGAACAGAAACCTGACCTCATGGTGCCATGCGATTATCGGTGCCGAGTACATCATGCATCTGCTTCCCAAAGGCACACACCAGTTCAACAAATTCATCACGCCATCCGAACTGGCTCGCCATATCCGCACAGCCGGCATGACAGTCAGCGCAATCACCGGTGTCACCTGCGATTTGAGCGCAAGACATTTTCATCTGTCCGCCAATACCCGCGTCAATTACATGCTGGCTTGTATCAAGCCATTTTGAACCACTCGTCCGATCATCATGAATCATCCCGTTTCACTCACAAAACCGAAATATATCCTGTTCGATCTCGATGGCACACTTGCCGACTCGGCTCCCGACCTGGCAGCTGCGATCAATGCCGTCAGAACGGAACGCGGTCTGCCACCCGTTCCATACGAACAACTCCGTCCTGTCGCATCAGCAGGCGCTCCCGGACTGGTCAATGCCGCCTTTCACCTGACGCCGCAAAACGACCAGTACGCCGATATCCGCGAACGTTTTCTCTATCATTATTCCACCAATATCGCCGACCGCACCCGACTGTTCGACGGCATTCCCGAATTGCTCGCCGCACTGCGGAACCTGAATATCGGCTGGGGAATCGTCACCAACAAAGTCAGCAAACTGACCCTTCCACTGATCGGGAAAATCGGACTCGGCGATGCAGATTGCGTCATTTCCGGTGACACGGCAGCCCGCCCGAAACCCTATCCCGATCCATTGTTCGAAGCTGCCCGACAACTTCATATCAGACCGGAAGAAAGCTGGTTTGTCGGAGACGACCGGCGCGACATACAAGCCGGTAAAGCGGCCGGAACCGGCACACTCGTCGCCCAATGGGGGTATTGCAGCAATCCCGCATCATGGAACGCAGACTACATGGCAGAACACCCGAGCCGTATTCTCGAACTGATCCATACTCTGGCAGGATAAACCGTATTGCGAATACAAAAAGGCCGGCTTGCGCCGGCCTTTTTGCTGGAACGATTTTTTCTTTACAAACCTGCCGCCTGACGCAATGCAGCGGCTCTGTCCGTTCTTTCCCAAGTAAATTCCGGCTCATCACGACCGAAATGCCCATAGGCGGCCGTCTTGCTGTAACGCGGATGCAACAGATCCAGCATCTGCACGATACCCTTCGGACGCAAATCGAAATGATCGTTGACCAACGCCGCGATTTTTTCATCCGCAATCACGCCGGTACCGGCTGTATTGATCGTGATATTGATCGGTTTTGCGACACCGATAGCATAGCTGACCTGAATCTGGCACTGGCTGGCAAGACCGGCCGCCACGATATTCTTGGCGACATAACGCGCAGCATAGGCTGCCGAGCGATCGACCTTGCTTGGATCCTTGCCGGAAAACGCGCCACCGCCATGCGGGCAGGCACCACCATAGGTATCGACGATGATCTTGCGTCCGGTCAGGCCGCAATCGCCCTGAGGACCACCGATTACGAAACGCCCTGTCGGGTTGACCAGATATCGGGTATTTTTCAGCCATTCGGCCGGCATGACCGGCTTGATGATTTCCTCGATAACCGCTTCCTCGATCTGTTTGTGTTCGATCTCTGGTGCATGCTGTGTGGACAACACGATCGTTTCAGCACCGACAGGCTTGCCGTCAACATAACGCAACGTTACCTGCGACTTGGCATCCGGACGCAACCATGCCAGACGGCCATCCTTGCGAAGCTGCGACTGGCGTTCCACCAGTCTGTGCGCATAATAAATCGCCGCAGGCATCAGTTCCGGCGTTTCATCGCATGCATAACCGAACATGAGTCCCTGATCGCCTGCGCCCTGATCCAGATCAAGCCCCTTGCCTTCATCGACACCCTGTGCGATATCCGGCGACTGTTTGTCATAACCGACCAGAACGGCGCAACCCCGATAATCGATACCGTAATCGTTGTTGTCGTAACCGATTCTGCGAATCGTATCTCTCGCTACGGAAATGTAATCGACATTGGCGGTTGTCGTGATTTCACCAGCCAGCACGACCAGTCCCGTATTGCACAGCGTTTCCGCAGCCACGCGAGCCGTCGGGTCTTCCGTCAGAATCGCATCCAGAATCGCATCGGAAATCTGGTCTGCAACCTTGTCCGGATGCCCTTCAGAAACCGATTCCGATGTAAAAAGATAATCTTTTGCCATAAAAAAATAGACTCCCAAAAAGGCCAATTGCGTTCGCAGCCAATCCAGAAGCCTGCGACGCTTTAGCGAAATTTATAAACCGCTTCGCAAGTTGTCCGTTAACTCAGCGGCTGCATTATTCTACGCCTAAATCACAGCATATCAAGAATCATTTCCGAGTAAAACACTCGGAAATAAATCCATATTTGTCTTTTCAACACAAATCACACTAGAATGCCGCATTGATCCGACAACCGTGACGGTGCCGCACAAACCTGCCGAAAACATCCGGCATGGCACCATCACGGCATATTACCGTTTGATGCATAGACTGAAACCGAACCATCACGAAGGACGCACATTCGCCATACCGGCAGACTCCCGTTTGCTGAAATATGGCGTGCAAAAGTAAAAACCTATGAGATTCTTTCTGTTCATCCTCTGGCTGCTGCACTGGTTGCCATTGCCCATTCTCGGCCGCCTTGGCAAAGGACTGGGCACAGCATCCTATTACCTGATGAAAAGAAGACGTCACATCGCGCTGACCAATCTTCGCCTGTGTTTTCCCGACATGTCCGAACAAGAACGTCGCCGGATTGCGTTGCAACACTTTCAGGGATACGGGCGCAGCATACTCGAACGCGGCATACTCTGGTGGTCATCCGTCGAGCGGATCAAAAAACTCATTCAGATAGAACCCGCCGTTCCTTTCGATGAAATACAGGCTGGCCCCGTCATTTTCCTGTGTCCTCATTTCGTCTGTCTGGAAATGCCGGGGGCCGTCATCACCATGGGTTCCCCGGGATGCTCCATCTATACCCAGCAGAAAAACCGTATCTTCGACGAAATGCTGAGAAAAGGGAGAATGCGTTTTCATGAAACCGTCCTCCTGTTCTCGAGAAGCCAGGGTATCAAACCCATCATCCGCGCACTCCACAAAAACATTCCGTTTCTTATGCTGCCGGATATGGACTTCGGCTCACGAGACGCGGAATTCGTTCCATTCTTCGGACAACTCGCAGCAACACTGGTCGCCCCCTCCCGTCTTGCCGCTGCGACACATGCCAAAGTCATTCCTGTCATCGCCACATTCCTGCCAGACTACAAGGGATGGAAAGTCACTTTTTACCCCGCATGGGAACATTTCACCGAGCTTGATGCCAAAACCGCGGCAAAATATATGAATGAATTCATCGAACAGCGCATTCTGGAAACACCATCCGAATATTTGTGGACACACCGGCGATTCAAGACAAGACCTGAAGGTTACCCAGGCGTTTATCCTGACGACTGACAAGTACTGCTGCCATTTATCGCAAAAGATGCGACAACCGAAGCATTGGCTGGTATGCTTTCTTTTTTCACCTGTATGACCACTTTGCAATCTGCCGGACACTGTTGATGAAACTGAAATTCACGAAAATGCATGGTGCAGGCAACGACTTCATCGTACTGAACGGATACCGCCAGGCCATCGAGCTTTCTCCCGAACAATTCCGATTTATCGCCGACAGGCGATTTGGTATCGGTGCTGACCAGATTCTGATCGTCGAGAAATCGGACAACCCGGATGTCGATTTCCGTTACCGCATTTTCAACGCCGACGGTGGCGAAGTCGAACAATGCGGAAACGGCGCACGCGCCTTTGCGAGATTCGTCACCGACTTCAAATTGACGGACCGCAATCCGATCCGCGTCGAAACCCGGGCAGGCATTATCGAACTGAAAGTGGAAGACGACGGCGACATCACCGTCAACATGGGAAAACCTGAATTCGAACTCGCGAAAATTCCGTTCGACACACATGGACTCAACGGCAAAAGCGCCGGTAACGGAACACTCTGGCCAATCGTCATCAAAACAGAAAAAGGCTCCCGGGAAATCGAAATATCCGTCGTATCCATGGGCAACCCGCACGCTGTCCGGATTGTTGAAAACACGGACACCGCACCTGTCGCCGAGGAAGGCCCCTCAATCGAGCATCACGAACGTTTTCCGAATCGTGTCAACGCCGGCTTTATGGAAATCGTAAACCGCCATACCATCCGACTTCGGGTATTCGAACGCGGTGCCGGAGAAACGCTGGCATGCGGAACCGGCGCCTGTGCGGCCGTCGTGTCCGGCATCCGGCAAGGCTTGCTCGATTCTCCGGTTACCGTCAAGGCTCGCGGCGGAACCCTGAAAATCTCATGGAACGGAACAGGAAACGATGTCATGATGACTGGTCCCGCCACCATCGTTTTCCATGGCGAAATTGACTTGTGAGGTATTGCTATGATCGATCCTGAAATCTTCCGCGTCCTGGCCTCGACCACCATGCGCCTTAAAGATTGTCCAACCATCATCAAACCGTTTTACCAAAGCAAAAAAGACTACCGGCAATTGCTGGAAAACGGGACCAAGGAACTTGGTGAACTGCAAAACATCCTGAATGCATCCGGAAAGTATGCCCTGCTGATCATTTTTCAGGCCATGGATGCGGCAGGCAAGGATGGCGCTATCCGGCACGTTATGTCGGGCATCAACCCTCAGGGATGTCATGTCCACAGTTTCAAGCAACCGACAGAAAAAGAACTGAAACACGATTTTCTGTGGCGCGCGGCCTGTGTACTGCCTGATCGTGGCGAAATCGGCATCTTCAACCGTTCCTATTACGAAGATGTCCTGATCGTCAAGGTCCATCCCGAAATACTTGACAAACAGAACTTGCCCGAGATGAAAGCCGGTACAGATCTGTGGGAAGAACGCTACCAGTCCATACGTGACTTCGAAGCACACCTGCACCGTAACGGTACACGCATCATCAAATTCTTCCTGCATATCTCGAAAGAAGAACAGCGCAAACGCCTTCTGGAACGCATCGACATTCCCGACAAAAACTGGAAACTCAGCCTTGCTGATTTCGAAGAACGTCAATACTGGGAACAGTACATGGACGCTTTCGAAAAATGCATTCTGGCCACCACGACGGACGATTGTCCATGGTACTTCGTACCGGCCGACGACAAAAACAACGCCAGACTGATTATTTCTTCCATCATTCTGAAAACCCTGCAAGACATGAAACTCTCTTATCCAAGGGCGACAAAAAATCATTATGCCCAGCTGGAAATGCTGCGTAAAAAACTGGAAGAATGACCGGCTGCCGATCAGCATACACACTGCACGCCATGCATTTCGGTACATGACGTGCAGTCGTTTTTCCCGCCACCGTTTTCCCCAACACATTCTGCATGCTGCCGGACACTTTTTCCGTGTTCCGAATCCCCTACCAAAAAAATTATTGAGTGTCATTCTCAATTGAAAAACTGCATCCGATTTTTCATGCACACACCCGAAACTTCATCCACATAAAAACATAACAATTTGTTTTTTAATGTATTTTTTTGATACCCTGTCAAGAGTCGCCGTAAAAATACTGTCGAATACATACCCATTTCGTTATCAAAATGACATCAAAACATCCCTCAAAACCTGATCCATGTCCTGCACGATTTTCAAAGTCGTGCTTTAATGTCACTCAACGCCATAAACGCACTGCGCAATATGGTTCACACATCGTTTTTTATATCGCCGGCCGTTTCTTTTCATGAAAAAACGTGCCATACATGACTTGCAAAACAAGGAGAAATACATGTCACTGATCAATACCCAAATCAAACCTTTCAAGGCAAAGGCTTACCACAATGGCCAGTTCATCACCGTGACCGACAACGATCTGAAAGGTAAATGGAGCGTCGTTTTCTTCTATCCTGCAGACTTTTCTTTCGTATGTCCGACCGAACTGGGCGACCTGGCCGACCACTACGAAGAATTCAAGAAAATGGGCGTAGAAATCTATTCCGTTTCGACCGACACGCATTTCGTACACAAGGGATGGCATGACGCATCCGACACCATCAAGAAAATCCAGTTCCCGATGGTCGGCGACCCAAGCGGCAAAATCAGCCGCGACTTCAACGTACTCATCGAAGAAGACGGTGTGGCACTGCGTGGTACCTTCGTCATCAACCCGGAAGGCCAGATCAAACTGTACGAAATCCACGATCTGGGTATCGGCCGTTCTGCTACCGAACTGATCCGCAAGATTCAGGCCGCACAATACGTTGCCACCCACAAGGGTCAGGTATGCCCGGCATCCTGGAAACCGGGCAACGAAACGCTGGCACCATCTCTGGATCTGGTCGGCAAGATCTGATTTTTGTTCGGTGAAGTTCTCCTGAAAATCGCATTCGGGAGAACTTCTCCACTTCAACCGATACGGATTCCTGCAATATCCACCCAACCGGACACGGAACCATGCTCGACAACCAAGTAAAAGAACAACTGAGAAATTATTTCACCAAACTGGTCAATCCAGTCGAAATAGTCGCGGCCACTGACGACACGGCAAAATCCCGTGAAATGACAGACCTGTTAAACGACATCGCCGGACTGTCATCCATGATTACCGTGACAGACAAGCCGGGTGGCGACAAAAGAACGCCCTCTTTTTCGGTCAATCGGCCGGACGGCAACGTCCACATCCGTTTTGCCGGACTCCCGATGGGACACGAATTCACCTCTCTCATTCTGGCATTGCTCCAGACCGGCGGCTATCCCCCCAAAGTCGAACCGGACGTCATCGAACAAATCAGAAACCTGGAAGGTACCTTCCGGTTCGAGACCTATATTTCCCTGAGCTGCCAAAATTGTCCTGAAGTCGTACAGGCACTGAATCTGATGGCCGTCGTCAACCCGAACATTTCGCATGTCATGATCGATGGCGCCCTCTTCCAGGATGAAGTCAACGAACGCCACATCATGGCTGTTCCGACCATTTTCCTCAATGGCAAGGAATTCGGTCAGGGTCGCATGAACATCAAGGAAATTCTGGCCAAGGTCGATACCGGCAGTGCCAAACGCGAAGCGGAAAAAATCGCCGCAAAAGCCCCGTTCGACGTTCTGGTCGTCGGCGGTGGCTCCGCTGCTGCCACATCGGCTATCTATGCCGCACGCAAAGGTATCCGGACTGGTCTGATTACGGAAAACTTCGGCGGACAAATCCTGAACACGACCGACATCGAAAACATCATCGCCATCAAAAAAATCGAAGGCACGCATCTGGCGGCTGTCTATGAAGACAACGTCAGAAATCACGATATCGACGTCATGATGCCGCAACGCGCGATCGGACTGGTTCCGGGTGATCTCATCGAAGTCAAACTGGAAAACGGTGCATCCGTCAAAAGCAAAACCGTCATTCTGGCAACGGGTGCCAGCTGGCGGAAAATGGAAATCCCGGGTGAAGAAACCTATATCGGACGCGGCGTGGCATTCTGCCCGCACTGCGACGGCCCACTGTACAAAAACCGCAAGATCGCCGTCATCGGCGGCGGCAATTCGGCAGTCGAAGCCGCCATCGATCTGGCTGGTATCGCCGAACATGTCACCGTACTCGTTCGCGGAACCCGCCTGACCGCCGATACCGTATTGCAAAACAAATTCTTCTCCCTGAAAAACGTCACGCTCGTTACACAGGCACAAACCGTGGAAGTGACCGGCGATGGACAAAAAGTCGACGGACTGGTCTACAAGGATCTGGCAACCGGTACAAACCGAACTTTGTCTGTCGCTGGCATTTTCGTTCAGATCGGTCAGGTTCCCGCAACTGGCTGGCTCAAGGATACACCGGTTCGCCTGAACGAAAAAAACGAAATCGAAGTCGATGTCTACAACAAGACTTCCGTTGCAGGCATCTTCGCCGCAGGGGACGTCACATCTTCGCCCTACAAGCAAATCGTGATCGCCATGGGCGATGGTGCCAAAGCTGCCCTGAGCGCCTTCGATTACCTGATCAGGCGATAAAAATCCTAGCTTTTTCAAGGCCGTTATTGAATAACGGCCTTTTTTGTTGGTATCTTGGCATATGAACGGTTTTCCGGAAAATTCAACTTTTTCATGAACGAAACCTATGGAAACAGACAAGCAAATCGAAAAAGCCGCCTCGCTGATCCGTGAAGCGGATGCCCTGCTGATCGGTGCCGGTGCCGGCATGGGCGTCGATTCGGGGTTACCTGACTTTCGAGGTAACGAGGGATTGTGGCGTGCCTACCCGAAACTGGGAAAACATCAGATCTCTTTTGTGGAAATCGCCAATCCGAACGCATTTGCCGACAACGCGCGACTGGCATGGGGTTTTTACGGACATCGTCTGAACCGTTACCGGGAAACACAACCGCATGACGGCTTCCGCATCCTGCAAGACATGGCGAAAAAGCTGCCGCACGGCGCTTTCGTATTCACCAGCAATGTGGACGGGCAATTCCAGAAAGCCGGATTCGACGAATCACGTATTGTCGAATGCCACGGTTCCATTCATCACCTGCAATGTTGTACGCCATGTTCCGCCTCTATCTGGCCCGCCGACAAACTGTCCGTGAAAATCGACGAAGAAAATTGCTGGCTGACTTCCCCTTTGCCGGTATGTCCCGAATGTCATGGCATGTCGCGCCTGAACATTCTGATGTTCAACGACTGGGGATGGATATCCAATCGCACGGAACTGCAAATGGAGCGCTTGCACAAATGGTATCGTCAGGCAAAACACCTTATCGTCATCGAAATGGGAGCCGGCGTCCATGTACCGACCGTACGCCGCGCCAGCGAATCGTTCGATGTACCGATCATCCGGATCAATCCTGACTACCCGGAAGTCCCCAAATCATCCGATGTCGGACTGGCGATGGGCGCACTGGATGCATTACGGCTTATCGAAGCTAAACTGGGAAAAACCGCATAACGATTATTTTCAACGACAAGACCATGCCATGACCAAACCAATCCTTCTTGCTGAAACCCTCTGGGACGACGTTATCCGCGTCAGGGAAACCGCCCCCCTGATTCACAACATCACGAACCTTGTCGTGATGAGTTACAACGCAAACATTCTGCTTGCACTGGGAGCAGCCCCCGTTATGGCACATGCTCTGGAAGAAGTCGCCGACATGTCCGCAATCGCCGACGCGCTGGTCATCAACATCGGCACCCTGCAACCCGACTGGGTCGCTTCCATGAAACTGGCCGCAAAAACAGCCCGTACACACGATATTCCCGTGATACTCGATCCGGTAGGTGCAGGTGCCACAGCCTACCGCAACCGGGTTGTCGAGGAAATACTCACAGAAGCGCAGCCGAACATCATCCGTGGCAACGCATCGGAAATCATGAGCCTTACCGGCTCGCAAGCGCCGACCAGGGGAGTCGAAAGTACCGAATCATCCGATCATGCACTGCATGCCGCATACAAACTGGCCACCCGCATCGGGGGTACCGTCTGCGTTTCCGGTGCGACCGATCATATCATCGATGAAAACGGCAGAATCGCCAGCCTGTCCAACGGTCATCCCTGGATGACCCGTATCACCGGAGTCGGCTGCTCTGCCAGCGCCATGACAGGCGCTTTCGCAGCTATCCAGCCCGACCGCTGGCAAGCGACAACCGCTGCCATGGCATACATGGGTGTTGCCGGAGAAATCGCTGCAGAAACGGTAATGGCTCGAGGACAAGGCGTCGGTTCCATGCAGATCGCATTGCTCGACACCCTGCAACTGATGAAACGGGACGACTTTCTTGCACGCATCAAACTGATCGCGAACGACAAACTGACGCCTCACAAGCGTGCGTGACGATATTTTCCGTCACTGATACGCCTGAAATCACTCATTCCACCCGTACCGTATAACGCAACACCGCTTCCCCCGCAGCCGGTACTGTGATATCCCATACGGCCGTCATGCCATCCCGGCGATGTATCACATTCTCGGAAATTATCTGCCATTTTCCGGGAACCGGTTCACGAACCTGAACGATAACCGGTCGATCTTTTGCGTTGCGCAAACGGATTTCATACGAACTGTCATACCGTGGCGGAGCACCTGACGGTACAGCAATCCGTTCAAACCGGAGCTGTTTGCGACTTGCTGTCACATGAAAAGACTCACCCATAGACAAACTTGCCGATTCGCCCACCGGCATATGCGGTACACGGCTTTCACCGGCAAACTGCATGTTTCCATGACGATCGGCCTGATAAAAACGCACAATGCCGGCAGGTATCGGAAAGCCCAGACCATCACGCGAACTGTTTTTCCATTCCACACGCTGAACGACCGGCCAGGTCCTGCGCATCCCGGGCAAACTGCTGCGATAATAATAACTTTCCCCCTCGAGAACCCACTTGCGTTTCACCTTTACCGAACCTGCATTGAAAAGCGCATACTGGCATAACTGGCGATCCGGCAACGTAACCTTTCCGGGCAACTCATATCGGTAATAATCACCCGATCCTTCGCCGGGTACCATATTGGCGACCGGCAAGGCATCCCGCTTCATGCCGGCCGAAGACATCATCACGCTTTCGCCACCGGAAACGCGATTCAGATTCCCCGCTACCAGCGTCACCTTGACATCCTTGAGCGACATACCGCTATTGTTGGCAAGCGCAGCCCTTCCGGACAAACTCATGGCATCGTTTTCCTCATCGAACCGTGCGACATAATCGGCTTGCCAGCTGATACCACGCGTCAGATAATCCAGCTCCAGCACCGCGCCATCACCGGTACGGTTCTCCCACTCGACCGTCAGCGACGAATCATTGTTCAATCCATCCGGCAGCCTATCGAAAACCAGACGTCCGGGAAGTCCCGTTTCGATACGGTCACCGATTTCAAGAACGACTCCATCCTGAACCGACAGGATGCGTGCATTTTCTTCCGTCTCACGGCCCGTCACCGGATCGGTCCTGACGATCCTGACCGTTTTACCCACATGCGCAGCCAGAAGCGTTCGTGGAGACAAGCGTTCATGATCGTAAGCGATCCTGCCGACATCGACAGAACGCCCATCACCGTCAAGCAACATGACCGTTTCCGGCAAAATACCATCACTGATACCGGAAAAACGCACCGACACATTCCCGGAAGGCAACGATAGCTGCCTGCGCTCCCTGACCAGCGCCCTGTCATGTTCATAAACCGTCAGAGACATTTCCCGCCTGTCCGTCACATCCGACGACAGCACTGCAGTCGCATGGGCAAACGGCATCACCAGAAACAGTACAAACCAGCATGATTGCCGAAATACCTGCATGAATACCCCCATTCTCCATTCCGTAAAGCCAGCCTGACAGAACTTGGTCTGCCGGTTCCTTTTTCCATTTTGCGGCACGACCTGTCAGGAAGTACCGTTTTTTACGTCTGGACACAAAAAAAAGCGGATCAGATCACCGACAACGCCTGATCCAGATCGGCGATCAGGTCGTCTGCATGTTCCAGTCCGATCGACAGGCGAATCATATCTTCGCTGACACCTGCTTTTTTCAATTCTTCCGCACTCAGCTGGCGATGCGTCGTCGAGGCCGAATGGGTCGCCAACGAACGCGCATCCCCGATATTGACCAGTCTGGTGAACAACTTGAAGGCATCCAGCACTTTTGCGCCAGCCTCGCGTGCACTCATGCTGCCCGATGGTTTGACACCGAACGACAACAGGCTGGGAGCCTTGCCGTTCATATATTTCTGAAGCAATGCATGATCCGGATGATCCGGCAATGCCGCGCAATTCACCCAGGAAACTTTCGGATGATCATGCAGGAAACGGGCAATCGCCAGTGCATTTTCGCACGTTCTGTCCATACGTAACGGCAAGGTTTCGATACCCTGCAAAATCAGGAAAGCGTTCATCGGAGACAGAGCTCCCCCCATATTGCGCAGCGGAACCACTCTGGCACGTGCAATATAGGCCGCATCACCGAACACATCCGTATAAACGACACCGTGATACGACACATCCGGTTCATTGAGACGCCTGAATTTTTCGCGATGTTCTTTCCAGGGGAACTTTCCACTGTCGACGATGCCGCCGGCCAGACTGTTGCCATGACCGTTCATGGATTTCGTCAGCGCATGCACCACAATATCGGCACCCCATTCAAACGGACGGCACAGATACGGTGTCGGAACGGTATTGTCCACAATCAGCGGAATACCGTGCGCATGCGCGATATTGGCCAGTTTCTCGATATCGGTTACGTTTCCCAGCGGATTGCCGACCGATTCACAGAAAATCGCCTTGGTGCGACTGTCGATACGTGCCGAAAAATCGTCCGGCAACAGCGGATCGGCAAAACGGACTTCAATACCATATTGCGGGAAAGTATGGGCAAACAGATTATAGCTGCCGCCATAGAGTGTACTGGACGCAATGATATTGTCACCCACTTCCGTAATGGTCTGGATGGCATACGATACCGCCGTCATACCGGATGCCAGCGCCAGCGCGCCGACACCGCCTTCCAGTGCCGCAACCCGTTTTTCCAGCACATCGTTGGTCGGATTCATGATACGGGTATAAATATTCCCCGGTACTTTCAGGTCGAACAGATCTGCGCCGTGCTGTGCATTGTCAAAAGCATAAGCCACCGTCTGGTAAATCGGTACCGCAACGGATTTGGTCACAGGATCCGGCGAATAGCCGGCATGAATGGCAAGCGTTTCAAATTTCATGGCAATTATCCGAATGAAAATAATATAGACAATTTTATATTGTACAGACTGTGCCGCGGGCCGGCGAAAATTCAGACCAGTCTGTGTGAATGCGTATAAACCGAAAGACCGTTTTTCCTGACAAAGCCTGCAAGCGTAATATTGGCGCGATCCGCCATCCGGATCGCCAGCGCCGTCGGCGCCGATACGGCCGCCAGCATTCCGATACCCGCCATCGCGCACTTCTGGACCATTTCATAACTGGCACGGCTCGTCACCAGCGCAGCTCCCTGACTGAAATCCTTTCCTTGCGCGGCCATCGCGCCGATCATTTTGTCCAGCGCATTATGCCGTCCGACATCTTCCCTGACAAAAGACACCGTTCCCCCAATATCGAGCCATGCAGCCGCATGCGTCGCCCCCGTTTTCATCTTCAGCGTCTGCCGTTTTTCCATTTCGTCAAACGCGGCATGCACGACACCGGCCGCAAATACCGGCGCATTTTGAACAACCGGCAAAATACGGACAGCCTGTGACAAGGAATCCGTTCCACACAAACCGCATCCTGTCCTTCCGGCAAGATTGCGGCGGCGCATTTTCAGATTGCCGAACGACTCGCTGGCAATCGTCAGCTCTACACGAATCCCGTTTTCCGCCTCGACGATTTCACAGTCATAAACTTCATTCGGTCCGCCGACAATCTCTTCCGTCAGAGAAAAACCCAGTGCAAAATCTTCCAGATCGGCAGGCGTCGCCAGCATCACCGCATGGGAAATTCCGTTATACACCAGGGCGACCGGCACTTCCTCTGCCACAATATCCACCGCCTGCTCACAAGTCCCCGGACGCCAGCGGACAACCGCAACATCCGACAAAACCCTATTCCCGTCCATACGCTCCTCTCATGGCAACAAGGCCACAACGACAGCCGATTCATCCACAGACGCCAGAATCTGCATTCCTGTCCTGATATGTTTCGATGACGACGCAAAACCGACCAACTGCAGCCCGGGCAACAATTCGATCGTGACTTCATCCTCTTTTTCACCTTCGGACACGCGCGTGACCGTTCCCTGAAACTGGTTCGCCACCGACAAATCCCCGGAATCCACCTCATCGAATACCTTGACAGCCGTTGCCTTACACATTGCCAGCACAGCCATTCCGGGTTTCAACGCCAGCAGTTCCGCGCTGGTACGGGTAATGCGTGCGACCAGCACCGACATGTTTTCATGAACCTGCAGACAGACACGGACGATCTGCCCGCTCATCTTCAGCCCCTTGACCCTGCAAGGCAAATAGTTGCGCATACTAGTTCTGATCGACAAACGCGAAAAACGGGCATCGAGGGTATCTGCCTTGTCTTCTTGAAAGCGGCTCAACACTTCCTGCCGGTTTTTCTCAAGCACACTGGCGATTTCCAGAAGACGTGATCCTGCATCTGTCAATTTCGCACCACCGCCACCGACACCGCCTACCACCTTTTCCACCAGAGACACCCCGGTCAGGTTGGTCAACGTATCAATCGCCTGCCATGCCGCCTTGTAACTGATCCCCGTCTCACGGGCCGCCTGTGAAATTGACCCTGTCTCCCCGATTTTCCGGAGCACCTCGATACGCTTGTCCGCCGTACCATGTCCAAATGCATTGGCAAGAGAAACCGAATCGTTCATTTTTTCGTCAATTTTTCAAAAAAGCAAAAGTTTGAACAATACCGAATTGTTCTGTTAGAATTCGCTATTCCTTTAATGAATAGCGAGGCCAATCATGTTCAAAACCTTCCGACTGCCCAAACTGGTATTGGGGCTGCTGATGCTGTGTGCATCGACAGTCGCACTAGCTGAAACCGTCCACGTCGCGGTCGCCGCCAACTTCGTCGAACCGCTCAAAAACATTTCCGGACAATTCGAACAGGCAACCGGCCACAAGGTCATGATAACCGGCGGATCAACCGGCAAAATTTACGCACAAATCAAAAACGGAGCGCCTTACGACCTGTTTCTGGCAGCTGATGCGAAAACGCCAGCCAGACTGGAACAGGAAAACGCTATTGTACCCGGAAGCCGCTTCACTTACGCGATCGGCAAACTGGCGTTATGGTCCGCAAAACCGGATTACGTCGATCAACACGGCGAAATCCTGAAAAAACAGTCGTTCAACCACATCGCTATCGCCGCTCCCAAGCTGGCGCCATACGGTCTGGCGGCGATGCAGACTCTTGAAAAAATGGGACTGGACAAAACGCTGCAACCCAAAATCGTCCAGGGCGAAAACATCGGGCAAACCTACCAGTTCATCGCATCCGGCAATGCCGAACTGGGCTTCGTCGCCCTGTCGCAAATATACAAGGATGGCAAGCTGAAAAACGGTTCTGCATGGATCGTCGATACCAGTTACTACCAGCCTATCCTTCAGGACGCTGTCATGCTTGAAAGAGCGAAAAACAATGTCGCCGCAACCGAACTGATGCACTATCTGAAATCGGACGTCGCCCACAAGGTTCTCCGCTCTTACGGCTATGCCTACTGATTGCCACGATCATGCCTGAAGTCGATCTGACCGCCATCTGGCTGACCCTGAAACTGGCCACACTGACCACGGCCATCCTGCTTGTCATCGGGACACCGCTGGCATGGAATTTGTCCCATACCAGAGGATGGTGGCGCGGCCCCGTCAATGCCATCGTGACATTGCCTTTCGTACTGCCACCGACAGTATTGGGATTTTACCTGCTGATTCTCATGGGGCCGAACGGCCCTGTCGGCAAGTTTTGCCATTGGATCGGTTTGCCAACCCTGCCGTTCAGCTTTTCAGGCCTGCTCGTCGCCTCGGTCGTTTATTCACTGCCCTTTGTGGTACAACCCTTGCAAAATTCATTTGAAACGATCGGACTGCAACCGCTGGAGGCTGCAGCGACATTGCGCGCTTCCCCGCTGGACACTTTCTTCAGCGTAATTTTGCCTCTGGCCAAACCGGGTTATCTGACCGCCATCGTCATGGGATTCGCCCATACCGTCGGAGAATTCGGTGTTGTTTTGATGATCGGCGGGAACATCCCGGGAAAAACCCGCGTTCTTTCGGTCTCGATATACGACCACGTCGAGGCACTGGAATATGCACAGGCACACTGGCTTTCCGCCGGTATGCTGGCTTTCGCGTTCCTTGTCCTGCTCGCCCTGTATCTTCTGAACCCTAACAAACGCCGCTCATGAACAGCCTGTACCTCAAGGGAACCGTCCGCTATCCCGATTATGAGCTGAACTTCGATCTGTCGCTCCCCGAATCGGGTATTACCGCACTCTTCGGCGCTTCCGGTGCAGGAAAATCCACCCTGCTGCGTGCGGTCGCCGGTCTCATCAAACCCGAAAACGGCATCATCCGGTTCGGCGAAACCGTTTGGCAGGACGACACTGCCGGACTGTTCATCCCGACACACAAACGTTCGCTCGGTTTCGTTTTCCAGGATGCGCGCCTGTTCTCTCACTTGAATGTCACCGGCAACATCCGGTACGGAATGAAACGTATCCGTACCGAACAACGACGCATATCGCTGGAAAGAGCCGTCGACCTCCTTGGGATCGGCCATCTGCTCGACCGCATGCCGGACACTCTCTCCGGCGGAGAAAAACAGCGCGTCAGTATCGCACGCGCGCTGGCGACCAGTCCGGACATCATGCTCATGGACGAACCGCTGGCTGCGCTCGACATGAAACGCAAATCGGAAATTCTGCCCTATCTCCAGCGTCTGAACGAAGAACTCGGTATCCCCATTCTGTACGTCAGCCATGCACAGGAAGAAGTCAGCACGCTGGCCGATCATCTGGTCTTGCTTGAGCAGGGACGAATACTGGCGACCGGGAAAACCGGCGATATGCTCACCCGTCTCGATCTGCCGCTTGCCTACTACGATACCGCCTCTGCAATCATTGAGGGAAAAATCATCGCCGAAGATACCCGATTCAGTCTGAGCACATTGTCTTTCCCGGGCGGACTCATTTACCTGCCGACAGGCAATTTCAGCATCGGCAAGCATATCCGCCTGCGTATTCAGGCACGTGACGTCAGCCTGACGACACAAAAGCCCGAACAGACCAGTATCCTGAATATCATCGAAACCACCGTTACCGGCCTCTCACCGGAATCAAAGGGCGAGGTTATGGTCGAACTTGATGCAAACGGTACCCGACTATTGTCGAGAATCACCGGCAAATCCGCCAGTGTCCTTAAACTGGACATTGGAAAACCCGTTTATGCCCAGATCAAAGGCATTGCGATTCTCGAATCATTCTCCGGATAACGCCGGATTTCACCAGCCAGACGCAAAAAAAGCCGTGTCCGGCTGAAAATTAAATATCCCGTTATAATGGATAAAAATAATTCTTATTCCGCCATTGCGTTACTTTACAAAAGCGACAGACGGCGTTTCAAAACAATCCGAAAAACATGACAGTTACTCAATGGAGGCTTCAATGAATGACAACAAAAAAGTTCCGCAATACGAATTGCTGATCGATGGCAAATGGGTGACTCCCGAAAGCGGACAGTACTCCACCATCCTCAATCCTGCGACAGAAGAAGTCATCGCTCATGTCGCCGCCGGCAGTGAAAAAGATGTCGATACCGCAGCGAAAGCGGCACGCGCTGCCCTCAAGGTCTGGAACGGCATCACGGCTGCAGAACGCGGCAGAATACTGAACCGGCTGGCCGATCTGCTGGAAAAAAATCAGGAAGAACTGATCATGCTGGAAAGCATGAATGCAGGAAAACCGATCGCCAGCGTCAGACGGCAAGACATGCCTGCCGCCATCGACACGCTGCGTTACTATGCCGGCTGGACCGACAAGATCATCGGTCAGGTCATTCCGGCCAGAACCGATGCACTGACCTACACCGTCCGCGAACCGGTCGGCGTCGTCGGCGCGATCGTTCCCTGGAACTTCCCGCTCATGATCGGCATCTGGAAAATCGCGCCTGCATTGGCATGCGGTTGTACTTTGGTCGTCAAACCGGCTGAGCTGACGCCGATGACCGCCATTCGTATCGGAGAACTGGCACTGGAAGCCGGAATCCCGCCTGGCGTACTCAACATCGTGACCGGCAAGGGCAGTGTCGTCGGAGATGCCATGGTTGCCCATCCGCAAATCGACAAGATCACGTTTACCGGCTCGCCGAAAGTCGGTCGCGGCATCATGCAGGGTGCGGCTGTCAACTTCAAGAAAATCACGCTTGAACTGGGCGGCAAATCGGCCAACATCATTTTCGACGATGCCGATCTCGACAGCGCGGTTCGTGGATCGGCCTCCGGCATTTTCTTCAATGCCGGACAGGTCTGCTCTGCCGGTTCGCGTATTCTTGTACACAAGAAAATCCACGACGAAGTGGTTGACCGCCTGATCGAACGTGCGAAACATATCCGGATCGGCGATACGGCATCCGACGACACCATCATGGGGCCGCTGGTTTCGCGCAACCAGATGAATACCGTCATGGATTATATCGATATCGGCAAAAAAGAAGGTGCATGCGTAGCCTATGGTGGCCAGCGTGTCGGTGACAAGGGTTTTTATGTTTCGCCGACCATCTTCACCGACGTCCAACATGAAATGCGGATCTCGCAGGAAGAAATCTTCGGCCCGGTCGCCAGCATCATTCCGTTCGAGGATGAAGAAGACGCCATCCGGATCGCCAACGGCACGGCTTTCAGTCTGGCAGCCGGCATCTGGAGTGCCGATGTCACCCGCATCCACAAAGTCGCCCACGAATTGAGAGCCGGTACGGTCTGGATCAACACGTACGGTTACACCGACGTCCGCCTGCCATGGGGCGGAACAGGCGAATCCGGTTTCGGACGCGAACACGGTGAAGCAGCACTGGAAAACTTCACCGAGCCGAAAACCATCTGGCTGTCGCTGCTGAAACGTTAATTTCCGGTTCACGCAATAAAAAAACCTCTCCGTTTCCGGAGAGGTTTTTTTAATGGCTTTTCAGGCTTGCCTGTCAGGCTGCAACGACATTATCGGCCGTTTCGGCAAGTCTTTGCTTGAGCCTGTCATATTCCTGAACCAGATACTGCTCTGCCCACTTCTGGTCCTCGATCGGAACGACACGAACGGCACTGTACTTGTATTCCGGTGTCTTGGAATAAGGGTCAAGATGTTCGACAGTCAACTCGTTACATGCGCCGATCCACCATTGGTACGTCATGTAAATGGCACCACGATTGACCCGTTCCGTCACCATGGCACGGGTAATAACCTTGCCGCGACGGCCTTCCACCCAGACCAGCTGCTGGTCCTTGATACCCAGTTCCCTGGCATCGAGCGGATTCATCTGCGCGAAACCCGGTTCATCGGCCAGTGTCGCCAGCGCCGGACAATTACCCGTCATGGAACGACAGGAATAATGCCCGACTTCACGAACCGTGGACAGAATCAGCGGGAAATTCTCGTCGATCTGATCGACCGGCGGCCGCCAATCCGCAGCGATAAGCTGTGCCTTGCCATTGGGTGTCGCGAACTTGTTTCCCTTGTACATCCACAATTCACCCGGATCGTCCAGTGTCCGGCACGGCCATGGCACATAACCGAAGCCCGCCATCTTCTCGTAAGTCGCACCGTAATACAAAGGACACAACTCACGCATTTCATCCCAGATTTCCTGCGTATTGTTGTACTTCATCGGATAACCCATCGCGGTCGCCATCAGGCTATGGATTTCCCAGTCTGGCTTGACATCCCCCTTGGGTTCGATCGCCTTGTAAAAACGCTGGAAACCGCGATCGGCTGCCGAATAAACCCCTTCATGTTCACCCCATGACGTTGCGGGGAACACCACATCGGCTTCCGCAACCGACTTGGTCATGAAAATATCCTGTGCGATGAACAAATCCAGTTTGGCATAGGCACGACGTACAGCCGCCAGATCGGGTTCTGTCTGGAACGGATCCTCGCCGAACAGATAAACCGCCCTGATCTTGCCTTCCTCGATATTGTGACCGACTTCGGTAATGGGAATCCCTTTCTTGCCCGGCAGTTTTTCCACTCCCCATGCCTTTTCGAACTTGGCCCTGATTTCCGGATCCTCGACAGACTGGTAACCCGGGAACTGTCCCGGCAATGCCCCCATATCGCAAGATCCCTGAACATTGTTCTGTCCGCGAACCGGACCGACCCCGACATTGGGACGTCCGAGATTGCCGGTAATGACCGCCATATTGGACAGGCCCATACAAGTTTCCACGCCCTGTCCCCACTGGGTGACACCCATGCCCCACAAGATGACGGAACCCGGAGACGTGGCATACATGCGCGCGGCTTCCCGTACGACCTTCGGATCCAGACCGGTTATCTTCGCCGTATTTTCCGGCGTGTATTTCGAAACGGTTTCCCACATCGTGTCGAACCCTTCGGAATATTTTTCGACATATTCCTTCTTGTAAAGGTTCTCCGTGATGATGACGTTGAGCATCGCGTTGACCAGCGCCATGTTCGAGCCGTTTTTCATCTGCAAATGCATGTCGGCGATACGTGCCGACTCGATGACCCGTGGATCGCAGACGATGATCTTCGCGCCCTTTTGCTTCGCCTTGATGATACGCCGCGCGACAATCGGGTGGGAATCGGCCGGGTTATAGCCGAAAATCATGATACATTTCGTATCCTCGATCTCGACGATGGAATTGCTCATGGCGCCACTGCCAAGCGTTTTTTCCAGCGCGGTGACGGACGGGCCATGGCAAACGCGTGCGCAACAGTCCACATTGTTCGTACCGACAGCGGCACGCGCGAACTTCTGCGCAATATAATTCGCCTCATTGCCCGGGCCACGTGCACAGCCACTGACGAAAATGGAATCCGGACCGTACTTTTCGCGGATTTCCATCAGTTTCGAACTGGCGAAACGGATCGCTTCTTCCCAGGATACCGCAGTAAACGGCTCACCCCGTTTGTAACGGACCAGCGGCTGTGTCAGGCGCGGTGTCAGCAAACGGGTATCGTTCAGGAACTCCCATCCGTAATATCCTTTCAGACACAGTTCTCCCTGATTCGTGAAGCCGTTGGCGCCTTCCGCCTTGATGATCCTGTTGTTGTCGACCGTAAATTCGATCTTGCAGCCCGAAGCGCAATACGGGCAAACAACTAATGCTTTTTTCATGATTTCTCCCGCAAACCTTGCCGATTGCCCAGGACTTACCGCATATCAGCGAAATGCATCCGGAGGCAGACTAAAAGCGGATTTCTCACGTTTCTGACTGATCTTTTCATCCATCGTACCGGTATCGATGATATGCAATGCCTTGGTCGGACAGACCTTGGCGCATTGCGGGCCTTCCGGAACATCGATACAGAAATCGCACTTGTGGGCGACACGAACCGTCTTGCGTACCGACAACGGCCCCAGTGCTGCCTGCTTGACCGGACGCGTGACGATCTGCATGGCACCGAAAGGACAGGCCAGCACGCACGACTGGCAACCGATACAACGGTCCTGGATCAGCTGGACGGTATTGTCGCGGTAAACCAGTGCATTGGTCGGACATACATTGACGCATGGCGCATTTTCGCAATGATGGCACTGGACCGGAGCGGACATGGTCAGTCCCTTGACGACTTTCAGCCGCGGATGAAAATTCTCAGGGGTGAGATCGTTTTCAGCCCCGCTGGGATGTGCCAGGACACACGCCACTTCACACGTGCGGCATCCGATACATTTGTCTGGTTCTGCAATCACAAACCGGTTCATTCTTCTGTCTCCTGTTTCTCAGGCTATTCTGGAAAGATTCATCAAAAGGCGATGACTCGTATCGCCTGCTTGCGTTCAGCAAAAAAGAGAATATCCACGATGACAATATATCGGAATTTTCAAAATCGTGCTGCGCGCCTGCATTTTGCCAAACTGCAATTATATTCGATGCATTTGAATTTCTGTATGGTACCTTTCATATTTGACATGGATTTGGTGTTAATATTGATACCTTACTATCCCGAGCGTTCGCATCAGGAAATTTTGCGCTGATGTGTGCCGGATGCAAGCAACCCCTTTCTGGCAGACTGACATTAACCATGACTACGGAAAACAGTAACGAAACCGCTAAGAAAACCTGTCCCATCAACGATATTCTTGAAAACCTGCGTGCACAACTTCATGCCGAAAATCAGCTGCCTGCGAAAATCCGCCCGGCCGTCGCACGCGTTGCGCGTCTTGTGACCGAGGTCACCCTGGGCAGAGGCAACATCACCGGCATCGACGAGCTGTCCCATGCCGTATCGGAGCTGGCTGCACTCGCACCGGAACTGGCCACCACAATCGCAGACTCGTTGAAGAACAACCGCACGGAATGGGAAAACCACATCGCAAACAACACCTGTTCTGCCGGCACCTGCTTCCTGCCGCGTTCTGCGCCCTGTCAGGTCGCCTGTCCCGCACATATCGACATCCCCAGCATGATGGCACTCGTCGGTCATGGCGACTTTTCCCGGTCCCTTGATGTACTGGCGAAGGATACCCCGCTGCCCGACTCCTGCGGTCTGGTCTGCCCGGCACCGTGCGAATACGAATGTGTACAAAATACCGTCAGCGGACAACCGGTCTTCATCCGTCCGATGAAACATGTCGCCGCTCGGTGCGCCGAAATCAGGCCCGACCTGAAAAAAGCTGCTCCGACAGGCAAGAAAATCGCCATCGTCGGCTGCGGCCCTGCCGGTCTGACGGCAGCATACTATCTGGCCCAAAAGGGACATGACGTCGAAATTTTCGACGAACGTGAACATCCGGGCGGCGTCATGCGCTACGGCATTCCGAATTACCGTCTGCCCGACTACAAGCTGTATGCGGAAATCGACGTCATTCGTGCGCTGGGCGTCAAGATTCATCTGGGTTACACCGTACGTCAGGCACGTGAATTCCAGGACAAAGGCTACGACGCCACCCTGCTCGCGACCGGCATGCAGAATTCGAAACGGCTCGGTGTCCCCGGCGATGATCAGGATTTCGTGATCGGCGGCATGGACTTCCTGTCAGCCGTCCGTTCCGGCAAGAACCCGCGCGTCGGCCCCCACGTCATCGTTATCGGTGGCGGCAATGCGGCCATCGACGTGGCCATGACCGCCTTCCGTCAGGGTGCGGAAAAAGTCCAGATGTGGTATCGCCGAAACCGCAAACAAATGCCAGCCAATCCGCATGAAGTGGAACTGGCACTGGCAGAAGGTGTCGAACTGGTCGAATTCTGGGCTCCGACCCGCATTTTCCCGGACAAGCGCATCGAATTCGAACGTTCCCGCTACGCACCGGACGCGAAGACGACGCCACCGGTTACGGTAAGAGCAGACCACATTTTTGCCGGCATCGGTCAGGAAGCCGACCTCAGCTGGCTTGACGGAACGAAGATCGAAACCAAATGGGGCAATATCGTTTGCGATCCGGTCACCCTGCAAACCGGTGAACCAGGCATCTTCGCCGGCGGCGATATCGCCCATGGCGCAAGCACAGTAGTCGCAGCGATCGGTTCCGGCAAACGTGCCGCCGAATCCATTCATTCATGGCTGATGGGCGTACCCGCCGATTTCGAATCACTGGAACCGCAACGCCGCGATCAGGTCCCGTTTTTGCCGTCCACACCGCAACAGCGCACGTCGGCCGAACGTGCCCATATTGAGGAAAACGATCCGTCCACCCGTAAATTCTCCCACGAATTCATGCAGAAAGACTGGGATGAAAAGGTCGCTGCCGTGGAAGCCGAACGATGCCTGCGTTGCGACGTCTGTATCGGTTGCGGTCTGTGCGAACTGGCCTGCATCGAAGTCGGCGCCGAAGCGCTCAAGATGGTCGAAACCAAAGGCGGACGCATGGTCTTCAAGGATTTCACCACACCTGCCGAAAAATGTATCGGTTGCGGTGCCTGCACATCCGTATGCCCGACGGGCGCCATCATCGTCGAAGACCGCGACGGATACCGGGTTACGGAAATCACCGGCACTGTCGTCCGCAAGCAACCGCTTCAGGTATGTTCGTGCTGCGGCGAAACCTTCTCCGCATCGACTACGCAATACCTGAAAACACGCGACGAACTGGGCAAAAAAGTGCTGGAAGAAAACCTCTGTCCGTCATGTGCACGGCTCAAATCGGCCAAGTCCATGAAAGACATGCAGTGGATGGCACAGATGTTCTGATACAGTGCCTCCTGGACGATCAGGTGGCACTGCGATTCAGCAGCCAGTCGACCACCTGATTTTCCCTGTTCAGATCGAGCCAGAGAACCGGACGAATCAAATCGTCCGGTTTTTGTATATCGGACACCACCACTTCGATATATTTGTTTTCGGGATACATCGGCTTTTTGCCCAAGGACGGACGAAACACCTCGATACGCGGAATCGGCTCGTCACGAAACCCTTCGACCAAAACCAGATCGGCCGGCTTCATTCTTGAAACCAGTTCTTTCAGTGTCGGTTCGCGCTCTCCCCGCAACTCATGCGCCAGCATATAACGGTAAGGCGACGCCAGCATCACTTCCGCCGCGCCGGCACCGCGAATCCTCGCACTGTCTTTTCCCGGCGGTTCCAGCTCGACATCGTGATGGCTGCTCTTGATGACATTCACACGCAACCCCATCAACGAAAGCAATGGCAGGATTTTTTCCAGTAAAGTGGTTTTCCCGCTGCCTGACCAGCCTGACAAACCGACCAGCGGATAACGCGGCACATATTGTTTCACACGATCACCTCTTGTTTGATCTCTCGATACCATACGGACATAACCGATACTTCTTATCTGACAACATCAAGATACTGCCAGTCCGACTGCATAATCGGATGTTTCTTGAACCCCAGTACACGGGGACGCACCAGCCAGTTCCGTGTTCGCGATACATGTACGACCCACGCCGTATCCGCTTCCATCTGACGATTCATCATGACATACAGTGCATTGCGTTTTTCACCGGGAGGCAACCTGACAGCCTGACGGTACAAATTATCGAAAGCCTTTGAACGATAACATCCGTAATTGCCTCGTCCGGCATTCGGACCATAGAGCAACTGCAGGAAATTCTCGCCTTCAGGATAATCGGCATGCCATGCGCCGCCCCACATCATGAGCCGGCATCCGGCCGCATCTTTCAGATTGTCGGCAAAATTGCCGACCTCGAACTCCGCACGAATCCCGATTTCATCCAGTCCCCTTTTCCAGATTTCCGACACGACACGCGAACTGGCACTGGCTTCCGTCCGGATTTTCAAGACCAGTGGCGAGCCGTCCGGCATCGTCCGGTAACCATCGGCTTGCCGCCTGTATCCGAAATAATCCAGCAACCGGGAAGCCAGTTCCGGTTCATGGGCGATACTGCTTTTGTATGACGGATCATGCCCTGCCACTCCGGGCGGAACAATCATTTCCGCTTTTTTCGCCATCCCGTTACGCAACAATTCGATTTCAGCCTGCGTGTTGTAAGACATGGCGATCGCCCGCCGCAACGCGATTTTTTCCTTGCTGTATCCCCCCGTGACAGGGTCTTCCATATTGAAAAGGGTATAAGTGATTTCCGGCTCGACCATCGCATATTGCCGGATACCCTGATCGACGAACTCCTGCTTCAAACGTCCGTTTTCCAGCGCGACCGGAGCCGCCAGTTGCGGCAATTTGTCGAAATCGATCCGTCCTTCCATAAAAGAAAGCCAGCGAGACTGCTCTTCCTCGATAATGGCGATTTCCACACGACCGATCTGCGGCATCTGTTTGCCTTTCATTTCCCTGACCAGCCGTTCATCCCATGCATCGTCACCAAGCTGGAAATCCCATACGAACCCGCGGTAATAGGGATTGGCTTCCAGCACAATCTTGCTGCGTGGCACATATTCCTTCAGCATATACGGCCCTGTACCGACCGGATGGAACGCGACACGCTCTCCATACGCTTCGACAACCTCACGCGAAACTGCAGCCAGTGCGCCATAAGCCAGTACATACAGAAAATTGGCATCCGGCGCATTGAGCCGGATACGCAAGGTATAACGATCCGGCGCCTGCAATCCGGAAACCGGCTCGTCATAATCGAATCTTCCCATCCGCACAGCCTTTTCAGTCAGCGCATCCAGACCGGCGATCTTTCCCCGGATAAACCCGGCCGATGGCGAACGGTTGGCCGGATCGGCCAGTCGCTTGATGGCATAGATATAATCGTTTGCTGTCAATTCACGCTGCCTGCCGCCGAAAACCGGATCGGGCGCGAAATAAATATGCTTTTTCAGCCGGAACACGTATGTTTTTCCGTCCGGACTGATTTCAGGCATGGTTTCTGCCGTATTGGGCACCAGCTTTGCGGGTCTTGCCAGATAATCGTAGGTCAACAACGTTTCGAAAATGGCATCGGCCACCCAACCGGAATAGTAATTTTGCGTCCGCACCATATCAAATCCGTCATCGGCCGCCTCGAACACACTGTGAATCACCTTGTCCGGATCGGCCGCGAACGCATGGCCCGCAGTCAGCATGACATATGTCGACAACAGGAAAACCGCAACCAGCTTTCCGATGGCCGCCGATAACATGCTGTCATTTCCTCGCTTCGTCATCATATCGTTCCGTTTC
The DNA here is from genome assembly GCA_934277985.1 of uncultured Oxalobacter sp. Taxonomy (GTDB): domain Bacteria; phylum Pseudomonadota; class Gammaproteobacteria; order Burkholderiales; family Burkholderiaceae_D; genus Oxalobacter; species Oxalobacter paeniformigenes. Next base: position 37,876 of record CAKQWF010000007.1, read on the forward strand.
ATGCCGATACAAAACCACCATCCCGCACCGGTTTGGCAACCCGCACGAATCTGGCAAATCATTTATTTTAGGCATTATAATTTTATGTTTACGCTAACCTCCGAAAATATTGATGCAGGTCTTTCGCGGATTCACGGACAATTTACCACAGGGGCCACGTGCGCTGGCGATCGGTAATTTCGACGGCGTGCACCGTGGACACAAAGTGTTGCTCGCCCGATTGCGGCAAGCGGCAGACCGTCTTGGTCTGCCTGCCGCCGTCCTGACATTCAATCCGCATCCGAGACAATATTTCGCACTGAAAACCGGGAAAATGGCCGATGCACCGGCGACCATTACCCCGTTGCGCGAAAAAATCCATGCGTTATCGCAGTGCCATCTCGACGAAGTCATCATCGCCCGTTTCAACCAGACGATCGCCAGCCTGGGCGCCGAGGACTTCATCAAAAAAATCCTTGTCGACACTCTGCATGTCGAATGGCTGATGGTCGGCGAAGCCTTCCGCTTTGGGAAAGGCAGGACAGGAACGACAGACGACCTTGAAAAAGCAGGCCACCGATACGGATTCCATACAGAAATCCTGCCCGCCGTCACCGACATGAACGGCCGCATTTCTTCATCCGCCATTCGTCTCGCGCTGGAACAGGGCGATTTCGAAACCGTCGCGACACTTCTCGGGCGCCCCTACACCATCTCGGGCCATATCGTACATGGCGACAAGATCGGACGCGGACTGGGCTTTCCGACGGCCAATATTCCGATTCGCCATTACAATCCGATATTGTCCGGCGTTTTCATCACCCGTGTACACGGCCTTGCCGACAAGCCTCTGCCCTCGGTATCCATGATAGGGACCCGCCCGACCATCGAAAGTGACCGTCATATCATGCTGGAAACCCATATTCTGGATTTCCACCGTAATTGTTACAGTTCGCTCATCGAAGTCGAATTTTTGAAAAAATTGCGGGATAATCAAAAATTTCCGGATCTTGGTGCATTGACCGCCGCCATCGGGAAAGACGTGGCCGCCGCCAGATCGTATTTTGAAAAAACACTGAGCAAAAGTTAACTGAATAGCGGACAGAAACGGTAAAATCAGTCGCCAAGTCCGTTGCAACCCATATCAAGCGTGATAAACATGTCGAACAAACCATCAGATTCGTCCGGTAAAAAACAGTCAAGCAAAAACAAACCCGGCAAGGAATATCCGGTCAACATGCCCGATACACCATTCCCCATGCGAGGCAATCTCGCCAAACGGGAACCTGAATGGATCAAGCAATGGCAGGACAAGAAAATCTATCACCGCATCAGAAAAGCGGCTGCCGGCCGCCCGCAGTTCATTCTTCATGACGGCCCGCCCTATGCAAACGGCGACATCCACATCGGTCATGCCGTCAACAAAATTCTGAAAGATATCGTTGTCAAATCGCGCGGTCTGGCCGGTTTCGATGCCCCTTATGTTCCGGGGTGGGACTGTCACGGCATGCCTATCGAAATCCAGATCGAAAAAATGTACGGGAAAAACCTGGCGGCGACCGAAGTACAAGCCAAGGCACGTGCCTATGCCAGAGAACAGGTCGAACGGCAGAAAAAGGATTTCATCCGTCTGGGCGTACTCGGCGACTGGGACAACCCGTACCTGACGATGAACCATACCAATGAAGCCAACGAAATCCGCGCGCTGGCACGTCTGCTTGAAAAAGGCTATGTATTCCGCGGACTGAAACCGGTCAACTGGTGTTTCGACTGCGGTTCCGCACTGGCAGAAGCCGAGGTGGAATACCAGGACAGACGCGACCCGGAAATCGACGTCGGCTTCCCGTTTGCAGAACCGGAAAAAGTCGCTGCCGCTTTCGGCATGTCTGAACTGCCGCTGCCGACAGGTTATGCCGTCATCTGGACGACAACCCCATGGACCATCCCGGCCAACCAGGCCCTGAATGTCCATCCAGAATTCGATTATGCACTGGTCGAAACGGAAAAAGGCCTGCTGATCGTCGCCGACGAACGGGCTAAACTGCCGTCATCCGAAGCAGGCAAGACACTGCTTCAGAAACGCTATGGCCTGAATGTATGGAAGATACTGGCGACGGCCAAGGGTGCCACACTGGAAGGCATCCGTTTCAGACATCCACTGTACGATGCACATGAAGGTTACCGCCGTCTCTCGCCGATCTACGCCGAAGAATACGTCACGCTGGATACCGGTACCGGTATCGTCCATTCCGCCCCGGCCTACGGTGTGGACGACTTCCTGTCCTGCAAATCGCACGGTATGAAGGATGATGAAATCCTCAATCCGGTCATGGGTAACGGTCATTATGTATCCTCGCTGCCACTTTTCGGCGGCATGATGATCTGGGATGCATCGAAACTGATCTGCAATACCATGCAGGAAGCAGGCACGCTGTTCAATCTCGACATGATGACGCACAGTTACATGCACTGCTGGCGCCACAAAACACCGATCGTATACCGAGCCACCTCACAATGGTTCGCCGGCATGGACATCAAACCGAACGACACATCCCTGACCTTGCGCGAAACGGCGCTCAAGGGTGTCGAACAGACCACTTTCTATCCTGACTGGGGCAAGGCACGCCTGCAAGGCATGATCGCCAACCGTCCCGACTGGACGCTCTCGCGCCAGCGCCAGTGGGGCGTTCCGATGGCCTTTTTCGTACATCGTGAAACCGGTGAACTGCATCCGAGAACGCTGGAACTGCTTGAGGAAATCGCAAAACGTGTCGAAAAAGAGGGTATCGAAGCCTGGCAAACCCTCGATCCGAAAGAATTGCTGGGTGAAGAAGCGGCGCTGTACGAAAAGAACCGCGACACGCTCGATGTCTGGTTCGATTCCGGTGCGACCCACCAGACCGTCCTGCGCGGTTCGCATGCAAAAGCGCTCCGTTTCCCGGCAGACCTGTATCTGGAAGGTTCCGACCAGCATCGGGGCTGGTTCCATTCATCACTGCTGACGGCATCCATGCTCGACGGCTGCCCGCCTTACAAAATGCTGCTCACACACGGTTTCGTTGTCGACGGCGAAGGTCGCAAAATGTCGAAATCCATGGGTAACGTCATCTCCCCGCAAAAGGTTTTCGATACACTGGGGGCCGATATTTTGCGCCTGTGGGTCGCATCGACAGACTATTCCGGTGAATTGTCCATCTCGGATGAAATTCTCAAACGCGTCACCGAATCCTATCGACGTATCCGCAATACCCTGCGTTTTCTGCTGTCCAACACAGCCGATTTCGATCCCCTCAAAGACGCTGTCGCCATCGACGACTTGCTGGAAGTCGACCGCTATGCCATCGCATCCATGAAAGCGCTTCAGGAAGAAATCATGGCTCACTACGACCGTTTCGAATTCCATCCGGTCGTATCCAAACTGCAAACCTACTGTTCCGAAGAACTGGGCAGTCTCTATCTCGACATCCTCAAGGACAGACTGTACACATCGAAGACCGTTTCGCATGCCCGTCAGTCGGCACAAACGGCACTGTGGCACATCACACATGCACTGCTGCGTCTGATGGCACCGATCCTGTCGTTCACATCCGAAGAAGCATGGCAGGCATTCGCCTCCGAAAAGGAATATGCAGACAGTGGCGAAACCCTGTTCACGCTGACGGCCTATGAACTGCCGGAAATCAGTGACGGTGCACAACTGCTCGAAAAATACAACCGGCTCAAGGTCATCCGCGCCGATGTCATGAAACGGCTGGAAGAAGTCCGTATCGCTGGCCAGATCGGTTCTTCCTTGCAGGCGGAAATCGAAATCCGCGCTTCCGGAGACAAATACCGACTGCTCAAGAGCCTTGGCGAAGATCTGAAATTCCTGATGATCACGTCCCGTGCCGAAGTCATCGAAGTCGCGGACAACACCGAAGAATCGATCACTGTCAAACCATCCGCATACCAGAAGTGCGAACGTTGCTGGCACTATCGCAGCGATGTCGGTTCGGATACGCAACATCCGCAACTTTGCGCACGTTGTGCCGAAAATCTTTTCGGCCAGGGTGAAAAACGCCGGTTCGTCTAGGCTGTTTATATTTCTGTCGCCACCGGAATCTATTTCCGGTGGTTTTTTCAAACCGGATTATGGCAACCAGAAACATTTACTACAAAAGCAAAACCGGTATTTTGCACTGGCTGGGCCTTGCAATTGCAATCGTCCTGCTCGACCAGATCAGCAAGATCTGGATTTCCCATATCCTTCATTACGGCCAGGCCATCAGGATAACGTCGTTTTTCAACCTGATTCGTGTTTATAACGAAGGCGCCGCCTTCAGTTTTCTGGCATCCCAGTCGGGATGGCAACGGTACTTTTTCACGGCCATCAGCATTCTGGCCGTCGTCGTCATTGTGTACCTGCTGAAAAAACATGCCCACCAGCGCCTGTTTTGCCTGTCGCTGGCATTGATTCTGGGCGGAGCCATCGGCAATCTGATCGACCGCTCCCTGTACGGTCACGTCATCGATTTTCTGGACGTACACGCCATGGGATGGCACTGGCCGACATTCAATATCGCAGACTGCGGTATTACAATCGGAGCCGTCCTGTTTATCATCGACGAGCTCAAGCGCGTCAGAAAAAGCTGATCGTATCTGACACGCAAAACCATCCACAATACGGAGAGAACATATGGATTTGTCCGGCAAAAGGATTTTACTGGGTCTGACCGGCGGCATCGCCTGTTACAAATCGGCTGAATTCGCACGCGCGATGATCCGCGAGGGCGCATCCGTACAGGTCGCCATGACCGCAAATGCCATGAAGTTCATCACCCCTGTCACCATGCAGGCACTGACCGGACACACCGTCTTTACCGACTCATGGGACGATCGGCTGGAAAACAACATGCCGCATATCGACCTGACACGCCAGGCCGATCTTGTCGTCATCGCGCCCTGCTCAGCTAATTTCATGGCCAAACTGGCCAACGGCCTGTGTGACGACCTGCTCTCGACCCTGTGTCTGGCCAGACCATCCGAAATACCCTTTATGATCGCACCGGCCATGAACGCGGAAATGTGGAAGAAGCCGGCGACCCGACGCAATGTCAACCGCCTCAAGGCCGACGGCGTACTGATTGCCGGTCCTGCCTCAGGATATCAGGCCTGTGGAGAAATCGGCGACGGTCGCATGCTGGAACCTCCGCAACTGCTCGAAGAAGTGATCGCAGCACTGCAACCGAAAAGCCTGGCAGGCCGGAACGTACTGATTACAGCAGGGCCGACATTCGAACCGATCGATCCCGTTCGCGGCATCACCAACCGTTCTTCAGGAAAAATGGGCTATGCCATCGCACGCGCCGCTCGCGAAGCAGGCGCCACCGTCACCCTGATATCCGGTCCCACCGCACTGGATGCACCTTATGGCGTCACCCGGATCGACGTCATGACCGCCATCGAAATGCGCGATACCGTCATGTCACATATCAGCAAACAGGACATCTTCATTTCCGTCGCAGCCGTCGCGGACTGGCGCGTCGCCAATGCCAGCGGACAAAAAATCAAAAAAAACGGTGACGGCAAGACACCGGTACTGGAATTTGCCGAAAATCCGGATATTCTCGCCTCGATCGCCGCACTTCCCGACCCGCCCTATTGCGTCGGTTTCGCCGCCGAGTCTGAAAAACTGAGCGAATACGCCGAAGCCAAACGCCGCAAAAAAGGCATCCCGCTTCTCGTCGGCAATATCGGACATGAAACCTTCGGCAAAGATGAAAACACCCTGATTCTGTTCGATGAAACCGGCCATCTCGAACTGCCGCACGGCAGCAAACAGATACTCGCCCGCCAGCTGATCGATCAGATCGCAAAACGCCTTTGATATACCGCCATGAAAACGATCGACATCAAAATACTGGACGCCCGTATAAAGGAATATCTTCCTTCATACGCTACCCCGGGCAGCGCCGGTCTGGATTTGCGTGCCTGCATCCCGGAACCGCTTGTCATCGGGCCGGGCGAAACCCGTCTGGTTCCGACAGGTCTTGCCATCCATATCGCCGACCCGGGATATGCTGCCCTCATCCTGCCACGCAGCGGTCTGGGGCACAAACATGGCATCGTACTGGGCAACCTCGTCGGTCTGATCGATTCGGATTATCAGGGACAACTGATGGTTTCGACCTGGAACCGCGGCGACAAGGCCTTCACCCTGAATCCGCTGGACAGACTGGCCCAACTGGTCGTTGTCCCGATACTTCAGGTCGGCTTCAACATAGTCGATGAATTCGGGGAAAGCACACGGGGTACCGGCGGTTTCGGGAGTACAGGAACCCTCTGAAGGAAAGTGAACCTACCATGAAGACACCTTTGAAATCGTTTTGGCAATTCATTCGTTCGGGCAAAACAGGATACCGGATCGTCTGTTGTTGCTGCGCCCTGCTGGTCACGGCCTGTGCCACTGACTCCACATGGATGGGCAATGAAGACATGGAGATCGAAACATCCGGGAAACCACGCCTTGAACAAGTCGTCGCCATGCAGGATCGTCTGGACAGAGTAGGTGGAAAGTTGCTGATCGGCAATGCTGCACTTTGCCGCAAACAACTGCGCAACCTGCTTGGATTCAGTGTCGCCAACAAATACTCGTATTCACAGGAACTGTCTTCTCTTGCAGCAGAAACCTATGGACTGGGTGAACGACTTCAGGTCATGAACGTCATTCCGGGCAGCGGCGCCGACCGCGCCGGTCTGCAACGAGGCGATATCTTGCTGCGCATCGGCAACAAACCGGTACCGCAAGGCGCACATGCCGAACGCGAAACCGTCGAGCTGCTTTCCTCGCTGGTATCAAACAACAAATCGCTGCGCCTTACCGTATTGCGCAACAACAGGCAGAAAAACATGACAGTCGCCCTGACACCTGCTTGCGGTTTCCGCATCGAACTGGGACAAACACCCAACGTCAATGCCTATTCCGACGGCAACCGCATTCTCGTCACCCAGGGCATGATGCTTTTCGCACGCTCAGACGAAGATCTGGCCTATGTCATCTCCAAGGAAATGGCGCATAACGTTCTGGGACATGCCAAAACGCTTCAGAACACGCAAGCGGCGACCCTTCTGATCGACAATCTGATCCGGAATCCGTCATATCAGATACAGGGTAACGGCGGACTGAAACCGGTACCGAAAAAATTCGATATCGACGCCGATACACTCAGTCTGGCCATGTCGCTGCGAGGCGGTTATGCCATCGACAACGCCACCCAATTCTGGAAACGGGTTGCCTACCGATTTCCGGCTACAAACGTCCGGAACTACACCGCACTGCACCCTTCGACATCGGCACGTCTCGAAGCCATGCCCAATGCCATCATACGTATCAAGGCCATCGACAAACGGCGAAAGGCACTGGCCACACCGAAGCAATAGGTACCATATGATGGTGACAAGCCTCCGCTCCGACGATATGCCATCTGTCACAAGCACGCCATCACACATAGTCTGACATGCAATCGCAACAGGGAATGACTGCAAGAGGGCACGTCGTTTTGACGTGCCCTCTTGCATCGGGAATCATTTACTGCGGACAAACCGACTGCCAAATAACGGCCAGACCGGTATTTACCGCTCCGTCAACAGCAACTTGATCGCCAGACCGACAAATATCGTTCCTGCCAGACGATTGATCCATCGCTGGATATTGGCAGAGCGATTCAGCCATTCTCCCAATGCACCGGCAGCCAGTGCGATCGCACCAAACACCAGAATGGCTGAAACGATGAAAACGAACCCCAGTTCCATCATCTGCAATGCAAGCAGACCCCGCGACGGATCTGCGAACTGCGGCAAAAACGCCAGAAAAAAAATACTGACTTTCGGATTGGTAATATTCATGAAAATACCGCGCCGGTACAGCTGCCCGCTTGTCAGGATGACATTGTGACCTCCGTCGATAGTCGTGGCACCGCTACGAAATGCACCCCACGCCAGATACAGCAGATAGCCGGCACCGGCCAGCTTCAAAAGCGTAAACGCCAGTTCCGAAGTCTTGAAAATAACCGCGACACCCAACGCCACGGCCGTCGTATGAAACAACAGACCGGTACAGAGCCCCATCACCACGAGAAGTCCCGCCTTTTTTCCCTGCAATGCCGATTGTGTCAGCACGAAAATATTGTCGGGACCGGGAGCGATCGCCAGAATCAGGCATGCAATGAAATACGTCCCCAGTACATCGATTGGAATCATAAAAAAACCTGCATAAAACCGGAAAATGGAAAGAATACCCGAACCCGGCTGGCAATAAAATCATTCATGACCATTTGGCACCAACGAAAAAAAACAACCTGTCTGAAGTCGACAAGCGAATTGACGTCAAGTCATTGATACGTCTATAATTTAATACTTTCCGTCCGTTCCGGAAAAATAACAGAAGGCTGTGTCCGTCCCGACAGTGGGCGGAACCACCCGTTTGAACGTGTAAACATTACAGGAAACTACTATGAAAACCTTTTCCGCCAAGGACAGCACCGTCCAGCGTGAGTGGTTTGTGATCGACGCAACCGACAAGGTTCTCGGACGTGTCGCCAGCGAAGTGGCACGCCGTCTGCGTGGCAAACACAAACCTGAATTTACCCCACATGTCGATACCGGTGACTACATCATCGTCGTCAACGCCAGCAAGCTGCGCGTAACCGGCAAAAAGACGACCGACAAGAAGTACTATCGCCACAGCGGCTTCCCGGGCGGCATTTACGAAACGACTTTCGAAAAAATGCAGCAACGTTTCCCGGGTCGTGCACTCGAAAAAGCCGTCAAGGGTATGCTCCCGAAGGGACCTTTGGGTTATGCCATGATCAAAAAGCTGAAAGTCTATGCGGATGCAACCCATCCACACAGTGCACAGCAGCCAAAGCCACTCGAAATCTAAGGAGCAGACATGATCGGTAACTACAATTACGGAACCGGCCGTCGCAAAAGTGCCGTTGCACGTGTTTTCATCAAGGCAGGCTCTGGAAAAATCACTGTAAACGGCAAACCGGCCAACGAATACTTTTCTCGCGAAACCGGCCTGATGGTCATCCGCCAGCCGCTCGAACTGACCGACAATGTCGAACGTTTCGACATCATGGTCAATGTTTCCGGCGGTGGTGAATCCGGACAGGCAGGTGCAGTTCGTCATGGCATCACCCGCGCACTGATCGATTACGACATCGGTCTGAAACCGGCCTTGTCCAAGGCTGGCTTCGTCACCCGTGACGCACGCGAAGTCGAACGTAAGAAAGTCGGCCTGCGCAAGGCACGTCGTGCAAAACAGTTCTCCAAACGTTAATCCATTTCATACAATACCGAACGGATATTGTAAATGGCTGTTTCATGAAGTCGTCCGGCATTGCCGGGCGACTTTTTTTCTGTATGCAGTAACCGGGCAAAATACCGGTATTCCCGCTAAAATAGGCGGCATGTTTCTGTCAACTTCTTCTGTGAGGCTATCATGATCAAAGTCGGCATCGTCGGCGGCACAGGTTACACCGGCGTCGAACTTCTGCGTATTCTTTCCGCACACCCGAATGTCAAACTGACGGCCATTACATCACGGGGCGACAAGGGCACACACGTCGCCGATATGTTTCCGTCATTGCGTGGCATTGTCGATCTGTCCTTCACCTCGCCGGAGGAATCGGCGCTGAATGACTGCGATGTCGTCTTTTTCGCCACACCGCACGGCGTTGCCATGTCACACGCCAGGGAATTGCTTGCACACCATGTCAAAATCATTGATCTCGCAGCAGACTTCCGTCTGAAAGACACGGCTGAATTCGAAAAATGGTACGGCATGCCACACGCATGCCCGGATATTCTGACCGAAGCGATTTACGGTCTGGTTGAAGTCAATCGTGATGCCATCCGGAACGCACGTGTAATCGGCCTGCCGGGCTGCTATCCCACATCGGTCCAGCTGGGTTTTGCGCCGCTTTTGAGCCAGGACAAACCACTGGTTGACGAATCGAGACTCATCGCAGACTGCAAATCCGGCGTTTCGGGTGCAGGTCGCCGCGCTTCTGTCGGATCACTTTTTGCGGAATCGTCCGACAACTTCCATGCCTATGGTGTCAAGGGCCACCGCCATCTTCCTGAAATCGTCCAGGGACTGAAAGCCATCACCCGAAACACCCGTGAAATCGGCCTGACCTTCGTACCGCATCTGACCCCCATGATCCGCGGCATTCATTCCACGCTGTACGCAACCCTGCTTCCGGAATCGCGCGACACAGATTTCCAGAAACTGTATGAAACGCATTACCGTAACGATCCGTTTGTCGATGTACTGCCTGCAGGATCGCATCCTGAAACCCGTTCGGTCCGTGCATCGAACTACCTGCGTATCGCCGTACACCGTCCAGGCAACGGTAATACACTGGTCATCCTTGTCGTGGAAGACAATCTGGTCAAGGGAGCGGCCGGACAAGGCGTCCAGTGCATGAATCTGATGTTCGGACTGGATGAAACCACCGGTCTGAAGCAGGTTCCGGTATTGCCGTGACATGTTGCAAACACAAATCCCGCATCCTGTTTATAATGTGCCCATCTTTTCATTCCGGAGTAAATAATGAGTGACAATCAAGAAATGCCGGCACCGCTTATCTTCACCGACAGCGCCGCACGTAAAGTCGCTGAACTGATCGCCGAAGAAGGCAACCCCAACCTGAAATTGCGCGTGTTCGTCCAGGGCGGAGGCTGTTCCGGCTTCCAGTACGGCTTCACATTTGACGAAAACGTCCACGAAGACGACACGACCATGATGAAAAACGGTATCCAGCTGCTGATCGATCCCATGAGCTACCAGTACCTTGTCGGCGCCGAGATCGATTACAAGGAAGACCTTGACGGCGCACAGTTCGTCATCCGCAACCCGAATGTCACAACCACATGCGGTTGCGGCTCCTCTTTCGCACCCTGATCCCGTCCCGAACGGAAAGGCCACATACAGTGTCCTTTCCGTCCACCCGCGTAACATATTGTCATCCCGTTTTACGAAAAAAGCCCGCTGGCAGAGTTCTGTGTCCTTTGCTATACTTGACTAAAATATTCAACTAATAAACACACCGTCACGATTTTATGAGACTGACCACCAAAGGGCGTTTCGCCGTAACGGCCATGATCGATGTCAACCGGTACCAGCAGGGCGGACCGGTATCGCTGGCCGGTATCAGCGAACGGCAGGATATTTCCGTTGCCTATCTGGAACAGCTGTTTTCCAAACTCCGGCGTGGCAATCTGGTCAAATCCATCCGTGGCCCCGGCGGGGGATACGTTCTGGCAAGAGACGCCGGCGACATCACGATTGCCGACATTGTCTTTGCCGTGGACGAACCGCTGGACGTCACGCGCTGCGGCGGCAACGGCAACTGTGGAAAAGGCAGCATCAAATGCGTCACCCATAACTTGTGGGCCAGCCTCAATGAAAGAATCATCGATTATCTGGAATCCGTCACCTTATCGGATCTTTCAGGTACGAAAGCCGTGACGGCAACGCAAAACCAGCACACTGGCCATATCGGAATGTACGCGAAAACGGCGAAATAAAGGATAAAACACAGCATGAACACCACGGTACAACCTACACAATGCAGCATCTTGAAGGATTTCACGAAGGACGCCTCGCGACCGGTCTACATGGACTATTCGGCGACTACACCTGTCGACCCGCGTGTCGCCGAAAAAATGATTCCCTACCTGTGCGAAAAATTCGGCAATCCCGCCTCCAACAGCCATATGTACGGATGGGAAGCGGAAAAGGCCGTAGAAGAAGCACGTGGTCATGTCGCCGCACTGATCAATGCTGACGCCCGTGAAATCGTCTGGACATCCGGCGCCACGGAAGCAAACAACCTTGCGATCAAGGGAGCAGCACATTTTTACAAGACCAAGGGAAAACACATCATCACCGTCAAGACCGAACACAAATCCGTTCTTGATACTTTCCGCGAGCTGGAACGTGAAGGTTTTGAAGCAACCTACCTCGATCCTCAGGAAAACGGCCTCATCACGCTGGAACAACTGGAAAAAGCCATTCGTCCCGATACGATCCTGGTATCAGTCATGATGGTCAATAACGAAATCGGCGTCATCCAGCCGATCGACGAAATCGGCGAACTTTGCCGTGGCAAGGGCATTGTTTTCCACTGCGATGCCGCACAGGCTGCCGGCAAAATGGAAATCGACCTGCAAAAAACGAAAGTCGATCTGATGACACTGACTGCACACAAGATTTGCGGACCGAAAGGTATCGGTGCCCTGTTTGTCCGCCGTCGCCCTCGTATCCGTCTGGAAGCGCAAATGCATGGCGGCGGTCATGAACGCGGTATGCGTTCCGGCACGCTGGCCACTCACCAGATCGTCGGTATGGGCGAAGCCTACCGCATCGCACGCGAAGAAATGCCTTCGGAAATCGCACGTATCCGCATACTGGCCAAACGGCTGGCTGACGGCCTGTCGCAGATCGAAGCCGTCGTATTCAATGGCGACATGGTTCACCGCATTCCGCACAACCTCAACGTCAGCTTCAACTATGTCGAAGGCGAATCACTGATGATGGCCATGAAAAGACTGGCCGTCTCGTCCGGTTCGGCATGCACATCCGCCAGCCTGGAACCGTCCTACGTGCTTCGTGCACTGGGCAGAAGCGATGAACTGGCACACAGCTCGATCCGTTTCACGATCGGCCGTTTCACGACAGAAGAAGAAGTGGACTTCGCCATCGAACTGGTCAAGACACAGGTCGCAAAACTGCGTGAACTTTCCCCACTGTGGGACATGTACAAGGAAGGTATCGACATCAACACCATTCAGTGGGCCACCCACTGAAACGGTCACCGGAGAACACCATGACATACTCTAACAAGGTCATCGATCACTATGAAAACCCGCGCAATGTCGGCAGCTTCGACAAGGATGACGACACCGTCGGAACCGGCATGGTCGGCGCACCGGCATGTGGCGACGTGATGCGTTTGCAAATCAAGGTCAATTCCGAAGGCAAAATCGAGGACGCCCGTTTCAAGACTTACGGATGCGGTTCCGCCATCGCATCAAGTTCGCTGGTCACGGAATGGGTCAAGGGCAAGACACTGGATGAAGCCCTGCAAATCAAGAATTCGGACATCGCTGATGAACTGGCATTGCCCCCGGTCAAGATTCACTGCTCGATTCTGGCCGAAGATGCCATCAAGGCGGCGATCAGCGACTATCGCAAACGCCAGGAAAAAAAGAACGAGGCATGAAAGGACGGAAACCATCATGGCAATTACACTCACAGAAAAGGCTGCCAGACACGTCACCCGCTTTCTGGAACGCCGCGGCAAAGGTATCGGCTTGCGTTTCGGTGTTCAGACAACCGGTTGTTCAGGCATGTCCTACAAACTCGAATATGTCGACGAACCGGGTACGGACGATACGGTTTTCGAATCGAACGGCGTCAGGATTTTCGTCGATCCGAAAAGCCTGCCCTATCTGGACGGCACGGAACTCGATTTCGTCCGCGAAGGCTTGAACGAAGGTTTCAAGTTCCGTAACCCGAATGTAAAAGACACCTGCGGTTGCGGCAACAGCTTCAGGGTTTGAACCGGTCATCTTCGTCATGCAGAACCATTTCGAACTTTTCGGTCTGCCGGTACAATTCGCCGTCGATCGCACCATGCTCGATGAGGCTTACCGCAAAATACAGCATCTGGTACATCCGGACCGTTTCGTGACGGCAACCGAAACGGAAAAACGGGCTGCCATGCAATGGGCGGCGACGGCCAATGACGCCTACAAGACCCTTCGCGATCCACTCAGACGCGCCATCTATCTGTGCGAAATCAACGGTTATAACGTACGGAAAGAAACGCACGTATCCATGGATCCGGACTTTCTGATGCAACAGATGCAATGGCGTGAGACCCTGGAAGAAGCGCGCGACTCCGGAGACCGCCATGTGTTGCATGCGCTCGATGAACAACGCAGGCAATCGCGCGAAGAATGCCTGCAATGCCTTGAAACATTCCTGAACCAACACCAATTCGAACAGGCTGCCCGTGAAACACGGAAACTGATGTTCCTCGAAAAATTCGGCGAGGAAATCAGTCGGTTCGCTGACGGTCCTGACTCCACAAACTGAACATGGCACTTCTCCAGATTGCAGAACCCGGCATGTCCGCGGCTCCCCACCAGTTCCGTCTTGCCGTCGGTATCGATCTCGGCACGACCCATTCGCTTGTCGCGACTGTCCGCAACAGTATTCCCGAAGTACTGGAAGACGAACAGCGCCGGCCATTGCTGCCCTCTGTCGTCCGTTATTTCGCTGACGGGCACACCGAAGTCGGCTATGCCGCCAGACAGGCGCAAAACAGCGATCCGAAAAATACCATTGCATCTGTCAAACGTCTGATGGGACGCACACTCTCGGATATCACCAACCTCGAAAGCCTGCCCTACCAGTTCGTCGATCATCCCGGCATGGTCAGAATCGCCACGGTAGCCGGAGAAAAAAGCCCGGTCGAGGTCTCTGCCGAAATTCTTGCCAGACTCAGATACCGTGTCGAAGATGCATTTGACGAGCCGCTTGCCGGAGCGGTCATTACCGTGCCCGCCTACTTCGACGACGCACAACGTCAGGCTACCAAGGACGCCGCAAAACTCGCAGGCATTCATGTCCTGCGTCTCCTGAGCGAACCGACAGCCGCTGCGATCGCCTATGGTCTGGACAATGCGCCGGAAGGTATTTATGCCGCATACGATCTCGGTGGCGGAACATTCGACATTTCTATTCTGAAGCTGAACAAGGGTGTTTTCGAAGTACTGGCCACCGGTGGCGACTCCCGACTGGGCGGCGACGATTTCGACCACCGCATATTCTGCTGGATCATCGAAAAAGCACACCTCAAACCGCTTTCTCCCGAAGACAAGCAACAGCTGATGACCAAAGCCCGCGAAGCGAAAGAACGCCTGTCAGCACGTGCGCGAGTAACCATCAACACCATTCTTTCGTCAGGCGAAAAAATCAATCTGGAACTGACCGCCCGTGCCTTTGAACAGATGACCCATCCGCTTGTCTGCAAAACCATGCAGCAAGTCAAGAAAACCATTCGTGACGCAGGACTCACCGTCCCCGACATCGATGGTGTCATTCTGATTGGTGGCGCCACACGAATGCCGCATATCCGACGGCAAATACAAAAACTGTTCGGCAAAAAACCTCACGCTTCGATTGACCCGGAAAAGGTCGTGGCACTCGGTGCCGCCACACAGGCGAATCTTCTGGCAGGAAACCGCGCGCCTGGCGACGACTGGCTTTTGCTCGATGTCACACCGCTTTCCCTGGGCATTGAAACCATGGGAGGACTGGTGGAAAAGATCATTCCGCGAAACTCTACTATTCCCTGCACCTATGCACAGGAATTCACGACCTTCAAGGACGGACAGACCGCACTGGCCATTCACGTCCTGCAAGGCGAACGCGAACTGGTCGATGATTGCCGCTCACTGGCACGCTTCGAATTGCGCGGTATCCCGCCGATGGCAGCCGGCGTTCCTCGTATCCGCATCACCTTTCAGGTCGATGCCGACGGTCTGCTCTCCGTCTCGGCGCGAGAAACCATTTCAGGTACTGAAGCATCCATCACCGTCAAGCCATCCTACGGCCTGACCGATATGGAAATCGTCAAAATGCTTGAGGAATCCGGAAAAAATGCCGAAAACGACATGCAGCTGCGCGCCCTGAAGGAAGAACAGGTCGAGGCCAGACGTACGATTCAGGCAACGGAAACGGCATTGAATACCGATGGCGATCTTCTGGACGAAACGGAACGCGCGACAATCGAACAACTCATTGCCGATACACGCCCACATCTGCAAGGCGACTCGGCAACCGTCCTGCACGATGCAGTCGAGGCCTTGACAAAAGGTACTGAACAATTCGCCGCCAGACGCATGAACCGCAGTATCCGGAAAGCTCTTTCCGGCAAGGCGATCAAGGACGTTATCTGAATTTACCGGAGACAGCATGCCAAAAATTACAGTATTGCCCCATGAGGCACTTTGTCCGGATGGTGCGGTCATTGACGCCCGTTCAGGTCAGTCGATTTGCGATGCCCTTCTGGACAACCATATCGAAATCGAACACGCTTGCGGAAAATGCGGTGCATGCAGTACCTGCCATGTCATCATCCGCAAGGGATTTTCCTCGCTTTCGGAAATGAGCGAAAAGGAAGAAGACATGCTCGACAGGGCATGGGGGCTGGAAGCAGAATCCCGTCTTTCCTGTCAGGCAAAAGTCGGCAAAGAAGACCTGACGGTCGAAATACCGAAATACACCATCAATCTCGTCAGCGAAAACCGCTGACAAACCTGTGGAAAACCGTATTATGAAATGGTCCGATACCCAAAGAATCGCCGAAGAACTGACCGATCGTTATCCGGATACCGATCCTCTGAGTGTCCGCTTCACGGATCTGCACGACTGGATTTGCCGTCTGGACGGGTTCGACGACGACCCCAACCGTTCCAATGAAAGAATCCTCGAAGCCATCCTGATGGCCTGGATAAAGGAAGCACAGGACTGATGCGGCATCTCCGGCATTTTGTCAGCGCCGGTTCTGCTTCATGATCTGCTGCTGTTCGCGTTGCCAGTCGCGTGCTTTCTCGGTTTCCCGTTTGTCATACTGCTTTTTGCCTTTGGCCAGACCGATTTCGCACTTGATTCGCCCCTTGGAAAAATGCAGGTTGAGCGGCACCAGCGTATAACCGGCACGTTCCACCTTGCCGATCAACTTGTTGATCTCGGATGCATGCATCAGCAATTTCCTGTCGCGAACCGGATCCGGTTTGACATGCGTCGATGCCGTCGGCAACGGACTGATATGTGCCCCAAACAAAAATATCTCGCCTGCGCGGACAATGACATACGCCTCTTTGAGTTGCACCCGGCCTGCGCGGATGGACTTGACTTCCCAGCCCTCCAGCGCCATACCCGCATCAAAGCGTTCTTCGATAAAATAATCGTGAAATGCTTTTTTATTATCGGCAATAGTCATAAACGCACACGCTTCCTTGTATAAAATAGCGATTTTATCAAAATCACTCACGTCCAGATGACGATCGTACACAAATCGGTATTGCTCAATTACAGCGCAGCGCAAATGTATGCACTGGTCAACGACATGGAAAGCTACCCTTCCTTTCTGCCATGGTGTGACCGGGTCGAAATCCTGCGTGATCCGGATGGACAGACGGTAGTCGCTTCCATCTTCCTGAACTTTTGCGGCATCACGCAAAGTTTCACGACATGCAACACCCATACCGAACCGTCATCCATCCGGATGAAACTCATCCGTGGCCCATTCCGCCGGCTGGACGGGCAATGGACATTCAGTGCGCTGGATGACAACCGTTGCCGCGTCGAGCTGTACCTGAATTACGAATTTTCACATTTCTTTCTTGAAAAACTGCTGGGACCTGTTTTCGATATGGTCACCAACAGTCTGGTAGATTCTTTTTGCGAGCGTGCACGGAAAATCCATGGATAACAGAAATATATCCGCCGGACAACCGGTCGCCGTTCAGGTCTGTTATGCTGAAATGGATCGTCAGATCATGATCGACATGACCGTTGCCGAAGGCACCCGGCTGATCGATGCCATCCGGCAAAGCGGCATTGAAAAAGAACTGTCCATCACCGTCAAAGAAGGACAGGTCGGCATTTTCGGCAAGAAAAAAACTTTCGATACCGTCCTGGGCGAAGGCGACCGTATCGAAATCTACCGCCCGCTGGCCGCCACCCCGCAGGAATTGCGACGCCGTCGCCTTCAGAACGGCAACAACGCCTGACCGTTCATTTCAGCAACGGTTCGAGAAAAGGCCACACATTGTCCAGCATGACAGGTTGTGCCTCGGCTACCGGGTGAATATTGTCGCTCTGGAACAAATCGTCACGTTCGGCCACCCCTTTCAGGAAAAAAGGCACCAGAGATACCTTGCCCTTTTTCGCTAGCGCGGAATACACACCGGCGAAATCACGTGTATAGGCTTGTCCGTAATTGGGAGGAATCTGCATCCCCAGAAGCAAAACTGTTCCTTTCTGCTTCTTCACCATCTCCACCATGGCCAGCAAATTGTCATATATCGATTTGACAGGAAAACCACGCAATCCGTCATTGGCCCCCAACTCGATCACCACGACCGTAGGCGCATACCGTTTAAGCAAGGCAGGCAACCTTGCCCTGCCACCGCTGGACGTATCACCGCTGATGCTGGCATTGACGATCGTGATTTCCGGATAATCCTTTTTCAGCCGTTTTCCCAGCAAATCGACCCAGCCGGTTCCCTTTTCCAGACCATACCCTGCCGAAAGGCTGTCTCCCAATACCAACACTGTCTTTTGTGCCGCCCAGGCGGGATGTCCGGAAAAAAGACATAATAAAAACAGGACGGCAACGACATGCCGCCAATGAAATACCGGCAACTTGTGCCAGAAGATACCCGATATCTCCATGCAAAACACTCCTTGTCTCCATCATCCTGCCATTGAGGCCGTCCATCTGCACAAAACGGTTGCGGATGCGACCGATACGCTCACCATCTTGCAAGACATCCATTTCAGCATTCCGGAAAATGAAACCGTCGCCATCATCGGCGCTTCCGGTTCCGGAAAAACGACGCTATTAAGCCTTCTGGCAGGTCTGGATACACCGACAGCAGGAACCGTCAGATTGTGCGGCATCGATATTTTCGCCATGAACGAAGATGAACGCGCCATGCTGCGGAAAAAATTGCTGGGTTTCGTATTCCAGTCATTCCAGCTGCTGCCGCATCTGACTGCACTGGAAAACGTCATGCTGCCGCTGGAACTGCAAGGTGCCCCGGACGCGGCAGCACGGGCAAGTTCCCTGCTGGAACGTGTCGGACTGTCATCACGTACACGACATTATCCCAGATACCTTTCCGGCGGAGAACAGCAGCGCATCGCACTGGCACGTGCCTTCATCACTGAACCGCCGCTTCTGTTCGCCGACGAACCGACCGGCAATCTCGACACCAAAACAGGACAAGACATTATCGAACTGATGTTCGCTATGCACAGGGAACATCGCATGACACTGGTACTCGTAACGCATGACATGGAAATCGCGACAAAATGCCATCGTGTCATTGAAATCCGTGATGGAAAAATGATGACGGGCAAGCCGGAACGCTAACGCCAGTATTCCGGCATCTCGTCTTGTGAATGCGCGCTTTTTCCCGAACGCTGTTTGAGCGGCTCGACGACAGCATTGTCACTTTGTTCGCCGTCCAGTCTGGTCAAACGCCGTTTCATTCTTGCTCTTTCCGCCAGCGCCCGTTTTTTTTCTTCCGGCAATTTCTGGTATTCCTGCCACTTTTGCGACTTGTGTTCCGGATCGAGTTTTCTGAATCCCAGATAATTCTGTCTGGCCAGCCGCCGCTGTTCTGGCGTCATGCCCAACCAGTCCCGGATATGATTCCGGAAACGCTGTCTTTTCTCCGGAGACATATTTTCCATCTTGTGCGCAATCGCCAGCCATTTCTTTTTCTGTGCCGGGCTTAACTGTCCCCATGTATTTTCAAGCGGTGCCAGCGACTCTTTCTCGGCAGGCGTCAGACTGTCCCATGAATCGGCTGCTTCCGTTTTCTCACATGCCTGTTCCATGCCGAAAAATGCCCGCAGGCCATCCATCGGCAAAAGGGCATAAACCGCGCCGACTGCAACGGCAAGCAGAATCACCGCTACAGTCCCCCACAAGGGAAGCCTCTTCCTGCCTGAACGATGCCCTTCGCTCATTCCACAAACCCCGGTTTACGATTTGTCAGCGACATAGGCCCTGAAACCGGTATCCGCATAAGCGGACGGCGGCAACTCATCCGACAAGACGGCGATGTCTATATCCGTGATTTCCCGAATCTGCCGCTGTTGTTCATAATGGAATATACCTGTCAGGCCGACTGCCAGCACCAGCACAGGCAGTCCAAGTCCCAGCTTCGTCCTCCATGAGGGGCCGCCAGAAAAACCACCGGTCACACCGGCAAACACCTGCTGAAAAACATTCGCATAAAGTGGCGTCGTCTTCTTGCGGCCGAGTGCCGCCAGACGTGCCTGTTCAAGCCGCTGCACGATAGTGTCGGGCATATCATCGAATTTTTCGTTCAATGCATGGCGCACCTTGTAAGCGAAATTTTCCTCATTCATGTTCATAGCTCAATTCCTCTTGCCTTGAGCGCTTTTGCCAGCGCATGAGCCGCACGCGAACAATGCGTCTTGACGCTCCCTTCGGAACAATTCATCGCCTCTGCCGTTTCCGCGACATCCATATCATTCCAGTAACGCATCAAAAACGCTTCCCGTTGACGGGCCGGCAATTTTTCGATTTCCTCTTCGATAATTGTCAATACCTGTGCCCGTTCGAGCTTGTCGGCGGACGATTCCACCACTTCATTGCCTTCATCGCCCAGATAAACATCGAGCAAGTCGAAATCGTCATCGTCACTGTTGGCCGACATGCTCGAAAAAAGGCTGACCCAGGTGTTCCTGACCTTCTCACGCCGGAAAAAATCGCTGATCGTATTCTGAAGGATACGCTGAAACAGCATCGGCAATTCCGAAGCCGGTCTGTCACCGTATTTTTCCGCAAGCTTGATCATCGCATCCTGAACGATGTCCAAAGCCGTTTCATCACGCCTGACTGCATAGACAGCCTGCTTGAACGCCCGTTTTTCGATGCTTGCCAGAAAGTCAGATAATTCTTTGTCCGTTGCCATGCGAATTGGCAGGAAACCCAGCCATACAGAAATAAATAAGACGCGGCGTCCGGCCACGTCAAACAGGTGCACATGCTAGCAAAGAAAAACCTGCTTGTGCAGATAGTGGTGTAAAATTACTTGTTTTATACAATTGCCGAAGTATTGTAAATTTGTAAAATTGAGTAGCGCTTGATCAAAATATCGAAAGCGATTATCTGCTAGCCGCTGCATTACCCTGCGGCGGATCGTTTTCTCACATGGTGTCCATCATGCCGCCTGTCGTGAAAACTTGCTTTGCTGTTTTGAAAGCTGTTTGCTCTGACCCGCGCCACAAGCGCGAGAAATTGATACTTGTTTTGCTGTGTTTCGCAATAAAATGAGAGAATTGCCCTTTGCAATTCCGGTTTCGTCAGGAAAGAGCATCCGATCAATTTCCAGTGGACCTTGAAAGGAAAGAATTATGAGTTTAGAAATGACAGGTTCCGACATCCTTGTCAGGAGCCTGGCCGAAGAAGGAGTAGAGCACGTTTTCGGATATCCCGGTGGTGCCGTCCTCTATATTTACGACGCCATCTACAAGCAGGACAAATTCAAGCATATTCTTGTCCGTCATGAACAGGCTGCCGTCCATGCGGCAGATGCCTACGCAAGAAGTTCCGGCAAGGTCGGGGTCGCACTGGTGACATCCGGCCCGGGCGTCACCAATGCCGTCACGGGACTGGCCACCGCCTATATGGACTCCATTCCGCTCGTACTGATCAGCGGCCAGGTCGCCACCCACGCCATCGGTTCCGATGCATTCCAGGAATGTGACGCCGTCGGTATCACACGTCCTTGCGTCAAACACAATTTTCTGGTCAAGGACGTCCGCGATCTGGCCGTCACCATCAAGAAAGCGTTCTATATCGCTTCCACAGGCCGTCCGGGACCTGTCCTGATCGACATTCCCAAGGATGTCAGCATGCAATCCTGCATTTTCGACTATCCGAAGGAAATCGAAATGCGTTCCTACAAACCGATCGACAAGGGACATACCGGCCAGATCCGCAAGGCCGTCCAGATGATGCTTCAGGCCGAACGTCCTCTTGTCTATGCAGGGGGTGGCGTCATCCTGTCCGACTCCGCACCCGAACTGAACAAACTGGTCGACCGTCTGGGCATGCCATGCGTCAACACCCTTCAGGGGCTGGGCGGCTATCGCGCATCCAGTGAAAAATACATCGGCATGCCAGGCATGCACGGCAAGTATGAAGCCAACCTGGCCATGCAGCATTGCGATGTCCTGATCGCAGTCGGCGCACGTTTCGATGACCGCGTTATCGGCAACCCCGAGCACTTCTCGAAAGTCGACCGCAAGATTATCCATATCGATATCGATCCTTCGTCGATTTCCAAACGCGTCAAGGTCGATATTCCGATCGTCGGCAACGTCAAGGACGTTCTGCAGGAAATGCTCGCACAGCTCGATGCGGCACCTGCAGGCTCGATCAATCCGCAGGCACTGGCTCCGTGGTGGGCGCAGATCAATGAATGGCGCAAGAAAGATTGCCTGAAATACGCCTATTCCGACCAGATCATCAAACCGCAATTCGTGATCGAAAAACTGTGGGAAGTCACCAAGGGTGATGCCTATATCGCTTCGGACGTCGGCCAGCACCAGATGTGGGCCGCACAATACTATCCGTTCGACAAGCCGCGTCGCTGGCTCAACTCCGGCGGTCTGGGAACGATGGGTGTCGGTCTGCCCTATGCCATGGGTATCCAGATGGCCAATCCGGGTGCGACCGTCGCCTGTATCACGGGCGAAGGCTCCATCCAGATGAACATTCAGGAACTGGCAACCTGCAAACAGTACAACCTGACGCCGAAGATCATCATGCTCAACAACGGTGTCCTCGGTATGGTTCGCCAGTGGCAACGTCTGGACTACGAGTCACGCTACTCGGAAACCTATGTCGCTTCCCTGCCGGATTTCAACAAGCTGGCCGAAGCATACGGCCATGTCGGATTCCGGATCGAAAAACCGGCCGATGTGGAAGGCGCGTTGCGCGAGGCTTTCTCGATGAAAGACAAACTGGTATTCATGAATTTCCTGACGGATTCCTCGGAAAACGTCTGGCCGATGGTCAAGGCAGGCAAGGGTCTGACCGAAATGCTGATGAGTCTGGAGGACAAATAAAATGCGGCATATCATTTCTGTTCTTTTGGAAAATGAAGCGGGCGCGCTTGCCCGTGTCGTCGGCCTGTTCGCCGCTCGCGGATACAATATCGAAACCCTGAACGTCGCACCAACCGAGGACCCGACTCTCTCTCGCATGACGATCGTCACCATTGGTTCGGAAGCCGTCATCGAACAGATCACAAAACATCTGAATCGTCTGATCGAAGTCGTCAAGGTGGTCGATCTGACGGACGGCTATTTCGTCGAACGCGAAATGATGCTGATCAAGATCCGCGCTGTCGGCAAGGAACGTGAGGAAATCAAGCGTACAACGGATATCTTCCGTGGATGCATTATCGATGTCAGCGATCGCGCCTATACGGTCGAGCTGACCGGAGACAAGGCAAAACTCGACGCATTCATCGATTCGATCGACCGTGCGGCCATTCTCGAAACCGTCCGTTCCGGCGGCTCCGGAATCGGTCGTGGCGAACGTGTTCTGAAAGTGTAAACGGTTGTATTTTTTTATTAGGATTAGGAAGCATAATGAACGTTTTTTATGATAAAGACTGTGATCTGTCTTTAATTAAAGCCAAAAAAGTCGCCATCATCGGCTATGGTTCCCAGGGACACGCCCATGCACTGAACCTGCATGACTCCGGTGTCGATGTTACGGTAGGTCTGCGCAAAGGCGGCAACTCCTGGAGCAAGGCTGAAAACGCTGGTCTGAAAGTCAAGGAAGTCAAGGATGCCGTCAAGGATGCAGACGTCATCATGATGCTGCTGCCTGACGAAAACATTCCCGAAGTCTATAACGAAAGCGTCGCACCTGTCGCCAAACAGGGTGCCGTTCTGGCTTTCGCACACGGATTCAACGTCCATTACGGCCAGGTCATTCCACGTGCCGACTTCGACGTCATCATGATCGCACCGAAAGCACCGGGCCATACCGTTCGCAGCACCTACACCCAGGGCGGTGGCGTTCCGCAGCTGATCGCCGTTTATCAGGACAAATCCGGCAAGGCACGTGACATCGCACTGTCTTACGCCATGGCCAATGGCGGCGGCCGTGCCGGTATCATCCAGACCACTTTCCGTGAAGAAACCGAAACCGACCTGTTCGGCGAACAGGCCGTTCTGTGCGGCGGCGCCGTCGAACTGATCAAGGCAGGTTTCGAAACGCTGGTCGAAGCCGGTTATGCACCGGAAATGGCATACTTCGAATGCTGCCATGAACTGAAACTGATTGTCGATCTGATCCACGAAGGCGGCATCGGCAACATGAACTACTCCATTTCCAACAATGCCGAATATGGCGAATACGTCACCGGTCCGAAAGTCATCACCGAACAGAGCAAGAACGCCATGCGTCAGGCCCTGAAAGACATCCAGACCGGCGAATACGCCAAGAGCTTCATTCTGGAAAACAAGGCAGGCGCACCGGTTCTGCTGTCCCGTCGTCGCTTGACTGCCGAACACCAGATCGAACAGGTCGGCAGCCGTCTGCGTTCGATGATGCCATGGCTGGCCAAGAACAAACTGGTCGACCAGAGCAAGAACTGATTTCCCTTTCGGGGAACATGTCGGAAAAGAGCGCCTTGTGCGCTCTTTTCTGTTTCTGCTTCAGATGCTGCATTAACATGGAAAACCGTATCGGTTACACTGTCGGATATCTTTGCAAAACAGCTTTTCAATTCCATGACCCCTCCATCCCGACGAGCATCTTCCAGCAAAAACGCCATTACCGAATCTTCAAAGCACACACCGATGATGCAGCAATATCTCCGTATCAAGGCGGAACATCCCGACATGCTGCTCTTGTACCGGATGGGCGATTTTTATGAACTGTTCTTCGAAGATGCCGTCACGGCATCGCAAATTCTCGGCATCGTCCTGACGCAAAGATCATCGACAGGACAAAATGTGGCCATGGCAGGCATTCCCTTCCATGCGCTGGATCAGTACCTCGCAAAACTGATCGCCACTGGCCAGTCGGTCGCCATATGCGAACAGATCGGCGATCCCGCGACCAGCAAAGGGCCAGTCGAGCGCAAGGTCGTCCGTATCGTCACTCCCGGAACACTGACCGACTCCAACCTTTTGCCAGAAAAAGCCGACCGTCCGTTACTGGCGGTTTGTTGCCAGAAAAACAAAAAGCAATGGCAACTGGGTATGGCATGGCTTTCACTCTCCGGCGGTTCACTGAAGCTGTGTGAAATAACTGTCGATGACAAAACCTTTGCCAGCCGTTTGCAACAGGAAACCGAACGTATTGGCGCTGCGGAAATTCTGGTACCAGACGGATTCGACCCGGAATGTCTGGCAGGCTTTTCAGCGCGTATCGTAACGGTACCGGCCTGGCATTTCGACAGGGATAACGGCGAAAAGGAATTGATGGAACAGCTCGCCGTCGCCACGCTCGATGGATTCGGTGCATCCGGACTGAACCCAGCGCTCGGAGCCGTGGGTGCCATTCTGAAATATGCCCATGCGACACAATCGCAAAATCTCCGCCATGTCCGTAACCTGTCCGTCGAAACGGAAAGCGATTACATCGCCATGGACGCCATGACACGGCGCAATCTTGAACTGACTGAGCCGATCCGATTCGACAGCGTCAAAAACCAGTCACCGACCCTTTTGGCGGAACTGGATCATTGCAGAACCGCCATGGGTTCCCGTCTCCTAAGGCACTGGTTGCATCATGCCTGCCGCACACAGTCCGTGGCCCGTTCCCGGCATGCGGTCATTACGGCATTGTCAGACGCCTGCGTTATTGACGGTTTGCGCAGCATACTGTCCAACATTCCCGACATCGAACGCATCGTTTCCCGCATCGCCCTGTATTCGGCGCGTCCCCGTGATCTGACAGCCTTGCGATCGGGATTGCAACAACTCCCCGGTGTGCGTTCCTATCTGGATCAGTGCGTCATGGAAGATGACTCTTCACTGCTGCGAGACATTTATCGCAATCTGGCCGTTCCGCAAGCTTGCCTCGATCTGCTCGAACATGCCCTTGTCGACGAACCCTCGGCCATGATCCGCGAAGGCGGTGTTATTGCACCGGGATTCAATGCCGATCTGGACGAGCTGCGTGCACTCGCCGAAAACGCTGGACAGTTTCTTGTCGATCTGGAGACACGGGAAAAAGAACGCACCGGAATCGCCAACCTGCGTGTGGAATATAACCGGGTACACGGATTTTATATCGAAGTCACACAAGGCCAACTCTCGAAAGTCCCCGACGACTACCGCCGCCGACAAACCCTCAAAAACACCGAACGGTTCATCACGCCGGAACTCAAGGCATTCGAGGACAAGGTGCTTTCGGCACGCGAAAGGGCACTGGCTCTTGAAAAAACACTCTATGAACAACTGTTGCAGGATCTGACGGCCTATATCGCACCTTTGCAGCAAATCGCCCGGCATGCTGCCCTCCTCGATGTCCTGAATGCGCTGGCTTTTCACGCAGTAAAATCGGGCTGGACGAAACCGGAACTTGTCGAAGAACCAGTCATTCATATCGAACAGGGGCGCCATGCCGTAATCGAAAACCGGATCGAACGCTTCATCGCCAACGATTGCGACCTGTCGGCCAACCGAAAATTCCTGTTGATCACCGGTCCCAATATGGGGGGCAAATCCACCTATATGCGCCAAACCGCCCTGATCGTGCTGCTGGCGTATATCGGCAGTTTCGTTCCCGCCGCTCGCGCTGTCATCGGACCGATCGACCGAATATTCACCCGTATCGGCGCAGCCGACGATCTGGCCGGGGGCCGCTCCACTTTTATGGTCGAAATGACGGAAGCCGCATCCATCCTCAACGGCGCGACAGAACAATCACTGGTTCTGATGGATGAAATCGGCAGAGGCACATCCACTTTCGACGGTCTGGCACTGGCATGGGCCATCGCACACCATCTGATTGAACACAACAACAGTTTCACCCTGTTCGCCACCCATTATTTTGAATTGACGCAGCTGCCAGATACTTGTCCGACAGCCGCCAACGTCCATCTGTCTGCTATCGAACACAAGGACCGTATCGTTTTCCTGCACGCAGTGGAACCCGGTCCTGCCTCGCAAAGCTATGGACTTCAGGTAGCCAAACTGGCAGGCGTTCCGGCCACCGTCATTCGGGTCGCTCGCAAGCATCTGGCGGAACTGGAATCCCATTTCATCATCGACCAGAACCAGCTCAGTCTGTTTGCGACGCCATTACCTGACGATACGGAACAAGCCGAAGAAAAAACGGAGGATTTCCGTTTCCAGCCTGTCGTCGATTCACTTCAACAACTCGATCCGGATACACTTTCTCCGCGCGATGCCCTGAACGTTTTGTATGACCTGAAAAAACAATTACAATCCCTGCTACCATAACGATTATCCGGACTGCCTGTGCAAGCGCTCGTGATGCCAGGCAGTCCTTCCTGTATCCGGTTTTCCGTTTTCGTTGGCTGCCATGAAAAAATGGATTCTTTTTTTGCTGCTGGCCATCACGGCAACTGCACAGGCTGCCGAAACCGGCAATACGTTTCATTTTCTGGCCATGAGCCAGCCACAACTGCGCGATAACGGACCGAAACTCGAAGCTGCATTCGGCAAGCTGGCTCATGCACATCCTGCTTTCGTCGTCATCAACGGCATCAAATCGGAAAAAGAAGCGTGCAGCGACGAGCTGTACTACCAGCGCAAGGAACTGGCCAACTCCGTGAATCTGCCGGTCGTGTTGTCACTGTCCAACGCCGACTGGGTCAATTGCCGCAACCGGTATGGCGACTCGCTGGCGATAGAACGATTGATCCGTCTGAAACAAATCTTTTTCGATGGTGCCGATTCACTGGGTATGACACCGCTTGCATTGACGCGACAATCACTGGGAAACCGGTTCGCCAATTATCCGGAAAACGCATACTGGCTCAAAAACTCCATCCTGTTCGCTACCTTGCACATGCCGTCCGACAACAACCATTATCTTGCCGCCGCAGGCCGGAACAATGAATTCGAGGATCGAACCGTCGCCAACCGCAACTGGCTAGATCGGCTTTTTCGCATGGCGAACCGTCATCACTACAAAGGTATTGTTCTGTTTTGCGACGGCAATCCATATGCCGCCATGCCAAAAGAACATTCATCGGCTACCTTGCGGGACGGTTTCCGTGAAATCCGCCAAAAACTGGATACATTGATCTCACGTTATCCCGGACGTGTCCTGCTTATTCACGGCCAAAATACATCGCGCCACGAAGAAATCGTCTGGCGAGATCGCCTAGGTACGCTGGGATTGACGCCTGACTGGATACGGATCGACGTCGCACCCGGTTCACAGCACCTTTTTCAGGCAACTCCGGCTTTCAAAAAAAACGGCAAGGCAAAACGCGTCATTCGTCAGAAGACTCGTCAAACCCGCTGACCAGTTCCAGAATATCACGCCCCCACATGGACAACCGCTTGCTGCCCATGCCTGCAATATGTAAAAGGTCATCCGGTGTTTTCGGTTTGATCACTGCAATTTCGCGTAATGTCGCATCCTGCAAAATCACATAAGCCGGCATGTTCTGCCGACGTGCGACTTCCATACGCCACCACTTGAGCCGCTCCATGAGTTTTTGTTCCTGAGGTGGCAAGGCTGGCTGACCGGCAGCAATCGACAACGTCTTGTGTTTTTTGTCTGGCCGTACATACGGCCGCAAAAAAACTTTCGTCTCGCCTTTGAGAACCGGTCGTGCCTTTTCAGTCAGTTTCAGCGCATTGTACTCATCATGATCGGCGAATACATATTCCGCTGCAACTGCCTGACGCAAGACGGAACGCCATTCCGCCGCACTTTTTCCCCTGCCGATGCCGAAAGTCGACAACTCATGATGGTGCCACTGCAATACCCGCTCCGAATGAATACCTCGCAATACATCAATCACATGCAATGCGCCGAATCGCTGTCCGACACGATAGATTGTCGAAAGCAGTTTTTGCATATCTTCCGTACCGTCTTGCGCGACCGGTGGCGAAAGACAGACATCGCAATTGCCGCACGGTTCGGACGATTCACCGAAATATTCCAGCAAACGGACACGCCTGCATGTCAACGACTCGCAAAAACCGAGCAAGGCCTCGAGTTTTTCCTTCTGAATCCGGCGATGCACCATATCGGCATCCGATTCATCGATCATGCGACGCTGCAATACCACATCCTGAAGACCATAGGCCATCCATGCCGTCGCCGGCTGTCCGTCGCGTCCTGCACGCCCCGTTTCCTGATAGTAGCCTTCCATACTTCGCGGCATATCCAGATGTGCGACGAAACGGACATCCGGCTTGTCGATTCCCATACCGAAAGCGATAGTCGCCACCATGACGATACCGTCCTCCCTCAAAAACCGTGCCTGATTTTCGGCTCGAACGGCATGATCCAGACCAGCATGATACGGCAATGCCGATATATGTTGTTCCGTCAGAAAGGCAACCGTTTCTTCCACCTTGCGTCTGGACAGACAATAGACGATACCGGCCTGTCCCGAATGCCTCGTCCTGATGAAATCCAGCAACTGTCTACGGGCGTTTTCTTTCTCGACGATGATGTAACGGATATTTGGACGATCGAAGGATGAAATGAATTGCCTTGCACTGTCCAGCTTCAGACGACTGACGATTTCCTCGCGAGTCTGCCGGTCGGCCGTTGCCGTCAACGCCACACGCGGTACATCGGGGAAACACTCATGCAACACCGACAGCTGGATATATTCCGGACGGAAATCATGCCCCCACTGTGAAACGCAATGGGCTTCATCGATGGCGAAAAGAGAAATTTCGGCCTTTTTCAGCCAGTTAAGGCACCTCGGAGTCACCAGTCTTTCCGGAGCGATATACAACAAATCCAGTTCGTTTTTCAACACGGCCTGTTCGACTTGCAACACCTCATCGTAAGACTGTGTCGAATTCAGATAAGCGGCCCTGACACCCGCCGTTTCCAACGCATCGACCTGATCCTGCATCAGGGCGATCAATGGAGAAACGACCACCCCGACGCCATGCCGGATCATCGCCGGTATCTGGTAACACAACGACTTGCCGCCCCCTGTCGGCATAAGCACCAACGCGTCATGGCCGGATGTGATATGGGCAATAATGTCCTGTTGTTGCCCACGAAACGCAGGATAACCGAAAACCGTCCGCAATATTTCCAGCGCGCGTGAAGCGTGATCCGGTACCGCCTGACTGTCTCCTATATTTGATATATGCAAAACTCTGCCCGTCTACTTACTCCACCCATGCAATCCAGCCATAGTGAGCACTTACGAGAACAAAAATACCGAAAGCAATACGATACCATGCAAAAGGAATGAAACTGTGCGAACTGATATAACGCAACAACCAGCGAACACAGAAAAAGGCGGAAATGAAAGCGGAAATGGTTCCGACCGTAAACAACGGCACATCCGATGCTGTCAACAGTGCATGTTCCTTGAAAATCGAATAGACGGCAGCGCCGAACAATGTCGGCATCGCCAGAAAAAAGGAAAATTCCGTCGCGGCCTTGCGTGACAAACCGAAAAGCATCCCGCCGATAATCGTCGCACCGGAACGGCTGGTCCCCGGAATCAACGCAAAAGCCTGTGCACATCCGACCTTGAAGGCATCGACGACCGTCATATCGTCGACCGATTCCACTCGGGATACAGGATTTTTCATATTCCTTTTTTCCACGAAAATAATCAGCAACCCGCCTGCGATGAATGCGGCGGCCACCGGAGCGGGATAAAAAAGGAAATCCTGTATGGCACGACTGAACAACACGCCCAAAATGGCCGCAGGCAAAAAAGCGACGACCAGATTGAGAACGAACTTGCGATCACGTGAATTGGTAAACATTCCTCTGACGACACTGGCTATCTTCTGACGATAGACCCAGACGACAGACAACATGGCGCCCGACTGGATGGCGATCGAGAAAACCTTGACATTGTCGCCTGTAAAATCCAGCAGGCTACCGGCAAGAATAAGATGCCCTGTCGATGAAATGGGAAGAAACTCAGTGCAGCCTTCGACGATTCCCATAATGAAGGCTTTCAAAACCAAAACAAAATTCATGAAAAGGCCAGTCAGCAATTCAGTCTGAAAAAACGGATATCGGTTTTATCCGTCATAAAAAACGCTCATCATACTCAAAAAAGCGCTACCGATAAATAATTATTTGTTGTGTGCTGCCCAGACATCCGCCATATGCCGGATCATGAGATCGTACCGTCCGGAGACAGTACCCGAAAGAAACCCGGATTGCCAGGAAAAACGGCATTTTCCACATAAAGGCAACAAGATATTTCACTTTATTTTATTTGTAACAAGTTGTGGGATAGCATGCACATTTGTCTGAAAAACACTAAATTCATCACATGATTTCAGACAGGTTAATCGTTATACTTCCGCATATCCACAAAATATGGACATACCATAACGACATACGTTCCGGTATGCCTTTTCCCGGAAAAAGCGGATACGACACAACATTGCAATGAGCCCAGTTTCATGAACATTCCAGACAAGATAAAACAACTCAAAAAACCCAAAATCTGGATCGGTGCATCCACGATTATCGTTTTGATTGCCGCTGCCGTGTTGTTCTGGATCATGACACAGGAAGACGACGTCACCTACATGACCGAAAGAGTCCGTTCCGGCAATATCAATCAGGTCGTCGAGGCAACCGGTGAAGTCGCCGCCGTAAATCTGGTCAGTGTCGGTGCCCAGGTCTCCGGCCAGATCAAAAAACTTTATGTGGTGTTGGGGCAAGAAGTCAAACAGGGTGAAATGATCGCCGAAATCGACTCCCAGACACAGGAAAACACGTTGAATACAGACAAGGCCAAGCTGAGCAACTACAAGGCACAGCTTGAAGCACGAAAAATCATTCTCAATATTTCCAAAAAACAGTACGACCGCGAACTGGTGTTGATAAAAACCAATTCCACATCGCAGGAAAGCCTGGAAAACGCACGCAACGCCTATGCCACCGCAAAAGCCAATGTCAACGAAATGGAATCGTTGATCACACAGACCCAGATCGCCATCAATACCGATGAAACAAACCTGGGTTACACCAAGATCAGGGCTCCGCTGGACGGCACCATCGTTTCCGTTCCGGTTGAAGAAGGACAGACAGTCAACGCCAACCAGACCACGCCGACGATCGTCCAGATCGCCAACCTCAACGATATGGAAATCGATATCGAAATCTCCGAAGGCGACATCACCAAGGTCAAACCCGGCATGGATGTGACCTACACCATCCTGTCCGAGCCGAACACGATCTTCAAGGCAAAGCTCGACTCCATAGACCCCGGACTGACCACGCTGACCGACGGCAGTTACGACAAAAGTTCATCGACATCCACAAGCAGTTCATCCAGCTCGGAAGCCGTTTATTACTACGGCAGAGCCTATGTCGAAAATCCCGAAGGCAAACTCCGTATCGGCATGATGACCCAGAACACCATTCATGTCACCTCGGCAGAAAACGTACTGATCGTACCCAGTATCACGATCACATCACGCCAGGACAAACACTACGTACGTGTGCTTTCCGACGACAACAATGTCGAACGGCGTGAAGTCGAAGTCGGCATATCCGACGGTGTCTATACCGAAATCCGCTCCGGACTTGCCGAAGGCGAACGCGTCATATCGTCCGAAGTCATCAAGGGTGAACAAGTCAGTAGTTCTTCCAGAATGCGCAGACCGAGGATTTGACCATGAACATCATCGAACTGCGCGGCATCAACAAGATTTACGGCACCGGAGAAAATCAGGTTCGTGTTCTGAAAGATATCGATCTGGATATCGAATCGGGTGATTTCGTGGCCATCATCGGCCAGTCCGGTTCGGGAAAATCGACCCTGATGAACATTCTCGGTTGTCTGGATACCGCCAGCTCCGGCAACTACAAGATCGCTGGTGAAAACGTCGCCGGCATGACGCCGGACCAGCTGGCATCGCTGCGCAGCCAATATATCGGCTTCATTTTCCAGCGTTACAATCTCCTTTCCACGCTAAGCGCCGAAGCCAATGTCGAACTGCCTGCAATTTATTCAGGCCTGAAACAGCAGGCACGTCTGGCCAGAGCCGATCAGCTGCTCGCCGATCTGGATCTCGGCAACCGTACCAGTCACTTGCCATCCGAATTATCAGGCGGCCAGCAACAGCGCGTCAGTATCGCACGTGCCCTCATGAACGGCGGAGACATCATCCTCGCCGACGAACCGACCGGAGCGCTGGACTCCAAAAGCGGCGAAAACGTCATGGCCATTTTAAAGACCCTCAACGACAAGGGGCACACCATCATTCTGGTCACGCACGACAAGAACGTCGCCAATTACGCAAACCGCATCATCGAGATCAAGGACGGCGCCATCATCGCGGACGAACGCCGCAAGCCGAACAAAAACAGCGCACAGGAATACCATCCCAAGGAAGACAACCGCAATACTTTCGCGTACTTCAAGGATCAGTTCTCGGAAGCATTCAGAATGTCCATCCAGGCTATCCGCGCCCACAAGATGCGTTCCATTCTGACCATGCTGGGAATTATCATCGGCATTGCCTCAGTCGTATCCGTTGTGGCGCTGGGCAAAGGTTCGCAGGAAAAAATCCTTGCAGACATCAATTCCATGGGAACGAACACGATCGTCATCATGCCGGGACACGGCTTCGGCGACCGCAATTCCAGCAAATACAAAACCCTGACCGTTCATGACTCCGATCTGCTTGCACGACAAACCTACGTGGACAGCGCGACACCGGCTGTCAGTTCCTCAGGAACATTGACATGGCAAAACATTTCCGTCACTGCCCAACTGCAAGGCGTCGGTGAACAGTACTTCGATGTCAAGGGGCTGGGAGCGGAAGAAGGCCGCTTCTTCAATCGTGAAGACGTCAAAAAAGGCAGCGCCGTCGTCGTGATCGACCAGAACACCAAGGAAAAACTGTTTCCGCATGGTGGAGAGATACTCGGCAATACCATCATCTTCAACCGCCAGCCGCTGAAAATCATCGGCATTTCCGAAAAACAGAATGCCAATTTCGGACCATCCGACACACTGACCATGTGGGCACCTTATACCGCCGTCATGAACCGAATTACAGGCGACCGGAACATTTCATCGATTACCGTCAAGGTCAAAGACGACGTCAGCATGGCAGCTGCCGAAAAAAACATCATCCGTTTTCTGACAGTCAAGCACGGCAAGGAAGACTTCTTCACCGTCAATACCGACAGCATCCGCCAGACCATCGAAAGCACAACTGGAACCATGCGCCTGCTGATTTCCTGTATTGCACTGATTTCGCTGGTTGTCGGCGGCATTGGCGTCATGAACATCATGCTGGTTTCAGTGACGGAACGAACCCGCGAAATCGGTATCCGGATGGCTGTCGGGGCTCGCAGAAGCAGCGTATTGCAACAATTCCTGATCGAAGCCGTCCTGATCTGCATCATCGGTGGTCTCATCGGCATACTGTTCGCCTTTGGCATCGGGCTGTTTTTCAGCATGTTCGTCCAGACATTTACCCTGTCCTATTCCGCTGCCTCGATTATTCTGGCTCTGGTCTGTTCAACCCTGATTGGCGTCATTTTCGGCTACATCCCAGCACGTAACGCCTCTCGCCTCAATCCGGTGGATGCCTTATGCGACTGATTCCCTCGATCCTGTTATGCCTTGCCGTTGCAGGCTGTGCCACACAAACCGCAACGATCCCCGATACCGGAATCATTCCGCAGCAAACCATCGCCGCCGGATTCCGTGTCGACCACGAATGGTGGAAAGCCTACGGAGATGACACGCTCAACCATATCGTCGAACTGGCGCTTTTGAACAATACCGACCTGAAAAAAAGCGCCATCACGATGAACAAGGCCTTGTATGAAGCCAATTTGCTCGGTCAGGAACTCGTTCCCGAATTTTCAGGCGTGACCGGTGCCTCATCCACGACGAACACCAAGGCCGGTCAGACAACGCACAATTACATGGCCGAACTGGGCGTCAGTTATGAACTGGACTTGTGGCGGAAACTGAGCAATGCCGCCTCTGCCCAGGAATGGGAATACTATGCCACCCGCGAAGACCTTGAAACGGTACGACTGACCCTGATCAATAACGTCGTCGACTGCTATTTCCATCTGGTCTATCTGAATCAGGCCATCGCGCTGACCGAAGAAAATATCCGGTTTTACACTGAACTTTTGCAGATCATCAACAACAAATATACTGCCGGAAAAGTGGACTCGCTGGAACCATTGACTGCTGAACAATCCCTGCTGGCTTCCAAAAACAGCCTCATGACGCTTGAAACCAGTCGAAAAACCATCGAACAGACTCTGCGCAACCTCATGAATCTGAGACCTGAAGACCGGCTCGACATCGCATCCGCCGACATTCTCACCATTCCACTGACCCACGTCGATCTGAATGTGCCGGTCGCCGCACTGGGACTCAGACCGGACGTCAAGGCCGCCGAATACCGGATACAGTCTGCATTCCTTGACTGGGAATCAGTCAAGGCCAGCGTATATCCCAGTGTCACGATCGGAAGTACCCTGAGTGTCTCGTCCGACCAGTCCAGCAGCATGTTCAACATCCCGTTTCTGGCCGGTACCGTACAGATCAATCTGCCGTTTCTGCAATGGAATAAGATCAAATGGAACATCAAGATTTCGGAAGCAGATTTTGAAAACGCCAAACTGAATCTGGTTTCCGCAGTCAACACGGCACTGAACGAAGTGGATACCTATTACTATTCCTACCGGAAGTCTCTTTCCCTGCTTGAAAACGTCAACCGCAAATACGATACAGATGCACAAATCAGTCTTTACAATCAGCGACGTTATGAAGCCGGTTCCTACGAACTGAAAGAGTGGCTGGATGCGAAATGCGTGGAAAACCAGTCACGGCTGACCCTGCTGGAAACCAAATACAATACGATCAATTACGAAAATGCCATCTACAAGGCACTGGGCGCACGGCTGACCGGCAATCCGCAACCGCAGCAAGCCGTACCACAGGTGCCGGCCATATCGTCTGAACAACCCGCACAACCGGCACAAGCCTCCTGATCCCTGCAAAATGTCTCCGTCCTGATTGCGCAAGAACAAAATCAGGACGGAATTTGCCATATTCGATACAAACAGCCGTGCCTGCCCGACGGCTTTTGCTAAAATGTTCTTGTTCATGAACCGATAAAAACCGATCCCATGCGTACCGCGCGCGCCAACATGATTGAAAACCAGATCCGTGCCGGAGGTGTTCACCTCCAGAGCGTGTTCGATGCGCTGGACGCCATTTGCAGGGAAGATTTCGTACCATCATCCTGCCGCGCTTACGCTTATGCCGACATGGAAATCCCGTTGCCATGCAACGAAAACATGCTTGCACCGTTGACCGAAGCACGCATTTTGCAGGCAGCCGACATCCACCGTAACGACAATGTACTCGAAATCGGCAGCGGTTCCGGTTACATGGCAGCTCTTCTCTCACATGGTGCGCAACATGTTACGACCCTGGAAATCGAACCGTTGCTAGCCGAAATGGCAGCAAACAATCTGGCGCGATACGGTATCAGCAATGTCACCGTCATATGTGAAAACGGTTTTTTACCTGAACGCTGCGTACCTGAACATCCGTTTGACGTGATCGTATTGTCGGGCGCCGTTTCGGTCATGCCCGAATCGTTTGTCCGGCATTTGTCACCGAATGGCCGAATGTTGTTCTTTCTCGCAGAAAATTCATGTTGCAGGGCCTGTCTGTTACAGAAAATTCCGGACCATGAACCGGATATCAGGCTATTATTTGATACATTCGCAAAACCGTTGAGGGAGCAGCCTACGTATTCACGCTTCCGTTTTTGAACTGGATTGAATACCGTCCGATTATCTTGGAGCAAGCATGCACTACCGCCCTGTCCTATCCATTATTGCCGGTTGTCTTCTTACCGCCAATGTAATGGCCGCCGATCTCATGCAAACCTATATGGAAGCCCTGGCCAACGATCCACAATATGCCAGTGCCCGCGCCGCCCTGATGGCCGGTCAGGAAAAAAGCGTTCAGGGACTTTCCAGACTGTTGCCGAACCTGAGCGCATCCGGTGGTTATGGACGGAATTACATGGAAGATCTGGATTATTCGGAAAACAAATACACGATCGCCCTGACACAACCGATATTCAACTGGGCTGATTTCCAGAACTATGCCAACAGCAAACTCGAAGTTTCCATCAGCGAGGCGCAATTCGCGCAAGCGCAACAGGATCTGATGGTACGCGTGGCACAGGCATACTTCGACATTCTGGCTGCTGAAGATGTCCTGACATTCGCACGTGCACAAAAAGCGGCGGTCAGCGAACAGCTCGAGCTGGCAAAACGCAGTTTTGAAGTCGGCACCGTCACCATCACCGATACGCATGAAGCCCAGGCACGTTACAACCTGGCGGAAGCAGATGAAATCGCCGCCATCAATGATCTTGAAGTCAAGCGCACAGCTCTGGAACAAATCATCGGTCATCCGCCAGGCATCCTTGATCCTCTCAAAAAGGACATCAAGCTCAGCGCACCGGAACCGAACGTGATGTCCAACTGGGTCAGTTCTGCCGAACAACAGAATTATCAGGTCATCCAGTACCGGCTTTCCCATGAAATGGCACGCCGCAACATCGAAATCAGCAAGGCGGGACATTATCCGACTGTCGATCTGGTCGCTTCGTACAATCATACCAATCGCGATCAATACATCATCGACAGCAATGGCGGCATTCGTGACTACAACACTTCCAAGATGGTCGGTATCCAGTGGAATATGCCGCTCTTTTCCGGTTTCGGCGTTACCAGCAAGGTCAAGGAATCCGTGGCGCTCGAAGACAAGGCACGCAACGATCTGGAAGCATCCAGACGCAATGCGGCGCAACAGGCACGGCAATCGTATCTCAGTGTCAATAGCGGTTTGTCGCAAGTCCGGGCGCTGGAGGCCGCGGAAGTTGCCAGCCTGTCATCTCTCGAGTCCAACAAGCTGGGTTATGAAGTCGGTGTGCGCATCAACATCGACGTGCTCAATGCCGAACAACAGGTTTTCATGACTCGCCGTGATCTCACACAAGCCCGGAACAATACCATCGTCCAGGGACTGCGCCTGAAACAGGCCGCCGGTATCCTCAACGAAGAAGATCTCAAACGGGTCAATCTGCTGTTGAAGAAATAGGAATCTTGCCATATCCTTTGAATTACCGTATAATTTCAAGTCTTGTAAGTTGTTCGGTTCAAGTGGCCGTGCAACCGATGGTGGAAGTAGCTCAGTTGGTAGAGTCCAGGATTGTGATTCCTGTTGTCGTGGGTTCGAGCCCCATCTTCCACCCCACCAGTCAAAAAAGCCCGAATGATGATCATTCGGGCTTTTGCTTTTACACCGTCGCTCCCGGAAACGACAATTCCGAAACCAGATCTTCCCTGTTCAGTCTATCGGACGACAGTTCACGCAAACGGCCGTCACACATCAGACAGATGCGCCTGTCGAAACTGATGACGTCCAGTTCATGCGTAACCAGCAACACCGTCGTACCACCGGCATGAATACGGTCCAATAACGACATCATCATCCTTGCAGACGCGACATCCAGATCGGCGGTCGGTTCATCGGCCACCAGTATTTTGGGAGAATTGATCAAGGCACGCGCAATCGCCGCACGGCGCCTCTCACCACCGGAAAGCTGTGACGGGTACATATCCCGCAAATGACCGATCCCGGCCGCATTCAACAAATAATCCGCCCGTCCAGTAATATCATCACGGCTGTTGACCGAAAGATAATAAGGCAACCTGACATTATCCATTACCGAAAAATTGTCCAGCAAACTGTTTCCCTGTGGGACATACCCGATCCATGTGTTACGCATCATGGACATCTTCCTGTCATCCAGTCCCGCAAGATGACGTCCCATCAGAACAATATCACCCTGTTGGGGAGTCAACAGCCCCGTCACCAGATTCAGCAAAGTCGTTTTGCCGCTCCCCGAACGACCGACAATCTGGACAAAATCCCTCTCTCCGACCTCAAGATTCACACCATCGACCGCAGTGAACCTTGTGTCTCCACGCTCAAAATACCGGGTCAATCCGTGGATTTTCAACACCATCAGATTCCTCTCAGCGCAAAAGAAATATCACTGCGGTTCAACCGCCAGACACAGTACAGACAGGAAAGCGGACCGATTGCTGCTGCGGCAATCAGACAAAGCAAACCCGTTATGCCAATTGAACCGGCAGAAGGCATCACAAAAGGTAATTTGACCAGCAATCCGATCAGCGTACTGAACGGAAACAACACCAACGCAGCAACACACAAACCACACAACGCACCAGCCACGCTGATCATGAGGGACTCCATCATCAAAATACGATGAATCTTCCCTCTGGACGCTCCAAAAATCCGCAACAAACTGAATTCCCGCTTCCGCTCGTTGACAATCATGGAAAAAACCAGCGCCATCACACCCATCGCCATTATCCACAGCGAACCGGAGATTCCGTAAACAACATACGAAAAAGCGTTCAGACGCAAGGCGATCTCGCTGAACATGTTTTTCGTCATGACGATATCCAGGTTGTAGGCTGAGGCATAACGAAACAGAATATCATTGGCAACTCTGCGCGAATCGAACCCCGGTTTGACATTGACCATCATGGTCGAAACGACGGGGTGATTGGCATTTACCGAAAAAAGCGGCGCAATCTCCAGTTTGGAAATCATTTGACGTGCCGTTTCATGTGTCACAAAAACCGACGTATCAAATCCCATACCTGTATTATCGAGTCGGGCTGCAATCCGGTACGATTTGCCGAAAAACGTAATACGTTCTCCCACTTTTCCGGTGACTTTATGTCCGACAATCACTTCGCCTCTTTGCAGCGTTTTATGTAACGTCCCTGCTATCCATGGCTGGATAACTGCATCGGTTTCCTGATCGAAACCGATCAGTTGCACCGGAACGGAACAACACGCAGCCTGCAGCGAAGCGATAAAAATCTGTGACGAGACATTTTCGACCCCTGGAAACGCACGGATTTTTTCTTCCAGTGATTCATCAAGATAGAATGTGCCCGGTTCTCCCCGCAACAATGCGCTCTGCAACTGCTTGTCATACCCATACGGAACGATCATCAGATCGGCTCCAAGCCTTTTTGACATGCTTTCCATACCGCTGCGAATACTCCCCGACAATACGGAACCGCAAAACAGAACAAAAGCAAATACCGCCACCACCAGAATCTGTCCCCACGTCCTGAACGGTTTTCGCCGTATATTTTCAAAAGCGATCCGGTTCGTCGTCAACGGTCTGTTTGGGTTGTCCATGTTCCCGCCTTTCATGAACGCACCGTGGACTCGGATGTTTTCCTGCGCCACAAATACACTGTATTGCCGATACCCGCCACGCCGACCAATAAAGCGATCACAAGCGTTGCCGGCAACATGCCGGCACGACACGGCATCGCAACCGCATCACAAACACCGATCAGAACCGTCGGAACCGCCATGGCCAGTATGGCCGTCAGCATAACCACAATACCCAGTGCCTGCCGTGCAGCAACCGGTCGCATTACACCCAGCAATATGCCTTCACAGGCGATCAGAATGCCAAGTCCGGCGATCATTTGTGACGACCAATGACATTTCATGGGCACCATGGTACCGGAAACAAGTGTCAGCATGGCATGACACGGTGGCAGCAAAAATTTCACGGTAACAGCCAGCAAC
The DNA here is from genome assembly GCA_934277985.1 of uncultured Oxalobacter sp. Classification (GTDB taxonomy): domain Bacteria; phylum Pseudomonadota; class Gammaproteobacteria; order Burkholderiales; family Burkholderiaceae_D; genus Oxalobacter; species Oxalobacter paeniformigenes. Next base: position 78,589 of record CAKQWF010000007.1, read on the forward strand.
AGGCCGAACCCGGTCACGATACATGCAACCAATACCCGGTTTCCCATTTTCTTTCCTCCTAGATTCCGTACATTTGCGAAACGGCAGCACGGTTCTCCTTCGATTCGGCCCACTTCACAATCCGACCATGTTCCAGCACGATATGTCTTTGTGCATGAGCGGCTACCTCCAGCGAATGCGTGACCATAATGATGGAGCTGCCTTCATCATGAAGCTGCCGAAAAATATTCATGACAATTTCTTCATTTTCTCCATCGAGATTTCCGGTCGGTTCATCGGCCAGAATCAGCCGGGGATAATTGATCAGTGCTCGTGCGATGCAGACACGCTGCTGTTCACCGCCTGAAAGCTGGCTGGGCAAATGGCTCGCCCGCATGCCAAGCCCCACCCGTTCGAGTGCAGCCATCGCTTCACGCTCATCGACCATACTGTGGTAATACTGGGCCATCATCACGTTTTCCAATGCCGTCAGATACGAGACCAAATGAAACTGCTGGAAAATCAGCCCGATCTTGTCCCGCCGAATGGCAGTCAACTCTCGCATCGTGGCTGCCGTCACATCCTGACCGTCCAGAACGACTTTTCCGAAAGACGGTTTGTCCATACATCCGATAATATTCATCAATGTCGTCTTACCGGAACCGGAAGGCCCCATAATCGCCAGCCACTCTCCTTCCCTGACATGCAGATCGATCGCCGTCAAGGCGTTGACCGTACCGTACACCATCGATACCTGTTGCAATTCGAGAATATGTTTTTCCATCCTCACTCACCTCTCAAAACAAGAGCCGGTTCGATCGCGACCACTCGTCTGACAGGCAACAGACAGGCCAACATTGTCACCACGACAGACAATGCAAGCGTCATGACAATCACAGACGGAATAACGGTCACCGAACGCCCGAATACACTGAAACTGACAGCAAGCGCGAAAAAATATCCGACGACACACCCAAAGCTGCCGCCTGCCACACCCAATACAAGACCGGTCCCCATAAATTCGGCAACGATTTTGCCGTTTTCCGCACCAACCGCCTTTTTCAGACCGATTTCCTTGCGTCGTTCCATCACCACGGCCATCATCGTGGTCGCCACGCATATCATCGTCAGCGACAACACGATACCTGTCACCAGATAGACGAGCGCCTGCAACTTCTCCAGCACGACCGTTTCAGAATGCGTGATCCGTTTGACCAGGCGCGGTACCAGTGCATGAAAATCCTGTCCTATCCTCTCCAGATATTGCACCAGCACATCTTCGGTAGCAGCAACACTCAACTCCATAATCTGCATCTCTTCTTCACCGCTCATCAATTCGTTCAACAACGGCAAAGCGACAAACAGAAAACCATCTTCCTTGCCACCTGTTTGCACAACACCAGAAATCGTCAGTTTCAGCCTGAACCGATTTTTATCCCGATCTTTCCCTGCCAGATCGATGACATCACCGGGCTTGAGAGACGTCATTGCAGCGATATCGCGACCGATCAGTATTTCATCCTCATCCATCGGTACTCTTCCCGCAATTTTCCAGTAGGGACGCGTTTTCATGACCTGCGAAAAATCGGTGCCCGCAACCGTCAATGGCAAACGATTCATCGTCAGCGACTCATAACGCCAGGGTGCCGCACCTATCAGACGTTCTTCAGGAATCCGTCTCAAGGCTTCCGACACCGTCCGCGCCCCCAGAAAGGTCTTGCCTTCCGACGGCACGAAAATCATATTGGCGCCATAAGAGCGCAATTCTCGCCCCATTTGTTCCGGAATATCCCGATACACCGTCATCATGCCCATCAGTACAGCAGCGCCAATCGCGACAGCCAAGAATGCCGTCAACATCCTGCTCTTCTGTCGAACAAGCGAACTCGAGAGCATTTTGAAAAAAAGTGCCTGCTTTGCGGAAAACATCGTTTTTCACCTCACCTGCCATGCAAAACACGTGTCGGTTCCAGCGAGAGCAACATACGTAACGCTGGCAAACTGCCGAAAACGGACACCGCTATCACGATCAGCACGATAATCGGAATCACCCAGACATTCAGTGCAATACTGACGCCGAACACGGTATGACCGACGATTTGCGCCAGTCCAAGGCCCGCGACGTAACCCAAAATTCCGCCGATCGACGACATGGCAAGCACTTCCGCCAGAACCAGAAACGATACCGCAGCATTCGTCGCACCGACCGCCTTCATCAAACCGATTTCCGTATTCCGTTCCATCACATTCATGCAAACCAGATTGGAAATCGCCAGTGCCGAACAGGCCAGACTCAATGCCGTCAACAGCAACATCAACAATTTGACCTTGCCCAGAATCGCTCCCTCAGATTCCGAAACCTGCAAAAGCGGTTTGGCCTTCACATTTCCCAACACTTCCTCAATCTGGTAGGCAATCGCACTGATATAAGCCGTGCAATACCACGTGTCCCATTCCTTCCGTGACAAACTGCCCGGATCTTCGGCGGCACGACGCGACAGTTCATTGTCAGGCGTAGTCAATGCACTCACTTCGACACGCTGCACCATACCGGCAAGACCTGTCATTTCCTGAACCAGCCGCAATGGAACGAATAACTGCTCATCTTCAGGCCCGCCACTGAAAAACGTGCCGCGCACTTTGACCCAGATATCACGCCGTCCGTCTGAAGATGCCACCCTCAGCCTGTCGCCGCGACTGATACGGAGCCGTTTCGCCAGTACGCTGCCGACCATGGCGCCATCCGGTACCGATTCGCTCGCCCATTCACCGGAAACATCCCACCAGGCTTTCATGTGGCGCATGCCTGTTTCGATCGTATCCCCCGTCGGTAACGAAAGACGCTTCTCGAACCATGTTCCCACCATTACGGCAGGAATACCCGATTCACCGACGCTAACCTCATGTTCCAGATATGGCACGAAATCGACGATATTGTTCGCCCAGAAAATGGTTTTCATTTTTCCAAGCTCATCCTCTGCGATGAACCGGTCCGTCACGCCTGCGCCACTGTCTATCCCGTAAAGCTCCCCCAGCATGGACGCTCCACGCGGCACCACGTTCAGATTGGCGCCATAAGTTTTCAGTTCCTGGCTGATCTTGCTTTCCACATCCATGACGACATTGAGCATTGCTGTCGCAAGCGAGATCCCCAGCGCCATCGTCAGCGCGATCATCAACACCTTTCTTTTCTGACGCCGCAACGCACTCACCAGCATTCCGGAAAACATGTCTTACCCTCACTCAAAACGATGCACTTCCGCTTCCAGATCAGCCGTATCGATCACGATTTTTCCATCGGAGATTTCATGTGCAAGTGGTACAGGATTGCAGCCACCTGGCATACCGATCGTTCCGATATTCATGACGACATCACACAGAATGCACACCACCTGCCCATCACGCTCGTAATAACCGCTCGGCCCGCAAATGTCGCATGCATCCAGCGCCACGCCGTATGCAGACTCACTTTTCCGGATAATGATGTAACGCATTTGCGTACCGTTTTCTGCCGTATAGGCGAAACGGTGCAAATGACCGTCGTTGACGGTATCGAGTTCAATTTCGATTTTTTGTCCGCTGGCGGCCAGTTCGACGGGAGGCGACAATTCCACCGTCCGGTTCGCCATCCAGTTACATGCCGTCATGACGAATGCAGCCAGAGCGACCGAAACCAGACCGGAAAAATTCCAACGCATCCTGTTCCTTACCTGTGCCTTTTTTTTACGAATGACTGCCGGATTTTCACCGAAAAACACAAGTTTCCTGCACGACACGATGCTGTACGCCCCACTACAACCAACTGCCAGCAACAAGGCCCCGACAGGAACAAACTCGTATTCCAGCAAAAACAGCAATAACTCCATGAGGACATCCGACTGCATCAAAGCACTGCGCAACATCACGATCCTGAACAGCTGTATAAACTGCCATAAAGCGAAAAACGCCAGCCATAGCGATACCGTACGTCGCGCCTGTACCTGGGACATTCCGGATATCATCCGTGATACCACCCAGCCTCCGGCCAGCGACAAGACCAGAGCCAGCGCATAACCGATGGTCTTGAACAGCACTTCCGCCTGGAAAGGATCATCAAAACCGACAGCGAATTCCGATGGATACAAAAACAGATCCGGCAATGCATACGACAAACACGCCGCCACCGCACAGAAATACACCCATCTGCCCGTACCCTCTTTTGATACACGACATGCCACGGACTGCGAACGCGTGCAGAAAAACCATATGCTTTCAGCCATCATCGCAACAGCCAGACAGGCAAGATTGAAATATTCTCGGACGAAAAGATTTGTCGTCAGACGCAATATCGCGGCAACCGCCCCGATTATCAACGCACAAGAAAACGCACCGACGAACATGCGCTTTTGCCAACTGTCACCTTGCTCCCAGACTCCATACAAGCTGCCAGACACCACACATGTCGGGAAAAACGCTATCACCACTTCCACAAGATATTGCAACATAGCCACGACTGAAAAAGCGTCCGTCGATTTTCACCTTCCGGCAAAACTTACAACGGCATAACCATCACTTGCCTATAAAAAATGCATGAAAGCGGTTTTACGCTTTCATGCATTTGCGCGTTACCAGACTCTGGGCACGTAATTAAAATCCCAGCTGACTTCGATCGGCTTTTTCCAGAAGCGGCCTGTCACGCCAGTCGCCTTGTCCACATGCAACAAATAACCCTGCTTTTCAGGATTGTCGATAATGAACGTCACCTTGTATTTTCCTGGACCATCCAGTTTCACATTATTGCCGTAATGCGGTCCATCACTGGCACTCATCGGCATGAACGTTCCCTTGATTGTCTTGCCGCCTTCTTTCGTGATTTCATATTTCACTGTCAGATACGGAACAAAACTGCCAGCCTCGTAACCCAGCTGATTATCTTTTGCAGCCTTGATATCTGCCTCCAGATGCATATCCGCTTTCGCTGCCGGCAGCCCACCCATACCCAGCGGCTCCATATCGACCGGCTGGAAATACACCGCCCCGATTTCCAATGGCCCAACGACCTTTTCCGGACCGATCGGAAATTCCTCAAATTCAGCGGCCATCACCGACGGTGCTGCAGCCAGTGAAGCACCGGCCAGAACCAAAATCGCGAGTTTTTTAGCAAGACTGCCTCTATTCATATCGCTCTCCAATAAACGTTCTATCTGTGTGACAATGTCAAAAATTGATCTGAACAAAAACATCACCCCCAAATGAGAATGATAATGAGAATCTATCTCATTTGTGGCGTGGTGTCAATTTTGTTCCCAGAAAAAAAGTGCCTGTGTTTTACACACAGGCACTTTCGGTCACAAACATCGTATGGCAATCTCTTGCCGTCAAAGCAGGATATGTCAGTCTCCCTGTTTTATATCTCCTTATGGAAAGTCCCCAGCTTTCGCGGTACCAGTCTGTTTTGCAAGGTCACATATTCCGGAAGTCCATTTCGGCATGGCGGAAAATTCTCGCCCTGAATCAGCGGATACAAATACCGTTTGCATTCTGCCGTAACACCGAATCCGTCCTCGCTGATAAAACCTTGAGGCATCAGTTTTTCGACATTCGCGATATCTTTCAGATCCGCCTTGCCGATCCTGTAACGATAGGGAACATCACTTAACCGCTCGATCGTCGGCATCACGGAATTGTTTCCCTGCAATGCCAGTTCAACGGCTGCACATCCCAGTTCATATGCCTGTTCCACGTCGATGGCCGATGCGATATGGCGTGCCGAACGTTGCAGATAATTGGCGACAGCCCAATGAAACGGATGTCCAAGTTTCTCATGTATCAGATTGGCGACCACCGGTGCTGCACCACCAAGATGGGCATGTCCGAACGCATCACGCGCTCCCTGATCAGAAAGAAAACGACCATCCGGATAGCGGCAACCTTCCGAAACGACAACCGTACAGTAACCAGAACGCCGCACATTTTCATCGACTTGTGAAAGAAACGCCTTTTCATCGAAAGGTCGTTCCGGAAACAGTACGACAACCGGAATTCTTTGATCCGCTACCAGCCCGCCTGCAGCGGCAATCCAGCCTGCATGACGCCCCATGACTTCCAGCACGAATACGCGTGTCGATGTCCTGCACATCGAACGAACATCCAGTGACGCTTCCAATGTCGAAATCGCAATATATTTCGCTACTGATCCGAAACCGGGACAACAATCCGTCAGCGGTAAATCATTGTCGATCGTTTTCGGGATATGAATGGCCTGAACGGGATATCCCATCAAAGTCGAAAAACGGGATATCTTGTAACAAGTATCAGCAGAATCACCTCCGCCGTTATAAAAGAAATAGCCGATATCGTGTGCCTTGAATACATCAAGCAAACGTTCAAACTCGCCCCTGTCTTTTTCAGGATCGGCAAGTTTATAGCGGCATGAACCAAACGCGCCACCTGGTGTGTAACGCAAAGCCGCGATATCTTCCCGTGTTTCATGTCCAGTATCTATCAATTCTTCCGTCAGTGCACCGACAATACCGTTTTTACCGGCGAAAACCGTTCCGATCTTGTCCGGATATTTGCGCGCACTCTCGATAACACCGCATGCCGAAGCATTGATTACCGCTGTCACACCGCCGGATTGTGCATAAAAAGCATTCCTGACCATCCTTCCCCTCCATCACCACATCATTTTCCCTGTAGCAGATCAGCATATTGTGTATTTCTCGAGCACACATTGCCTGAACCACCAGTTAGGCCGTGTAATCCATCAATCCATACAAAATGATTTAAAATTTCCATATTTCAAGGAAAACAACGGCAAATCCATCTCTGTGTATTTCATGACCCTCGCGCCGCGACCTCACAAAAAACCCGAACTACCATCCCGAAACGGAGTCACCGCCAGCCAGGTATCCTTGCCGAAAGGTACATGGCAGACCTATGAAGATTTTCTTGCCGAAAGGTTTCCTGCTCTCACGAAAACCGAATGGCATCAACGTATTATAGAAGGTGATGTACTCGACTCAAATGGCGAGCCTCTTTTGCCTGAGAGTACCTACCGCCCCGGTCAGACACTCTATTATTACCGTTATATCGCCAATGAAACACCCATCCCGTTTCAGGAAACCATCTTGTATCAGGATGAATGGATCGTCGTTGCTGACAAGCCGCATTTTCTTCCTGTCACGCCTTCGGGACGTTACCTGCAAGAAACCTTGCTGGTCAGGCTTCGGCGAAAGCTCGGGATCGACACACTGACGCCGATGCATCGCATTGATCGTGAAACGGCAGGACTTGTCCTTTTTTCCGTCAAACCTGAAAGCAGAGACCGCTATCAGCGTCTGTTCAGAGAAAACTTCGTCAGCAAACATTACGAAGCAATCGCACCATACCGAATGGATATCGCGCTGCCGTTACGCTACAAAAGCCGCATCGTCCAGAGTGATGCCTTCATGCGTATGGAAACCGTCGAAGGGAAACACAATGCTGAAACTGAAATCCGCCTTCTTCGACAATCCGATGGCTTCGCCCATTATCATCTGAAACCAGTTACAGGTCGAAAACATCAGCTTCGTATTCAGCTGTGTACGCTTGGCATCCCCATCGTCAACGACCGGATCTATCCTGTCCATTATCCGGAAGCGCTTACACAGGCAATGCAAGAAGAAGAATACCGTCATCCCTTGCAACTTGTCGCCAAATCCATCCGGTTTACCGACCCATTCACCGGAGAAACACGCCACTTTGAAAGTGAATATTCTGTCGATTTCGGTTCGGTCATGCACATATGATCGCACCACACCCTCCAGTACATCATGAAAAAACAACCTATACCTGTCAACCAACACCGATTTCCCGAAGTCACATTGTCAGAATTTCGCGGCATATTGTATATGCACCTCGGTACCGACTGGATACAGGGTGCAATGCGACTGGCAAAACCCAATACCATCGTACTGGATTATGTCCAGCACATGATGATGTGGATGCTGTTCAGACATACGGCAAAACATATCGTACAACTCGGACTGGGCAGCGCCGCACTGACAAAATTTTGCTACCACAACTTTCCGGAAGCAAAAGTCACTGCAGTCGAGTTTAATCCCAACGTGATCAATATCTGCAGAAGCACCTTTCATCTGCCTCCAGACGACAATCGACTGACCGTACTAGAAGCAGATGCCGCTCTGTATATCGAATCCATGAAACGCCGCAAAGCTATCGATGTACTCCAGATCGACCTGTACGATGAAAATGCTGCCGCACCGGTTTTCGATTCACTGGAGTTTTACCAAAGCTGTGCCGACGCTCTGACACCTGACGGCATGATGACCGTCAACATATTCGGCGATGCTTCAGACAGACAAAAAAGTATCAGGGCCATGCAAGACTGTTTCGAATCCGTTATCTGGACAATCGTGGAAGAAGAACAGAACATGGTAGTACTCTGTGGCAATTCGCTTGAAGTGGTCCTTTTCGACGAATTGAAAAAGCGCAGCGAACAAATCAGAAAAACTTATGGCCTGAAAGCGGAGAGATGGGTAGAAGGATTGAGGAGATGGATGGCAGGAGAAGAAAGGTGAATGGTGCGAATCCGGTTGA
>CAKQWF010000008.1 GCA_934277985.1 uncultured Oxalobacter sp.
CAGGCGGTGCTTTCGACGTTCCACCGAAGAGAAAGAAATAATGGTGGGTCATCGATTTAATGAAGTGATTCATTAAGTATGAACAGGATGGGTGGGAAGACCACCACCCATCCATTCTTTTTGAAGGACGAGTATGAATATTCATGAATACCAGGGAAAAGAAATTTTGCGCAAATATGGAGTGACCACTCCCCGTGGATTTCCCTGTTTTAGCGTTGACGAAGCTGTCGAAGCCGCAAAAAAACTGGGCGGTAATGTCTGGGTCGTCAAGGCACAGATTCACGCCGGCGGCCGTGGCAAGGGGGGTGGTGTCAAGGTAGCGAAGTCCCTTGACGAAGTCAGAAAATACGCAACCGAAATTCTCGGTATGACGCTGGTAACGCACCAGACCGGTCCGGAAGGTCGTGTTGTAAAACGCCTGCTGATTGAAGAAGGCGCTGATATCCAGAAAGAATACTACGTCGGCATGGTAATCGACCGTGCCACACAGCGGGTAGCGCTGATGGCTTCTTCGGAAGGCGGCATGAACATTGAAGATGTCGCACGCGATACCCCTGAACTGATTCATAAAGTCTTTATTGACCCATCTACCGGCCTGACCGATGCCGAAGGCGAAGATATTGCACGCAAGATCGGTATGCCGGAAGCGGCTGTCAAGGAAACCTGCAAATTCATGCAGGGCTTGTACAAAGCATTCGTCGAAACCGATGCATCCCTCGCGGAAATCAACCCGTTGATCCGCACCGGAGACAATCGCGTGATCGCTCTGGACGCCAAGTTCAATTTCGATTCCAATGCGATGTATCGTCATCCGGAAATCCAGGCCTATCGTGATCTGGATGAAGAAAATCCTGATGAAATCCAGGCTTCCAAGTTCGATCTGACCTATATCTCCCTGGATGGCAATATCGGATGTATGGTTAATGGCGCAGGTCTTGCCATGGCAACCATGGATATTATCAAACTGTATGGCGGTTCTCCGGCCAACTTCCTGGACGTTGGTGGTGGTGCTACGACCGAAAAAGTCACCGAAGCCTTCAAGATCATGCTGTCCAATCCGAATGTCAAGGCTATCCTGGTCAATATTTTCGGCGGCATCATGAGATGCGATGTCATCGCCAATGGCGTGGTGGCAGCAGCCAAACAAGTTGCCCTGAAGGTACCTCTGATTGTACGTCTGGAAGGTACGAATGTCGAACAGGGTAAGGAAATTCTGGCCAAGTCCGGTTTGCCGATTATCTCTGCCAGCGGCATGGCTGATGCAGCACAAAAGGCGGTTAACGCAGCAAAGGGTAACTAATTATGTCTATTCTGATTAACAAGAACAGCCGTGTCATCGTTCAGGGTCTGACCGGTAAGACTGGTGCATTTCATACTGAAATGTGTATAAATTATGCGTTCGGCAAGGAGTGCTATGTCGGTGGCGTCACCCCCAAAAAAGGTGGTACGACCTTCCTGAATCTGCCGGTTTTCAATACCGTCAAGGAAGCCAAGGAGCAAACCGGAGCAACCGTTTCTGTCATCTATGTTCCGCCTCCGTTCGCCGCTGCAGCCATTGATGAAGCTGTGGATGCTGGTATCGAATTCGTCATTTGTATTACGGAAGGTATTCCGGTTGAGGATATGTTGCGTACCCGCTATAAGATGCAGGGAAAGAATACCATCCTTCTTGGACCGAACTGCCCGGGTATCATTACACCGGATGAACTGAAGATCGGTATCATGCCGGGGCACATTCACAGAAAAGGTTCCATCGGCGTCGTTTCCAAGTCCGGTACGCTTACGTACGAAGCTGCCAGCCAGCTGGCTGAATTCGGTCTGGGTCAGTCCACGGTTGTCGGTGTCGGCGGTGACCCGATCAACGGTCTGAAACACATTGACGTTCTGAAGATGTTCAATGAAGATCCGGAAACCGAAGCGGTTATCATGGTCGGCGAAATCGGCGGTAACGATGAAGAAACCGCTGCACGCTGGGCAAAAGACAACATGAAGAAACCGATCGTCGGCTTTATTGCCGGTGTGACTGCGCCTCCCGGAAAACGGATGGGCCATGCAGGTGCCATCATCTCCGGCGGCAAGGGTACGGCACAGGAAAAACTGGCTGTTATGGAAGAATGCGGTATCACCGTTACCCGCAATCCGGCCGAAATCGGCAAGACGCTGAAATCGGTTCTGAAATAAAGCGATATTCGCTGAAAAGCAAAAAGCCCGGCTATGCCGGGCTTTTTGCTTTGACAGGCTTTCAGAAATGTCCTGTTTCAAGGTAGTTGCACAGGCATTGCAGACTGTGCAAAACACTTTTTTCCCTGATTTGGGCACGGTTTCCTGTAAAGAGCTGTTTATCCGTACTGAAGATGCCGGTTTGGGTGGCGAAACCGAAACAAACCGTACCGGCCGGTTTTTCGAGTGAACCGCCATTGGGTCCTGCGATACCGGTTGTGGAAAGCGCGATATCGCTTCCTGTGACGTTGATGGCGCCTTTTGCCATCGCCAGTGCCACTTTCTGGCTTACGGCGCCTTGTTGTCTGATCAGATCATCCGGTACGCCAGCCAGTTTGGTTTTCGATTCATTGGAATAGGTAATGAGTCCGCAATCGAACCACTCGGAAGCTCCCGGAACATCGGTGATCTGTTTGGCCAGACTGCCGCCGGTACAGGATTCAATCGTGACCAGTTTCAGTTTTTTCCGGGAAAGCAGGGTGCCGACATACTGGGCTAGTTCAAAAGGATTGTTCATCATGGCGATTCCATCCGTAAAGTTAATTGGCCATCATGCATGTTTTCCATAATGCAAAAACAAGCAGCGTGAAAAAGGCGGCGATGATATCGTCCAGCATAACACCAAAACCGCCGTGAATGTGCCGGTCGAAAAAACGGATCGGCGGCGGCTTGGTCATGTCGAAAAAGCGGAAAACGACAAAGGCGATGCATTCCGACAGAAATGACGCAGGTGTCACGAACAGCAAGACCAGCCAGAAAGCGATGATTTCATCCCAGACCATGCTGCCGTCATCAGGGCTGCACAGTGCTTCGCCAGTTGCCTGACAGGTTTTGATGCCAAACAGGAAACCGGTTATGCAAAGACAACCCCAGACGAGTGGTGTGAAGATCGTCGGCCACAGGAAGGTCAGGACATCGTAGACAATCCATGCGAACAGTGTTCCGGCTGTTCCGGGCATGATGGGTGAAAGGCCGCTGCCGAAACCGAGGGAGACCAGATGAAATGGATGTGAGCAAAGAAAGGCGAATCCGGGATTTCCTTTGCTTTTGACAGGATCGTTCATTTGCTGCCTGCCAGGAAGTGGTCGAAGGAATGGTGCGAAAAGGTTACGGGTTCACCACGACTGTTGCGCAAGCGCAATCCGGGCTCGTTCTCGATGAAGCCGATACGTGTGACAGGTACTCCTGTTCTGGCAGATGCTTCCAGAACACGACTGCGTTTCGATGGCGGTGCCGTGAAACACAGTTCATAGTCGTCGCCACCCGTCAGGGCGCATAGCATGCGCCAGTCTTCAGTTTGTCTGGCAAGGACAGGACTGATGGGAAGGGAGTCGGTGTTCAGCGTGGCACCGACACCAGAGGCATCCAGAATATGAGTCAGGTCTCCGAGCAGCCCGTCAGAAATATCCAGTGCAGAATTCGCGTTTTTTCTGAGTGCCATACCCAGCATGATGCGTGGAATCGGCATATGCAGACGGGGGGAAACGGCGTTGAAATCGTGTTTGTCCAAGGTGATTTCGTTACGGCAATGTGCCAGTGCCAGTCGTGCGTCGCCGATCGTGCCTGAAACCCATATATCGTCACCGTATTCCGCACGGTCGCGACGAAGTGCCTGACCCAGTGGGATTCGTCCGAATACCGTAATGCAGATATTGAGCGGTCCTTTTGTCGTATCGCCGCCTATCAATTCGCAATGGCAGATGTTCGCCAGGGAAAACATGCCTTCCGAAAAGGACTTGAGCCATGCTTCGTCAGGTTTTGGCAGTGAAAGCGCCAGCGTGAAAGCGACCGGTTCAGCGCCCATGGCCGCCAGATCGGACAGGTTGACCGCCAGCGATTTGTGTCCGAGCTGTCGTGGATCGGTATCGGCAAAGAAATGGGTGCCTGAGACGAGCATATCTGTCGAGATGGCGATTTGCGTACCCGGAACAGGGGTCAACAATGCACAGTCATCGCCAATTCCCAGTGAGGCGTTCCTGACAGGTTTCGTAAAGTATTTGGCGATAAGATCGAATTCTGAAAGCATGATCGTAGCGTTGCAAAAAGGATTGTCGGACTTCTTGCATAATGATGCTATTGATGTCGCGCTAAAGCAAGACAATGGTAAACTGTTAAACTTGAGCTTTACCGATAGCCAACAGGCCGGAAAACAGTCGGGTCATCCTGTGCACAGGGACCGGCGATGCAGATGATCGGTACTTTTCGTTACTAGGACTTGTCTGATGATGGATCACGTATCGTGGATTGAATATATAGCTGCCGCGTTGTTTTTTCTGGCCTTGATTCATACTTTTTCCGCAAAATATTTCGTCAAGCTCGCACAGCGGGAAAGCCGTCATGCCGGTGCATGGCTGATGCTGGGCGAAGTGGAAGTGGTATTCGGTTTCTGGGCGTTCATCCTGCTGGGATTCATGGCGGTCGTCAACGGATACGAAAAGGCCGTCGAGTATATGGATACCCGAGATTTCACGGAGCCACTGTTTGTTTTCGTCATTCTGGTCATCGCCGGGACTCGTCCCATCCTTCAGGCGGCACAATTGCTGATCGACTTGCTTGCGAAAGTCATTCCATTGCCGGGGACGATTACCTATTACTTCCTGACGTTGACGGTTGTGCCGTTGCTGGGATCGTTCATTACGGAACCGGCTGCCATGACACTGGCTGCCATCATTTTGCGGGACCGGTATTTTTCCAAAAAAATACCGGAAACCATGAAATATCTGACGATCGCGGTTTTGTTCGTTAACGTGTCGATCGGCGGTGTCCTGACTTCCTATGCCGCACCACCAGTGCTGATGGTTGCCAGCAAATGGGGATGGGGCATGGATTTCATGCTGATGACGTTCGGCTGGAAAGCGGCTCTGGCTGTTTCAGTCAATGCATTGATCGCGTCATGGGTTTTCAGAAAAATACTGGTCGGTATGGACGATCTCAAGGATGACTATGAAATCGGTCGTGTACCGCCGCTGGTCATGCTGATTCACATGACGACACTGGTGCTGGTAGTGATATTCAGCCATCATCCGTTTGTTTTTATGGGATTTTTCCTGTTTTTCCTGGGATTTACGGAAGCTTACCATCGTTACCAGAGTCCGCTGATGTTGAGAGAAGGATTGCTGGTTGCTTTTTTTCTGGCAGGGCTGGTCGTTCTGGGGGGCATGCAAAAGTGGTGGTTGTCTCCCATTTTGTCAGGGCTGGACAGTCATACCCTGTTCGGTGGGGCGACATTGCTGACGGCTATTACGGATAATGCGGCACTGACCTATCTGGGCTCGCTTGTCGATGGTTTGTCGGATGCCAGCAAATACGCACTGGTCGCCGGTGCCATTACCGGGGGCGGTTTGACGGTTATTGCCAACGCACCCAATCCGGTCTGTTTTTCATTGCTGAAAAACCATTTCGAGCATCAGTCCATCAATCCGCTGATGCTGTTTCTTTACGCATTGCCGCCGACAATCATCGCCGCTTGCAGCTTTCTTCTGCTGTAAACGGTGCCATGACGGCCGTCTCATGCGCATGTCGGGATATATATCGTAAAAAATCGATACTTCCACTCCTGAGTCACGAGAAAATTATCTTTGGAGAATCAGGAAGGTAGTATAATGCGCGCAATGAATACGCAGACCGACCCCCAGTTAGAATCCTTGCGCCTGCCGCCGCACTCGATTGAGGCGGAGCAGTCGGTATTGGGTGGTCTGCTCCTCGATAATTCCGCATGGGATCGCATCGCCGATTTTCTGAGAGATACCGACTTTTACCGGTTTGATCATCGCCTCATTTACCAGCATATCGACAAACTGATCAATGCGTCGCGACCAGCTGACGTCATTACGGTCTATGAATCCTTGCAATCTGTCGGCAAGGCAGAGGAGGTTGGAGGACTTTCCTATCTGAATGCACTCGCGCAGAACACGCCGTCTGCCGCCAATATCCGGCATTATGCACAGATCGTGCGTGATCGCGGGATCCTGCGAAGCCTGATTACGGTGTCGGATGAAATTTCAGCCAGCGCGTTCCAGGCACAGGGCAAGGATGTCAAACAGATTCTGGACGAGGCGGAATCCCGTATCTTTGCCATTGCCGAGGAAGGCGCACGCGGAACGCAGGGGTTTCAGGGAATTACCCCCTTGCTTTCGCAGGTAGTCGACAGGATCAATGAATTGTATGACCGCGACAATCCCAACGATATTACCGGTGTGCCGACAGGTTTTATCGATCTCGACCGGATGACTTCCGGTTTGCAACCGGGTGATCTGATTATTGTGGCAGGTCGCCCCTCCATGGGGAAAACCGCTTTTTCTCTCAATATCGGAGAACATGTCGCGATAGAAAGCGGATTGCCTGTCGCTGTTTTTTCCATGGAAATGGGCGGTGCACAGCTTGCCATGCGTATGCTGGGATCGGTCGGCAAGCTCGATCAGCATCGGTTGAGGACAGGCCGGCTTGCCGATGAAGACTGGGAGCGTTTGTCGTTCGCCATGGAAAAAATGCGTGAGGCCCAGTTATATATCGATGAATCTCCGGGACTGAACTGCAATGACCTGAGAAGTCGGGCACGTCGGCTTGCCAGACAGTGCAGCAGGCTGGGTCTGATCATCGTCGATTATCTCCAGTTGATGACATCCACATCAGGTTCGGCATCGGAAAACAGGGCTACGGAAATTTCCGAAATTTCACGCGGCCTGAAAGCATTGGCCAAGGAATTGAATTGTCCTGTAATTGCCTTGTCGCAGCTTAACCGTTCAGTCGAACAGCGTCCCAACAAGCGGCCTGTCATGTCTGATTTGCGTGAGTCCGGGGCGATCGAGCAGGATGCGGATCTTATTTTGTTTATTTACCGGGATGAAGTTTACAATCCCGACTCGCCCGATAAAGGAACGGCAGAGATCATTATCGGGAAGCAGCGTAATGGCCCGATCGGCAATGTCAGGCTGACCTTTCTCGGGCAATACACCAAATTTGACAACTATGCAGGCAGTGGAGGTATGTACGGTGAATGATCATTGGTATCCGATGCTGGCAATATGCCTATGCGGAAGATCATACCTTGTTCATGACCTGAACTGCCGGCACAAATGATGGGAAGCGATTATGTTCGGACGTTTGATGCCTAAGGAAGAAAAATTCTTCGATTTGTTCAACCAGCATGCCGAATTTTGCGTAAAGGGTGCCAGAGAGTTGCACGACCTTATGCAGGATTCCAGCCATATCGAAAGACGATTGCATGCGATTGAAGGCCTTGAGAAACAGGCCGACAAAGTTACGTATCATACGATCGGCATTTTGCATAAAACCTTTATTACTCCGCTCGACCGTGAAGATATTCATCGTCTGATTACCAAGATGGACGATATTCTCGATCTGATGGAAGATGCTGCACAGACTGTATCGTTGTACGATATCCAGACCATCACGCCGGAAGCCATCCGTTTGGCTGAACTGTGTCTCGGGTGTTGTGAAAAGATCAAGGACGGCGTTTCATTGCTTCACAACATGAACCATTCGCGCGAAATACTGGAAATATGCGAGGAAATCGACCGTCTGGAATCCGATGCGGACCATGTCATGCATGCAGCACTCTCGAAACTGTTCCGTGACGAACCCGATGTCCGCACGCTCATTAAGCTTAAAGCCTTGTACGAAATTCTCGAGAATGTAACGGACATTTGTGAAGATGTCGCCAATATCATCGAGGGAATTGTCGTCGAAAATGCCTGAGGGCAAATCGCCGTATCGTATATCCCTGTATTCGTTCCGTTATCAACTTCATTCAATTCAAATTCATGCAAGCGATACATGTCAGTCTTTATGCCCTCATCCTGATTGTTGCCATGGCATTGATTTTCGATTTCATGAACGGATTTCATGATGCAGCCAATGCGATTGCTACTGTGGTTTCCACCGGTGTGCTCAAACCGCATACAGCCGTTGCCATGACCGCTTTCATGAACTGTGTGGCCATCTTCGTGTTCGATCTGCATGTGGCGACGACAGTCGGCAAGGGTACGGTCGATCCGGCTATCGTCGATCATTATGTCGTGTTCGGTGCGCTGGTCGGTGCGATTGGATGGAATATCATCACTTGGTATTACGGGATTCCATCCTCATCATCCCATGCCTTGATCGGTGGATTGATCGGTGCGGCGATTGCCAAGGCAGGTAGCGGATCGCTGATCGCTTCCGGTATTTTCAAGATCATCGCTTTTATCGTCATTTCGCCTTTGCTGGGGTTTTTGCTGGGCTCGATCATGATGGTGCTGGTATCTTGGATTTTCGTGCGTTCGCAGCCGCGGAATATCGATCGCTGGTTCCGGCGATTGCAGCTGATTTCAGCTTCGTTGTACAGTCTGGGACACGGTGGCAACGATGCACAAAAGACGATGGGCCTGATCTGGATGTTGCTGATCGCATCCGGCTATGCGGCTGACAACGGTCACTTGCCGCTGTGGGTCGTCATTTCATGTTATGGCGCCATCGGCTTCGGTACCTTGTTCGGCGGATGGCGTATCGTGAAAACGATGGGACAGAAAATCACCAAGCTCAAACCGGTCGGCGGATTCTGTGCAGAAACCGGTGGTGCCATGACGCTGTTCATCGCCACAGCACTCGGTATCCCGGTTTCCACGACACATACTATTACTGGTGCGATCGTCGGTGTCGGTTCCGCACAGAAAACTTCCGCTGTACGCTGGGGAGTCGCCAGCAATATCGTCTGGGCATGGATACTGACCATTCCTGCTTCTGCTTTTATCGCCGCCATTGCATGGTGGGTCGGTACCAAATTCCTGTGATCTGGGCTTTTCCTGCCGGTTGACGGGACCGGCAGGTTTACGCGTTTGCCGTTTTCCATTGCCATCAGTATGTAGATAGGCATACAACGTGTCATATTTTTTCCAGTATTTGTCAGATGCGCGACAGCCGCTTCGTGCGTTCTGTCGGTTATCGTTCGGGACTGGAGAATACGTGTCCGAGCGTTGAATCCGGATGAAGGGAATACGCGATATAAAGAGTTTTGAAACTGTATGAAAGTGTGCAGGATATTGCCGGAATGTTTGCACTGGCACCGCTTGCTTTCAGGTCGGTTTGCGGATTGCGGAAAAGGGGCCGTAAAGCGGCTATAAAAGCCGTCAGATCCGGATGGGCGAGAGAAACAGGAAACGATCGTGTTCTGATGGATGCGGGTCACTGCCGGCGACCCGTGGTGTTATGCCGGTGAACCGGAAGAGTCGGACGACAATATCGGTTCACCGGTTGCGTGACAGGCTAGATGGCCAGGAATGGCTTGTTGAAATACAACGGCAAAGTATCGTGCGGGATGTATTTCGCTTTTGACATCGTTTTGTTCAAAAGCCTTGATGCGCGTCTGGTGGCACTGTCGATAGCGCCTTTGACATCTGCTGCGAATTCAGTGACGACGATAGGGGACATACCGGGCAGTACCAGCTGGATCAGGCAACGTTTTTTGAACCCGCTCTTGATACGGTTGGTATCCGACAAACGAACAGTAATGTAATTGATGCTGTTTTGCGCATGGGACAACATTGCGTTCAAGCGTTCCATAATATATTCCTGTACGGCTTCACCTGCCTTGATACCCTTGGTAATAATGGTCGGTTCCATGTGTTTTTTTGCTCCTGCCAGTAATGTGTTGCTATAAAGATATATTAAACAATGGAAGAATGTGTAAAAAGAGAACATAATAGTAATGTTACTTCAAAAAAATAGAATGATGAAATCTTCCAGTCTAAATTATCGACATTTGTATTATTTTTGGGTCGCAGCCAAGGAAGGTGGTGTAACGCGTGCAGCCGAACGATTGGGCGTCGCCGTGCAGACGATCAGTATGCAGCTGGCATTGCTGGAAAAATCGATCGGCAAAACGCTGTTTGCGCCACAGGGACGCCGTCTGGTACTGACGGAAGCCGGAAGGGTTGCATTGAACTATGCCGACCAGATTTTTCTGTTGGGCGAACAGTTGCAGGAAACATTGGCTGAGGACGATGTCGGAAAGAGTTTGCGACTGACGGTGGGTATTTCCGATTCACTGCCGAAGATGATCGCATACCGTCTTCTGGAACCGGCATTGCAATTGCCGCAGTTTGTACGCATGGAATGTTACGACGGTACGTTTGAAACCTTGTTGGCGGATTTGGCGTTGCACAAGCTCGATGTCGTGTTGACCGATCGGCCGACCAATGTCAAAAGCAGTCTCAGGGTGTTCAGCCATGAATTGGGAGACAGGGCGGTATGGTTGTTCGGTACGGAAGAGCTGGCCGAGAAATATCGTGACAATTTCCCTGAATGCCTCAATGGTGCACCGGTGTTGTTGCCGACGCGTAACAATGCGATCCGGATGCGTCTGGATCAATGGTTCGAGGTGAACAATATCCGGCCTTTTATCGCAGGCGAGTTTTCCGACAGCGCCTTGCTGAAGACGTTCGGCCGTATCGGGCTGGGCATGTTCCATGCGCCGATCGTGCTGGCGGATGAAATGAAGGACCAGTTCAGAGCGGTTCCTATTGGCGAAATGAAGGGGGTTCGCGAGCAGTATTACGCCATTTCAGCCGAAATGAAAATCAGGCATGTCGCTGTAGAGGCTATTCTCGAAGCGCGGCGAAAAATCATGGAAGAGGCTGACTGACGTCATCTGTGGGCGATGGAGGCAAATGTCTGGCCAGCAGGATGAATTGTTCCACAGACAGCGCCTCCGGCCTTTTTGCAGGATCGATGCCCAGCTCGATCAGTTCCGCCTCCGTGAAAAAAGGAGCAAGGTTGTTTCGCACGATCTTGCGACGTTGTGAAAAAGCCTGTGTGACGATTTTTTCGAGGGCATCCAGCGGAACGCTTTCGGGGTTTTCTCTGGGAATCATCCGGACAATGGCCGAATCCACTTTCGGTGCCGGATCGAATGCTGTTGGCGGAACGATGAAAAGCATTTCCATGTCATAACGCCATTGCAGCATGACAGAAAGTCGCCCGAAGGCTTTGCTGCCGGGTTCTGCGACCATGCGTTCAACCACTTCGCGTTGCAACATGAAGTGCTGGTCCGCAACCTGGTCCGCGAAAGTCATCAGGTGAAAGAGCAACGGTGTCGAGATGTTATAGGGCAGATTCCCGACGATCCGGATTTTGCGGTCGTGTTGCGTACAAATCGTATTGACATCGAAATCCAGTGCATCGGCTTGATGTACGATCAGTTTGTCTGGCGGAAAACGCTTTTTCAGATAAGCGGCCAAATCTCGATCCAGTTCGATAACATCAAGCCGTTCCAGATGCGGGAGCAATTTCTCGGTCATGGCGCCAAGGCCTGGTCCGATTTCAAGCATGCAATCCGTTTCGCGTGGTGCGATGGCATCGATGATGGCATACAGGACGGCAGAATCTTTCAGGAAGTTCTGGCCGAATCGTTTGCGCGGAATATGTTTCATGTGCGTTGTCCGGTTTGACGCGAAAAAGTTGCCATTTCGGCGGCGATCCGTATGGCCTCGATCATGCTGCTTTCCTGGGCAATGCCCAGTCCCCGTGAGGCGATATCCAGCGCTGTGCCATGATCGACAGACGTGCGGATGATGGGCAGTCCCAGTGTAATATTGACGCCATGTCCGAATGTCGCGTATTTGAGGACAGGCAATCCCTGATCATGGTACATGGACAGGATGCAGTCTGCTTCTGCCAGGTAATGTGGTTGAAAAAGAGTATCGGCCGGGTAGGGACCGGATATTCGGATGCCTTGTTTTTGCAAGGCGGTGATTGCCGGGATGATGGTCCGGATCTCCTCGTCACCGAGATATCCGTTTTCACCGGCATGCGGATTCAGTCCGGTGGCCAGGATACGGGGCGCCACAAGACCGAAGCGTTTTTTCAGGTCATGGTGGATGATTCTGACGATTTCCTGCAAACTGTCGCGCGAGATGGCATCGCTGACATTTTTCAGCGGCAAATGGGTGGTTGCCAGTGCGACACGCAACATGAACCGTTTGTCGCCGGTATGGCTGCCTGTCATACCGGCCAGCATCATGACAACCCGGGGTGTTCCGGTTTTTTCGGCAAGATATTCCGTATGGCCGGTAAAGGGAATGCCTGCGTCGTTGATCGTGCTTTTTTGTACCGGTCCGGTTACGACAGCATCGAACTGGCCGTTCATGGCTCCGGAAATGGCGATATCCATGAATGACAAGACCGCGGGACCGTTGCGTGGGTCGAGCCTGCCTGCAACAGCAGGTGTGGCCAGCGGCGAATCGATGACGCTGATGACACCGGGATCCCGATCCAGAGTCGTGGCATATTCGCCAGATGGCGCGATAGGCCTGAGCCGGATACCACGATCGATACCTGCAGCGGTTTTTTCCAGCAATGCATAATCACCAATGAGAATCGGAATGACGGCGTCCAGACAGCGATATGCGCCCCGGATGGAAATTTCAGGGCCGATACCCGCAGGTTCGCCGGTAGTAATGGCAATGACGGGTTTTTGCATTACATATCCTGCCTTGGATCGTTCAAACGATATTCGACATAGGCTCGGTCACGCAACTGACGGAGCCATTCTTCTGTCGCTTCGGCAATCTTGCGTTCACGAATGGCCTGTTTTGCTGCCGCACGTTTTCTTTCAAGCGACATGTCATCCGTTTTCTTGTCCAGAACCTGAATCAGGTGGAAACCGAATTGCGTTTCAACCGGATCGCTGATTTCACCGGGTTGCAGTGAAACAAGTGCTTTTTCGAATTCTGGAACGGTGTCTCCCGGATAAATCCAGCCCAGATCGCCGCCACGGCTTGCCGACGTGTCGTTCGAGTGGGTTTTGGCCAGTTCCTCGAATGTGGCCGAGTGGTTCTGGATACGTTGTTTGAGTTCAAGCAGCTTGTGTTTCGCTTCGTCGGCCGAAACCAGCTGATTGACCTTGATCAGGATGTGCCGTGCATGGATTTGCTGGATAGCTTGTCCTCCCGGTATGCTTGCCTGCTCCGGTCCCGTTGACATGGTGCGTTTGTCCAGAACCTTCAGAATATGGAAACCGTTTGGACTCTTGATGATGCGTGTCAGGTCGCCGGGATTGAGTCCGGCTAGTGCTTCTACAAATACCTTGGGGAGACGGTCTGTGCTTCGCCAGCCGATATCGCCACCGCTCAAGCCTTCATCGGCATCGGAATATGAAGCGGCTGTTTGCTGGAAATCGCTGCCGGATTGCAGTGCTTTCAGCACTTTTTCTGCACGATCGCGTTTTTCGGCGATTTGTTCAGGTGATGCATTTTCCGGGATGCGGATCAGGATATGGCCGAGCCGGAGCTGGACCGGCATGGGCATTTGCGAGTCAGCGCCCAGAACATGATCGATTTCTGCGTCGTTGATCTGGATTTTGTTGTTGACTTCCCGGTCTCGCAGACGTTGCAGCGTAATATCGTGACGAACATTTTCACGATATTTTTCAAAGGGGATGCCGCTTTGTTCAATATGATGCTGGAACTGCGACATCGTCATGTGCTGGCTTTCGGCGATACGGGCAATCGTTCTGTCGAGCTGGGTATCGTCGATACGGAGACCCATTTCCTTGGCCAGTTGCATTTGCGCACTTTCAACGATCATATGTTCCAGTGCCTGTTTCCGCAGGATTTCTCGTGGTGGCAGCGTGATATTTTGTTGCTTGAGCCGTTGTTCGATTAGCTGGAGACGGGTATTGAGTTCTCCCATGGTGATGACGTCGTTATTGACGACGGCTGCAATGAAATCGACAGTGACTGGCTGGGCCGTACGGGGAGCGGCTGAGGCGGAAGTCGTTGTGCTGGCCGCCGGTTGTTGCGTGTCGGTTTGCGCCAGCGATACGGTTGACAGAAACAGCCCGAAAAGCAGGGAGCAGGTTTGTGTCAGGACAGTCGGTGACTTGGCTGAAGACGTGAACAAGAACATGGAATGATCCTCGTTGGCATAAGATTTGTTTTGATCGTGGCGACAAACAGCATCAGTTTGAAAGTGGTTCGTAACCCGGAATGCTTCTTTGCAATGCATTGAGCGGATTGGTTCCCAGTTTCGACAAGCCTTTAAGCTCAAGCTGGAAATAAAACGCGGTATTGGTTTCTGTCGACGATGTCACGTAACGTTGTGCCATCAGCCGGAATATCCAGCAGTCTGCGTTGTATTCGACGCCGAGAATATTTTCGATGGATTTGTTGTCCGGCAGAGAATAGCTGACCTGTCCTACAGCATACCATCTTTGTGCGATCGGCCATTGTCCGGATACGTTGATCTGGTCGATTTCATTGTTGTAGAGGTAATCCCTATAATCCCAGTTCGGATAATAATTGATCAGTCCGGCAAGTGCCGTCGGGGAATACCGGTTGTAGATGGATGTCGTGTCTCTCAGATAACGGTATTCGGCGTTCAGCAGTTTCATGGGACCGGGTTTCCATTGTGTACTGAAGTTTGCGCTGTACATTTTCTGTGTACTCTGGTTGTACTGTATAGCGGTGTCGAACGAGAATTCAGGGGTGATATGTCCGTCTGCCATGGCCAGCAGGTCGGAGCGGTTTTTCGATTCATCGCGTTCGGCGTTATACAAATAGACACGCTGGTCGCGGAAATAATAACGTTGCCCGATCGTGAATTTGAAACGTTCCATGCCATTGTCTTCGATGAAACGGCTTGTCAGGGCGGCAGTCAGATTGTTGGCATCCGCGATACGGTCGTAACCGGCAAAGCGGTTTTCGGTAAACAGGGTGACATAACCGAAGCTCGGCTCACCGGAATCGAAAATCGGATATTTGTGCTGGTCCTTGTATGGGGTATAGACATAGAACAGGCGCGGTTCCAGCGTCTGGGTCATGTTTTTGCCGAACATGGGAGCGTCACGCTCGAAAATCAGGCCGCTGTCCAGGGAAAAGGTCGGCAATACGCGCGTCAGCGAGCGGGTGTCGTAAGGCGATTCATCCAGATCGTATTTTGCCATATTCAGAATGGCCTTCGGCGTCAGGAAATAGCCGCCGGAAATCATCGGGTAAGAAATTTCCGATTTCATCACGAATCGATCGCCTCGTGCCTGTTCCTGTGCCGGCAGTTGCTCCAGCTCATCGTCCGAGAGCCAGAAACGGGTCATTTCGCCATAGACATTCCAGTCGAAGCCATGGACATTTTCCTGCCCGCCGGACAACATGAATTGCGGAAGCCGGTCGAACGGTTTGATGATCGGAGCCTCGTCATCCTGCAAAACCTTGTAACTCGATGCGCGTAACGTCGCGTTCCAGATGCCGAGCGATTTGGAAATGCCGCCTTCACGCAACAAAAGTCGCTCCATATCGCCACGGTTTTGCGGTACGGAAAAATCGTCCGGATATTCATCGTCGGACGCCGACTTGACGTTCCAGTAATAGGACCAGCCGTTGTTGAAAGCCTGCTGATGCTGTGATGAAAAGAAGTAACGGTCTCGGTCGGCTTCCTTGTCGTTGGGCAGATATTCGATGTAGGTGATGCCAGAATAGTTCGCCCCCAAATAACGTGTTTCAACGCCCAGTTGCAAGCCGCGTCGTGCGATCAGGTTGGGGGTGACGGTCAAGTCGTAATTGGGGGCGAGGTTGAAGTAATAAGGCATATTGACTTCAAGCCCGTTTTTGGAACTTATGCCGATGGTCGGGGGCAGAAAGCCGGATTTCCGTTCATTCTTGAATGGAAACGTCATGGCAGGAGCTGCCAGAATGGGAACATCCTTGAAGTACAGCACCGGACTGGTGGCATAAGCCGTATTGTGCGAATTGTCCAGATGCAGCTTTTTCGAAGACAGGTACCAGTCCGGATCTGTCCCTTCGCATGTACTGTAGGTACTCTTGAAAATGTCGGTCTGATTGTCGCCGGTCATATCGATACGGGAGGCTGTACCTTGTGCCTGATTGACTCCCAAGCGGTAGGATGCGCGTTTCAGGACGCCTTCACCGGTTTCGAGATTCAGGTTCGCCTCATCTGCAACAAACTGGTCATCAAAACGCTGGATGAACACGTTGCCGATGATTTCCGCCTCGTTTTCTTCTTGGCGGAATATACCGTGGTCGCCCGTGATAAGGGTCTGGTCACGTTCGACTTCCACTTCATAATCCAGGTACAGGTCACGTGCCGGCCGGCCGGTGATCTGCTCTGCCTGCAGAATCGTTGGGGCGTCCCCGTTTTCGGTATATTGTGGACGAGTGTTTTTTGTCTTGCCGGTCGCATGTGTTGCGGCATGCAGTGTCACCGGTAACGCTGCCAGCAATGCAAGCAGGACAGGCGACAGAAAACAGGCAAAAAAACGGCTCATGAAAAGCGTTGAAATAAGAAGACTACAATATATTATCCAGAATCGCTTATTATATGAGAACTTTCTCACTGATAACGGATTGTTTTGCCTTTCATGTCAATAACCACTCAAAATTCTTCCGGCGATCACCGTTTTGTTTCCATGATGCAATGGTTGGAAACATTGCATGAATGGAAACTGGAGCCGGATACCGTCAGACCGGCGTCATCGGATGCCAGTTTTCGCAGATACTTTCGCGTCGATGGCGAGAATCGTTCGTTCATCGTAATGGATGCACCGCCTGAAAAAGAGAATATCGAGCCGTTTGTCCGGGTGGCGACCTTGTTCGCTCAAAGCGGCGTTTCCGTACCGCAGGTGCTGGCGCAAAATACCCGCGAGGGTTTTTTGTTGTTGTCCGATCTGGGAACCACAACCTATCTGGACAAACTCGACGATACCAATGCAGGCGTCCTGTATCGGGATGCCATCGATGCGTTGCTGCGTATACAGCAAACCAGCAGACCGCATGTGCTGCCAGAATACGATCGTGCGACCCTGAAGAGGGAACTGGATCTTTTTCCGGAGTGGTATATCGACAAGCATATGCGATTTCCGATGACACCGGAAAAGCAGGCGGTACTGGAAAAAACATTCAATATCTTGCTGGCGAACAATCTGTCACAGCCGCAGGTTTTCGTTCATCGGGATTATCATTCGCGAAATCTCATGCACATGTCCGGTGAAGCCCGCAATCCCGGGATACTGGATTTCCAGGATGCCTTGTATGGCCCCTTGACATATGATCTGGTGTCGTTGCTCAGGGATGCCTATATCGAATGGGAAGAGGAACGAGTACTGGACTGGGTGATTCGCTACTGGGAAAAAGCGAAAAAGACCGGTTTGCCCGTCAATCCCGATATCGACCAGTTCTACAAGGATTTCGAGTGGATGGGGGTCCAGAGACATTTGAAAGTTCTGGGGATATTCGCGCGTTTGTACCATCGTGATGGAAAAGATGCCTATCTCAAGGACATACCGCTGGTCATGAAATATGCAAGCAAAACGGCTCACCGCTATAACGAATTGGCGCCGCTGGCACGTTTGCTGGATGAGTTGCAGGACAACAAACCGGATGTCACGTATTCTTTCTGAATATCGTTTTCCGGATATTTTTTCAAAGGCCATGATATTGACATGAAAGCCATGATATTCGCCGCAGGTCGCGGCAACCGTATGCGACCGTTGACAGACAGTTGTCCGAAGCCGTTGCTGGAAGTGCGTGGACGTCCACTCATTGTCTGGCATATTCTGAATCTGGTTCGCGCAGGTATTACCGAAATCGTCATTAACCATGCCCATCTTGGGGAACAGATTGAGCAAAGACTTGGAGACGGTTCGGCTTTCGGCGCTTCCATCAGGTATTCATGTGAAGGAACAGCACTGGAAACAGCAGGCGGGATTGCCAAGGCAAGACATTTGCTGGGCGAGGAACCGTTCGTTGCCATTGCTTCCGATATTTACTGTCCCTATTTCGATTTCAGGCAGGTCGAGACGGTTTTGCAGGACAACGATGTCTGGGGAAAGCCATATGACGAATCCAGCAGGGATGTCGCCTGGCTGTATCTGGTCAAAAATCCCTCTTTCCATCCACAGGGTGACTTTGCGCTCAGTTCTTTTACCGTTCGGAATGACGGACCTGCCAAATGGACGTTTTCAGGAATCGGTGTATACCGGATGTCCATGTTCGATTCGGTACAGCCCGGTGAGAAAGTGCAGTTGGGCACGATATTGCGGGAATATATCGCTCGGGGTCAGGTCGGAGGCGAGATTTATCGTGGTGAGTGGAAAAACGTCAATACTATCGATGAGCTGAATCGGCTCAACGGCCTGGTCGGAGCGGTGGACTGAAATCCGGTTTTGTGGATAAAAAGCGCCCTATCAAACCGTTCCGACGGTTTGATAGGGCGCTTTTTTAATGGAATGTACGGAGTGGCTTACTTCAGACCCGTGATCTTGTTGTTGGCATCGACCAGAACGACCTTGGGTTTGAAGGTCTTGATTTCTTCGTCATCCATCAGGCCGTAGGTGCAAATGATCAGCAGATCGCCAAGGTGGGCACGGCGTGCTGCGGCGCCGTTCAAGGAAATTTCACCGCTGCCGCGTTTCCCCGGAATGATGTAGGTAGCGAAGCGTTCGCCGTTGTTGACGTTGTATAACTCGATTCGTTCGAAAACCGTCATGCCGGCGGCTTCGATCAGATCTTCGTCAATTGCGCAGGAACCTTCATAAGCCAGATCACACTGGGTGACGGTGGCACGATGAATTTTTCCGCGTAACATAATCCGTTGCATGTTCAATTTCTCCTGTTTGCGAAAGATGGCATACGCATTTCCGGTGTATTTGCCATTTCGTTTCCTGTTTGATGAAAGAACGCATGTGTCCAGACAGGACGGCGTTCCGTAATCCGAATTGTGAAATGGGCGCTTTTACTAGCGATAAGATAACCAAAGATACCAGTCGTCCGGATGTGTCCGCATCCTCAAAATGCCTTATCCATTCCGTACCTGGCGGTTGATAACATTTGATGACTGACGCTTTCGGCGGCTTACGGCATCGCCATAACGCACGTTTTACAGATTGTAAATCAAATAAAAGCCGACTGGGTCAATTTCCTCCACACTTTGGAAATTTTTTTATAATACACAATTTTTTTGCAAGGAAAGCAAAAAAATTCAAACTTTTATGTCGGTGGTGATGTTTTGACCACGGTCATGGAAGTATCCGGTATGCCGCGGATGGAGAGTGCGGGGGCGGTTGCATAGCAAATGCAGGGCATTGCGCTAAAATAAGGCGGAATCGTACAGACGGAGCGGTTATGTTCAAACCTGAAATCACGGTGGCATCCGTTATCGAAAAAGACGGGCGTTTCCTGATGGTAGAAGAGGAAACGGAGCAAGGGATCACGCTGAATCAGCCGGCAGGTCATCTGGAAGCGGATGAATCCTTGCAAGAGGCTGCAATACGTGAGACGCTGGAGGAAACGGCTTGCCGGATGGCGCCGGATGGGCTTGTCGGTGTTTATTTGCTGCAATATACCCTGGAAAAAGGTGAGAAAGTGTCTTTTTTGCGTTTCACTTTTTCAGGGAAAGTGATATCAGAAAGCAATCGTCCGCTCGATCCTGACATATTGCGGGCGGTGTGGATGACATATGATGAAATATTGGCCAGTCGTCACAGGCATCGCAGCAAACTGGTTTTGCAGTCGATTGAAGATTATCTGAAGGGGCAGACGATGCCTCTTTCCATGTTGTCCACATGGTTTGTGGAAAGAAAGTGAAGGCATGAGCAAGAAAAAAGTCGTGATTGGCATGTCTGGCGGCGTCGATTCGTCCGTATCGGCATGGCTTCTGAAAGAGCAGGGTTACGAAGTCGTCGGGCTTTTCATGAAGAACTGGGAAGACGATGACGACAGTGAATATTGTTCGGCGCGGCAAGACTGGCTTGATGCCGTTACAGTTGCCGATGTGATCGGTATCGATATCGAGGTCGTGAATTTTGCAGCTGAATACAAGGAACGGGTTTTCTCGGAGTTTCTGAAAGAATACGAAGCGGGCAGAACGCCGAATCCTGACGTATTGTGCAATGCGGAAATCAAGTTCAAGGCTTTTCTGGATCATGCCATGTCTCTGGGGGCGGAACGGATTGCCACGGGACATTATGCGCGGGTACGCGAAAAAGACGGGCGTTTCGAGTTGCTCAAGGCGGTAGATGATACGAAAGACCAGAGCTATTTCCTGCATCGCCTGAATCAGAAACAGTTGTCGAAAACGATTTTCCCGCTTGGCGAAATCAGAAAAACGGAAGTTCGCAAAATAGCGGAAAAAATCGGATTGCCGAATGCGAAAAAAAAGGATTCGACGGGGATCTGTTTTATCGGCGAACGTCCTTTCCGCGCCTTTCTGAACCGTTATCTATCCTATGAGCCAGGCCCGATCAGGACGCCTGAGGGCGTGGAAGTCGGGCGACATGTCGGACTGAGCTTCTATACCATCGGACAACGCAAGGGGATCGGTATCGGTGGGCTGAAGTCATTCAGAAAACCGGATGGTACGAGCGATGCATGGTATGTCGCTCGCAAGGATATTCCAAACAATACGCTGTACGTCGTGCAAGGGCATGACCATCCCTGGCTGTTGTCACCATCGCTGGTGGCAGGACAATCCAGCTGGATTGCCGGTACACCGCCGCAGACTCATGATCTGGCGGTCAAAACGCGTTATCGTCAGAAAGATGTGCCATGCAGACTCGACATAACGGGACATGCCGAATTTTCGGCCCGTTTTGTGCAGCCGCAATGGGCGATCACTCCCGGACAATCAGCAGTGTTTTATCAGGGGGATGTTTGCCTTGGCGGCGGGATTATCGATAGCTCCGGCAAGACGGGAAACGACGTCGTTTCAACCAAAGCCTGATCGTGTATCTGCCGCGCCTTCAGACGGCAGGTTCATTGTGGACGGGTTTCCTGAAAAGACGGGCGTTTCGCAAGACGTTCGGACAGGGCTGCCAGATTGGGGTATTGGCTTCGCCATGCTATTTCCGGAAAGCGGAAGTCCAGCCAGCCCAGCGCGCAACCAACGGCAATATCGGCGAGTGAAAAGGTATTTTCATAGCAGAATGTGTGTTCGCCGAGCTGTGCGGCAAGCGCTTTCAGGCCGGCATGAACTTTTCCGGTTTGCAATCCGATCCAGTCAGGACTTTGCATGGTGGCCGGGCGTTTGCCTTCCAAGCGAACCAGAATGGCTGCATCCATGATGCCGTCGGCCAGTGCTTCCCAGCATTTGACTTCGGTACGTGCATGACGGTCTTCCGGCAAAAGACGATTGACCGGGGTGAGCGTGTCGAGATAATCCACAATCACGCTGGAGTCATAAAGCGTTTTTCCATCATCCAGAACCAGACAAGGGACTTTGCCAAGCGGATTGAATTTTGTCGCGATATTGTCCGGAGCGCTCAGGTCGGTCAGAACGAATTCATAACCGATCTTTTTTTCGGACAATACAATGCGCGTTTTGCGGACGTAAGGACTGGTGAGAATTCCGATCAGTTTCATGGCGCACATAGAAAAAATATGCCGCATTATAGCATCGGCGTGTCAGATATACGTCAGTATTGCGTGAAAAACAGGCAAATTGCCTGCAGAAAATGTTAAACTAAAAAGTCGTATATTATCGGATGAGTTTTTGGACATGGAACTTTCTGCACTTTCCGCCTTGTCGCCGCTTGACGGAAGATATGTGAGAAAAACCGGCGCTTTAAGACCGATTCTTTCGGAAGCCGGTTTTATGCGGCATCGGGTCAAGGTCGAGATAGCATGGTTCAAGGCGCTGTCGCAGGCCGGTTTTGCGGAAATTCATCCGTTTTCGGAAGCGGCAAGCCGTTTCCTGGATGCACTGGTCGACCGTTTTTCAGTTGACGATGCCGCACGTATCAAGGAAATCGAGGCGATTACCAATCATGACGTCAAAGCCGTCGAATACTGGATCAAGGAATCCATCGGTCTTGATTTGCCGCCGGAACTTTCACGCCTGAATCCGCGCAAGGTCGATGTCGATCCGGCCATTACAAGGGAATTGCAGCCTGCGGCTGAATTCATCCATTTCGCATGCACATCCGAGGATATCAACAATACCTCGCACGGCATGATGATCAAGGCAGCCCGCGATGAGGTCGTTTTGCCGGCGCTTAATGCGGTCGTCGAAAAGTTGCGAGGTATGGCTCATGAATATGCCGCATTGCCGATGCTGGCCAGAACGCATGGGCAAACTGCCAGCCCGACTACGCTGGGCAAGGAAATCGCCAATATCGTGTCACGCCTGATGCGTGCGTCTCGCCAGATCGGTGCGGTTCAGATCATGGGCAAGATGAACGGCGCAGTCGGAAATTACAATGCCCATTTCGCAGCATATCCCGGTTTCGACTGGGAACGTTTTTCAAGAGAAGTTGTCGAGCAACGACTCGGACTGACATATAACGAATATACCATCCAGATCGAACCGCATGACTATATCGCGGAACTGTTCGATGCCATCGCACGTACCAATACGATTCTGATCGATCTGAACAGGGATATCTGGAGCTACATCTCGCTGGGTTACTTCAAACAGGTAACGCGTGCAGGTGAAGTCGGTTCCAGCACCATGCCTCACAAGGTCAATCCGATCGATTTCGAAAATTCGGAAGGCAATCTTGGCGTTGCCAATGCATTGCTCAAGCACATGTCCGAAAAATTGCCGATTTCGAGATGGCAGCGTGACCTGACGGACTCGACCGTATTGCGCAATATCGGTATTGCGCTGGGCTATACGGTACTGGCATACGACAGTTGTCTGCGAGGACTGAACAAACTCGAAGTCAATGTGGACAGGATTGTGCATGATCTGGAAGACGCATGGGAAGTGCTGGCAGAACCTGTACAGACCGTCATGAGACGTTACGGCATCGAAAATCCGTATGAACAGCTGAAAGCACTGACGCGAGGAAAGGGGATCGACAAACACGATTTGCATGCTTTCATCAACGGGCTGGATTTGCCTGATGAGGCGAAAAAGGAATTATTGGGGATGACCCCGGCAAGCTATACCGGGATCGCTTCGAAATTGGCTGGAAAAATTTGAATAATAATATTTAAGGAAAGGGTGAATTATGCGATTCGTTCGTAACTGTCTGGGAGCCATCGTCGCTTCCATGGCGCTTGTTGCAGTGCCTGGTCAGGCTGCAGAAAACAACGGCTATATGGTCGATGGCGTGTCTTTTGAAGTCGGTGTCGGCGAACATGTTGAATTGGCACGTGTCGGTTTCCAGTGGGACTGGAACAAGGACTGGCTCAGAACAGCGGGCGGATGGCATCTGAATGGTTACTGGGACCTGAACCTCGGCTGGTGGCATGGTGACCGTTACAACGATGGACATGGTTCACAGGATCTGGCCGTTATCGGTATCACCCCGGTATTCCGTTGGGAAAAGGCCACGAAGAAAGGCGTTTATGTCGAAGCCGGTATCGGCGCCAGCCTGTTCTCGGAAAATTACAACAACAATGGCAACAAGATGAGTACGGCCTTTGAATTCGCCGATCATATCGGTGTGGGTTACGTATTCGACAACAATTTCGATCTGGGCCTGAGACTCCAGCACTATTCCAACGGCGGTATCAGCAAGCCGAACGATGGCGAAAACTTCATCGTTTTGCGTGGCGCTTATCGCTTCGAATAAACGCCTTGTCCTGATGGAATCAGTCAAGTGAGTAACGAAAATTTGCCGAATATCGCGTTTGTCGGTATCGGCCTGATGGGGCTGCCGATGGCAGCCCGACTTGTACAGGCAGGGTATCCGCTCAACGCATGGAACAGAACACGTGAAAAGGCATTGCCGCTTGCCGGGTATGGTGCCAAGGTGGCCGATACACTGGCAGATGCGGTTCGCACTGCCGATATTGTGATTACCATGCTTGAAGCCGGGCCGGTCGTCAAACGGGTTGTTGAAGCCATGTTGCCTGATTTGCGTTCCGGAACGCTGGTAATCGACATGAGCTCGACGAAACAGTCCGAAGCATGTGAAGTCCAGCGGATGCTGGCGCCATGTCAGGTCGCGTTTCTGGATGCACCGGTATCTGGCGGTGTTGTCGGTGCCGAGGCGGGAACGCTGGCGATTATGGTCGGCGGGCAGCCTGATGATTTCAGACGCGCCGAGCCATTGTTCAAGGTAATGGGGCGGCCGACGCTGGTAGGACCGACCGGAAGTGGGCAGATAGCCAAGCTGTGCAATCAGCTGATCGTCGGAGGGACGGTCGCCATTGTCGCGGAAGCCATGTTGCTTGCGCAGGCAGGGGGTGCTGATCCTGCCGCCATGCGCCAGGCGATTCGTGGTGGTTTTGCCGAAAGCAGGATCCTTGATTTGCATGGACAGCGCATGCTCGACCGCAATTTCAAACCGGGTGGACAGATCAAGAGTCAGGCCAAGGACCATGCCAATATCATGGCGGCCGCAGAAGATACCGGTCTCAAATTGCCGCTGACGAAACGGGTAGCCGAACTCTTCAACGGCCTGCTCGAAAACCATGCCGAAGCCGATCAGGCTGCCGCATTGCTCGCGCTGGAAGCGATCAATCCAACTGTCCGTCTGGGAGATGGGCCGGATCGATTTTGAAAGGAAAAAGATCCTCCAATAAAAAACGCGACAATATGTCGCGTTTTTTATTGGAACGACAGCATCGGACCACATTCACAGGCATGACCCATATATGTGCCAAAAACACAAACGCCCGCAGTTGCGGGCGTTTGATAAATAGGCGAGAGAGCTGTCAGGAACGTGCGCGAGCTTCCTCGGCGGCGCTGACGTGCTGGTTGGCATAGGACTGGTGAGC